>DAOSES010000010.1:0-87595 GCA_035363255.1 Caldisericia bacterium | reverse complement strand
TTTTAGGAGAAGCATCGAATTAATTTCGAGTAGATTTTAGGTGAAGCAATTCGAATTGTTTACAGGGGATTATTTTAATTTATAATGAGTCCAAGTTAATTTATTTTTATAAGGAGGATTAATAAATGACATCTCCGGTTAAGTTTAATGTAACGTACCCAGAATCATTGTCGCGTGGGCTTCTACTGCTTCGTTTATTTTTTGGATATTTTTATGTAATGATACCCCACGGTTTTATGCTAGGATTGTATGGCATTGCTTTATACTTTGTCATCATCATTGCATGGTTTGCCGTTCTATTTACTGGAAAATATCCCGAAGGTATGTTTCGTTTTGTTGAAGGCTATTATCGATGGTATTTGAGAGTTATGGCGTACATGATGTTCATGACCGATCAATACCCTCCCTTTTCTCAAGATGCCAATCCACCAAATTACAATGCACTTGAGTTTAGCGTAGAGTATCCAGGTAGCTTGTCTCGTGGTTTATTGCTTCTCCGTTTACTATTTGGTTATTTTTATGTTCTTATACCCCATGGTATTATGCTTGCTTTTTATGCCATTGGAGTTTATTTTGTAATTCTAATTGCCTGGTTTGCTGTTCTCTTTACCGGCAAGTATCCCGAAGGTATGTTTCGTTTTGTAGAAAAATATTTCAGATGGTGGCTTCGCGTTGGTACTTACATGTCTTTCATGACTGATCAATATCCTCCTTTTAACGGAGACGAATAAGCTTTCAAGCTATTTTTGGAAAAATCCCGGAGCAAATCCGGGATTTTTTTATTGACTAAGCTTTTGCGTTATATAAAATCTAGGTATGAGTATTAATATGATGCTTGAATTATAAACAAATGCGCTTTCCCAATGTAAAACACAGAAACCTCTGTGTCCTTTCTCTCACGTTCCTTGTTTCTTTTCTATTATTATTGCCCCTTTTAAGCTTGATTTCCCAATCCTCTGTTAAAACTGAAAATGAGCTTTATCATTTAAAGCATTGTTTCTATGAGATGCTTGAAAGAGACCTTACTTCCAATGATAGATTAAATTCTCGCATTCATTACGTTAATTATTATCCCTCTCATATGCTTGCGTCCTTTCTAAGTCATATCAAGTCACCATACCAAGTGCACACCAACAACGCAGACGATAAAGTAAAGATTCACAAAATTCTCACACACCACAAGCTATTTCGCCAACGTTGTTTTAAAAATCCCACAAGGGATAATGTTTCCATTAAAACTAAATTACTCAAAATTGAAGATCCTGTTTATGATAAAGGATGGAACCAATACCGTTTGTTTCTAGACGTTTTAAAATCCTCTGTTCGAGCTCAAATTATTCTTGAAGATGGTTTATTCCAAAAAGTAAATATTCCTTTTCTTTCTGCATCAAACTACTACCGAGACTATTTTATCGTAAAATATCTTAGCATTGATGACCTTCGTTATACTCATTATCATAAAGATATTTTTAATGCACACCTAAGCTCCTACGCATTAATTAAAGTTGGTTCAAACAAAACTGATACACGAAATAACATATTCATAAACTCAAGGATTTCCCATTCAAGACTCACTGACAACATCACATTGTATGTCGATCTTCTTACTCCTGAAAGATCACTTCAAAAAAGTTTTGAGCTTCAGGATATGGAAGAATTTATTGCTGAATCTTATCTTGAATATAGTCCTCTTTGCAGAAAATAAATCGATAGTTTTTTCTTCGGTTTGCATCTTATTTTATTTCATTTATCCTTGAAATCATGAAAATAATGAAAAAAGCAAACAAAGGGAGTCCGATCAACCCTGAAGAAAGAGCAAATGCTCTTGGCAATGAGGCTATACCCAGCCTTTTGATTCGTATGTCCATTCCCTCTATCATCGCCATGACAGTCAATGCGTTTTATAACATGGTGGATGCTATCTTTATTGGCTATCTTGGAACCTCAGCCATTGGAGCAGTTTCAGTAGCTTTTCCAATATTTGCTATGGTTGGAGCTTTCGGCCTTCTCTTTGGGATAGGTACTGCCTCCTATATTTCACGGCTTTTAGGCGCAAAAGACAAGTTGAGAGCAGATCAAACTGCTTCGGTATCCATTTTCATCAGCAGTCTTGCTTCTGTAATCTTTGTTTTTTCTGGCTTCTTCCTGCTTCAACCCTTGCTGAGAAATTTCGGAGCTACCGAGTCAATCATGCCCTACGCAAAAAGCTACACACAGATCTTGTTGTTTGGATCCTTTTTTACCATTTTGAATATGAACTTAAATCATATTGTACGCTCTGAGGGTAACGCCAAACTTAGTATGACCGCAATGCTTACCGGTGCTTTTGCAAATATGGTTCTTGATCCTATATTTATCTTTGTTTTTGGTTGGGGTATTGCAGGTGCAGCTATTGCCACCGTCTTCTCCCAAGCACTTACTACTTTTTTGCTTTTTAGGTATTTTTTTCAAAAAAATAGTTATCTTCATATCCGAAGGCAATATTTCACTTGGAATACTGGTGTTTTTATTGAGATTGTTAAAATTGGATTTCCAGCTTTTATTCGTCAATTCCTTGCTAGCTTTACTATAGCCTTATTAAACTTAGCTGCAAGTAACTATGGTGATGCTGCAGTTGCATCCATTGGAATCACTCTCCGGATTCTTTCTATGGGCATGTTTCCTCTCTTTGGTTTCGCGCAGGGATTCCAGCCTGTTGCTGGCTATAATTTCGGAGCTAAACGTTTTGATAGATTGTTGAGTTCAGTAAAACTCTCCTATCTTTGGTCAAGTTTTTTTTGTGTCCTCTTTACCGCATTGTCTCTCATTTTTTCAAAACAAATCATTTCATGGTTTTCAGTGGATCCTTTAGTGATAGAAATAGGAAGAAAAACTATCTTTGCTGTAACAGTATTATTTCCTTTTTTTGGATATCAAATCATTACTGCAGTGCTTTTTCAAGCAATGGGAGACGGACTTCCATCAGCTATCCTTTCCTTAGCACGACAAGGTATCTTTCTCATCCCTGCCATCATCATTTTACCAAGATACTACCAGCTTAATGGTGTGATTTTTAGTCAAACTGTTGCAGACTTTTTGACCTTATTTATCACTTTGGCTTTTTCGCTTCGTATAGTCAAGAAGCTAAACCTAAAAGCAAATCCAACTTAGCAATTTCACCTAAAAAACATCTCCTTATATAGTGTCTTTATTAAGTTCTTTTTTATAATTGATATACATGAACCTTGTTAAAAAAATATGGTATTTGTTTTACTAATTTACTTGTTTAAGTAAATTTATTTTACGTTTTTAGGAGGAGTAGATGAAACGCAAACAAAGTTTAATTTCTCTATTAACGCTTGTATGGATGCTATTTTCTATTATTCCCACTTATCGATTTGCAACTGCAAATACAGTCCCTGTTGAAAGTTCATTTATTTTAAAAGCCACAGGAAATTGTGGCTACATTAATTTAGAGTGGAAACCTATTGAAGGTGCTGCACATTATTACATATACCGAGGCATCGGGGAAGGCAACCAACATTCCATGCCTCTAACAGACTTCCCCATAAAGGAAACCTTTTATCAGGATGGCAGTGATATAAAAGAGGGCGTCAAATACTGCTATTATGTTCGTGCAGTTGGTTTGGATAAAAAAGAGTTCTTGCAGTCAATTGAAGCTTGTGCTATTCCCAGCTGTTCCTCGTCCAATCCCTGCAAAGAACCTCCACTCAAAGAAAATTGCAAGCTATCGCTAAAGTATCAAACTGGTAACAAACTATATTGGGTAAATGATACCCAAAAAGGTCCCATGGAAGCAGCTCCAGAAAACCGATGGAGTCGTCTTTTTCTTGTTGTTCGATATGTTACAAGTGAAGTTAACGCACAAATCTCCTGGGATGCAAACAACCGTATTGTAACTATTCTCACTGCTTCTGGCAACAAATTAGAGTTCCAAATCGGAAACAATAAGTATAAACTAAATGGCGTCGAACAACCAGTTGATCCCAATAATTCTGAGGTAGCACCTTATATTAAAGAAGGTCGAACCATGCTTCCGCTTCGAAGAACAGGGGAAGCACTTGATGCAGAAGATATTATTTGGGATGCTACTACCACTACAGCTGAATTAATCTTTAGTGATCCTGAATGTGCTTGCGAACAAAATTGTCCTTATCCTGAGTATGCTTATTCCTCGAAAAGATTCGATTTAGCTAGCGGATGCGATATGAGATACATTGTAAATGATCCCAATCGTACTGCTACCCATGAGTTAGCGCATGTAGTCCAACAAGGTATGAAGTCAATCCCCTGGAAAGAAGCTGAAACCACTTATCATGTTGAAGCTTCAGTAAAACCTTGGAAACCTGAGCTTTATGAGGGTGGAGCCTGTTGGGTATATGGCATGGAAGCAAATACTGGAACATGGCAAGCTCCCACCAAAGAGCAAAAATCCATCTATCGTCACAAGTTTTGTGTCGATGCTTGCACCGAAGTCACACTGACGCTTTACGCCTTTGGAAATGTAGAAATTTATCTTGATGGCATTTCACCTGCTCAGAAAGTAGCACAAGCTGTTGGTCAAGCTCCAAACCAAGTTTCGCTTACTTTCACCATCCCCTCGGGGGGTACTCATTATCTTTATTTTATCCATCATATCGTTCCCAACAAACCTATAGGTCTCCTCTATGGGGCTACCTTTAAACCTTGCGAAGAAAAATCCCCTCTCGATCTCAAAAAAGAACAACAATGCGATGGTGTCTATCTATTTTGCGCAGAAGTTATTGAGCCCTGCACAGCAAATAAGGTTAAAGTTAAACTTAGCTCTGGTGCCATTGTCACTGTAGATGTTTCAACTCTCACGAGTTCCACAAATCCATGCCCAGTTATGCTTCCTGGAACTAGCTGGTACATAGGAGGAAAAGTTGTAGCTAACGAACTCAAAGCTTCTTATCTACACAAAAACGAATCAAGTTGTGAAAAAGAAGAACTTCAAAAATTACGTTGTCTTTGCATTGAAATAATAAAAATTGATCGTGATACCTATACTATCTATGCCATAGTCAATGGAATCGAAATGAAGTTTTCTTACTTTGCCCATCAAAATCAATGGATGTGGTCTAACCTTAATATCAATCAACTCAAAGAAAAACATTGTTATAAAATATGGGTGGTTTCAAAAGAAGCTTATATTCCACCTAAGGTTTTTTACTTCGAAGAAGTTAAGTGTCCCTGCGGTGATGAAATTGAATGCAAATGGTCTCCTCAAGGTAGAATTGTTTCCACACGCTGGGATGAATCAGATCGATGGTGGGTGGTCAATTTTCTCACCTGCACCAATGAAACAATGATACTATACACTGCTGTGGATCTACTCGATATTTCACAAACCTATCCCATTTCTCAAGCAACAAAACTCTGTGTTCGTTTTTGTCTTGATTATGAAGGCAAAAAGATTGTAAAATGGGAAGTTATGCCAGAACCTTGTTGTCCTGAACAGGGTGAAAAGAAGATCTGCGGTTGTATTGTAAGAATGACCCTGGATCCTGATAGTAACGGAAATTATCATGTCTATATCAAGCAAAACTGCGCACTAACAGATCCAGCGTACGACCTGGTACTCTTTGTTCCCGCAACTTTGCTTGATACCAATATGGGTTTTGACGTAAAAAGTTATTTTCATATGTTCCCAGATCCTGACAGGTACCAAAAAAATACTGTTTGTATAGAAATGAAATTTAATAGTTCCATGCAAGTGCTAGAATGGAAAGCTTTTCCTGATCGTCAACCCTGCTGTGAAGACAAACCTGACTGCCAGTGGTCGCAGAATGGATATCTAGTAAGTATTGTCGAAAAAGTCAATGCTGATGGAAGCAAGTATTGGATAGTGAGTGCAAAAGACTGTGACGGAAATGTAAAAGATTTCATACTGAATACAGATCCTGCTTTGTTTTATGCGCATAACAACCCTAATTTTCCTTTAGCTCAGGTAGGAGATCGTTGCTTAAAACTATGTATACGTCAAATTCCGACTGCAACACATGTAGCTTATGAAATCGTTGCCTGGGAATTGGTAGACGGTGAATGTTGTCCACAGACTAAAAAGCTCTGTGGATGCATCATACGAATGACGCTTGATCCAGATGCCAATGGAAATTATAAAATTTACATCAAGAAGAACTGTCAAGCAGCCCAACCTGGAGAGCCAGCGTTTGACATTGCCCTGGATATTCCATCTACCCTTCTTGACAGTAATTTAGGACTTACAGCTTTAGCATATTTTAACATGATGCCAGGTACAGCACCCAAATATAATGTTTGTGTTGATTTGCTTTTTAATAGTTCCAACCAAGTGACCCAGTGGTGGGCACATCCTGACCGACAGCCCTGCTGTGATGAAAAACCTGAATGCAAATGGACACAAAATGGCTATCTTGTTGCTATTGATGAAAAAGTAAATGCTGATGGTACTCCTTATTGGATAGTAATTTTTAAGGATTGTGATGGAAATGTTACCAATTTTATCCTTCACACCAACCCTAACATTTTCTTTGCAAGCAATAATCCCAATTTTCCTTTGTCAAAAGTTGGGGATCAATGCCTTAAGTTTTGCATACGACAAATACCATCCAACACACATGTGGCCTATGAAATTATTGCATGGGAACTAGTGGATGGGGAATGTTGCCCCCAAACCAATAGAGGTCGAATTCTGGTTAAAATGCCAAAAGAATGCCTCGATGGCACCCTTCTTACCATTTACAACCAAAATGGAGCTGAAGTGTGGTCTGGGAAAGCAATCAGTGATGGAGTTTTTGATACTGATTGCAAGCTACCTTGTCCTGGTACTTACAAAGTTGTTCCCAAGAATGAAAACTGCACATTCTATCCTGAAGCTAGAGAAGTCATTATGACTAAAGAAAACTGCTGTGATTATACTCATGTCGTCGATTTTAAATGCGAATGCGAAAGCAACATAAAAAAAGGTCGCATTCAAGTAAAAATGCCAGACAATTGCATTAAAAATACTACCGTTACTATATACGACCAACAAGGCAATCGGGTATGGAGAGGTGCTGTAAACCCACAAACTGGTCTTTTTGATACTGAATGCACTCTTCCTTGCCCAGGCATCTACAAGGTAGTACCTAGCAATGATAAGTGCAAATTCTTCCCTGAATCCCAGGAAGTCAAAATGACTGAAAATATGTGTTGTGATCGCACGAATATCGTAGAATTCAAGTGTGAATGTGAATCAGAGGTCAAAAAAGCACGTATCCAAGTTCTTGTACCCAAAAATTGTCTTGAAGGTACCATTGTTTATATCTACGATCAAACTGGTAAAGAAGTTTGGTCTGGACG
The DNA here is from genome assembly GCA_035363255.1 of Caldisericia bacterium. Lineage (GTDB taxonomy): Bacteria > Caldisericota > Caldisericia > UBA6126 > UBA6126 > T3SED10-260. The sequence goes on along the minus strand of DAOSES010000010.1, from coordinate 80,254 downwards.
TTACAATCCCAATCTTAATCTTTTTGATACAGCGTGCACTCTTGCTTGTCCGGGCATATATAAAATCGTGCCAAAAAATAATAAATGCAAGTTTTCACCAGAATCACAGGAAGTTAACATTAACGAACGTCTATGTTGCGACTATATAAACAAAGTTGAGTTTAAATGTGATTGCGAACAAGCTAAGGGACGAATTCAAGTCAAAGTAGCCAAAGAATGCCTTGAAGGAACTATAGTGACAGTTTACGATGCTTCAGGCAGAGAGGTTTGGAAAGGAAGACACAATCCCGATTTAGGATATTTTGATACAGGCTGCTCACTCCCTTGTCCTGGAACGTATAAAGTAGTACCTAAAAATGAAAAATGTAAGTTCTACCCTGAGTCTGCTACCGTAACGATGAGCGAACGTATGTGCTGCGACTATATCAATGTGGTGGATTTTAAATGCGAGTGTGAACAAGCCCAAAAATACGGACGCATACAAGTCAAAATGCCAAGTAATTGTTCTCAAGGTACTATCGTTCATATCATGGACGCTAACAATCGTGAAGTATGGACTGGTCGAGTAAATCCAAATACTGGACTTTTTGATACTGACTGCAAACTTCTCTGCCCAGGCACCTACAAAGTGGTCCCCAAAAATGAAAAATGTAAGTTCTACCCTGAGTCTGCTACCGTAACGATGAGCGAACGTATGTGCTGCGACTATATCAATGTGGTGGATTTTAAATGCGAGTGTGAAGCCGAAAAAGGACGGATTCTGATCTCTGTTCCTCGAAATTGTATTAATGGCACCACTATGAAGATTTACGAAGGTGAATTAATGCCTGGAAAGCGCCCTGTTATGACGCTTCAAGCCAACGATCAAGGAGTCTTTGATTCTGATTGTACCTTAAAATGTAACACCGTCTATCATGTTTATCCGTCCAACGAGAAATGCCGTTTTTCACCCGAATATCGAGAAGTTAAACTATCATGTTGCCCTGAGGTTTCACGAATCGATTTTAAATGTGAATGTGAAGAAGAAAAAGGACGCGTTTTGATCAGTGTTTCTTCCAAGTCTTGCATACAAGGCACCAATATGCACGTTTATGAAGGTGAGATGATGCCTGGCAAAAAACCTGTCATGACACTTCAAGCAAATCGTTCTGGCCAATTTGATAGCGCTTGCAATTTAAAATGCAACACAAACTACACTATCGTACCTGCCAATGAGTATTGCACCTTTAAGCCTGAATCCCAAGTAGTATGGATTCCATGTTGTCCTGAGTATGCAGCAGTTGAATTTGACTGTGACTGCGGACTACCTGGCTCTGTTCCTACTCCGTCCTCTTCTTGGTACCATAAAACGTTAAGTTTCTTTAAACAGCTTTTTTCACTTTTAATGTAATCCTTTTATTCAAAGGAAAAAGAGAGTTTAAACTCTCTTTTTCCTTTGAATGATACAAAAGTATTATTTGAACTTATCTTCTTTCGAATAAATTATGTATGGTGTATTAAATGATAACAATCAAAAGGAGTTTATGATGAACGAATCTAAATTTTATCAGCTGCCAGCTTTGTCTTATCAATATGATGAGTTAGCTCCGGTATTAACCAAAGAACAAGTTCAGATTCACCATGAAAAGCATCACATGGCTTATGTTAATGGTGCCAATGCTATTCTTGAAAAGATGGATTTAGCCCACAAAAACAATGAAAAACTTGACATGAAAGCTCTTTTAAAAGATTTATCTTTTCAAATTGGTGGTCATCTCATGCATTCTTTGTTTTGGAAGAACATCACTCCCCCCACCAAAGCAAAAGATCGTCCTGATGGTATAATCATGGAAAAACTAAGCAGCGAATTTGGATCTTTCGAGCGTTTTAAAGAGTTATTCCAGCAAACTGCTATGACGGTTGAAGGCTCTGGTTGGGCTGCACTCACTTATTGTCTTCAAACCCAACGCCCCATTCTCATGCAAGTTGAAAAGCACAATATGCATGTTTATCCTATGTTTCGCATACTAATGGTGGTAGATGTTTTTGAGCATGCCTACTATATTGATTATAAAAATAATCGTGCTGCATTTTTAGATTCATTTTGGAAGATAGTCAATTGGGACGAAGTTAATCATCGCCTCGAAAATTTGCTAAAGTAATCATCAAAAAGCTAATTTCAAAAAAAGGAGAGGGGGCATGCCCCCTCTCCTTTTTTTTTATCTTAAAACAATATCGTCAGAGTCTAGCTCAAGAGTAGATACTCCAATTACATAAGGTCCTGTGTGAGCCCCAATCGTGGGAGATGCTTGACACATAAAAATCTCGTCAGGCTTAACAGCATCAGTGAGTTTGCGCTTATAAAGTTCTGCTTGGGTATTATTAGTAGTGTAGGCAATACTTATCCAGTATTTTTTATCTGTTTTAACAGCAGATAAGAGGTGAGAAAACATTTTATGGTTAGCAAGTTTAACGCCAATGGCTTTATCAAAAGGTTCAATTGCACCTTCTTCATTCAAATGTAATATTGGCTTGATGTTAAGTAATTTTGCCATCATTCCTTTTTTAGCAGAAAGGCGACCACCCTTAATTAAATAGTTGATGTCATTAACCATAAAATAGATATGAAGTTTTGATCTAATAGCATCTACTTTAGTACATATTTCATCCCAAGGGACTTGTTTGTCAATCAATTTAGCTGCATACAAGACAAGTAGCCCAAGACCAACGCATGCATTGTGAGAGTCGATAACTTTAATACATGACGAAGAGTAACGCAGGGCTGTTTGACGTGCTGCTTGTTCGCAAGCGCTTAGTGCACGTGAAAGATGTATGGATAAGGTTTTGTCAAAGTATTTCGTGGTCCAATCGTAGATTCTTGAAAAATCTGCTTGTGAAGGTTGAGATGTTTTTGCCATTGCTCCAGTCTTCAAGAGGATCCCATAAAACTCATCATCTCGTATTGTCAGCTCATCCAAATAGCTTTCATTGTTTACATGTAATCGAAAAGGAACTTTATGTATATTATACTTTTCTATAACACTCTCAGGCAAATCGCAAGAGGTATCGGTCACAAGAGCGATTGAATTGGTGTTATCTTTGTAAATATCTCTATTTTGCTGGTACAAGTCGTCAATTTTTTCTTGTTGGACTTCGCCAAACTTTCGCAAAACCTGGACTACATGATCTGGTCGGTCAGTTTGCAAAATCAAGCGTATTTTTTGTTTGGATCCTGCGATAACAATTGATCCAGCCAATGCTTCCAATTCTTCGCGAATAAGAGCGTGTTTGAGAGTTGTTCCTTGGAGTAGACATTCCATGGCAAATCGAAACAACTTACCTTTATTTTGTTCTTCCATGGTTTTAACTGATTCTATCTCAGCATCCATCCAAACTTTTCGTTGAGTGTAGCCTTTCTGGATGAAGTCAACAATTCCTTCAAGCAAGTAAACGAAACCCTGAGCGCCAGCATCAACAACATCAGCTTTTCGAAGTACTTCCATCTGTTTTTTTGTATTTTGTAAAACCTTCTGTGAATACTGCAAGCTTCTGGGTATTAAAATTGAAAAATAAGGTACAGCTGGAGCCATATTAACAAGATACTGAGACCATTCTCGCATGACAGTAAGAATGGTACCTTCTTTGGGGTTGGAAACAGCTTGATATGCCTGATGGGATGCATCTGATACGGCTTTTGCAAAGCATAGGGTATCAATAGTGCTTTTTCCAGAGATGGCATCTGAAAAACCTTGGAAAAATTGTGATAAAATTGCTCCAGAATTACCTCTAGACTCCATTAAGGCAGCTTCAGCAACGTTTTCAGCTACTGTTGAGATTGATAACTCAGACATATCTTCCAAGTTGCTTTTAACCATCTTCATGGTGGCTGACATATTTGTACCAGTGTCGCTATCAGGGACGGGAAACACGTTTATATCATCAAGCTGTTTCTCGCGCTCCATCATCCAAATACAACCTGAGTATAAAGACTGAGCAAAAATAATGCCATCCAACTCACTAATCGCGCCATCAATAATTCTCATTTGGCTGTTGATCCCCCTTCAAAGGATTAGAACAATACTTGTATTTTTATCAAGACTTGCTTAAGATTCTTTCCAGCATAAAAAATGCATATCATCCAAAGTCGTTACAGCTAAGTTTTGAGTAAAAACCATGAGGAGAGTTTTTTGATCCAGATTTAACGCAAGACGTGAAGAGTCTTTGTGCCAAATTATTTCTCCTACGCTTTCGCCACTTGATACCAAATCAAAGGCCTGTCTCTCAAGATCCAATACATGGATACTCTTTTGAGATCCATTTTGGACTATGGCAATAACTTTGGATTCATTTGGAGAAATGGACGCAAAATAAATATGTTCTCCCTGGCTGACCACCTGGTCTTCTTTTCCATCGTAAAAAACCAGTTCTTGTCGATGTTCTATTTCTCGAATGCTTAACTTCCATGGATTTGCAACGTCATTACTAATTAAAAAATCAGATATCCCAGCTTCCTCAATAGTGCTTCGTTTTTTTTCATGGGGATCATAATATTCAAAAACTCGTTGATGTTCATTTTCATAGGTCAATAAGGTTTGCTTTGCAATTTTGCTATGTCGAATATGAATTTCACTTGGGGAATCTAAACTTATTTCGTCGTGTAGAACTGCTTCATAGTGAAAAACTTTCAGTTTGCTAAAGTTTGGGCTGTCTTGGACAGTGTAGATAAACTGACCATCATTATGCCAAGCCAGAAATTGGCCTTGAGTCAAATATCGAAGACCAGTTCCATCGTTTCTAATAAGTTGCAAGCTGGATTGATCCTGAGTTTTTTGTATGATGCAAAGGTATAAGCCATGAGGTGACCAGGAAAACATATCTGCCTCAGTTATCAACACCAAATCATCCACTTCGTGTTTGGTGAGATAAAACATTGAACTGCTATTATTACGTTCTATCAAAGCAATTTGATCTGTGGTAGGAGACCATTCAAAATAGATACTCAAGGCTTGATGCAAACGCTTTAAATCGCTTCCATCTGATTTTGAAATAAACAACACTTGGTGATCATCTTGCTTTGCTGTAAAGGCAAGATACTTTTTGCTGGGACTCAGTTGTATCTTTTGTACATCATAGGCTTCAGGAATGCTAAGATACATCGAGCTGAGTTGCTTAATGCTATGATGTAAAAACAAGGATTGCTGGCTAAAAAAGAAATAATCATAGTTTGGGGATTTTGGAGCTTTGATGCTACATGAGCTGAAGCTTAGCAGACTCAAAATACAGATCAAATAAAAAAACAAACATCTCTTCTTCATATATTAATTGTAAAAAAAAAGAGAAATTAACCAAATCCTAAGATTACATATTGATGCTTATTCCCATTATCACTGCTTTAAAAGGGATAATGTCAAAAAAATACTATCTGCTTGGGCGGATAAAGTTGATAGATGCTGAATAAACAGGTATACTATTGATTGTACATAGCTCAAATATAGACCAAAGGAGAATTTTATGAACCATGACTTGAATTCAGGAATGTCAAACAGCTCCAATATCAATGATGCTCTTTGGAAAGATTGGAAATGGCATCTTCGTAACTCAATCCATACTATTGATAGCTTTGAAAGTATTACTGGGATTTTCTTCGATCAAGAAACAAAGATGGTCCTAGAAAAAACACTAGATCTTTTTCCCATGGCCATCACTCCTTATTATGCTTCTTTGATAGACACAGAGCATACCTTCCATGACCCAGTTTTTTTACAATGCTTTCCCTCACATCAAGAATCAACTATAGAGAATTTTGAAATGAATGATCCCCTCCACGAGGAAGCTGATAGTCCCATACCTTGCATCACACATCGTTATCCTGACAGGGTCCTTTTATTGGTTAGCAACCATTGTTCCATGTATTGCAGACACTGTACCAGAAAACGAAGAGTAGGAGACATTGAGCAAAGCATACAAAAAGAATTAATACGGGATGCCATAGCTTATATTCGCCAACATAATGAAGTCCGTGATGTTTTACTCTCAGGCGGAGATCCTTTAATGCTCAATGATGATCAGATAGAAGAAATACTTTCGGAGTTGAGAGCCATCCCTCATGTAGAAATAATACGAATTGGCACCAGGATGCCAGTAGTTCTTCCCTATCGCATTACTGATGAATTAGTGGCTATGCTCAAAAAGTATCATCCGCTCTGGATTAACACACAGTATAATCATCCAAGAGAATTAACCAAAGCATCGAAAAGAGCTCTATCCAAATTAGCTGATGCAGGGATACCTTTAGGAAATCAATCTGTTTTACTCGCTGGAATCAACGATTGCCCCTCGATCATAAAATCTCTTTCACACGAGTTGGTCAAGCAACGTGTTCGTCCATATTATCTTTATCAATGCGACCTTTCCCCCGGTTTATCTCATTTCAGAACGCCCGTGGGGAAGGGGATCGAAATCATGGAATGTTTGGTCGGACATACGAGTGGTTTGTGTGTGCCCACCTATGTGATCGATGCTCCAGGGGGTGGAGGAAAAATCCCAGTCATGCCCCAATACATAATATCTTGGTCAGATCATAAGGTGATTCTGAGAAACTATGAAGGACTTATTACTACCTATCAGGAGCCTGATCGTTATGAAAGTAGAAATTGTGATTCTGCTTGCTCTGAATGTATCAATATTTCAATGGAGGATCGAAGTGAGGAAAAACTTATTGGCATCGAAAAACTTCTTTCCGATCAAAACCAGACCATCACACTTTCTCCTTCAGAAAACGAACGAATGAAAAGAAGAGAGGACGAAAATGGAACATCCCGATAAGATCATTACGCTAGGTAAATCCATTTTGCAATATGGACCCTACAATCAACGTATTTACTTGATGCATTTCTGCAAAGAAGACCAGAACCAAGTAATGGACTGGATCAACAAGCAAGTTCAAAAAAATGTTCTGAGTAAGGTTATAGCAAAAGTTTCGCAAGATTGTTCTCCCATCTTTATTCAAAAAGGATACCGACTTGAAGCACAAATTCCAAAGTATTACCCCAACGGAAACTCAGTCAATTTTGTAGCCAATTACTTTAACGATCTCAAACGGAAAAAAGAGCCTCGACAGGAATACCTATCCAAAATCCTTGCAATGGCTAAAAATAAGTTTAATCAGCTTAGTAACGTATCCATGGATACTTCATTCTCCTTTAGAAAAATGAAAGAAGATGATGTGCAGAGTATGTCTCGTCTTTATCGGATAGTTTTTCCATCCTACCCCTTTCCAATCTACGATGAGAGCTATTTGAAACAAACAATGGCGGAGATGGTCGATTATTTTGGTATTTTTTACAAAAATGACTTGGTAGCTTTATCATCTATCGAAAAAAGCCAGTATGATCCAAATGCTGAAATGACCGATTTCGCCACATTACCAATATACCAAAAAAAAGGGCTTGCTGCTTACTTGTTGCATGAGATGGAACAATACGCAAAAACGATGTATCAATTTAAGACCATATATACGATTGCCCGAGCCTATTCGATAGGCATTAATACCATCTTTTCAAAAGCTGGGTATAGCTATGGAGGAACTCTAACCAATAATACCAATATACATGGTCAAATTGAGAGCATGAATGTCTGGTATAAGGCTTTTTCATAATACTTGGCTCTTGACTTTGCTAGTTTTTTTTATAATATAAAGTTAAGTTTAGTTAACTTAAGGATAAAATAGAATGAAAACTTCGCTAGATAAGCTTGAAAAGGGCTTAAAAGGCAAAATAGTTGGTTTTGATATGTGCTCCATGCAAGTAAGTCGTCTTTTATGCCTCGGTCTTACCATTGGAACTGAAATTGAAGTGAGTCAAAATTTTGGTAAAGGTCCCGTGATGATAAATGTTAGATCTACTTGTCTTGCACTTGGTAGGGGGGTAGCTCAAAAGATATGGATAGAAACCCTGGCATAAAAAGCTACGTTATTGCATTAGCTGGCAATGCAAATGTCGGTAAAAGTGCCTTGTTTAATCAACTCACAGGCCTTCATCAAACCATAGGCAACTGGCCTGGCAAAACAGTTGAAATCAAAGAAGGACACCTTCTGCATCAAGGTCTGGACTTACGTATCGTTGACCTTCCTGGCATTTATTCTCTATCATCGTATTCTCCAGAAGAAGAGGTCACTGAAAGCTTTATTCTTGAAAACAAGCCTGATTTGGTTATTAATGTTGTTGATGCAGCTCATTTGGAAAGAAATCTATATCTAACTATTCTTCTCATGGAAATGGAAATACCTTTGGTTCTTTGTCTTAACCAAATTGATTTTGCTCAGCATGAAGGAATTAGCGTTGATACCAAAAAACTATCCGAATCCCTGGGAATTCCAGTGGTACCTACTGTTGCAATCCACGGGAAAGGCTTGGACGAATTGATTCAAACTTCCCTTGATCGAATTCAAGACCCCAGCCCTCTTAAAGCCATCAAATTTGGGGATGAAATTGAAAACACCCTCCAATCCGTTGTTGAAAACCTAAAAACGCTTAATCTTCAAGCTTCGTCTCGCTTTTTTGCATTAAGACTACTAGAAAATAAGCACCCCCAAGCCCTTTCGCTTGACTTAGCTATCCAAACTGAGCTCGATATCTCTCGAAAAAAAATTGAAGATCTTCACAGAGAGCCTATCGAATATGTTCTTTCTTCAGAGAGATACAGCAAAGCAGAACACATTGCAAGAGATAGCACTCAAATCAAAAAAGCCAACAACAAAGCAAGGATCCTCTTTGATATGTTTTTACTCTCTCCAATATCAGGGTATCTTGCTTTAACTGTTTTTTTATTGTTCATATTTAGTTCCATTTTTTATCTGGGCAATTTTATCGCCTCCTGGCTTGAGCTGGGGGTTTCATTTTTAGAAGGACTCGTCTTGTCCTCCTCAGTCCCATTTGCGTCTGAGATCTGGTCGTATGGTATAGTTGGTGTTATCTCAGCTATTGAAGTGGTGCTTCCCTATATTCTTCCATTTTATCTTTTGTTAAGTTTTTTCGAAGATTCGGGTTACATTGCTCGTATGGCCGTTCTTACCGATTCAGTAATGCACTTGGCGGGGCTTCACGGGAAAGCTTTTTTGCCACTTTTTTTAGGATATGGCTGTACCGTAACTTCCATTCTTGGGTCGCGAATTATTGAAGATCGCAAGGAAAGAATAGTCACCTGCCTTTTATCTACTTTAGTACCTTGTTCCGCCCGGACCATAATTATTATGGGGCTCATTGGTGCTTTTATTGGATTTCAATGGGTTTTATTGGTTTATGCTATAAATATGCTCATTCTAATCCTAGTAGGACGGATATCCACTAGATTTTTAAAAAGCTCTGCACCAGGTTTAATCATTGAAGTTCCTACATTGCGCTGGCCCAGTCTTCGAAACGTCTTAAAAAGCACCTGGTTCAGATTAAAAGATTTCTTTCTTTTTGTGGTGCCAATTATTTTAGTTGGACACATTACTTTTGAATTGATAAAAAATGGATCATTCATTAACAACATCGAAAAAGCTTTCTCAGGAGTTTTTCGTTTTTTTTGGGATTTGCCTTCATTTACAGTCATACCTTTAATATTTGGAATATTAAGAAAAGAGTTGGGCCTTATTATGCTCCAAACTTTTAGTCCAACAGGAACTATTGCAGGTGCTCTAAGTCCAAGGCAAATGATAGTATACTCTCTGATCATGATGTTTTATTTTCCCTGTGTGGCCACTCTTTCCGCCTTAGTCAAAGAACTTGGTTGGAAAAAATCCTTAGCCATCACCGCATTTGACATCACTTTTGCCCTCCTTATTGGCATCATAGTCAATCTAGGCCTATCTCTATTCCTCATATAAACTCCCTACCATGTCTGCAATGCTCACTTTACAGACATACCTTAACAACTGGGGACGGTTCTTTTTTGTTGTATTAGTAGTTTATTAATTATTATTTATATCAATCTGAAAATATTCACTAATAATTTGATGACTACCAAAAACATCATAAAGACAAGCTCCACGTCTTCATTCTCAAACAATCACTCTATTTAAGGCCTTTAAACGTCTTTTTTTAAAGTAGCTGGGGTGATTTTACCTTTTTAACTTTTTAACAAAAAAGAACCGTCCCCGATTGTTATTAATTTGAGGAGTGATATAATTGTAAAAGTGAATAAGGGAGGAATTATTTATGCCAAGAAATGCAAGGAAGAAAAGTGATAGTAGAATATACCATGTAATTCTACGTGGTATAAATAAGCAAGTTATTTTTGAAGATGATGAAGATCATTTTTCTTTTCTCGATAAATTAGCAAATTGCCAATTAAAGAGCTCTTTTGAATTATACGCTTATTGCCTCATGAGCAATCATATTCATCTTTTGTTAAAAGAAGGACACGAAGAGTTAGGCATTACCTTTCGTAGAATTGGTTCAAGTTTCGTCCCCTGGTACAATTGTAAGTACCAACGGGTAGGGCATTTGTTTCAAGATCGTTTTAAAAGTGAAGCAGTGGAAGATGATAGCTATTTCTTAACAGTACTGAGATATATCCACCAAAATCCCCTTAAAGCTGGAGTAGTCAAAAAAATACAGGAATACCCTTGGACCAGCTACCGAGAATACTCCCATAAACCAGTGATATGCAACACTGAGTTTGCCTTGAACTTCTTTTCCCCCGATAGAGACGAAGCCAAAAAGCTATGGATCAAATTTATCCAAGCACAAAATGACGACACTAGCATGGAATATGACGACAACTCGCGTATGAGCGATTCAGAAGCTGTTGAAGTTTTTAAAGCTATCACCAAAACTAATAATCCAAGCGAAGTTCAATTCTTTGATCCAAATAAAATTGAAAGAATGATTCGATTATTGATAAAGAACGGCTTAACCCTAAGCCAAATCGCAAGACTAAGCGGACTCACCTATGGTGCTGTTAGAAGCATTAAAAACAACGATCCAGAGTATTAAATAATCGAAACCCCTAACAAAAAAGAACCGTCCCCGATTTTTAAGCGTCAAGTAAAAAGTCGATAGCATTACGTAGCATCGATGAATCGATTGGAATAGCGTTCAGCTGGTTTAACTGGCTTTTTTGGGCTTGTTCTTCATATCTGATCTTACCCTCTTTATCGATCAGCAAAGCAGCTGGTATCAACTCAACTCCATTTAATTGTTTTGCCACAGATTCATGATCCCATAGCACTGGGCATGTAATTTTAAGCTCATCAACTTTGCTTTTAATCGTTTGAAAACAAGAATCCTGCTTGAAGTCAATAGATATTAAAAACACTTTGATGCCATCTTTCCCATAATCCTCAAACACTTTTTGCATATCAAGCAGATTCGAATCCAGATCCCCTCTCCAGCTTGCAAAAAAGAATAGAACTGCTCCTCTTACATCCCTTGTGTCCAAAAGCTTATGGATGCTTAGAGTGCTTCCAGGCTCATCGATAGGGGTATTTGCAATATACTCAAGTTCCCAGTTACCAGTATGTCGAGCCACTTGTTGCGAATTTAAAGGACTATAATTTTTGGAAATAAAAGTAGCGTAAAACTCTGATGTAAGTTTATTATGAAAAACATTGCCCCCCATCAAGGAAACGATAGTGTTTAGCGAAACCAATACTTGTGCATGATCAAGCATGGGATTTAGGTAGTCCCCACACTCAAGAATTTGCATGGGTATTTCTAGTTCATGGTCATTCAAAAATACCTTCACCCCTTCAAGCGTTATCTTTTCATATCCCGCCAGGTAGCTAAAAACAACTTGCCAATTATTATTATTCTCATCTTTCCCAAGATAAACAAGCTCTGTTTTGTAGCCTTCATTGGTTTCAATGCTGGTTTTCGTTATTTCCATCGTGCTCCATAAGTGGAAGATAAAAAAATTAATATCGATATGCAAATCTCCATTAATTTGTTTCGTCGGGGACAACAACTGATAGTCATAATCATACTGGTAGTTAATCCGTTTCACTTCAAGGATCAAATTTTTTCTATTAAACAGATATTCCAAGCCAAAGGGGTCGCGATAACTAAAATAGCCAGTATCCTCGTTAGATTGAAAGGGATAATTAAAAAGCTTCATCATGCTGTGAATATCAACATATAAGCCTTTGGAGGTTGTACCAAAAATAAAAGGGGGATTAATCCATTTTTTTTCAATTCCATTCACCAAAGGAGGTGATATTCCCTCTGAATTTTTTCGAAATTGCAAACGCTGATTGGAACGATTTATCCATGAATAAAGGACATCCTCAGTGTTTGAAGATGTGTTTTGATAAAAAGACATATTAAAGTATTCACCAAAGTGCTCCACGGGTATATATAAAGCAGATAGGGAGTTTAAGTTTTTTTTAAGAAGAGGTGGATGAATCGCAAAACTTCTTTGAAAGGGTTTGGATGCTTCAGTAATTCTAACAGCAGTTGACCCTGGTATCATTTTGCATTCCAAAATCGAAGTATGGTTTCGGCTAATCACCACTTCATTGGATTTTGTTTCCTTTGGTTCATTTTTAGTGGAAACACCAAAATGATAGATGCCAGAAATAGGAGGATTTTTGATTCCAAGAGATCGAGGAAGAGTCAGCTTGATATCTCGATAACCTTCAATGAGTGGATCCAGAGCGATATTAGATCTTAAAATAATAGTTTTTTGCTCATGGTCAAACATGATATCCGAACCGGGTGGAGTGGGCTTTTGCTCAGGAAAAATGATGTCTTTAGGAAAATGTAGTTTTATATAGTCGTACATTTCAACTTTTTTTTCAATAGAAAAATAAAAAACGTATTCAGCCATTGCTCCTGGAATGTTTGGAATAACAACAACATCGCAATTTGAAATGGCGTGAACTTTTGGGGTTGAGAAAGCACAACATAACACTACCAAGCAAAGAACCCAAGCAAGTAATTTTTTAAAAATCATAACAAATCCTTTCAATACGCTAGGATGTCTTTTATTTAATTATACTAGTAATTTCTTGAAGTCTATGGAATGAATTGATAAAATACTAATTGCAACAAAAAAGAACCGTCCCCGATTGTTGGAAGGAGGGAGACAAGAGTGTTGAATTACGAGGAAATGGTTGGTACGCAGGCATGGGATGAGCAATGTTCGGTGCAGGATCATTTTTCGCTCCAATCTTCATCCTTGTTGCAAGCATATACTGCTCTATTGGAGACTCGATTAAAACAAGATATCAACCTGCTTAAATTTGAAACCTGGCTAATCAAAGTAGCCCAGGATTTCTTCCAAATCAGCACCTTGGAAACCCACAGAAATGAAAACAAGCCAGACGATCGACCTCTATATTGGTCAAGACTCAAGTTTATATCTTTGCTCAAATCCCTTGCCAAGACTTCAAGGTTCGCAAATTCTCTTCCCCACCTAATCAGATTATTCGATGAAGGGTCCCGCAATTATACTGGCATCAATTATTCAAGCATCCCTAAAGATTGCAAGAAAGTGCTGATCACTGGTTTTGATCCTTTTCTCTTGAACAGTAAAGACTACCCAGGAAAACATAACTTCCGTCAAAGCAATCCCTCAGGCTGTGTGGCTTTGGCTCTGCACAACACTTACACTCCAAATCGCACAGGTTTTATTCAATCGATGATCTTCCCGGTTCGATACAGCGACTTCGATGGATCCCAAGATCCTGAGTCTGGGATGGGTGAAGGAGTGGTTGAGCGATATATTGGCCCCTGGATAGACCAGCTCGATCTCATCATAACACTTAGCCAGGGCCGTCCTCAAAGGTATGATATCGAACAATTTGCTAGTATCATTCGAGGTGGGCAAATCGACAACATGGGCCACAAACGCAAAGAAATGTCTCCATGCATCGTTTCAAGCTCTCCCTGGATCGCCACCAGCCTACCCCTTAAAATGATCGAAGAGCCAGTAAAAGTAAACGATTCCTTCCAAGCCAGCCCCTCCAGCCCCACACAGCACGGCATGCCTTCAACTCCGGATAGTCTTGTGTTCAACGCTCCTGGGGGCAACTATCTATCCAATGAGATCTTTTATCGAGTAGCTCGTTTAAGGGAGCAATGGCGAGAAGACCAAGAGCAAAACTTTGGATTCAAACCAAGCAAAACCAGTGGTCATTTTCATATCCCCAAACTTCAAGATCCCGCAAAAGAATACTCCGATGGAAGCCTGGGAGAGGATATATCACATCCAGCTACGGTAGAAGTGATCAAGGAAGTACGCAAAGCCATCTATCGTGCACTAGCCTGACCCAGTCCCAGCGCTCCAAGATCGAGCAAACCAGAACTGGGCAAGCATTCAAGTAGCTTTAAAAAGCATTATTCCTTCATATATGGATAAGAATAATCGGTAGGTGGTATCAAGGTTTCTTTAATAGTTCTGGGACTCACCCAACGCAAAAGATTAAGATAGCTACCCGATTTATCATTAGTACCTGAAGCTCTTGCGCCACCAAAGGGTTGTTGCCCAACCATAGCCCCAGTGGGCTTATCATTGATGTAAAAGTTGCCTGCTGCATACCTAAGTTTTTTACATGCTTGAATCATTGCATATTTATCTTTGGAAAATATCGAACCAGTCAAAGCATAAGGGGAAGTTTGATCACAAATTTCCAAGGTTTCGGCATATCGCGCATCCTCATAAACAAAGACACTTAGGACAGGTCCAAAGATTTCTTCCTTCATAGTGAGAAAGTAGGGATTCTGTGTTTCGATAATGGTGGGCTCCACAAACCAACCTTGTTCACAGTTCCCTTTGCCTCCTGCTATAATCTGAGCTTCGTTACTATTTTTTGCAGTTTCAATGTAAGCCATAATGTTATCATAGGATTTTTTATCAATTACTGCATTTACAAAATTTCGATGATCTGTAACGTCGCCCATCTTTATCTCGCTCAACATTTCCTTCATATAACTTTTTGTTTTATCCCAAAGAGATCGTGGGATGTAGGTTCTTGAAGCAGCAGAGCACTTTTGGCCCTGATATTCAAAAGAACCCCTCACAAGAGCAGTAGCCAATTCAAGGGGATCAGATGATGCATGGGCAAAAACGAAGTCTTTTCCACCAGTTTCTCCCACAATTTTAGGATAGGATCGATAGGAAGGCAAAAATTGAGTCACATCGCTCCATATCGAATTAAAGCTTGCATTGGAGCCAGTGAAATGAACTCCTGCAAGCATAATATGTTCAAAAACGGTAGATCGCAAGACCGAACTCTTGCATGGAACAAAATTGACTACTCCTGGAGGTAGCCCTGCTTCCATGAGGATTTTCATCAGATAATAATTGGAAAGCAAAGAAGTGCTGGCAGGTTTCCAAACGGTGGTGTTTCCCATCAAAGCCACAGCAATATTCAAGTTTAATGCAATAGCTGTGAAATTGAAGGGGGAAACAGTAAGCACAAAACCTTCCAGAGGTCGATATTCCATTCGATTGATAACGTTTTGATCGGATAAAGCTTGCTGACTATAAATTTGAGCAGCAAACCAAGGATTGAACCTTAAAAAATCTATCACTTCGCAGGCTGAATCAATCTCGGCTTGATAAAGGTTTTTGCTTTGCCCAAGCATCGTGGATGCGTTGAGTAATGCACGATGCCTGGTAGATATTAATTCAGCAGCTTTGTAGAGGATAGAGCCTCTTTCCACCCAGGACAGATTCATCCAGTCTTCCTTAGCGTTCAGACTAGCTTCGATAGCCATTTTCAGTTCTTTTTCACTAGCCATATGGCATTTGGCAAGAACATGTCGATAATCGTGAGGGCAAGTCACTTCCATAAGATCCCCAGTGTAAATCTCTTTACCATTGATGATCAAAGGGATCTCAACGCATGTGTCGAGTTGTCTTTTCAATTCCAGATCAATATCTCTACGTTCAATGGAACCGTTGAGATAGGATTTAATCTTTTCATTTTCAGGTTTCTGAAATGAAAACAAAGCATTATTCATATCAATTCCTTTCAATATATACTATGTTTAAATATAAAAGTTTAATGATACGATTAATGATACAAAATAAACAACCAAATATCCTTAGTTTGCACAATTTCCCCCTTTCCAAATGCGGGAGGCATAAGCATTTCTACTTATACCCATCGGTCTGAAAGCATAACCGAAGTCGTAGCATTTCAGACTCAGAGGCACCATATACAACAGGACTCTATTATAAAGGAGCTTGAATAAGATTTAAAGCCACTTAAGAAGTTATATATAAAGATACCTTTATTTTATTATTGACATATGTCAATAACTGAGTAAGATATAAACAAATAATGGACATATGCCCATAAATAGAAGGAGGAATAGATTATGCCAGGAAGAGATGCAAGCGGACCTTTGGGTTTAGGTCCCCAAACCGGAGGAGGATGGGGTAACTGCTCCAATCCGAGTAGAGTCAGATTTTTTGGAAGAGGTTTTAGCAATTATTGCAGAAGAGGTTTTAGTCGTTTATCGCCTATTGATCAGGAAAACCGTTCCTTACAAAGCAAGATTGAACAATTAGAACAAGAAGTAGCCAAACTCAGTAAGGCCTTGAATCAAAAACCTCAGGAATAAAGGAGTTTAGCTTATGTCCAGACCCCGAAAATGGCGAATAGTGTGTGACATCCCATCTATCAATTGCTTTGGTCCGCGTCATAATGACCCCTCTATACCTCCCCTTTCCATGAGTATTGAAGAATATGAATGCATCCGTTTGATTGACTTGGAAAAACTGACACAGGAAGAAGCAGCACAACGTATGCAAGTAGCCAGAACCACGGTTCAAAGAATCTACGAACTTGCACGCTGGAAGCTTGCTAAAAGCCTGGTAGAAGGTTGTATGCTGAATATTGAAGGGGGAGATTATGAGCTTTGTGACGGACAACAACTGCTAAAACACTGCGGTTTTTGCCATCGAAAGGGTCATGGACATTCATCTCGTTAAGGAGGTATAAGTGATATCAGATCTCTTCAAAGAACATTTTTTACATCCACAAAATGCTTACTATATTCCAGATCCGGATGGGGTAGGAAGCTCTGGAGATCCCGAATGTGGCGATTCAGTAAGTGTATTTATAAAAATCCAATCCAATATCATTCAAGAAATCAGCTATCTTGTGTTCGGATGTAGCGGAGCTATCGCAGTTTCGAGCATGACCTCAATGCTTGCCAAAGGCAAAACGCTAACAGAAGCTCTTTCCATCACAGAGCAAGAGGTAGTAGATGCATTTCATGGGTTTCCAGCAGAAAAAACTCACTGCTCCGTTTTAGCCATAGACGCTTTACATAAGGCGATACACTCCTATATGCAAAGCGAAAGAGCACCTGACCCTCGTTAAGTAAAAAATGATATGAAGCCTCAATCAATCAGCACAAGCAATCTTGCAATCTCCTCGACTTACCACCACCTGATATCCAATGCTATTCATTCTTCGTTCCATGCAAAAGCGACATTCAGCAGCTTCATCTCCGGTGCAGATTTTATCATCGTAAAGTTGGTAATTGGAACGAACTTCCACAGGAGATAAATTGGGCATCACGACATTGGCACCTGCAAGAATTCCTCGCTCTCTCCCCTGCTCATCAATTGTTCCCAGAGCCGTAGTGGAGGGAATCAAAGCATAAGGAAGCATCAAGCGTAGATAAGCTATCATCAGCAAGGTCAATTCCAAAGAACCTTTTTTGCAATGGGCAAAGGGGGTTTCATGATGGGGTAAATATGGCCCTATACCGATCATCTGTGGTTGGAGTTTTTCGATAAACAGCATATCCTCTGCCAAACAAGTACTTGTCTGCCCTGGCGAACCCACCATAAAACCAGTTCCTGTCTCATAGCCGATTCGTTTCAAATCCCACAAACAGCGCATTCTATTTTCAAATGACATTGAAGCAGGATGAAGGTTTTCGTAATGCTCTTTATTAGCAGTTTCGTGACGCAATAAATAGCGATCAGCTCCAGCGTGAAAATACGCCAGGTAGCTCTCATATGGCTTTTCTCCCAACGACAGGGTGATCGCACAGTCAGAAAACTGACCTCGAATAGAAGATACCATCTCACAAATACGCTCATCACTATAATAGGGATCCTCCCCCCCTTGAAGAACAAAAGTACGAAATCCCAAGTGGTAGCCTGTTTCACAGCTCTTTAGTATTTGCTTCAAAGTCAAGCGATATCGCAAAACTTCTTGATTGCTTCTTCGTATGCCACAATAATAGCAATCATTTTTACAAAAGTTGCTAAATTCAATCAATCCTCGAATAAAGATATCTTGCTGATAGTATTTGTTTCGAAGCTTTCGTGCTTTCTCAAAAGCATATTCCGCCACACTTTCAAAGGGCTGTTCAAGCAAAGTGATCCATTCATCCTTGCTCAAGGAATGTGTTTCTTCCAATTGATCGATAAGTTCTTTCATGATCTACCAACTCCCAACTCCATTTTTGCCTGACTCTGCATGCCTAGGGGACGGATCGCACGATCCAAATGCCCCTTCATTTCAGCAATAGCCAAGCCATAATTGGTGACTGCCAGTCCTGCATTTCTGACATGTTGTATTCGATGATACACTTCCCGCATGTTTAGCATACATGAGCCACACTGAATCACCAGGGCTATATCTCTCAAATCGTCAGGAAGACTATGACCACACACCACTTGAGTCTTGATCTCCGATCCTGTATATTCATTCAGCCAGCGCGGGAGTTTGATCCTGCCGATATCATCGGTGGTGGGATGGTGGGAGCATGCTTCCATAATCAAGACTTTATCACCTTTTTTAAGTTTTCTCAATTGAAGAGCGCCTTCAAGCAAGATATCGAACTGGCCTCGTTGTCGCGCAAACAGTATGGAAAAACTGGTCAAGGGTATTTCTGCGGGGCAAAGCTTGAACACTTCGCCAAATGCCTGAGAATCTGTAATCATCAAATTCGCATTTCTTCGAAGATAATGCTCCAATTGAGGTATTTGCTCAGGTACAATCACCATGCTGATGGCGCTTCGATCTAGCACTTCACGTATCACTTGTTGTTGAGGAAGTATGATGCGTCCCTTGGGAGCGCTCTTGTCGATGGGAATCACTAAAACCACCAAATCCCCAGCATATACCATACCTTCCAACAGGGGTTTATCCAGCCATTTTTTATCTGGAAGAAGCTCAAAGAGAGCTTGCTTCACTCTTGCTCTATCCTCATCGCTTCCAAACAAACTGCTGATAGCCAGGTAAGACTGCTTGGTAGTCTCCAGGTAGGAAAGCAGAGAATCATCCATGGTTTGAAGGTCTGCTTTATTCAAGACCAGCAAGCAAGGAATGTTTTTTTCATTAAATCGTTGTATCCAGTCCTTTTCATAGCTTCCGAAGTGATTACCCTCACTCACCAGAATAGCTATATCGATTCTCCCAAGAATATCCTGAGTTTTTTTGATCCGATCCTGTCCAAGATCGGTGGCGTCATCCACTCCTGCAGTATCAAACAAAACTACAGGTCCTAAAGGGAGTAATTCCATAGTCTTTTCCACCGGGTCAGTGGTAGTTCCAGGTAAAGAGGAAACTATGGAAACGTCCTGTTGGCTTAGCCAGTTGATGAAGCTGGACTTCCCCGTATTGGTGCGTCCAAAAATTCCAATATGCCAGCGCATAGTTTTTAGATTAGCATTCATCTTTTTCCCCCTTTAAATAAACAAATCACGTTCGCCAGAAGCAATACGTTCATAATATTCCATTGTCTTTGCCGTCAAACCTTCAGGAGTAGTCGCTTTGATTTCAGCAATCTCGTCTTGAATCACTTTTTCCCCGATCTTTTTTGTTTCAGCGGAGGCAAAATCATCCAACCACTCCCGATAGGTAAGTACAGCGTTTAACTTGCAAAAACAAGATTCCTTTCCGCTTTTCAGCATACCCATGATCGTGTCACCAGTTCGACCACAACGATATCCAGCAGTACAAAAGGAGGTAATGTATCCCTGCTGTCCCAATTCGCGAATCACTTCATCCAGAGATCTCGTATCACCCAATTCAAATTGCTGTTGTTCTCGTTCCTGTTGATTTTTTTGTTGTTGGTAGCCACCAATTTCAATGCAGGTTGAAGCGTCTCTCTGGGTAACAATGGGGTATAAACTGCGAATCATCTCAGGTTTTTCTCGGGCAGTTATAATCATGCCAGCATAAGGTACTGCAAGGCGAATCAAGGTAACAATTTTACGAAAATCGTCATCATTGACAAGGTAAGGACTTTGTTGTGAGAAAGGAGATTCAGCAGCATATTCCATTCGGGGGAAAGAGACGGTGTGAGGTCCAACACCAAAATGCTTTTCGAGCTCTTTGGCATGAGAAAGCAAGCCAAGAAGCTCAAAGCGCCAGTCATACAAACCAAACAGAGCACCAATCCCCACGTCATCAATCCCCGCTTCCATAGCCCTATGCATGGCATACAGCCTCCAATTGAAATGGCCCTTCAAAGAGTTTTGGGGATGAACCTTTTGATAGGTCTCTTGATGGTAGCTTTCCTGAAATACCTGATAGGTTCCGATTCCTGCTTGATGCAGACGGTTTAGGTCTTCCACGCTCATAGGAGCGGCATTAATATTCACTCTTCGAATGCTACCCATGCCCACTCTTGCAGGAGTTTTCACGCTATATACTGTTTTCATGGAATCGAGAATGTAATCAATATCACTTTCGGGATGCTCTCCAAAGACCATAATTAACCTTTTATGCCCGATCGTTCCTGCAAGGTATTTTGCTTCCTCTTCAATTTCTTGTTGAGATAACTGTTTTCGAGTAAGATGATGGTTATCGCTTCGGAATCCGCAGTAAAGACAATTGTTGATACACTTGTTACTGCAATATAAAGGAGCAAACATGACAATGCGGTTGTCATAGACTTTATGCTTGATCTGACGTGCTATTTCAAACATTTCAGCCCAGCGTTCCGGGTCAGTGATTTGAATCAGTGAAGCCAATTCTTTCAAAGTTAAAGATTGCACAGATAGTGCTTTGTTTAAAATGTCTCGAAAAGCTGAATCATCAGGTGCTTTAGCACTTTTTAGCTCAAGATCAAGCTCAAAGTCTTGCACAAAAGAACTGAGTTTTGCGTCCTCCGAAGCTACATAGCTACGTTGAAGGCTCTTGGATGTCGTTAACAGCATGATCAAAGTCCTCCCATTTGCTGACGTGCGATTTTACGCTTACATGGGGGATCATGCCAAGTTTTCCGCTTAAAGCTCCGATATCCTCGATCGTTCCTTCCACCGTAATAGCAATAATATGAATATGATGGACCTGGTGGGGGATACCCATACGACCGATAATTATATGACCAAACTCGGAAAGCAGTGCATTGATTTTTTGAGCTGAATGGCAACGATCATAGATAATGATAGAAATAACACCAATTCGGTGTTTCGAGATCCTATCCCTTTCGCTGAGTTCGTACTTTTCGCTCAAATTCATTCATTCCCCTTGTCTTCAGGCGTACCTTCGCCGCAGGTTTATTAGTTTTCAGTTAATAGAATACATCGCAAATAGTAAAAGTTCAAGATATTCAAAAAACAATCGGGGACGGTTCTTTTTTGTTAACAAAAAAGAACCGTCCCCGATTGTTGCATAGCTTGCTAATCGGTGGTCTTGAGTCAATCCCTTTCCATGCGTAAAAAATCATCCAGTGTCCAGAGGTGAATCTTTCGTTCTTTGGATTGGAGTTGTTTTACGATAGAAGAATTGGGGTGTTTTTTTAGTAGGGTGTCAATGTTTTCAAAAGCAGCCTTGTATTGAGTTTCAGCAAATACGGGGTCAGTTAGCTGAAAAACAGCATAACTCTTCATATGCTCGTTGGCATCACTCCAAAGGCTGTAGGGTTCTCCAAGATTTTGAACACAAGCTAGCGAAGTGAAAAGAAGGCACCCTACAACCAAAGACAGCAAAGCCCTGAAAAACATTCTCATTTCAAGACTGCCAGGTAATTAGATAGGAGCACGGAGCTTTTTGAATAATAAAAGAATCTAACTTCATATCCACCCAAGATCCCTTGAGCCCCAATTCCCTTGCCCCAAGTTCGAAATGACACATCGCAATACCCATATCCACTCGCTGAAGGGGAAAGCCAACAGCCTTGGTGGTCATCTTGTTTTCCTGCATGAAAAAATGATAACTACTCCCGTCTTTAACTATCCTCCAGGGTTGCTTATTTGAAGCTGAGGGAGCTAAGCGTAGCAACTCAAGAGCTTGTTCGTAAGCTCCAGCTTCTGTAGGGTTCAATGGATTTAAGGACATATCCTTAAAAAATAGTTCTGACCATGCTTTACGGGTAGCTGATTTAGCACCCCACTTCATAGATTTGCTCAAAAAACTTTCGTCTTTTGCTGAGTAGCCAAGAGGAGTGATAGCAGGCATATGCTCATCATTGTTCAAGTTTAACTGCAACAGCAAGTTTTTCTTGCTAAAAGTACCTCCCAGCCAACAGGTACCCAAATTCATGTCGGTAGCATACAAAATCAAGTGCTCCATCGCATAGCCCAATTGCTCCAGATCATGCTTGGAACGTGTAACAATACCAGCAATATAATGCTTTGCCCCACGAATCACTCCATAGGTACCAAGCTTCAAACCTTCGTTGGCACCAGCGAGTTTATCTTGTGCTTTAAAAAATACAAAGCGGAATGGTACTTCAAAGGGACCCTTAAGACCAGATGAGATCTCTGAAAGCTTCGTGATAATCTGCCCAGAAAGCTCCGTAGGAACATAAGTCCTCACCGATTTTCTCTTCTTTATCGTCTCAGCAAGATTCATAAGCACTCCCTTGTTTCCAAAACATCCAACTCCTCCCATTATATCACAAGCTACACAACAACCGGGGACGGTTCTTATTTGTTGTAAAAATGAAAAACACTATGATATAATATAAATAAGGAGAGTTGAGATGAGTAGATTACAAAAAAGATTGGCTACCCTCATCGTTTTGTTTTTTTTGTTTGCTGGAATAAATTACCTTTTTTATCGTGTAGATCAACGCAAAATTCTCCAAGAAGCCCAAAAACTTCACTACACTGATGTTAAAATTAGCTGGCAATTCAACCCAGTCTTCAGCTTTAGATACTACAAAGTAGAATTCCTTGATGTCAATGGAAGAAAACAGCGTAAACGAGTCATTATCGAAATCAGCACCCTCAGTTGGCGAGACTATCCAGACAACTTTCAATAGGTTTTGAAAGTTTTATTATTCTTTCTAAAAACTATTTTCAATTCATGATTTAATGTTATAAAAATCGTATACTCCCACTCATAAGATAAAAAGGAGAAATCGATGAAAAACATGACTTGCACCTTGCTTCGAGTTTTAGTCATAGTCAGCCTGCTTTCACCCGTTCTTCTCTCCCAATCGCAGGCAAAATCTTTCAATTTTGATTTGGAAGCCACAGGTGAATGCCGTTTTATCACCCTCACCTGGAACCCTGTTCCCAAAGCTGAGTTCTACTCCATCTACCGAGGTCGGAGCAAAGATGACATCCACCCCATGCCTCTTACCGACTTTCCGATTCAAGATACCTCCTATGTAGATCAGAATGACATCATCCTTGGACAAGAATATTTTTACTATGTTTCTGCCATAGGATTGGATAAAAAAGAATTCGCAAAATCTTCCATAGTTTCTGCCACTCCCTTTTGTGAGGAAAATAAACCTAGTCACCCCTGCAAACTTGGATTAAAATACCAGGTAGGCAACCCCCTCTATTGGATTAACGATGACTCCCATGGCCCTATGGAAACATCCCCCATGATTCGCAATTCTCGGATGTTTTTGGTAATTCGCTATGTTACTCAAGCCATTCCAGGCACCCAGATCTTCTGGGAGGGAATGACCCAAAAAGTAACCATTATCACGCGTTCTGGAGATACTATTGAGCTTTGGATTGGTAAATATGATGCGCGAATCAACGGTCAATGGGAGGCTATCGATCCCAACAACAAACAAGTAATTCCCTTCCTAAAAGAGGGTCGAACTCTCCTACCCCTGAGGTTTGTATGTGAAAAACTCGGTGCTGAGAGTATTGAAGACATTCAATGGGACGCCACTACCCAAACCGTTGAAATCTTTGTCGATGATCCAGAATGTGAAAAAGAAGGCTTTCGCTATCCCAAAGCCCGTTCCCTCCAGGGAAGTTTTTATGAGTTTTCGGTAGAATATCATAGCCAGAGCGACAAGCTTCCAAACGAAGTAAAACTTGAATTACTAAAAAGTGATAATAGCAAAACCCTGGAAATCAATCCAGGCAAACCCTCAAAGCAAGATCTTAAGCTGGAAGCTGTCAAAACTCCAAAACCCAGCACAGAAGAAATCAAATCCAGTTTTAAGAAAGCACAAAGATATCACTTTCGCATGGAGCTTGATCCAGCCATGCTTCATTTTTATCGTTTTAGCGCAGACCTTCATGAAAAGCATCCTTCAGAGGGCTACCTTGGTCCAATCTACTCCAAGCTTCCACATAGTCAGGATTTGAAGGAATTGGACCTACCCAGGATTGAAGATGGCACTTCTCTCACTCTTCAGGGTTATTTTACCACAGAACCCTATCCAAGACTCGTAAAAGACTATTCAGATGTCAACGAACTGGAACAAAAAATCAATAGCAACTTCTTGCTTCAATTGGATCATGGCCAAAAAATTGAAGAAGGTTCTTATATTTGTGTTAAAGTAGAAAAAAGAACAATTAATAAGAAGATTCCCATACTTAAACTCAACAAACTCGTGTTTTATCAGAAAATTCGTTCAAAAAAGTATCAAGCTAACGAAATCATCATGGAAACCCCTCCCTTACTTACACAAAATCAACATCGTTTTGCCATCATATACTCAGGATGTATTGATAAAGCCGAAGTTGAAGATTCAGAAGGCATCAATCAAGTCTATCGAAGAGCCCGAGCTGATTTTACTGGTGAAATGTTGAATATCTATAAAACTAGTTTTTCTATGGCTATCCCAAAAAACAACATCTATGTTAATTTTGGTCGAGGAGATGAAGAAATTGATGAAATATGCGCTGATGATGGAGATGGTAACCCCTTTGATTTTGACTGGGATGACGCCGAATACCGCAATACCATGGAGCGCGATGCAGAACGATGGTGGCGTATGGATGACGGGTGGAGGATTCGTAGAGGCACTCGAGCAGCTCTCTACAATAGCATTTTAGAAATTAATGCTAAAATCCGGGGTTTAGCTCCTGATATTACTCCAGAAATATACTTTTTTGTCTTCACTCATGGCAGTGTTGCAGGTTTGTGTTCCTATGAGGACGGAGGTATGCTTTACGAAAATTTGGTTAATCGATTGACTCCCTTAATGGAAAACTCAATAACTTCATTAAATGCTCGTTCCAAAATCAGATTCATGAATAACACCTGCAAAGCTGGAGCTATCCTCCCTTACGTTGAAGATACTTTTCGATTAAGCGGTCAGGATTATTTCCAACTTGCGGTATCTAGTCAGGAAAATGAATTATCCTGGGGACAGTGGCCCGATCATTCTGAGACCAGTTATGCATCCGCAGGAGGTACTTTCGGGCTTCCATTTCTCACAAGTCTTGAACAACAAGCCAAGAGCAATGCCAAAAGAGCTGTTGATTGGAAACTTGCCTATGATTATGCAGCCACCCACGATGTTTACGTGACAGGAGTAGAACATGAAAGAGACGATGGAAGCAAGGTAATGGTCTTTGTTAATCCCCAATATTGGTACTCTCGAGATCGAAACCTATTCCAACGTGGCCCTGCTTATGAAGAGCCCTTATCTCCAGAGCAGGAAATTCTTTTAAATCAATGCCGTATTGGAGTAGACACTTCTGAAGTCAGTTTTGATATTTGCAACTGCAGTATGACTCCCACCACTCCCTTCCCCAAAGCAAGCTTTAATGTGGTCAATCGTGGTATAGTACCATTGAGCATCGTCGAGATCGTCGCGGACGAATCTGTTCTTTCCAAAGCCAGCACCTATCCCGCCATGGTCTTTCTGGCCAATGATTATGATTCTTGCCATGAACAGTACCCCATGAATGTTCCTTTGCGCTACACTGATTCCTTTACCTTCGAAATATGCCTTCACGCTTCACGCCTAAATGCCCAACCCCTTGATGAAAATGGCTATATGGCGAAAGAAAACAACTTGCCCTTGTTTATCCAGGTTCCCATATCCATCGTATATGAAAGCAATTCACGCAGGTATTCTCAGACTGCATATGTACCTTTACGAGTTCGAGCGGAATCCTACCAACTAAGTTACCAAACCAGTATAAAACGCTCAGAAACTGTCAAAGGCAAACTAAGCGAATGGGAAGCACTGGAAACATCCTGCATTGTAACTCCAAGAATAGAAGGTTTACCCAACTATATCATCTCAGGACCTTCCAACACTGAAAACATTCATATGAAAATAAGCACAGATATTTTCAAACAATCCAACGCTCAAAACTTAATTTATGGGTTTATCCAAGAATTCAAACTAGAGTTAAAATTTGACTTTATGGGTGAAGGAACTGATTGCATGGGTCAAAGAGAAAGTAGTTCAGGGGGAGGAACAATAATTTCAGCAAGCATGCCCAGCAAACTCAAAGGAATGCTGGAAGTGCCTTACACCTTGTACCTTCCTACCGAGAAAATACCCATCCTCATAAAGCCTGGAGCGCATTCCAGCGATGGACTGCAAGCTCTAATAGGTAAACACACATTCCAATTCAAAATACGACGCACTGCCCATTTTAACTGCGAATACCGACAAGCAAGCTCCCATATATTCGATCTCACCATCGACCTCGAATTCACCAACCCCAAAACCTAACAACAAATGGGGACGGTTCTTATTTGTTGTAAGCATTGGAAACATATTATAGTATTTAATTGATTTCGCGTTACAATTAAATCAAATTTATGCTGGAGGTAAAAAATCATGTCAGTAGCAAAAGTCATTGAAGTATTAGCTGAATCGGAAATTAGTTGGGAAGAAGCCACAAAGGACGCAGTCAAGGAAGTTTCAAAAACTATCAAACACATTCAGAGCGTCTATATTGAGTCCTTTCAAGCAGTTGTAAAGAACGATCAAATCGTCAAATATCGCGTCAACGCAAAAGTCACTTTTATAGTAGATTAAGCCCCTTCGAGTACCTACACCAAATGGAAATATTGGAACAGATTAGAGAGGAACTAGTCAATAATTCTGATGAAAAGACCAAAACATCTGGCCAACGCTTCTTCAAAGAGCAAGTACCACTTTACGGAGTCAAAACTGCCCTTGTCAGTCAAATAGCAAAAAAGTACTTTAAACTCCTCCCCAACAAGGAAAAAAACCAAGTATTTTCTCTCTGTGAAAAACTCTGGCAGTCCTCCATGATGGAAGAATCCTTTATCGCTTGCAATTGGTCCTACCAACTACACAAAGAATACACCCCTCAGGATTTCGCTGTTTTTGAACACTGGGTAAACAAGTATCTCAGTAACTGGGCCAGCTGTGACACCCTATGCAATCATAACATCGGAACAATTATTGAAATGTATCCCGACAAAATAGCTAAACTAAAAACCTGGACCAAATCACCAAATCGCTGGGTAAAACGAGCCTCTGCGGTAAGTCTGGTAGTTCCTGCCAGAAAAGGCTTGTTCCTTGCAGAAATCTTTGAGATAGCCGAAAAACTGCTCATCGATCCCGACGATATGGTCCAAAAAGGTTACGGATGGATGCTAAAGGAAGCCAGTCGAACCCACCAGCAGGAAGTCTTCCTGTTTGTTCAAGATCACAAAAAAACCATGCCACGTACATCTCTGCGTTATGCCATTGAAAAAATGCCCCAGGACCTTCGCCAGAAGGCCATGGCTAAATGAATTATCGTATAAGGTATCTTTTAATGAATTTTTGATAACATTATTATAAAATACATCGTAAAGGAGTACGAAGATGATGAATCGTATTAGTATTGTTTTATCCTTTTTTGTTTGTTTTTTTGTAATTTTTTCTGGGTGCAATTTTTCTAAAGAAATTGAACTCAACATAAAACCACCTGAAGCACAA
The DNA here is from genome assembly GCA_035363255.1 of Caldisericia bacterium. Classification (GTDB taxonomy): domain Bacteria; phylum Caldisericota; class Caldisericia; order UBA6126; family UBA6126; genus T3SED10-260. Next base: position 52,247 of record DAOSES010000010.1, on the reverse strand, counting down.
CATTTACAAATGCTTTTCGCAGAAAGCATAGATGAAAACAAAAAACCAATTGGTGAAAACTTTGAATTCGACGCTGGTCAAGAGTTTTATATTTTCTTTGAATCCAATCTCCCCTTTGGACTAGACAAATTCAGAGTTACTATTCATCAGTTTGATGAAAACAATGAAACCGAAGTATATGACCAGGCAGAACTAAGTATAGATCAGGGATGGAACACAGGATTTCTTCCTTTCGATCTCCCTGCAGGTCATTACGAAATTGAAGTTTACTTTCATGATGGTCTAAGTGCTGGTCGTGAAATCATCATTAACGAATAGCTAAATAAAAACAAATGGGGACGGTTCTTATTTGTTGTTTACAACAACAAATAAGAACCGTCCCCATTTGTTACCCTACTTAAGCTATATCGAAACGATCAGCATTCATAACCTTGTTCCAGGCATGAATAAAATCGTTAACAAATCGGTCTTCCGCGTCTTCACACGCATAAACTTCTGAAATAGCTCGAAGCTGAGAGTTGGAACCAAACACCAAATCCACTCGAGTAGCCGTCCATTTGATCTCCTTGGTGCTTCTATCCCGTCCCTCAAACAGCTCTGCCTTATCCGAAACAGGCTTCCACTCCGTTGCTATATCCAAAAGGTTCACAAAAAAGTCATTGCTCAAAGCTTCAGGCTTATGAGTGAAAACTCCATGCTTAGACTGTCCATAATTACATCCCAAGACCCTCATTCCCCCAATCAATGCCGTCATCTCAGGGGCTGTCAAACCAAGCAACTGGGCTCGATCCAGGAGTAATTCCTCGGTCAAAACTCCATAAGATGCTTTAGTATAATTTCTAAACCCATCTGCTTTGGGCTTCAATACAGAAAATGATTCCACATCGGTTTGGTCTTGAGTGGCATCCGTGCGTCCAGGAGTAAAGGGAACACAAATATCGCGTCCTGCGTTTCGCCCAGCTTGCTCAATCCCAGCGCATCCTCCCAGCACAATCAAATCTGCCAGGGATACTCGCTTAGCACCAGTTTGAGCCTGGTTAAAGTCTCGCTGTATCTTTTCAAAAACTGCTAAAACTTTAGCTAGCTGTTCCGGCTGATTGACTTCCCAATCCTTTTGAGGAGATAGACGAATACGCGCCCCATTGGCTCCTCCGCGCTTGTCCGAACCACGGAAAGTCGATGCTGAAGCCCAGGCAGTACTGACCAATTCAGCCACCGTCAAACCTGAAGCTAATATTTTACTCTTCAATAAACTTACATCCACCTCATCGATCATCTCATAATCAGCCTTTGGTAAAGGATCCTGCCAAATCAACACTTCTTGAGGAACCTCAGCCCCAAGATAGCGTGAAACGGGCCCCATATCACGATGGGTCAGCTTAAACCAAGCACGGGCAAAGGCTTCTCTAAACTGCTCAGGATTGGCTAAAAATCTCCTAGCAATAGGCTCATAAATTGGATCCATTCGAAGAGACATATCAGCCGTAGTCATCAAGGGACGATGCTTTTTTGTGGGGTCGTGGGCATCCACTATCATATCCTCAGGCTCTACTTCCTTGGCCAACCATTGATTGGCTCCAGCAGGGCTCTTAACCAACTCCCATTCATACTTGAACAAAACCTTCAAATAGCCCATGTCCCATTGGATAGGATTGGGTTTCCAGGCGCCTTCAATACCACTCGTGATGGTATCGCCACCTTTTCCCGACTTAAAAGAACTCTTCCATCCCAGGCCCTGCTCTTCGATCCCTGCAGCTTCAGGCTCAGGTCCAACATGGGTGGCAGGTCCCGCGCCATGACATTTTCCAAAGGTATGCCCCCCTGCTACTAGCGCAACTGTTTCTTCGTCGTTCATCGCCATACGTGCAAAGGTTTCACGTACATCAAGTCCGGAGGCAAGCGGATCAGGCTTTCCATTGGGACCTTCCGGATTGACATAGATAAGACCCATCTGCACCGCAGCCAAAGGATTCTCAAGGTCTCTTTCTCCTGAATATCGCTTGTCTCCGAGCCATTCCGACTCGGACCCCCAATAAACATCTTCCTGGGGCTCCCACACATCTTCCCTGCCACCTGCAAATCCAAAGGTTTTAAAGCCCATGGACTCAAGCGCAACATTGCCAGCAAGAATCATCAAATCAGCCCAGGAGATACTTTTGCCATACTTCTTTTTGATCGGCCACAACAAACGTCGGGCTTTATCCAAATTGGCATTATCCGGCCAACTATTGAGAGGAGCAAAGCGTTGAGTGCCGTCACATGCCCCTCCTCGCCCATCGCCCAAGCGGTAGGTTCCCGCGCTATGCCATGCCATTCGAATAAACAGGGGTCCGTAATGACCATAATCTGCTGGCCACCACTCCTGAGAATCCGTCATCAAAGCATGTAAATCTTGTTTAATCGCCTTTAAATCGAGCTTCAAAAATTCTTTCGCATAGTTAAATTCCTGGCCCATGGGATTGCTCAAATTTGAGTTTTGGTGCAAGATCTTCAAATTGAGCTGATTGGGCCACCAATCCCGATTCGTAGTACCACCACCGGAAATGGCTTTTCGTGTTTTACCCGTCACAGGACACTTCATCTCATCGCTCATCTCATCCTCCTTTTATTGGTTTTTTGAAATACAATTAGGGCAAAGCCCCTTAAAGTGAATCACTTTTTCCTTAACTTGAAACTGTTTCAAATCCTCCGAAGCCAGTAAATCCATATCAACACAAAAGTTGAATATCTTTCCACAGCTTTCACACTTAAAATGCCCATGCCCCTCCATCTCCACGTCATATCGGCTTTCATGATCGTCAATCTCGAGCACGCGAACCAAGCCAGCCTCATGTAAAACACGCAATGTGTTATAAACGGTGGTCTTTGATAAAGTGGGTATAGCAGGCAACAAATGAGAATAAATCTCATCCACAGTAGGGTGACAACGATGCTGAATAAGATACTCTAAAATTTTAAGCCGTTGAAACGTCAAAGGAAATCTATTCTTTTTTAGCTCTTCTTTAAGCAATGAGAACAAATCAGCCATCATGCCCCCAAGGAACTACTTTAAAATTATTATAACATTGTATTCATTACAAATCAAACAAAAAAGAACCGTCCCCGATTTATTTATATTTCATTTAAACTTTTCCCAAACAAAAGCAGTATATATTCAAGGCAATGAAGTCCAGGCTTGAAAGAAAGGAAAAAATGAAACTCGAAAATACTTACGCTAAACTCCCGGAAACTCTTTATACTCTTCAAAAACCCATCCCAGTGATAAAGTCCGAACTAATTCTTTGGAATGAGGAACTAGCAAAGCAATTGGATCTATCCTTTCAAAACACCTCTCCAAAAGAACTCGCAAACCTTTTTTCAGGAAATCAGCTTCTCGAAGGGTCGCTGCCCCTGGCGCAAGCCTATGCAGGTCATCAATTTGCCCACTTCACCATGCTGGGAGACGGCAGAGCCCTAATCCTGGGAGAAATCCTCACTTCCAATCATGAGCGCTTTGATCTACAGCTTAAAGGTTCGGGGGTAACTCCCTATTCACGAGGAGGAGACGGGCGCGCCACCCTTCATGCCATGCTTCGAGAATATATTATGAGTGAAGCTATGCACCACCTGGGAATATCCACCTCTCGCAGTCTGGCAGTGGTAAGCACAGGGGAGCCAGTCTATCGACAAACTCAGGAAAAGGGAGCTATCCTAACTCGCATCATGAAAAGCCACCTTCGCATAGGAACCTTCCAATATGCTTCTCACTATCAAAGTAAAGCAACGCTTGAAGCATTAACTGCCTACACCCTTCAGCGCCTTTATCCCGCTTCCGCTCATTCCCCCAATCCCTCCTTGAGTTTGCTGGAAGAAGTGATGAAACAACAGATTATACTCATCGTTGACTGGCTTAGAGTGGGCTTTATACACGGAGTAATGAATACCGACAACACTAGCATCAGCGGAGAATCGTTTGATTATGGCCCCTGTGCCTTTATGAATTATTACCATCCGGACACAGCCTTCAGTGCCATCGACAAACAGCATCGCTATGCCTTTGCAAAACAAGCCTCCATCCTTCAGTGGAATCTTTATCGTTTTGCAGAAGCTTTGCTCCCTCTAATCCACGAAAACGAAGCGCAGGCTATTGATCTAGCCTATGCCACCTTAGAACCATTTCCAGCTATTTTCCATGCCAAATACTTCGTAATGATGAAAAACAAACTGGGCATAATGGACCAAAACGAAAGTGATGTGGATCTAATCGAACGCTTATTGCTCTGGATGGAAAAAAAACAGGCAGATTACACCAACACCTTCATCGAATTGATGCGCCCAGGTTTAATTCCATCTTCTGACTTTCAAGATCCTGAGTTTTTATCCTGGCGCGAAGACTGGCTATTTCGAATAAGAGCACAAAAAGAATTGCCCCGTGAAAATCAGCAAGTAATGGAACAGCATAACCCTCGCATTATCCCTAGATCTCATCAAGTCGAAGAGGCCTTGAGCAAAGCCGTGGGACAGAATGATTTCACACTCTTCCATCACCTTTTGGATAGCCTTAAGCAAAACTACACTCTGGATACCTATTCCCCCTTGATGGATCCACCCTCCCGTGATTTCGACTTACACTACAAAACCCATTGCAACACTTAAAAACTTTCTGGGCGAGAACTACCGGGGAGGGGTCTTAATTCCCAATTTTCCTGGTTTCGACTCCTCGAAATAACAAATAAAACAGGAAACCAAACTCAGCCACAATGCCAGGTACTAGCAACAGATTTTCAACCATTGCATTGGGGATGAGAAAGTGAACGAAAACGGCGACAAGAGCGAATACAACTTCCACCAAGAAGAAAATTCCAAAAATCTTGGGAATAAACCTGGACTGATAAATCAAAACACCCAATGGTAGCACCCAAAGAGCAAAGAAAATTTGACCAATCATATATCCATGCCCATACAACTCATAAAAAAACATGGAAAGAGCCTGAAGTTGAGCTTGACTAAAGACACTCAAATAGTCACTGCCTTGCAAAAGATACAGAGGAACAGCTTCATTAAGTACATTAAACATAAGCAAAATGCAACCAGCACTCGCAAAAATGACCATTAGCCCAGCTATTTTCTTGTTTACTGATACCAATAAACAATACAAAGCAAAGGAGGTAAACAAATAACTCAATGACATGAGGATATCGCTGGCAATACCTAGTCGATACAAAAAAGCATTAGATAAAATATTGCTTGCAGTAGCTACTGCATCGCCAGTTACTATAAGCTTTTGACGAACAAAAATCTCAGAAAAAAGCCCAAAAACTACCATTGATAAGAAAAACAAACCTGCGATTCGTGCTGTTTTTTTTGGATTCACTTTACTCATCTTCCTTTTTTATCTTATCTTCAACGATCTCGTAACTAAACACTTCCTCAAGTTTTAATTGAAAGACTTCAGCAATACGAAATGCAAGTTCAAGCGATGGGGAATACTTACCATTCTCAATCGCCACAATCGTTTGCCTGGTAACACCAGTTTTCTTAGACAGCTCCTGTTGCGTCATCTCATCATGATGGAAACGTAATTTTCGAATATTATTGGAGATCACAAATTTAGCCATGATAGATCCCTTTTTTGTAAAAACGCAACTGCATGAAACCTTCAAAAAGAGAAGCCAGCATAAAAGAAATAAAAATAGCATTAAGCATGATGGCTGGGGGCTGTTGAAAGTATAAAGAAACCAAAGCAGAAACGAAACCAAATCCAATGAACGCAAAGGAATACTTGGATGATTTTAAGGCAATTAGCTTATCCATCTCATCTTCAATATCAATGATTTCCTGCCCTTCACAACACGCTTTATTTTTTTCGCCAGGAAGCTTTTTTTGAATTTCTTTATTTACTTCATTGGAAATAGCTAGAACAATGTGTAAAACAAGTTGAACCAGCATCATAGCAACGATACCCAAAGCGATAGTAAGCAACATAGCAGTAGCCCAAAATTTCAAGTTATTCAACAGGCTTTCTCCCACTGCTTGATACCTACTTAACCCATAAACGCAATAAACCCCCATAACCAAAAATCCAGTAAACAACGACGCAACAATCCTCTTCTCCTGATATGACATTTTCTCACTCCTAAACATAATGTAATTTAAATCATACCTAGTGTATATATTTTTAACCATTATGTCAAATATTATATACATCTTGTATATTAAACCATACCTCTACTATTTAAGCTCAAGAAATTTTTATGATCTTTCAGGGAATAGAAACTACAGGGGGGGTCAGAAAACTAACCGGGGACGGTTATTACACCACTAGCTTTCTGTCTTCATCAATCCACTTTGAGAAAAGGGCTACTCCTGATTTAAAGTCTTCCGATCGAAGCACACTCTGTGGAGTTGAGAAACCCTCAAAACATTGACAAAGGGACAAGGAATCCCAGCTAAAGCCCAAGCGAAATTTGCATTCAAACTTCAATCCCAAAATACGGTGAGAGAGTGCTTCCAAATACTCTGAAGTTACTTTAGTGTTATCCAGAGCCTGAAAACAGCTAACGATTTGATCAGGAGTATAGACCTTTTTGGCAAACAAGCATGCAGTGAGTGAGTTGAAAATCATGCGCAGGAGAGATTCTTGGTAAAGAGCTTGCAATTGATCAGTTTTTGATGAAAATTCTTCTGATTTTTGGTCAATATCATAACCTGCAGCATCCAGGTGAGAGTGACGAACTCCGAGTGCAAAGCCAAGTAATGCATTCATTCCTGTCAAATAGCCTGGAGCTTCGTTGCCTCCAAAGTGAATTGCAAACTCTTTCCCACCATATTTAGAAGAGCAAAAAGCCACACCCTTTTCAAGATCTGCATAAAAAGTGTTTGCATGCTGGGAGATATGTCGAAGAACACGAAGATATAAAGCGCTATCACCAAAGTGAAAGTGTTCACCCATACTCTCTTTTTTTCCAATGATACCCTTGCTATAAGCCTCCATTGCCCAAGCTAAAGTGCCCCCAAGACTCATAATGTCCCAGCCTTGTCTTTCACATTCCAGGATAAGTTTTAAAATCTCACTGCGAGAGCTAATAGATAGGTTGCTACCCAAAGCAAAAATGAGTTCGTAGTCATAGGACACCTTGAAAGTCTTGACCATATGGTTGGTGGGATCATAAACTTCGCGATGACTTGCCAAATGAATACAACCCACCGGACATCCCGCACAGGAAATCTGTTGCACTAAGTCATTTTCTGCAAAGGCCTCTCCAGATATATGTGAGGTTCCTTCAAAAAAACCTTGAGAAAAATTTCGCGTGGGCAATGCTCCCCTGTAATGTAAAGGTAAAACATTCATAGGTGTTCCAAGATCGTGGTATTTTTTCATCACGCTAGACTGGGTAATAGTTTGGTGTAGCTTTAAATATTCCTTGGTATAATTCCTATTTTCAGGCACCGGTAGAGATTGATTACCAGAGATAACTATCGCCTTAACATTTTTGGATCCAAGAACTGCTCCAAGTCCAAGCCTTCCGAAATGTCGCGAGGAATCTACCGTTACACAGGCTAAGGGGGATAAACGTTCGCCTGCTGGTCCTATCCGCATTATCGAACGCTTGCCAACGCCTTTTTCTTTATTTCTAAGAATTCGTTCAGTGGAAGTAGCAGAAAAACCCCATAAGGATTTTGCTTTTTCTATGCGAATCTCATGATTTTCAATAACGATATAGCAGGGATATGGAGCTTTTCCTTTAATGCTGATCACATGGTTTTGGCTTTCAAACATAGCCAGAGATAGCCTTCCCCCGGCATGGGATTCTCCCAGATTGCCCGTAAGGGGCGAATGAAAAAGAGCTACCGTTTTGGTCACCACAGGATAAATAATGTTTAAGGGTCCAATCGCTAAAATAACTGGAGCATCAGGACTCAAAGGCTCACACGGTTTATTGCAGTATTCTGCAAATAGCTTTGTTGCGACTCCGGTGCCACCCAACCATTTTTCAAAGAGCTGAGTGCAGTCCTGGCAAGTGGAAGTCAAGGTATTCAAGTCGATATTCAGATGGTAATACTTAGTCATTATTTTGCTCTTGAAGCTCTAATACTTGATTGGGACAATAAAAAGCACAGACTCCACAGTGCTTGCAGGGAAGGGGTTGTTTTTTTTCGTGATCCCACATCAGCGCAGAGGGTACACAGGCAGTAACGCATTTTCCACAATGAATGCAAAGCGAGGGATCCAGGATTACGCCTCCTCCTGCTCTGGGAAGTAAAGCTTGAACAGGACAGGCATCGGCACAATCTGGCTCAAGACAACCGTAGCATAAGCGGATGGAAAAAGTACCCTCACTGCCAGGATACATATCGACAGACAAGGCTGCTTTTTCCACTGATATCTGTTTCTCCCAGCTTCGAGCACAAGCCAGCATACATTGCAAACAACCAATGCATTGCCCCCTGCGAACGACTTTGATAAGTTTGCTCATCCTTTTCCTTTCGATAGAAACATTAATCAACTCTTAAAAAGTGAAGAAAAAGCTTAAAAAACTACTCGAAGACCTTCCACAAATAACATTATACCAGAACGAATAGCGGATAACCATACTTCTTAACAATCGGGGACGGTTCTTTTTTGTTAGAACAAGCCTCTGTAACTTTTTTCTCAAAAAACAGTATACTCCATACAAGGAAGCGCTAAAAAGGGTGAATAAAATGAAAAATAAGTTATTCTGGGTGCTCGTAGTTTTGGTAATGCTTTGCGTAAACAACATAGGAACATACGCCCGACCCATCGTCCCTTTTATCGTCAAAGAGTATCCATCCAAGATTCCCCCACATTTTGAAGACCTATGCCAGGAAAATCAGCGGGTGATAGAAAATTTAAAAAAAAGTCTTTCCAAACTCCCAAATATTCCAGGACAAAAACAACTCAGCACCGAGATTCCCCATTCCAACAGCAATCGTGGACCTCGCCTCCTAGGTGCTCAAAACTGGCAAGAAACCATACAATATCTCGATCAGCTAAACTTGATGGGTTTCACAGCCATCACCCTTGATGTTCACTTCCCTCTTCTGTATCGACCTTTCCATCAAAGCAATCGCGAATTTGAAGCCTATCTGAATTATTACAAAAACCTGGTCCAAGCCATACGAGATCGCGAAATGTCTGTGTTGATAGAAAGCCAGACCATCTTTACCCAGGCTGAATTCTCAACACTCCCAGTGCAAGAGTATTACCAAAGCCTAAGTTTGGAAGAATACCAACAAGGCAGACTGGATACCTTGATCACCATAGCCAAAGAGCTAAAACCAGACTATTTAAGTGTCGCATCTGAGCCCCTTACCGAAGCAGAGCTCTCTGGGAAAGCCATCGGAGAATACAAGGATTACCTAAACTTTATCGAATTTTTGCTCCAAGGAATGGCAACTAATCGAAGTAATTTTAAGCTCGGAGCAGGCTTTGGTACCTGGGAAAAGGAATATCTTCAATTCACCAAGGACTACTCCCAAAAACTTCCCTTGGACTTCATTAACATTCACGTCTATCCTCTGGTAGGCGGTCAAGCAGCAAACCTGCTACAGATAAGCAAGTCCTGTAAACTCTCTCAGAAAGAAATCGTCATAGGAGAAGCCTGGTTGTATAAAGCAAGATCGTCCGAATTAAACCATTCCTCCGACATAGCCACTTCGAGTAAAATTTTTAGCCGGGATAGCTACAGTTTTTTTGAACCCCTGGACAGGCAGTTTATCGATTTGATGGTTTACTATTCACAAAAGTTTCCCGTCAGTGTTCTCAATCTGTTCTGGAGCCACTATTTCTTTGCTTACCTTGCCTACGAGCAACATCCTGATGCCAGTTACATTGAACTGAGTAAAGCACTCAACCTGGAAGTCTTCCAAAACTATCATCAGCAAACCATATCAAGCCTTGGTTGTCACGTTTATTGCCTTTTAAACCCTGAAGACAACGCTTTACCGATTCTTCGTCTTCAACCCGAAAGCTTGCCCTACCAGATGAAGGAGCACGAAATGGATACCTTCAGATCTCTGACAGAAGGCTCCATTTCTCTCTGGTTTCGCTTTGAAAAACAAGGGATGAATCAATCCATTATGCCCATTTTCTTCGCTGGCTCAAGCGAAGAGCACCCTCAAAATCTCATCATTCTGGAAGTAGGTCACAACCGTCAAAGCAATCAAAAGCTTTATTTTACAGTGGTGAAAGATAATGTTATTCCGCTTTGTTTTGATTCACGTATAAATCTACAGCCAGAAGAATGGTATCATTTTGTAGTAACGGTGGGAAACAAGGGAAACACAGGATATCTGAATGGAATCGAGATGGTTGATCGTCACTACAATTTTGGAGATTCAAGTCAGCAAAACTTCTTTTCCCAGATTCCAATCAACCATGCATTTCTAGGATATGGATCCACCAAATATCCAATCTCTCCTCGCTTTGAAAACTTTCCTGGGCAGATTAAAAACTTCATGATATTTGATCATGCTCTTGATCAAAACGAAGTAGCTGTCCTCTACTCCGAATTCTAACAACTAACAACAAATAGGGACGGTTCTCATTTGTTGAATTTGATTTTACAGAATCAATCCAAAGAATACAATTATTTCAATTTGATTTTTAATTATGAAGATATTTGGAGGGGAATTCGTGCCTTATAAGCATGCGGCTGAAATAGGAGACCTTTGGAAACACCTGCCACTTTGCGAGGTACTTAAAATCGAAAATCCAACAAGGTATTTTGAAACAAACTCCGCATTCGCAGAATATCAATTAGATAATACTTCTCAGCAAAAATATGGTGTTCTCCTCGCATATAAAGAAGATGGTAGCAAAAAACTACATAAGAGTTCCTATTTTCAGATTCTTGATACCATAGGATTTAATCATAAACATCACTACCTTGGTTCTCCAGGCCTAGCGATGACAATTCTGCATAATAATAAAGTGAACTTTTTCTTTCATGATATTGAAAAAGAACCACTTGACAACATTATTAAGTTTTCATACAAGCTAAACATACAAGACAAAGTATCTATTGTTTGTGGGGATTCAATTGAATTTTTCCTACGAGATGAATATTGTTTATATCCAAATGATTTTATCTTTCTTGATCCATATATGCTTTTTGAAATTAATACTTCAGGAAACAATTTTTTTGACGTTTTTTCTAAAACTTGCAAAAATGGGGTAAAAACCTTTCTTTGGTATGGGTATGATAATTTAAATGAAAAGGATGCCATTACTAAAAAACTCCAGATTATCGCTAATGATCATTCCATTTTGATTAATTCTTTTAACATTTGGCAGAACAGTATGGTGGAAGATTCCTGCTCAATCAATCCTGGAGTTCCAGGTTGTGGTATTGCAGTTGCAAATTTGTCACAGGCTTCAATATCTTCAATCAAGAACTTCATGTATATTATACAGGACCTGTACAAGCATGCTGTTTACTTGAATAAGAATGCCTCGCTTTGTGTCAGTCACTTGATATTATAGGTTACCTTATTTACCTAACAACAATCGGGGACGGTTCTCATTTGTTGTAAAAAGATCCAAGGATATCAATTCGGTTGGTCCAAATGCCTCCACTATACCCCTTTGGAAGCTTCGATAAATCTTCCAATGAATCAAAACCCTCCGACCACTTACCGTTTCCATTCACCAGAATAAACTGAGTATGATGTACTTTCATGCGATATACAAAACGATGAGGCCATCCCCATAAAAAGCGCGCATAACGCAAAGGCAAATAAAGCACACTATTTCGTAGATTTTGAGGCACGTATCCCGTCCAACCCACAAGAAGATAAGGAAGCAAACTTTTTTTGGCAATTTTCATGGAAAAAACACGGATCTCCGGAAGCCTGGAGGCTACCTCCTCCACTGCCAGATCACTTCCATAAACTGCCAAATTTGAAATTCGCTCAGGATAATGCTCCATGAGAAAAAGTGCAAGAGCTTTACCTTCCTCAGGATCAGCATTCTTGAGGTGAATCAAAAAAGCTCCATGCGGAAAACTATCCAACACTTCTTGTAAGCTAGGCATCAAAGCAACGCCTTTACCACGAAATGGATAAGTCTTCCCGTTATCTGCTGTATATGCATAGCCAATATCAAAATGCTTTAGCTCTTCCATGGTAAAATCAGCGATTGACCCATGCCCATCGCTCCGATAATCCAGTCGATAATCATGGAAAACAGCCAATTGTCCATCCTTACTAACCTGAACATCAAGCTCTACCATGTCAGCACCAAAATCAAAAGCGGCCCTCATCGAGTCAATCGTGTTTTCGAGGTAGGGATGTTCTGGGGGATAGATTCTCTCTGCAGTATTAGTATCCCATTGAATTCCGTCCATTGGAAAAGTTTGCGCCAGACCGCGATGAGCTAAGAGAAAAGGTCTGCTCCCCTTTGGAGCCAATAGGGAAGTGTTCCATCCATAAACCAGGAGGATGAATAAAACCAGACTGACGATTATGCATTTTCTTGATTTCATACAGCAAAGCTTTCGCTCCATCCAATGCCTCCAACTGCACACAGATAAACTATCATCTTCCATTAATCATTATAACTATATTTACAAAAAGTAGAATCTCATATATGCGTATTTTTTTACGCTTAATACAACAAAAAAGAACCGTCCCCATTTGTTAGTTCAATTGTTGAGTTTGTGCTTGATAATTTAATGTCACTACTTAAAATAAGTGTATAATCTGATTTAAAAGGTGTAAATGAGATGGAAACACAAGGCATGTATCTGTTTCAATCGGTGCTGGTAACCATGTTTATACATATCGTTTTCATAAATCTCGTACAAAATCTTCCCCAGATCAACCCTATCCTAAGTACTGCTCTTTTCTATTTCAGTAGACATTTATACTTTGTTTTCTTATTTCTTTTAGCCCTAATCATCGCTTTTTTGCCCATAAACTTATTAATTCCAAGCTTATCCATATTATTACCCACCTTCTTATGTTTATCCCTACTAATTTGGACAGCTTTCAGACTATTCATTTACCGAAGTTTTATCCTCTCACCCAAAATCATTCTCATCGGAAATCCTGAAAAAGTTGAAGATATTTTATTCAAAACATTCAGCGACTACTTATTTTTAAAAAGCCACTCCATCGAAAAAATTATTCTGGGAGACTACATCTATTTCAAACTGAAAAACCAAGCCTCATACAAATCGCCTTTTTTATGCATAGAGAAAAAAAGTGCCAAGAATATAAACTTTTTCGCTAACGAAGTTTCGTTTGAAGCAGAACCAGGACTCATCTCCAATGCTGACTTCAACCGGGTAATGAGGACAGTTTATTCCCACATATCCAAGCTAAACAACTACCTGGTACTTTCTTCATCATTACTGGCGACCCTCGCAATTCTTTGGGGTGTTGGCTATTACGGAAATCGCTGGGACACAGCCTATGCTCTTGTTTTTTATGCCAATCTTGTGATTGGTCGCGTATTCATGAAGGATCCCGGTCCCTTTCATCATCAAAACTTCGAACTATTTTCCCTACGCTACTCCACCCTAAAAACTCAACCCGCATAACTTCCCTAACAATCGGGGACGGTTCTTTTTTGTTAGAAAAGAGGTGAATCAATGAAAGGAAAGAGATTTTATCTGCCCATAGTGCTATTTCTGGCTATTTTTTTTCCCATACTTTATTTTGCTTTGCGCTGGCAAGCCTATTACAATGCAATCAAAATCATTGCACCTGACACTACTTATCAAATTCTTCTTGGCTTTATGATACTTTTTACCGTTTTTTCAACTCTTTTGCTATGCCTTTGGGCTATTTATCTGTGCTATTTATTCTTAAAATCCAAAAAAAACAAATCCCTTCAACCCCTCGTGAGTGTTCTTTTCTTCGCTTGCACTGCCATATCAATTAGCGCAATTTATCGAGGTTATGTTGCTTTACTTAAAGAAGGTTTCCAGCTATCCTGGTACCGTATCTACACGCAATCCCACCATATTAACTTTATAAGCAACTGGTTTAACCTCTTTATTGTACCAATATTGCTTGTATCTCTCCTACTTGGTCTTATATACTACCTGATTAAAACCAAAAATTACACCTTGGCCTCTCTTACTCTCTTTGGTTCCTTTGCTATGCTTCTGATATGGTGTTTTATTTCCAACTTTCTTCATTGGAGCCTCGAACTTCAAAGCCCTATGTACCAGCTTTTAAGCAGTCGTTTTAGTGATATGGGTCTCAAGTTCAACCTACGTTACTTTTATAATCCTATTCAAATTGTTATCTCATTTTTCCGTTCTATATCCAATTTTTTTCAAGTAAATCAACTTTTCCCCAAGGGTCTTGATCTTTTTAATTCCACTTTGCGGATAAGTTCAAATAGCTCATTGTTCACTCTTGATTCTGAAAAAATGTTTACCAGCATCAAACCCAGTCTGACTTTCATCTTTTATGCCCGTAGTCTGATAATCCTCTCCATTACTACATTAATGGGTCTTATTCATTACTATTACATCAAGTCCCCTCAGGAAGATCCAAAACCCAACTATAAAAAGGAAGGCATAGAAGACAATGAGTAATTTTACAATTAAGCCAATAGGACTTAATGATATTTCAAAAATCCCGATGAAATGTTGGGATAACCGTGAAACTCAAAGAAAAATAATTGATAACCAGGAAATACTTGGTATGGCTGCATGGGATATGAACAATATAAGTATAGGGCAACTCCATATCTATGATGTATCTTTGCCAAATTGGGACGAAAGCTTATTTCCTGGATATGCTAAGAATCGATTACAAGATTGGCCCCTTGGCTGGCCATTACTTGCAGCTAAAGAGAAACACCTTGCCCTAGATGGTAGAATCATGGGGATTGCGTGTTTTCATGTTGGTACTTTGCTGGGTGTTTCTGATCCAAACCCAGAATATTATAGGAAAGGCATTGGTTCTGCGTTGATACAAGAAGCTATCAAATGGGCAAATATAAAGGAATACAAAGGGATCATTGCTCACGGTGGGTCTTCCCTTGTTCCACAATATAATACTATTATGGGATGCATGCCTTGGAAAGTTTATCAAAAACTTGGTTTCAGAATTGCAGCAATCGAAGAAGATGGTGAAAAGCCTCCATGGTGGATAGAGACTTGGTCAGATTACGTAAAAGACACTGTTCAAGCTTCAATTTCCAAGGATTCAAACTACTCAGAAATCAACGCAAGGCTTATGGTGCTTCAACTTTAAACTCTACCCCCCAACAATCGGGGACGGTTCTTTTTTGTTAGAAACGCCAAAGTACCGAACGTAAATACGCCAAAGTGCCGTTTTACATCCTTTTCAGCTGGTAACTGCTGAATGTGATAAATCTGACAAAGCTACAGTACAAGTTGGGGTACAAGTAAGCGAACAAGTCAAACGTCTTCTTGACGTATTTACCGATGAACCCCTGAGTCTCCAGGAATTGATGAAACTGATGGGACTGAAACATCGACCAAGTTTTAGAAAAAGCTATCTTTTGCCAGCACTTCAACAGGGATTAATTGAAATGACCATCCCGGATAAACCTCACAGCAGTAAGCAAAAGTATCGCAAAGTATGAAGATCGAATAGATTCTAACGAAGTGAACGGTTCTTTTTTGTTAACTGCTTGTTAATGATGCTTTAATTAACCCATTTGATAAGCTCTGAGAGAAGATTATATAGTTTGTAGGATGATTTGAAGGTAAAGCCTCTTCTAACAAAAAAGAACCGTCCCCAATTGTTTTGTTGACCAAAGGGGGAATAGCATATAAACTTTAGGATAGGTGTGGGTTCCGTATTGAACACTATTCTTGTTGTTTTGATGGTTTTAAGGAGTCTTACGCTATGGGTGTTGTTTTCAGTTTATTTTTACAGGCTCTGTTATCTGTTCTTTTTATCATATTACTATTGCGCGTTTTATTAAAAAAATATAAAAAGGTAAATATCACCAATTTATCACCCTCTGAGGATGATCCCAGCAAACAAATTCGTAGCATAGCGCTTGACCTTAGTTGTTATAAGAAAGACAAATCTCTCAACTGGCCTTTGCCCCGAATGAAGGAAAACTATAACTACATACACTCAGTATACAAAGAGCTAAATGAATGCCTTAACAAACAATATGCTATCCCAAGCACAGCCGAATGGCTCTTGGACAACTTCTACATCATTGAAGAGCAAGCCAAGATTCTTCGTCGCGATTTAAACAAAAAGAGCTTTTCGTACTTGCCACTGGTTCAAAGTGACTTTTTGAAGGGCCACTCACGAATATTTGCCTGCCTCCTCGAATTGGTTTTTAATGCTCATGGAGAAGTTGACGAAGAGGTCTTATACACCCACCTTAAATCCTATCAGACCCAAACCATATTATTCGATCGAGAGATCTGGGCAATTCCCCTAGTATTAAGACTTGCCCTCCTGGAGCACATTCGATGCCAATGTGAAAAAATCAAAAATACGATCAATCAGTGGAAAAAAGCCGATGATATCGTAGAGGACTTGCTGAAATCAAGGGGCGAGGAAGAATCAAAGGGACTAAAACAGCTAAATGCTCTCTTGAAATCAGGCAGTGAGGTCAACACTATTTTTATTGAGCATTTTTTATATCGTTTGCGACGCTCTGGTCTAAATTACACTCATTTTGTCAACTTCATCGATGATCTGTTGTCACCATATGGAAAAAACGCCGAAAGCATAGCGCATGAAGAGCACTACAAGCAATCCATAAACACGCTCAAGATGAGTAATGGTATAAGTAGTCTTCGCTATTTCACCATGATGTCCTGGGAAGAGTTGTTTGAATCTCTTAGCTTTGTTGACCAAATTTTGCGGCAAGATCCTGATGGCACCTATCCTAAAATGAATCTAGCTTCACGGAACTATTATCGAGGAAAAGTGGAAGAACTATCTTTTCTTTTTGGTGTTTCCCCGGTAAGTATCGCTCAGGAAGCCATAGACTTAGCAAAACAAGCTCTTCTAAGCTCCAAACGCAAAGGAATTAAAAGCAACAAACTCATGCGCATGGGACATGTCGGATACTATTTGATTGAAAAAGGTCGATCTGACTTAAAAGCCAAATTGGGTAGCAATGCAGAAATCCCGTTAAAAGCCAGCTCTGAAAACCACGAGCTATCGCTAGCGCTATACTTGGGATCAATCTTTCTTTTTACTATGTTTTTTGTGGGCATGGCAATACAATTCACCCTCCTTGGTGCTCCGGGCCATCTTGTCTTGTATGCGTTGATTGCAGGAATAGCAACACTTATCCCTGCTTCAGAGATTGCAATATCGCTAGTCAACTATATTGTGTCAAAAACCATTCAACCTGCGGTATTTCCAAAGCTTGAGTTGAAAGAGGGCATTCCAGAAAACTTAAGTACGATAGTGGTTGTTCCTACGCTTCTACCCGACGAAAGGCGTGTCAAAGAATTATTGGAGAGCCTGGAAAGCCATTACTTATCCAACCGGGAAAACAATCTTTATTTTGCCCTCATAGGAGCTTTCAGCGATGCTGATCAAGCCGTTTGTGAAAATCATAAACTCATCATCGAAACTGCACTATCAGGGATTCAGGAATTAAACCAGAAATATGCCTCAAACTCCAGGAATATCTTCTATTTCTATCATCGATCCAGTATGTTTAATCAAAAAAATAATAAATGGATTGGCTGGGAAAGAAAACGCGGAGCTTTGATCGAGTTTAATGATTTGGTCCTGGGTTCCAAAGAAACCAGTTTTACCTATATTTCAAGCAACGATCTGCCTTTTTCACGGATAAAATATATCATCACGCTGGACAGCGATACTATATTGCCTATGGGCGTGGCTAAAAAAATGATTGGCACCATGGCTCACCCCTTAAATACTCCAGTAATGGACAAAAAACAAGGTATTATCGCTGAGGGCTATGGAATTATGCAACCCCGAGTGGAAGTTGATATAGAAAGCTCTAATAAATCACTATTTTCACTAATTTTTACAGGCCAGGAAGGAATTGATCCCTATGCCAATGCCATCTCAAATGTTTACCAGGATCTATTCGATGAAGGGATTTATACTGGCAAAGGAATTTATGATTTACATGTTTTTCAGCATATTCTAAAAAATGCATTCCCTGACGACACCATCCTGAGCCATGACTTGTTGGAAGGATCTTATGTCAGAACTGGCTTATTAACTGACCTGGAACTAGTAGACAACTATCCTACCAAATATCATGCTTATGTGTCTCGTGCTCATCGATGGACTCGAGGGGACTGGCAATTACTACCTTTTCTCTTTGGGACAATTCGTAATCGCAAGCAAAAGAGAATTCCCAATCCACTGTCCTTATTATCACGATGGAAGATCTTTGACAACCTTAGACGAAGCCTGGTGTCCCCAAGTTTAATTCTTTTACTTGCATTAATGGTGAGTGTATTGCCTGGAAACATCCTTATCTGGCTGGGATTTTTTTTCCTGACCATTTCAATACCCTTTATTATTGGGGTCATAGAACATGTTTATATAAAAAAATCTGGTGCTAGTGCTGTTAAGCGTCATATCCCCGCCATGGTGGGCCTGAAAGCTTCTTTTTTGCAGTTAGTGTTAAACTTTATCTTTATCCCTTATCAGGCGATAATACAAATACATGCCATTCTTGTTACTTTGGGCCGAATGATCTTCAGCAAAAAAAACTTACTCGAATGGGTTACCTCAGCCGATCTCGACAAAACTCATCGCAATACACTTTTCTTTTATTTTGATAAGATGAAGCTAAGTTACCTGATCATATTGATAAACGTCTTGCTTGCACTTACTCTTAAGCCCTCCACACTGAATCTTTCATTACTCTTTTTGCTCTTTTGGGCTTTGGCTCCTTTTGTGGCCTACCTCATCAGCCTGGATAAAAAAGAAGCAGTCTACAAGCCTTCAGAGGAAGAACTTCTAATGCTACACCGAGTAGCAAGAAAAACCTGGAGATATTTCGAAGAATTGATGGATAGCAAAAACCATTACCTTGCCCCCGACAACTATCAAGAAGATCCTTTAAAAGGAGTAGCACATCGAACCTCACCCACCAACATAGGATTTGGTTTGCTTTCTATTTTGAGTGCAAGAGATTTTGGCTATATCACTTCCAGCGAAATGCTGGGGATGCTATCCAATACTATGACCACTATCACCTCTCTTGAAAAATGGAAGGGACATCTTTACAACTGGTACGATACAAGAACGCTGATTCCCCTCCGTCCTGAATACGTATCTACCGTGGACAGTGGCAATTTTCTTTGCTATTTGATCAGTCTCGAACAGGGTTTAGAAGAATACTTACATCGCCCCTTGATTGATCATGCCTTTTTACAAGGTATCAAAGACACTATTCTGTGTGGAGAACGAGAAGGTCTTCTCGTTTACAAAAAGATACTGGCTTCAGTTCATCCCGAGACCAGGGAATCCATAGATTTAATATGGTGGAGCAGACTATTGGTCGATCTTTCCGATGAAATCAAATTTCATGTGAGTAAAGAGACGGAATGGAAAAAGAAATATGTTCAACTCCTTTTTTCCTGTCAAAAAGAGATCTCCACTTATTTTCCCTGGGTGGCCTTGTTAAAACGTCTTCCCAAAGCCTTTTTATCAAGCAATGAAAACCCAGAGATCACAAAACTCGTCCAAAATTTTCTTTCTTTATCTGACAAAGCGATGCCCCTGTATGAATTGCCTGGGATTTACAAGAATAGCATAAAGGAAGCCAATGCGTTGATCAGTCTGTTTAGAGTCAGGCCATCGGAAGAATACTTGGAAGTTTTGACCTGGCTGCACGAATGGAAAGATTGTTTGAGTAATGCAATTCTTGAAACAGAGTGCTTGATTGATGAACTATCCAAAATCAAAAACCAAATTGCTCAGTTGGATCGTTCCATGAACTTTTTACCCCTCTTTTCAAAGAAAAAACAGCTTTTCTCCATTGGCTGGAACATAGAAGAGGGAAAGCTGAGTAACTCTTATTATGACCTATTAGCCTCAGAAGCTCGACAAACAAGCTTTATATCCATTGCCCGGGGTGAAATTGATCCAGGCCACTGGTTCAAGCTTGGACGGGCTTTAACCCTGGTAGATGGCTACAAAGGCCTGGTTTCATGGACGGGTTCCATGTTTGAATACCTGATGCCGCTTCTTATAATGAAAAACTACAAAAACACCTTACTCGACGAAACCTATTCCTTTGTAATGAAAAGTCAGAAAAAATATGGCAGACAGCGAAAAATGCCCTGGGGAACCTCGGAATCTGGATATCACCTCCTGGACAAAAACCTGGATTATCAATACAAAGCAATCGGTGTGCCCTGGCTTGGTTTGAAAAGAGGCTTGGTGGAGGATGCCGTTTGCGCTCCTTATGCAAGCTTTTTAGCTTTAATGGTCGATCCCAAAGCTTCGATTCAAAACATAAAATACTTGATTGACGAAGGGCTTGAAGGCTATTACGGATTTTATGAAGCCAGTGACTACACCAAAGAAAGATTACTCTTTGAAGCAAAACGAGCTATTGTAAAAAGCTATATGGCACATCACCAGGGGATGAGCTTTGTTGCACTCAACAATTTTCTACACCAAAACATTATGCAAGAAAGGTTCCATTGCAATCCTGCCATCAACTCAAATCGATTCCTTCTCCAGGAAAAGATTCCATCTAATCTAGTTATTACTAAAGAAAGCAAAGAAAAAGTTCGTTCATACAAAGAAATTGCCTCCAATGAAAAATATTTCGTTCGTAAATTTACTCAAATCGACCCTATCCTTCCCAAGGTACATATCCTATCGAATGGTAGCTATTCAGTCATGTTAAATGATAAAGGCTGCGGATACAGCAAAGATAAATTGGTATCCATATCCCGCTGGAGAGAAGACAAGACCTTAGATCAATACGGTATGTTTTTTTACTTGCGAAACCTCGAAACCAATCAACTATGGTCAGCTACTTACGCTCCCTTAAATCGCATACCAGAAAAGTACGAAGTATGTTTCTCGGCCGATAAGGCCAGCTACAAGCGCTTGGATCCCCCCATCCAAACTCTCACCGAGGTAGTGGTCACTCCCAGTGACAACGTCGAAATACGAAGATTAACGCTCAAAAACCAGGGGGACAAAACTTGTATTATCGAACTCAGCAGTTATTTCGAGCTCACGCTATCAACACAAAAGGCTGATGTGGCTCATCCTGCCTTTCAGAATCTTTTTGTTGAAACACAGATCCATCCTGAAAAAAATTGCATCATAGCAAAGCGTCGTCCGAGAAGTGAAACGGACAAAACTTTTTGGATCAGCAATACCGTTGTTTTAGAAGGCAACAGTATTGGAGACATCCAATACGAAACCGATCGAATGCAAATGATTGGCAGGGGTCATAGCGTGAGAGATCCTTATGTTACAGAGCACGGAAAACCCCTTTCAAATACCTCCGGGTCAGTACTGGATCCCATTATGAGTATTCGATTGTTGGTTAAAATTGAGGCTGGTAAAAGTGCAAGAATTTCTTTTGTGACTGCAGTTAGCAATGCTCATGAAGCCTTGCGCAACCTTATAGAAAGATATTCCAATTCCTATGAAGTGGACGGTGCCTTTCGTCTAGCCCTCGCTCGAAGCCAGATAGAATACAATTATTTCAATTTGACCGAAGAAGAGCTGGAGCTCTACCAAAACATGCTTTCCCATCTATTGTATATCAGCCCTCATAAGCGAAAATTTGCCAAATTCATCCAACAAAACAAAAAAGGACAACCCTCCCTCTGGCGTTATGGAATCTCTGGAGACTATCCCATCGTGTTGCTTATACTGCAACAAAGCACCCAGGTTGAATTGATGTACGAAGTGTTAAAAGCTTATGACTACTGGAGCTCAATGGATTTACAGATTGATTTGCTTGTCATTAGCGAAGAAGAACATTGCTACAATTTGCCCCTATGCGGACTACTCAACGAAATCGTGCAATCCAAGTTGTCTAAAAAGATACTTAACAAAGCAGGAAATATCTTTGTTCTAAACAAAAATACCATCGAAGAAGAAGACCTTTATCTCTTTTACGCAGTAGCCAGGATAGTACTTCGAGGAGACCTGGGTAGCATGAAAGAGCAAATTGATCTCCGGGGGCTGGCTATAGAACAAAGCAAAGCACTACCCCTGCAAGCACCAGCTAAAAAAACCTCCACCACCAGCAGCAAAAATACTGAGCTATTGTTTTTTAATGGTTTGGGAGGATACGATCCTTCCGGTCACGAATATCACATCCAGTTAGAGAAATACCAACACACCCCCGCTCCATGGATCAATGTAATAGCCAATCCAGAATTTGGTTTTATAGCATCAGAATCAGGCTCTGGCTTTACCTGGCATGGGAATAGCCATGAATACAAACTCACTCCCTGGTCCAACGATGCTGTCACAGACCCTTCAGGCGAAATCCTATACCTCACAGATAGAGATAGCGACGAAATCTGGACCGTGACCGCGAAACCCATCCGAGATGAAGAGCTTTACACTATTCGCCACGGTTTTGGATATAGCATTTTCGAACACCAGAGCCATGATTTGGATCAATCCCTGGTCCAATTTGTGCCTCTTGGCGATCCCATCAAGATAAGTCGTCTTTTCCTTAGCAACACTTCCTCCAAGGTACGAAACCTAAGCCTGAGCTATTATGTTCGACCAATCCTGGGAGTAAACGATCAGGAAACTGCAATGTTTATCCAAAGCAAGCTTTCGGATTCAGGTCTTTTAATGATACAGAATCCCTACAATGTAAATTTTCCTGGTAAAGTTGCATTTATCGATGCTTCGATCAAAGAACGATCTATCACTAGCGATCGAAAAGAATTCTTAGCATCCGGCGATGATCGACTACCTGGAGCTTTAACTCAATGTGAGCTTTCCGGTGCAGTTGGCACAAGTCTTGATCCTTGCGCTGTAGTCCAGGTTCAACTTAGTCTTCAGCCAGGAGAAAAACGTGATATCGTGTTTCTTTTAGGGAGTTCAGCCAACGAAGAGGAAGCTCATGTGCTTTCTGAAAGGTATAAGCAAGCAAAAGAGCTCAATGATGCTTTCAATCTTGTACAATCCTTTTGGCAGAAAAAACTAAGCACTTTAACGGTAAGTACTCCTACAGACACTATCAACATCATGTTGGATGGATGGCTTCCATATCAAGTCATATCTTGTCGTTTATGGGCAAGGTCAGGCTTTTACCAATCAGGAGGAGCTTTTGGTTTTCGCGATCAACTCCAGGATTGCTTATCTATTGCACATATATACCCCGAACTCGCCAGATCCCAGATCTTACACCACGCCCGACATCAGTTTGAAGAGGGAGATGTGCAACACTGGTGGCATGAACCCCAGGGGATGGGAATACGAACGCATTGCTCAGATGATTTGCTTTGGTTGCCCTATGCCACCTCCGAATATATCCGAATTACAGGAGATAGTTCCATACTTGAAGAAGAAATGCCCTTTTTGCAAGATGCTCCCCTGAGCGAAAATGAAGTGGATCGGTTTTCGAGTCCCAACAGCACAGAAGCACAGTTTTCGCTTTATGAGCATTGTATCCGAGCTATTGATCATTCCTTGAAGTTTGGAAAGCACCGACTTCCCCTTATGGGCACAGGCGACTGGAACGATGGAATGAGCACGGTGGGCCATAAAGGAGCAGGAGAAAGTGTTTGGTTGGGATGGTTTTTACTAACTGTGCTCAAGATGTTTATCCCTCACTGCCTTGTAAAGGGTGATGAAACAAAAGCCACTCGATATTTACAAGTCAGGGAAGATCTGCGTGATGCGATTGAAACAAATGCATGGGATGGGGGTTGGTATCTAAGAGCCTTTTTCGACGATGGCACCCCCCTGGGTTCAATTCAAAACAAAGAATGTAAAATTGATTCCATCGCTCAAACCTGGGCTGTAATCTCAGGTGAAGGAAGTAAAGAGCGAATAAAAATAGCCATGAACTGTCTCAATGATCACTTGGTTAGCATCGAAGAAGGCATAATCAAATTGATAAGCCCTCCTTTTTATGATAGCCCATTGGAACCTGGATATATCAAGGGTTATTTACCAGGAGTACGAGAAAATGGTGGTCAATATACCCATGCAGCCGCCTGGGTGATTATCGCTTTTGCCATGTTGGGAGAGGGAGACAAGGCCTGGGAGCTTTTTGAGCTGATTAATCCTTTAAATCATACCGAAAATCTCCGAGAGTGTACTCGATACAAGCTGGAACCTTATGTGATGTCTGCTGATGTGTATTCCGGCTATCCAAACAAGGGTCGAGGAGGCTGGTCATGGTATACAGGGTCTGCGGGATGGATTTATCGCGCTGTGCTCGAATACCTCCTGGGCTTTCAAAAAAATGGAGACACCCTGGTGATCGATCCATGCATACCCAAAGAATGGGAAGAATACACCATCCACTACCAATATCTCTCCTCCACCTATCATCTGCAGGTGAGGAACCCCAACCAAGTATGCAAAGGAGTAGTGTCGGTAAGCATCGATGGAATCACCCACAAAGGCAATCGTATCGCCTTGATAGATGACGGGCATTCCCACCACATCGTCGTAAGCATGGGCATCTAACCCCAACAATCGGGGACGGTTCTTTTTTGTTCGATTGCATTTTCCCCTCCCCATCCTATACTTCTTATCATGAAAATTAAGCATTTGCCCTATGAATATGGAGTGAAAAGCGAGTTTCCCAAGGCCATCATCATTAAAGAGGATGCCAGCGAAATCGTCTATCACAGCGTCAAGCAGTTCAAACACTACCTCATCCTCGACGAAAACTGCTCCGAAAACTCCGAACAGCCATTCACCGTCATCGAATTCGACAACGACGCAGAATTCCGCAAATACATGAGCACTGAGCTAGGTTTCGACCTCAAGCAAGAAGAATAAAGCATGCACCTTTACTATCATTTCAACGAAAAAAGCCTCCTCAAATTCCTCCTTGCCTCCTACATCCTCATGGCCCTTGTCCTCGCTGGGCTCAACTTTGGCTATGCCCCGCAAGCCCCCGCCCATATCGCAGAAATCATCACCTGGTGGTGGCACTTCTATGAAAACTGGATCAAAACTGCCTACATCATCCTGGGTAGTATCCTTACCCTTCGCCTGATCGGCGGTCCCAGCAAAAGCAAAATGCGCAAAAATAACCTTAAAGGTTTTATCCTTATGGCCTTATTGATCCATATCCTTGGTCCCTTCCTGTTTCGCAACTCCGACCTTTACTTCTTTGCCATGCCCCTGCCCTGGACCACCATCCCCCTACAATTACTCGAGCCTCTTTCCACCTTTTACCAAAACTTCACAAGCCTTCATGGACTCGGAATGATCTCCACCACCCTTCTCTTCTACCTCGCCCTCAGCCTACTTATCATCATCGGCACCCTCCTCAAAGGAAGACGCTGGCAATGCTCCACCCTTTGCCTCTTCAACGGATTTGTCTCCGAAGTTTTCGCCCCCGCCCTCCCCCTGCTGGGTTCAAGCAAAAAACTCAAGCCCCCTTCACTGAAGTTCTTCGCTCTTCTACGCTGGTTTTTCTTTGCCCTGTCCCTGGCTTTCGTGGCATACTGGCTCCTGATCATCTACCGACTCATCCCTACCCTCAGCCTTTCCCAGGTCTACCAGATGGAAATATACAAATATCTACTCTTTGAGCTCCTCGCTGCCATGGCCTTCTGGGTCATTCTCAGCGGAAGAGCTTATTGCCATTATTGCCCCCTTGGTACCCTTCTTGCCCTTCTTGGTCGCCTTGCTTCCCAACGCATCCGCACCGACCTTCACCGCTGTATTCAATGTGGAAAATGCGACCTTGCCTGCCCCATGAGCATTGCGATATTGGAAAAAGCAAAGCTTGCCAAACCCGTACAAGACCTAAACTGCGTAGCTTGCGGACATTGCGTGGACATCTGCCCCACCCAAACCCTCGGCTACACCACCTGGTAAACAATCGGGGACGGTTCTTTTTTGTTGTTACAAATTTGCCAATTTCGGTGAAGTTACTTCACTATAATTTGACAATTACGGTGAATTGCATAAACTGTAATCATGTTAATACCGAGAGTATATGATGATTTAGGTCTGCACCTTCGAGAAGGTAAAGTTTTAGTGATCTATGGTCCCCGCAGAGTTGGAAAATCAACCCTGCTCCAGCAATTCTATAACCATCAAAAGTGTTCAAAGCGTATGGTATCGGGCGATGATATTAGCGTTCAAGAAGCATTAGGCTCTCAGCTAATCTCTATCATCAGCAGTATGGTCGAAAAGCTGGATCTGTTCGTCATTGACGAGGCGCAACGTATCCCCCACATCGGTCTGGGTCTTAAAATCCTTATCGATACTCACCCCACGCTGAAAGTGATAGCTACGGGATCCGCATCATTCGATCTTCAAAACAAAATTGGTGAACCATTGACAGGAAGAAAGAAAACCCTCTGCCTATACCCATTGTCGAATAAAGAGCTAGGCTCCATCAAAACCCCCTGGGAAATGGAACAATCCCTCGAAGATCGCCTGGTCTATGGATCATATCCTGAAATCATTACTGCTTCGACCCACACCGAGCGTCAAAGTTTATTAAATGAGATCACACTCTCCTACTTATTAAAAGACATTCTGGAGTTGGAACGCGTAAAAGGAGCAAAAGTGCTTTACGACCTACTGCGATTGCTCGCTTTTCAAGTGGGCAGTGAAGTATCCCTGTCAGAACTTGCCAGCTCCGTTGGTCTGGATAAAAACACCGTAGCCAGATATCTTGACCTCTTTGAAAAAGCCTTTGTATTATACAACCTAAGAGGTTTCAGCAGAAACCTGCGCAAAGAAATCACCAAAAAAAGTAAATATTACTTCTATGATAATGGGATTCGGAACGCCTTGATTGCAAACTTTAACTCTCTTTCCCTTCGAGACGATCAAGGAAAACTCTGGGAAAACTATCTGGTCATGGAGAGGATTAAAAAACAAGCCTACACTCCCCTATACAGCAATAATTACTTTTGGCGCACCTGGGACCAAAAAGAAATCGACTGGATAGAAGAGCGAGAAGGCAAGCTCTTTGCCTTTGAGTTCAAATACAAATCGACCAAAACCAACAAAACCCACCCCTATTTCAAATCCATCTACCCAGAAGCAGTGACAGAAACCATCACCAAAGAAAACTATTCCGACTTCATAAGGTAGCTTTGCAGGGATATAAACTGTAAAGTCCACTTTACACCTAGGGTGAAAATGGCTTCTAGTGTAAATTGCTGGACACGATAGTTACAAACCCCTCCAAAAATGAGCTATAATAGTAAAAAGAATTGATTTTGGAGGATAGGGATGAAAGAAGATGTTCGATGGATTCAGCGATTACAAAACTTTTCTCAGGCGTTGGCTCAATTGGAAAGATTTATTGAAAAAACAGAGCTAAACGAGATGGAACGCCAAGGTATTATCCAAGCCTTCGAATACAATTTCGAACTTTCATGGAATACCTTAAAAGATTACTTTGAATATCAAGGAGAATCTAACATTCATGGCAGTCGTGATGCCATCAGAATAGCCTTTCAAAGAGGTATTATAGAAGATGGAGAGCTTTGGATGCAAATGCTAAAAAGTAGAACATTAACTACCCATACCTACAATGAATCCACAGCAAAAATGATAGAAAAAGAGATTCGAGATAGCTATTTCAATGCATTTCAAAATCTTCAGCAAAAATTAAATGAGTTAAAATAAAAATGAAATTTGGCCTGAGCAATAAAACGATTCAAGCAATAACAGATGTTTTTCGGCAATACCCCAAAATCAAAAAAGTAATATTGTATGGATCCAGAGCAAAAGGAACCCATAAGCATTCCTCCGATATCGACTTAACCATCATATCCAATAGCCTTGAGTTCAATGAATTTCAACAATTACAAATCGCACTGGATGACCTTATGCTCCCTTACATTATCGACTTGTCCATGTACAAAGATATCAGCCATAAAGAACTGATCGATCATATTCAACGAGTTGGCGTTGTCTTTTACCTTTCAAATTGACACCACCTGGTAAACAACAACTGGGGACGGTTCTTTTTTGTAGCAGTATATTTGCCAATTTTGGTGAAGTTACTTCACTATAATTTGCCAATTTCGGTGATGTTAGCTACTCCGACTTCATAAGGTAGCTTTGCAGGGATATAAATCGTAAAGTCCACTTTGCACCTAGGGTGAAAATGGCTTCTAGTACCACTCACCACCAAATTACGATTGACACGCCCAAAACAGGGTGTACAATAAAATTATAAGATAAGTTTTTAAACCCATTTTTTCCCAAAAGCCAGCAAATCGTTACGTGCTTTATTTTATCAATGAAAAAGGAGAGCTATGAAGAAATTTTTAGTCTATTACGAAAAAAACAATCGTATCTTTTCCAAAAAATGTGTTGTAAAAAATGCAGAAATCCTTGTAAAGAGAATGTGTAGGAAAGAATTGATACAAGCAGAAGATATCATCGAAATAATCGAGTTACCTTT
Organism: Caldisericia bacterium; assembly: GCA_035363255.1. Classification (GTDB taxonomy): domain Bacteria; phylum Caldisericota; class Caldisericia; order UBA6126; family UBA6126; genus T3SED10-260. The sequence goes on along the minus strand of DAOSES010000010.1, from coordinate 23,722 downwards.
TCATCAAGTACTTGGTGAGATGAAGCAGGTATGGTCTTTTGAATCGGGCGAAGGAAGAGCATAAGATATTTCTCCCATGCCATCGCAGGCCCTGGGTTTGTGCACAAAATTCATTAACTAAGCCAAATCCAGGAATTGCAGTAAATGATAAAATTCTTTTCAAAGTGACGCTGTTTGTCCATCATGCCCCGTATAATGCAAAATAGAGAAAATAATATTGCGCATAAAGGGAGCAAAGAGCATGATTAGAAAGAATTTTCCGGCAGATTACAACATGGAGGAAGATTTTCCTGAAACTAAACTCATCTGTGGATGGGAGTTTGGCGGAGCTTTCCACGCTATCAAAGGCGGAATCCACTACCTGATCATCGATGAAAGCATGATGGCAGATATGCTCGATCAAACCGATCCCACCGATAAAAAGGTCTTCGACAACTTAATCCATCTTCTCCAGTTTGAGGATGAAGAAGAGATGCATCTCTATGTCCAGAGAGAGCTTGGCTGGGCAACAAAAATTGAGGATTAGCACAAAACAGTTAAAGTCATACTTGAAGCCAGGAGCAAAAATGGATGAAAGGGTTGGAAATTAAAATGAAAAAAAATCAACTCCACGATCAATCACTTTTCGTAAAAATTTCAGAGTTACTGCAATCTGCAAGACAAAGTGTCGTACGCTCCGTAAACCAAACCATGGTTTACACCTATTATGAAATTGGAAAAATGATAGTCGAAGATGAACAGCAGGGAAAAGAAAGAGCTGAATATGGCAAGAAGGTTCTTAAAGAACTCTCTGAAAAACTAACAAAAGAATTTGGTAAGGGTTTTTCGGTTCAAAACCTAGAAAATATGCGTAAATTTTACCAGATATATGCCGTGGATTCTGATTTTGGATCAAATTCAGGAATTTCTAAGAAATCCCAATCACTGATTAGGATTTCTGGAAACTCTAACAATAACTTGAGTTGGACACATTATTTAGTGCTCATTCGTATAGAAAACAAAGAAGAGCGTAGTTTTTATGAAATTGAGTCTTTGAACAATAACTGGAGTGTACGCGAACTTAAACGAAACTTTAATAGTGCTTTATATGAACGACTTGCACTCAGTCGAAACAAAGAAGGCCTTAGACAGCTTGCAGAAAAAGGACAAATAATAGAGAAACCACTCGACATTTTAAAAGATCCCTACATACTCGAATTCTTAAATTTGCCAGAGAAATACGAATACTCTGAAAGCGAACTTGAAACTGAAATTATCAATAAGCTCGAATATTTCCTCCTCGAGCTTGGTAAAGGATTTACCTTTGTGGCTAGGCAATTTCGCATGACAATTGATGAAAAGCATTTTAAAGCTGATCTTGTCTTTTTTAACCGTTTGCTTAAATGCTTTGTAATTATTGACTTAAAAATTGGTGAACTAACTCATCAAGATCTAGGGCAAATGCAAATGTATGTAAACTATCACGATCGTTTTGTGAAACTATCTGATGAGAATAAAACAATAGGTATTGTTCTTTGTAAACAAAAAAGTAATGTATTAGTAGAAATTACTCTACCACAAGACAACGAACAAATTTTCACGAGTCAATATAAAACAATCCTACCTGATAAACAGGCATTTATTAGGCTCTTGCAAGATAGTGATTCATGAAGCTAATTAGATCCTTCGAATCATGCAAATTCACAAAACATAACTCATTCCTTAAATCACCTATTTCAGTATAATGGAAGAAAGATAGCTAGGTTTGGAGGTTTAGCATGAAAGCAAACGAGGTATTCAAGAAGTTCTTTTCGCTGGGCGCCTTAAAGAGAGCTACGATATATCTGTTTACCCTTATGATTTTGAGTGTTTTATTGCTTCCTCTGGCCTTGTTCCAACCCTGGCGATATCTAAACATCGCTCATCCAAGCGATCTAATCCTTCCAAAAGATCCCATGAAAACTCCAAAGCTTATCATCATTGAAGCTCCAAAACTGAAGCTGGAGGATCATAAAGAAGAGCTTCACCCAAAGCTTCCTCCCCTTTACACTAAGCTCCCCAGCGATCTCCCCAAAGAAGTGCAAGACTATATAGAAAAAAGGAACGCCCTTGTCCTCAAGCTAAAGGAAGACTACATAGCATCCAATGCTCCAGTAGCTTCAGATAGTACTTTCAAAAAACTAATAGCGGACGAAAATAAAATCATTGAATTATTGCCCTTCCAAAACTCAAGCCAAGAAGGATTTATTGCAACAAAAAAAGGTCAAAACACAAATGAATTTATCATTTTTGATTCTTCATTTAACATAGTTGAACAGACTATTTTGGGTCCAAAATTCCGCTATATCGTTAGTGCAAACCACATGGATAGGTGTTGGATATATTGTGGCTCAACAGGTGCAACTGGAATTCATCTATTCTATGAACAAATTAGCTTCTCTGATGGTAAATATGCTTCAAAGGTATATGGAGTAGGCTTTTATGATAACTTTTTGTTTCCCCTCGCAACGATGAAAATCATCCACAAAGACACCAACCCCGAAATGGCAGTCCATATTAAATCACCCACCTATGGAGAGAGTATTATAGGCTTCGTTACCGCAGGATTCTTTTCTATAGGTTTGCTTGGTTTATTGCTCCTCTACATTATTTCACTTGTCCAAAAAAATAAACAGAAAATCAGCAATCCCATGCAAAACCAATCTTGAAAATCAAATCCGCGGAGTAATATACGGTCGGATGCCCACCGAGAATTTCGTCAATCTTTTGACGAATTTGACAAACAACATCTTCGTTTCATGCAGTGCCGTTAAGAAGCTTCCTTGGCTTGGTTAAGAAATATTTTGTGCTTTGAGCAACCATATATACTTGCTCAGGTGCTGGCTAAATAATTCTTTAAGATTGTTAAGCTTTCAAAAGCTAACCATTATAAATCTTTGACTCTCGCGAGGAACATGATCTATCTATTGCTATGCCGTTAGAATGTAATAAATCAAGAAAACAGGTAATAAAATCAGTTTTTGACAAGTATTTCCACAAAGAGTAAACTATATACATAGTGACTATATACATTAAGTACATAGTATAATTGGAGGTGATTTTATTGAAGAAAGAACAAGATTTATTTTGCACTAGCAAAAGCCATAAGATGGAAAGATTTTTAAAGGTGTGTTTGTTATTTCTTCTGTATGATGAAATAGGGTATGGTTATGGACTTGTAGAACAACTTGAGTATTTTGGTTTTACTCAAAACGATCTTAATATTAGTACGCTCTATAGAACGCTTAGAACAATGGAAAAAGAAAACTTGGTTTCATCATTTTGGGAAGAAGGTACTTCAGGACCAAGGAGGAGAGTATATGAAATCACAAATTACGGTAGAAAAGACCTTGAACAGTGGATTAATATCTTAAAAATCAGAAACTCAATGATTGAAAAGTTAATTCAGAAATATGAAGATAAATTCAAGCATGAAAGGGATATTTCAAATGAAAATTTTTGATTTAATGAAACTGGAGGCTGAAGGCTATGAGAACAGAGGGGTAAATGTATTAACATTAAAAGAAAATCAAGTATTTATTACAGAACCAGCATTACTTTCGATGGAATCGGCTTCAGGAGCAAGACTTATGGGTATTCATATTAAAACTGGGGCAGTAGAAAGGTAATATTATGGCCACTATTATTGCGATTTATAGCTTATTAGTTGTTTGTCTAGTTGCTTCCATAATAAATAGCAAAGAGAAATCAAAAAAAGCATTCAAGGTTGCAGGGAAATCATTACTAAAAAGTGCTCCTAGTCTTTTGGCTGTATTAGGGATTGTAGGTCTGACTTTAGGAATACTTACACCAGAAACAATTTCAAATCTAGTGGGCGCTGAAGCTGGATTTACAGCAACCATCGTAGCTGCAGTATTAGGTTCGATCACCTTGATACCTTCATTGGTCGCTTTTCCATTAGCGGGTTCCCTACTTCGCTCTGGTGCAACAGTAATAACCATTTCTACTTTTATCACTACATTGGTTATGGTTGGTATTGTCACAGCACCAATGGAGATTAAGACCTTAGGGAAAAAATTTACTTTGCTTCGTAATGGGTTGGGATTTCTAGCTGCATTGATTATAGCAACCTTAATGGGGGTGATATTATGAATAAGATAGTTAATCAATTTAAATTTCCGATTCTGATTGGATTCATATTTTTTGTTTTAGCTATTATTGCTCCCAATATAGCTACACAATCCACAAAGGTGACATGGAATTATTTTAAAGAAATGGCGTTAATTATCCCACCTGTTTTTTTACTGATGGGTCTTATGGAGGTGTGGGTTCCAAAAGATAAAATCAAAAAGTGGTTGGGAAGCGGGTCAGGCATTCAAGGTGGTTTTATTTCACTAATACTTGGTACGTTACCAACTGGACCTTTGTATGTTGCGTTTCCAATGACAGCAACATTATTGCGAAAAGGAGCCAGCATAACCAACATAGTTATATTTTTAGGATCTTGGGCAGCACTTAAAATTCCACAATTGATGGTTGAAATCAAATTTTTAGGGCTTCCTTTTACGGGACTAAGGTTTGGATTTACACTCACAGCATTAGTCATAATGGGACTAATAATGGAATCGATACTGAGACGTCATTCAGTTGAAGAATGGTTGCCTCCAGAAAATGAGGAAATAAAAAAGAAACTGGCTGGTAAAATGAAGTTTTAATGAGGAACAAAATGAAACCCTGGATATGCTCGTTCAAACCGATCCCACCGATAAAAAGGTCTTCGACAACTTAACTCAAATCAGCCAGAACAACAAATCGGGGACGGTTCTTTTTTGTAGTAGCAAATTTGCCAATTTCGGTGAAGTTACTTCACTATAATTTGCCAATTACGGTGAATTTAGCTCCACCGACTTCATAAAATAGCTTTGCAGGGATATAAATCGTAAAGTCCACTTTACAATAATGTTGACAAACTGTAAAGTCCACTTTACAATATACCCAAAAGGAGGTGTTCCCACATGTTGCAACGTTTGATAGAAATTCATGACAGAGTGGTAAACCTTAAAACTCGATCCTATAAACGATACCTATATGATGAAATCAACTGGTCCCTAAATGCTTTATGCATATATGGCGCTCGAGGAACAGGGAAGACCACCCTGATGATTCAACACTACCATGAACAATATGCCAGCGTCGAAAAAGCCCTTTACATCACAGCAGATCACGTTCATATCCTATCCCACGGCTTGTATGAAGTAGCAGACGCCTATTTTAAAACGGGGGGTCAGGCTCTATATATCGATGAAATCCATAAATACCCCGATTGGAGCGTGGAGTTAAAAAACATCCTTGACGTATATTCAGACAAGCAAATCATTATCTCAGGAAGCTCAACGCTTGATCTCAGAAAAAGCAAAGGAGACCTGTCCCGTCGCATCGTATACTACGAGTTGATGGGTTTGTCGTTTCGAGAGTTTTTACAGTTGGAAAAAGAAATCCATCTTCCTGCCTTTAAACTCGAGGACCTACTCCTAAACCATGTAAAACTTGCTTCGGATATCATAAAAAACCGCAGTATATTGAAAGATTTTTCCGAGTACCTTACCTACGGGTATTACCCCTTTTTTCTTGAAGGCAAAAAAGAGTACATGGAAAGACTGCAAAATGTGATTGAAAAAGTAATCTTTGAAGACATTGCATTTAGCTTTAACTTATCCCAGCCCAAACTCCCTGTCTTGAAAAAACTGCTTTGGATCATAGCCAATAGTGAACCCTTTGTTCCCAATATGGAACGAATAAGCAAGGACTTGGGTATATCCCGTGAATATGTTTACCATTACATCGAGTTTCTCGAAAAAGCAGGCTTGATCATCAACCTTAGAAGGGCAGGCCAAGGATTTAACGCCATGAGAAAGCCAGCAAAAATATTCCTACAAAATACAGGATTAATTCAAGCCCTATCCGAAAACTCCATGGAACAAAACAAGGGGTCCTCACGTGAATGCTTTATCGTCAACCAATTGAGCGGAAAACATGAGGTTTCCATTCCTTCCCAGGGGGATTTTTTTGTAGATGGCAAATATGTGCTGGAAGTAGGCGGAAGGAATAAGACAAAAATACAAATCGAAGGATTGGACAATGCCTGGCTAGTTCTTGATGATATTGAGCTCGGGTTTCAGCATACAATTCCACTCTATCTTTTTGGCTTCTTGTACTAATTGCTGCCCCCCCACTTGTTGCATTCCTTAAATCAAACATTTCAGTATAATGGTAGTAAGGTAGATATGCTTGGGAGGATTCGTATGAAAGCAAACAAGGCATTCAAGAGGTTCTTTTCACTACACACCTGGAAAAATATCACCCTCTATCTCCTGCTTTTCTCTCTTGGAACAGCCTCCATACTGGCTCTGGCTTTCTACGAACCCTGGCGATACCTTACCATTGCTCGATCCAGCGATCTAATACTTCCAAAAGACCCCCTTAGCTATCCCAGTTTAATGATCATAGAAAGCCCTCATATCGATATTGCAAAACATCAAACTCCGATACATCCTGATCTTCCTCCCCTTTACACCAAGCTCCCCAACAATCTCCCCAAAGAAGTGAAAGACTATGTTGAAAAAAGAAACAGCTACATCCGCCAACTCAACGATAAATATGCGAATTCTCCTAATGAAAGCCGCAACTCCCTGATCATGGAAGAGCTTCTTCCATATCAATACAAAGGTAAAGTAGGGTTCTTTGCTTTTCTCTCAGAGAACGAAAATAAGCGATTAAGTCTTTTTGATACATCATTAAACGAGATTACCGAAATCGATCAAAGCCCAAAAGGCGACTCTACTATCGTCAGCGCAAAATTTCAAGATAGAGTTTGGTCCTTTTACCATGGGTTCGGAAATGCTTCAGCAAGGGTTAACTGCGAAGAAATAATCTACCATCAAGAACCTATTATCAATTCTTTTCTTATGGGCAGTAAATACCAAGATATTGAGCATACCTCTTTTAGTATCATGAAAATTGCCCACAAAAACACTAATCCAAGAATAAAAACCCACATTTCATATCCAAAAGGATTTTTCTTCTTCCCATTATTTTTTTTACATAATTTTATGACTACTTCGATGCAAGCAAACTTCGGTATTGCCTATTTATTGCTATCCTATTCCTTAAACTCAATTCTTCTTTTTCTCGGCATTATCATACTAACGCTATTTTTAGCCTACATCGGCATCATCCTCGCACAAAGAAAACGATCCCAAGCAAAGGAAAGTAAATGCTTCAAGGCACTAAAGAAAACGCTTAAGAAAATCTCTTCCATTGATTTGTTTGATAAAATTACGCTTTTCCTATTGCTCTTAAGCATCATCAGTGTTTCCATCCTTGCACTTTCCATCCATCAGCCCTGGCGTTTTTTGAAAATCCTCAAGAGAGACGAACTGCTCTTGCCAAAAGACCCTTTCAGCATGCCCGATCTCTACATCATAGAAGCAGCAAATCTTGATTTAGATAAATATGCTCAACGTTGGGGCACCAATCTTCCTCCTCTCTATGTCAACCTACCCAAATCCCTGCCCAAAGAAGTTCTAGACTATCTGGAAAAAAGAAACAGCTACATCCGAAAAATGTATGATTTAAACCTCATGCCAGAAGAAACTTTGCTTTACACCCAGGTGCTTCCATTCATTTATCAAGACCAGGAGGGCATAGTCTACCTTGCGGTGGAACGTCACACAAATAGGAGCTATCTCTCCCTGTATGATAGCTCGTTCAACTTGATTGTATCAGAAGCAAGTGGAGCTTTTGCTAGCGTCATTGTAAGCGCAAAACATCAAGATCGCTTTTGGTACAGGTTTGACATGAATGCAGCCACAGGAGGATATTTCTATTACATACGTTCAAACTATGAAGTAGATAGCATGAACTATACCAAGGAATACATAGGGGGAACCTATGATGATATGTTATGGTTTGCAGTAGGATTTTGGGTCTTTGAACTTGAACCTTTCAACAGGATGAAAATCACCAATGTATCCACAAATCCCGAAATGAAAATACACTTTCAAAAGCCGGAGAATCCAACTTCTTTCGATAATAACTCAATCCCCTCAGTCAACACCGTAGTTTATACCCTAATATTCGTAATTGCCATCCTATCCACTCTATTGTTCATCCTCTTTTCGCTTATACTACTCATCGTCTGGCTTTTAAGAACAAGGAAAATGACTTGTTGAAAAACCATATTACTCTATGCTTGGGAGGATTCGTATGAAAACAAACGAGGCATTCAAGAGGTTCTTTTCACTACACACCTGGAAAAATATCACCCTCTATCTCCTGCTTTTCTCTCTTGGAACGGCTAGCATCCTAGCCCTTGATTTCTACGAACCCTGGCGATACCTAAACATCGCTCATCCAAGTGATCTCATCCTTCCAAAAGATCCTCTCAGCTATTCCCGCTTAATAGTAGCATATACCAAGAAAGGAAACACCTTATGACCCTTAAAAAAACGCTTAAAAAGGTATTTTCTCTGCCAACACTCAAAAATATCACCCTTTATTTCTTGCTTTTCTCCGTATGTAGTGTGTCGATTATATTTCTAACGCTCCATCAACCCTGGCGTTATTTAAAGATCCCTCATCCCAGTGATATCATCCTTCCCAAAAACCCCTCGAAATCTCCCTGGATATTCGTCATTGAAGCTCCAAAGTTAAATTTAAAAGATTACCAACAAGAGCTGGATCCCAATCTCCCATCGCTTTATGTCAATCTACCAGAGGATATTCCGCAAGAGTTAAGCAGCTACTTAGAGAAGAGAAATGCATACATCCGAGAGTTTCAACAAAGAAGCATCAAAGCCGAAAAAGATGAATCCTTCGTTGAAATCTTGCCCTTTCAATACCAGGATAAAGAAGGCTTTATACTCGCAACAAGGGGCACCATACACAAGCTACAGCTTTACGATCAATCATTTAAATTAATCACTCAAGATACCGCTAGTTTTTTATCTGGCTTTGTGATAAGCGTGAATTTTCCCGATAGAATATGGTATAAATATTCACAAGGTGGTGCCACTGGTGGTTGTTTATACTATGACGTATTTAGGTACACCGATAATCATCTGTCGTCCAATCCCGTATGTATCGGTTGTTCATACGATTTTGAAACAGATCCCTACAATACTATGAAAATCATTAATGCTCAAACCAACCCGGAACTAAAAACTCATATCATGAGACCCTATGATCTTGCTGAGTTTACCGCATATAACAATCATATCATACCCTATTTCATTGAGCAGGTGATTGCTTATACCTTAATGGTCTTGTTTTTCGTAGCTTTTTTTTCAATCCCCCTATTAATGCAGTTTTCACTCATACTACTCATCGTCTGGCTTTTAAGAACAAGGAAAATGACTTGTTGAAAAACCATATTAAGCTGTCCTTGGGAGGATTCGTATGAAAGCAATTACCTGCTTACTGATGATTCTATTTGTGCTAAGTGTCTTGATGGTTCAATTCATAAGCTATCAACCCTTACGATATCTCAAAAAAGCTCATGCAGATGAGATTGTTCTTCCCAAGAACCCATTCAAAGCTCCCAAGCTTTTCATCATCGAGGCACCAACGCTTAAACTCGAAAACTATGAAAAAGTTCTTCATCCCGATCTTCCTCCACTATACATCAACCTTCCCACCAACACCTCAAAAGAAGTTTTAGAGTTTTTGGAGAAAAGAAATAGCTACATACATCAGCTGAATGACAATAATTCAATTTCTCACTTTTCATCGAAAAGCCCAGGAGATAATACATTCAAAATCACCGAAGTGATTCCTATCCAGCATGATGGCCAGGATGGATTTATAGGTACCTCAGACAAAGCAATCAATAATGGGAGCACGATATATTTTGATTCAGAGCTAAACTATTTTGAAATTGAGAATGGAAAAACATTCCGCACTATCATCAGTGTAAAATTTCCAGACAGATCCTGGTTTCTTTCAGCAAACATTGGAGGTTCAGGAGCCTCTTTTTTCTATAAAAAAATTACTTATGGAGGAAGCTTTAATACGACATACCTGTATGTTAGCCAAGATGAAAACTTTTCCATTGATCCTTTTAAAACGATGAAAATCATCCATCCCAACACAAACCCCGAAATGGTAGTGCATATCGAATCACCCAAAGAACTAAACCCATTCATGAATGTAGTAAGTATTGTTTTTTTATATACTGGCGTTCTTTCTCTGCTCTTATTGTTATCAATCTTCCTTAGTAGGTTAATCATATGGATCCTAAAGAAATGCAAAAACAAATAGTCATCTTCTCGGTTTGCTACCCCCCCCCTTTCTTGCATTCCTTAAATCACCTATTTCAGTATAATGGAAGAAAGATAGCTAGGTTTGGAGGATTCGAATGAAAGCAAACGAGGCATTCAAGAGGTTCTTTTCACTACACACCTGGAAAAATATCACCCTCTATCTCCTGCTTTTCTCTCTAGGAACGGCTAGCATCCTTACTATTATCTCTTACGAACCCTGGCGATACCTTACCATTACTCGATCCAGCGATCTAATACTGCCAAAAGATCCTTCCGACTTTCCTCGTTTAATGATCATAGAAAGCCCTCATATCGATGTGGCAAAGCATCAAATCCCGATCCATCCAGCTCTTCCTCCCCTTTACATTAACCTTCCCAGCGATCTCCCCAAGGAAGTCATAGACTACATTGAAAAAAGAAACAACTATATCCGTCAACTAGGAGATAAATATACGACTTCCTCTGGAGAAAACCCCTATCACATGACCATCAATGAACTTCTTCCCTATGAATACAACGGAAAAGAAGGATTTTTTGCCTATGTCACTTCGGATATGAGAAGTCGATTAAGCCTTTTTGATTCGTCAGTATTCGAGTTGAAAAGAATCTTTAACAATGTTCCAAGTAGTAGCAATATCGCAAGTGCCAGATTTCTCGATAGATTTTGGCCGTACGATGTTTCTTGTGGAGCGTCATCATTATGGTGTAGCTGCGGAGAAGTAATATACCAAAATGAGCTAACATTACATTCTATACGTGTGGGGTATCAATTTGATGATTTTGATATTGATCCTTTTAGTACTATGAAAATTATTAATAAGAGTACTGACCCCAAAATTAAAACTCACCTGAAACGCTCAGGAAACATGCTAGATCTACTTCCATGGTTTATAATAGATTCTATTCCATTTGATTTTGTGACTGCTTATTGGTATATAAATTACATTACTTCCTTAATACTTCGACCTTTGCTTTACATAATAGCCTTTTTGTTCTTTCTCTATCTTCTCCTCTCACTTGTCCAAAAAAATAAACAGAAGAATGCGATCCCATGTAAAGGAGAGTAGAGCAACATGGAAGTTGAAACAAAAAAAAAGAACAAAGCTCAACGTCTGGCTTATTTAGGGTTTTCAGGATATATACTGGTCTTTTTAGTATTGCACACATTATCTGAATTCACTCCGCTAAATCTTCCAGAGTTAGATTATTCACTGTTGATGATTATTCCTGTATTTGTTGTTCACCCAATCCTAGGCTCTTTCAGGCTAATTCAAAATAGAACATTTCGCAAAATCAGCATAGTGTATGGTGTTGTTGTCTGGATCCTTTTGATTCTTCTGAATATTTTTAAACTTTTATCTCTTACTTTTCCTTTCCAAAAACTTGTTTATTTCCTAGTAATTCTTGTATCAGCGTTAAGTCTTTATCTTGCTTTTAATTCTGTAAATACCTACTACAAAACTCCAATCAACAAGAGCAAGTCAGGCTAAAACCACTCTCCCTTCTTTCATTCCTTAAATCAAACATTTCAGTATAATGGTAGTAAGGTAGATATGCTTGGGAGGATTCGTATGAAAGCAAACAAGGCATTCAAGAGGTTCTTTTCACTACACACCTGGAAAAATATCACCCTCTATCTCCTGCTTTTCTCTCTTGGAACAGCCTCCATACTGGCTCTGGCTTTCTACGAACCCTGGCGATACCTTACCATTGCTCGATCCAGCGATCTAATACTTCCAAAAGACCCCCTTAGCTATCCCAGTTTAATGATCATAGAAAGCCCTCATATCGATATTGCAAAACATCAAACTCCGATACATCCTGATCTTCCTCCCCTTTACACCAAGCTCCCCAGCGATCTCCCCAAGGAAGTCATAGACTATGTTGAAAAAAGAAATAGCTACATCCACCAACTCAGCGACCAATATTTTAATTCCCAAAAAGAAAGCCCCAACACCCTGACCATCGAGGAGCTTCTTCCTTATGAATACAACGGAAAAGAAGGCTTTTTTGCTTTTATCTCAGAGGATAAATACCCCAGATTAAGTCTTTTTGATGCATCACTAAACGAGATTACCGAAATCGATCAAAGCTCAAAAGGCGTTTCTAATTTCGTCAGCGCAAAATTTCAAGATAGAGTTTGGTCGTTTCATCGTTCTTTCAGAATGGGACATTCCTGGACAACAGTATTCTTTGAAGAAGTAATCTACCAAAATAAACCCACTATTAATACTTTTCTTAAGGGAAGTCAATACGGAGAATTAGAAGTTGACCCGTACAGTATCATGAAAATCACCAACAAAAACACTAATCCAAGAATTAAAATCCATATTCCATACCCCAAAGGATATCTCTTCTCCCCGTTAATTTTCATACATGATTATTTTCCTTATGCGGTGCGAAACATTATTCAGGATGCCTATTGGTACCTCTTTTATTCCATAAACTCAATCCTTCTTTTTCTCGGCATTATCATACTAACGCTATTTTTAGCCTACATCGGCATCATCCTCGTCCAAAGAAAACGATCCCATGAACAGCAACCTTGAAAATAAAATCCGCGGGGTAATATACGGACATGCTATAGGGGACGCCCTGGGTCTGGGCACCGAATTCATGAGCAAAGCCGACATCGCCCACCACTACCCCCAGGGGCTTAGCCACTACGAGCAAATCATCCTGGATGCCCACCGATGCCGATTCGAAAAAGGAGCCTGGACCGACGACACCGACCAAATGCTCTGCATCTTCGACAGCCTGCTGGCTTTGAAAAGCTTCAACACCCTCGACATCGCCAGGCGAATCCATCAATGGGGCCACTCTGGCACTCCCGATATAGGCAATACCGTTGGAAAAGTCATCTTTGCCCCGGATTTCCTCGAAAATCCCCATCACGTATCCCAGCGCATTTGGGAAAATAGCGGAAAAGACATGGCAGCCAACGGGGGAGTCATGCGCACCTCCATCCTCGGAGTCTGGGACTACCAAGACCCAGGCCAGCTAGCCCTGCATGCCGAAGAAGCCTGTAAAATCACCCACTATGACCCACGATGCATCCTCTCCTGCCAGATCATCTGCACCCTTATCGCCCGACTGCTCCAGGGAGTTAGCGAGCTTCCAAGCCTTCATAAAGAGCTAATAGATCGCTACGCCTCGCAGGATCCGAGAGTCCTCGAATACTATGAAAAAGCCCTGGGCAATGACCTCGCTCCGCTGGAGATTGGAGAAAAGCGTTCCATGGGCTACACCCTTAAAGCCATGTCTGCTGGAATATGGGCACTCCAAAACGCCACCAGCTTCAAACAGGGTCTTCTCGCCATCATCCATGAAGGAGGCGATGCAGATACCAATGCCGCAGTGGCAGGCCCCCTCCTAGGAGCCAGATATGGCTATTCAAGCATTCCCAGCGAATGGATCCAGGGACTTAAAGAAAAAGATGCCCTCGAAGCCCGAATCCAGGAATTGCTGAACCAGAGAAGTGGTATTTCTCTGTAGTGGATGTTGTTGCTGTATTGACGGAAAGCGTTGATCCAAATGCTTATTGGCGAAAACTGAAACAGAGGCTCAAGGAAGAAGGAAACGAAACCGTGACAAACTGTCACGCTTTGAAAATGCTTGCACTCGACGGTAAAATGCGTTTAACCGATGTTGCCGACACTGAACAACTTTTCCGCCTCATTCAATCTATTCCATCCCCCAAAGCTGAACCCTTCAAACTCTGGCTAGCGCAGGTAGCCAAACAAGGTGGAAAAAGTAGTAACTGAACTCAACGCTAAAACATCGTTAGAATTGTTTCGTTCCTTTTGTAAAAGAAATCCCAATCACTGGTAAGGATTTCTTAACCAGAGTGCATAAAGCAGGCCCCCTCCTGGGAGCCTCATATGGCTATTCAAGCATACCCAACGAATGGATCCAGGGACTTAAGGAAAAAGATGCCCTCGAAGCCCGAATCCAAGAATTGCTAAAAATTCTAAAATAATTTCCAAAGGGACGCTGTTTGTCCATCTTGCTCATTATAATGGCTAAGGTATGAAAATATTTTGGCTTGAAAAACAGCACAGAAAGAGAGCAAGAGCATGATTATTACAAAACTGAATCTGGAATACGATATCAAGGAAAATTTCCCCAACGCCAAATGCGTTAGAGGATGGGAAGGTGGTGGAGCTTATTATGCAGTAAAAGATAGCATCCACTATCTCATCATCGACGAACGCACCATGGCAGGTTTCATGGATGAAAACGATCCCGACGACAAAATGCTCATCGACAAACTCCTCCACCTCATCCAATTCGACAACGAAGAAGAATTTAAGCAATACCTGGAAGAAGAACTAAGCTGGGCAGTGAATATGGAGGATAAGTAAACCTCCTATGCCTCTCTCCAAGGCACTTCACACCATTTTGCTGACGTCAACAAAATGGTGCAAGCTCTGTCATATAAAGCTTTTCAAGAATAAAAATAGGCTTCAAACAAAACTAATATTCCTGATACACCTTAAAACCTTTATCAATAGCTTGAAATATGTGCAATTAAAGCTAAATTATAACTATGGAAAAGCATAGTAAAATGATACACTAAGCGAAATGAGGATGATATGAGCTCAAGCGACTCCTCCATACTGGTAAATTTCCAGAGCAAAAAAGTAAAGGAACGCATTTGCGAACTCATTAAATTCAGCAAAGAATTACGCTTTCTCGTAGGCTTTTTCTACTTTTCAGGCATCAACGAACTATACGAAAGCCTCAAAGAACATCCCGACATCCAGCTCGATATCCTCGTGGGCTTAAATGTGGACACCCACTCTCGAGGGCTTATCGAATACGAAGATCCCGAATATCTCTCTGGTAATGAAAAAATAGAAAGCTTCTTTGAATCGATCACCAAATCCTTCAACGACACCCAGTTTGACACCAGGCTTTTCCACGAACAAGTGCAATTCTATCTCGAGCAAATCAAAAAAGGCAAACTACGCATCCGTAAAACCCGAGAGCCAAATCACTCCAAGCTATACATTTTCAATATGCTGGAACAATATCAAATGCTAGCAAAATCCTCCTATATCATGGGTAGTAGCAACCTTACCAAGGCCGGTCTCAGCTCTCAATCAGAGTTAAATATTGAGATCAAAGACCACGGAGTGCAGGAAATGAACGAATATTTTTCCAAGCTCTGGGAAAATGCCATCCCCATTTCCGAAAACCACGAACTTCAGCAAAAGCTCATCCACAAAATTGAAAAACACACCATGGTAGCTCATATCACTCCCTTCGAAGCCTATGGCTATATCATGAAAAACTACCTTGACTCCCAGGCACAGGCCAAAGCAAAGGAAAGCCTCCGAACGCTTTTGGAGCGAAGAAACTATAAACCTTATCAGTATCAATTAGACGCTGTAGCCCAAGCCATGCATATCATTAACAGCCCCGAGATGCCCAATGGAGTCATAGTCTCCGACGTCGTCGGTCTTGGTAAAAGCATCATCGCCAGTCTCATCGCCAAAAGCCTCAACAAACGAGGAGTCATCATCTGTCCTCCGGGCTTGATAGGCGACGACAACAAACAGTCCGGGTGGCAAAAATATCGTGACGATTTTGAGCTCTATGACTGGGATATTCGCTCCTGTGGTTTGGAAAACCTGAAAAAAACTCTAGAATTGGTCAAAGAAAACGAGGAATACGAAGTAATCATTGTCGACGAAGTCCATCGCTTCCGCAACCAGGACACCGAAGCCTATGATGTGCTGGCAAATATCTGTCGCAACCGCATCGTCATCCTTCTCTCAGCCACCCCCTTCAACAACACCCCCGCTGATATCTTTTCATTGCTCAAGCTCTTTGTGGTGCCCGGCAAATCCATGATCAGTCTCGACAACGATCTTGCCAATCGCTTCCGTATCTACAATCGATCCTTCCATCAACTATCATATATCCGCAAAAATTACCTTTCCACCGATAAAAAAAAGAGCAAAAAAGCTCAGGCGCTATATGAGGATCTATTCCAAAGCCCCACCATCGATATTCAACTCGTCAAACAACGCATCCGCTATCTTTCCCACAGTATTCGCAGTGTCATCGAGCCCGTCGTGATACGTCGCAACCGTATCGACCTTCAAAAAGATCCTGTCTATTCCAAAGAAATCTATGCCCTTTCCGGCGTGAAAGACCCCGAAGAGCTCTTTTTCGAACTCAGCCCCGAGCAGTCTTCCTTTTACGATGAAATCACCAAGGATTGCTTTAGCGATTCCGAATATCGTCGTTTCAAAGGAGCCATCTACCAACCCTTCTATTACGAGGAAGGTGAAGTGGACTCCGAAACCATCAGTATTGAGAAAAATCGTGAAAAGCAATCACAAACCAACTTATACGACTTTATGCGCAGGTTGCTGGTAAAACGTTTTGAAAGCTCCTTTGGAGCCTTCCGCCAAAGCCTCGAAAACTTTTACCACATTACCGAAAAAGTCCAGCAGTTTATCGAACGTTCAGGCAATAAGTTCATCCTCGATCGCAAGCTCATTGAAAGTATCTATGAAGCAGACGAAGAAGAAATCATCACTGCATTGGAAGACTATGAAAAACTACTGGAAGCCAAAGAGCATCCCAAAAACTACAAAGTATACGACATCAATCATTTCAAATTGAAAATGGAATTCCTGCGAGACATCGAATCCGACAAACAACTCTTTGCAGACTTGATCAAGCAGATCGATGAACTGAAACTCGTGGATCACGACCCCAAATACAAGCGTCTGGTGAAAGCTTTGCAAGCAATTCATGCCAGCAAGCCCCAAAAAGGCGAACCCGAGCGAAAAGTTATCATTTTCACCGAATATATCGACACTGCCAAATATCTTGAAGCCAAATTGAGCAAGGATTTCCCCATCGGACTAATATCTTCAGCCTATGGGCTTAGCAGTAACAAACTATCAGAAATACTGGGCAACTTTGATGCCAGTCTGAAAAAACAAAAAAATGACTATTGGATCCTGCTGACCAGCGATAGACTCTCCGAAGGCGTCAACCTCAACCGAGCAGGAGCCATCATCAACTATGACATCCCCTGGAATCCCACCCGGGTCATCCAACGGGTAGGTCGTATCAACCGTATCGGTAAAAAAGTGTTCAACGAGTTGGCTATCTGCAACTTCTTCCCCACCCTGCAAGGAGCGGAATACGTTAAAAGCAGAGAAATCGCAGCAGAAAAAATGTTTATGATCCATACCATCCTGGGAGAGGACGCTAAAATCTTCGATCCCGAGGAAGAGCCCACTGCTGCTGGCCTTTTCAAGCGCTTAAGCATGAACCCAGAGCAACTAGAGCAGGAAAGCTTTCATACCCGAGTTCGCAGGCTTTACGCAGAAATCAAAGAGTGCTATCCCCATATCTATCACCGCATCCAAGAGCTACCGCAACGAATCAAGGTGGCGAAAAAGTATTCCGAAGACCAGCTCTATGTTTTCATTAAAAAAGGTCTTGGTTTCTATACCCGTCAAATGACTCCCGAGGGAAAAGTGGAAGAAAGCCCTTTTGACCTCGTATTTGACCATATCATCGCCTGCCCCGAAGACCCCCGACAAGTCCTAAGTATAGACTTCTGGGATCGCTACGAAAAAACCAAAAACTACAAAGATCCTGTGCGACTACCCACCAGCGATGTCAGTCTTGAAAAAAAAGCTCGAAACAATCTAAGCACCCTGATAAGCAATCCTATTCTCGATTTTGAAAGCTACCTCGGATTTGCTCGTATGCTTTTAAGAGATATCAACGACTACAAAACCCTCTCCGAGTTTACCCTTCGAAAACTGGCCAGTCTCAAGACCGAAAACCCTAAAGCAAAAGATATCCAAAACATCCAGGAAACCTTTGAAAAGCTTATGGACGATCTGGGAGCCCGATACCTGGACAAGCTGATAAGTAAGTTAAATGAAGCAAAAAGCGAAGTCATTATCGCCGTCGAAAATCAAAAGGAGCAAGTCCAATGAGCACAAAAGACCAATTGGAAAAACTCATCGAAAGCTTTAGCCCCAGCCAACTGCGTTCCTTTTTTGAGCATAAATCCCTCGACTTCAAACCCATACCCACAAACCTCGATCATTACGCCGATGAACACTTCGAAGACTTCCAGAGCCCAGGCTACCTTGATCTACCCGAAGGAAAGGTATTACTGCTTTCAGCCAAAACCAACCATACTCTCAACGAGCGTAGTGGCAAAAAACTCCAATATGAAAACGCCAAAGAAATATTGAAAGATCTTGGCAGTGAAAGCGAGAAAGCCTACGAAGCAGGCATATTCACCTATTACGACCCTCAAGGCAATTTCCGTTTCTCTCTCATCTATCCGGAGTATCAAGGCACAAAAAGATCCTGGAACAACTTCCGCAGGTTTAGCTATTATGTCAACAAAGACTACACCAACAAAACCTTTCTCAAACAAATCGGAGAAACCCCATTCGCTACCATTTCCTCTCTTCGAAATGCTTTTTCGATTGTGGCAGTTACCAATCTTTTTTACGATGAATTTTTCAAAATTTACGATCAATTGGTACAAACCACCAAATCCATCAATCACATTGAAGAAGAACCAAAGGTAAGAGACTTTGTACTATTATTTACCATCCGCACCATATTCATAGGCTTTATCCAAAAAAGAAAATGGATAGGAAACAATGACAAATTTATTCAAAGCTTTTTAAAAGAATATCAAAAACGAAGCAAGCAGAGCAACACTTTCTATTCCAATTGGTTGAGTATCTTGTTTTTTGAAGCTCTTAATTCCCCCGTTGGTAGACCCATCACCAATTCAGACCATGCAATATCGCCTGATACCGCAACTGCTTTGCAAATGACTCCCTATCTCAATGGAGGACTCTTTAAGGTAAAACCTGGCTTTGACGATCAACATTGGAACATTCCTGATCAAGAAATTAACGCTTTCTTTGAGTTTCTTTTTGCTCATAGCTTTACCATAGAAGAAAACTCCCTGGAAGATGAAGACCTTCAGCTCAACCCTGAGTTTTTAGGTATCATCTTTGAGCGCTTGGTAAATAAAGCAGATGGAGCAGTCTATACCCCTCGAACAGAGGTGGATTTGATGTGTCGTCTGAGCCTCCTGAAGTGGTTGCAAAAAAACCTGGATCATACCGTCAAAGTTGACAACCTTTATGAGCTATTTTTCAAAGAAAGCGAAAAAGAGGACGAACAAAAACAGGGAAGTTTCTCTCGCAAGGAAGCGATTGAAATACTGGAAAAGCTACAAAGTATAACCATCTGTGACCCTGCAGTAGGATCTGGGGCTTTTCTGGTAGGAATGATGCAAGTCTTGGATGAGATAGAGCAATCTCTAAAACAACGATATCAGATCAATGGAAGTTCTGTTTTTGACCGTAAAAAAGAAATTATAAAGAATTGCCTCTATGGGGTGGAAGTAAAAGAATGGGCAGTCTGGATATGCCAGCTTCGACTTTGGCTATCCCTCTTTGTGGACACTCCAGAGGATCTGAAAGATTCTCCAGAACCTATCCTTCCCAGTTTGGATTTTAAAGTCAGACAGGGTGACTCTCTGGTGCAACGCGTAGGAACAAAGGCATTTCCAGTAACAGGACATGAGCAAAGTCTGAAAAAAGGAATCAAAGATAGCATTACCAAATTGAAAAATATGAAAATGGAATATTTTGACAATCGAAGCCAGCTGAAGGAATGGGAACTCAAACAAAGGGAGTTGGCCATATACCGTCAAATTATAGATGAAGAAATCAAATCAATACAATATGATCTCAACGTTTTGTTGGGTAAATCCGAAGATATCAAAATACAGCTTTTTCATGACAAAGGAGATTTAACTCCAAAAGAACAGTCTGTGATGGCAAAACAATGCACTGAATTGACTGAGCAGTTAAATGAACTCCAAGAACAAAAAAAAGCCTTGAGTCTAAATGACAAACCTCTTGTTTGGAGCATTGAGTTTGCAGAAATATTTGCAGACAAAGGGGGCTTTGACCTTATCATTGGCAATCCACCCTATGTCCGTCAGGAAAAGATAGAAGACCCCACTGGAAAAGAAAAAGATAAAAAAGACCACAAAAGCTTTCTTGCTGAAATGGTCAAGCTTGATTTCCCTGATGATTTTAACAAATCAAGTAAGATCAATGCAAAATCAGATCTTTTTGCCTATTTCTATATTCGAAGCTTGCGTTTGCTCAACTCCAAAGGCATCCATACCTTTATCTGCTCCAACTCCTGGCTGGATGTGGGATACGGCTCCTGGTTACAGGAGTTTTTGCTCAAACGTTGTCCAATCGAAATGATCATCGACAATCAAGCCAAACGTAGCTTTGAAGCCGCAGATGTAAACACCATCATATCAATCATTCATGCACCAATAAAAGGAAAAAAATCACAAAACCACGATGAGCACATTGTCAAATTTGTAGCCTTCAAAAAACCCTTTGATGAGTCCATTTATACTGAAAACCTTCTCAAGATAGAATATGCCAACGAAATCCAGAAAAACGAAGTGTTACGTGTGTTTCCCATCCCAAACAAAGAGCTTTGGGAAGCTGGGATAGATATGGAAAATGACACAGGCCAAAAGCTTGCTAAAGCGATATACATTGGAGATAAATGGGGTGGAAAATACCTGAGAGCACCTGATATCTTTTTTACCATCCTTGAAAAAGGAAAAGGGAAACTGGTTAAGCTTAAAGAAATTGCAGAAGTGCGTTTTGGTATTAAAACAGGAAAAAACGAATTCTTCTATCTCACCGAGGAACAGGCTAAACATTGGGGCATTGAAGATGAGTTCTTAAAGGCAGTTATTTTGAGTCCAAGAGAGTGTAAATCTATATCAATAGACTTAAATGATCTCAAAACGCTATTATTTGCTTGTAACAAGTCTAAAGATGAGCTTAAAAATACAAATGCAATAAAATATATAGAGTGGGGAGAAAAGCAAAAAAACAAAGATGGGATAGCATGGAATGATGTTCCAAGCGTTAAAAACAGAAAAAGATGGTGGAACATTGGAGATATTCATGTACCATTTTGTTGCTGCCCACTTGTGAATAATGTTCGTCTTGTTTTTTTTAAGAGTAACGGTATTCCCAATGATGCGAATTTAGTAAGCATCTTTCCAAAAAGGCACTATAATGAGGAATTATTAATAACGCTAAATTCAACTTACAATATGATAAATTTAGAACTTTTAGGAATATCAAATTTGGGAGAAGGTGCGATAAAGCTAAACCCTACATATATTAAGGAATCAATAATACTAAACCCTGATCAAATCAGTAACGCTAAATTAATTAAACGCCCATTAAAATCTATCTTTGAAGAATGCGGTATAGATCCAAAGTCTGAAATCCCAATTGACCAACAAGAACCCAAGCCCCTCCCCGACAGAGCAGAACTCGACAACATCGTCTTCGATGCCCTGGGGCTTACCGAAGAAGAACGCAAAGAAGTCTATCGTGCCGTTTGCCAACTCGTCTGGAATCGCATCAGCAAAGCCAGGAGCGTGTAATGCTTACTAGGATTGATTAAGATTGGTTAGAACTTATTGTAAGGTGGTGAAAAGTGTTTGATTCAGAGAAATATAGATGCTTAGGATATACTATTCTTTCCAAATTTGAAAAATCTCTCAGAGACATGGTTAATAAGAAGATCGATCTACTTTATAGTAACTACAAAGAAGGGATTCCAATAGGGATTCTCGAAAAAGTGAATAAGCGTCTTAAAAATGAACTACCATCAACCTTAGATATTTTTTTAAACAGCATTGATTTTCCTGATTTGAGTGAAATTATTGTTTTTAAGGGCTTATACAAGTATTATTTTGCTGAATATAAATTACCTCAGCAGGATTTTTTAAATCATATGCTAGATCTTTATAAGTTAAGATGTAAAATAGCCCATGTTAGGGGGATTTTTACATCATTGGAAATTGATGAATTGTTGGAGAAAGCTAGAGATATTGCTAATGCTTTGGAAGAAAATGGATCTGAAATTTTAAGCTTTCTGGAAAAGATCGAAAATGATCCAGAAAAATTTATTCAGTCAATTCCCTCGGAATTTTATGTCGAAGTAAAACAGTCTATTCCATTAAAAATACCTAACAATCTTCCTGTTCCTGATTATGAGCATGATGGAGGATTCATTGGAAGAGAAAATGATATAAAAAAGATAGCAGAATTATTACAAGGAGATTTACACCGGGTTATTACTATTACAGGAGCAGGTGGTGTTGGAAAAACAGCAACTGCTTTAAAAGTTATTCAGAAAGTTATTGAGTCAAATCCAACATGCTTTGATGGCATAGTTTTCTTAAGCGCTAAAGAAAACAAACTGTCATTAGTTGGAATCGAAGATTTTGAGCCAACATTAAAAAATTATGATGAATTATTGGATACTATACTAAAAGTTTTAATGGGTTATGACTCAGAAGTATTAAGTATTGAATCAAAAGAAAATGAAATTAATGCGTTGTTTGATTTATATAAAAGAGTATTAATAGTAATTGATAACCTTGAAACAGTAACAGACGATCGAATTAAAGACTTTATTTTAGATTCGCATAAGAATTTAAAAATATTAATTACAAGCAGAAAAGGGCTTGGTCAGGTGGAAAGAATTTATGAGTTGAATCAACTAAATCCTCATGAGGCAATTTTATTGTTTAGGCAAATCGCTAAAGAAAAAAAATTAATTACACTATCAAGACTAGATAATGAAATTATTCTGAAATATGTAAACAAAGTAGCATGTTTTCCCTTGGCGATAAAGTGGTTAATTGGTAATGTCGCATTAGGTAAGGATATTAACGCAATTATTGATTCAATCCTTGGTGAAAATAGTGACATTGCTAAATTTTGTTTTGAACATATATACTCAAATCTTTCCGAAAATTCAAAGAAATTGCTATGTTCTTTTAGTTTATCTGAAGCTCCAATGCAAGCTGGTGTTATCAAATATATATCAGATCTCAATCAGTACGATTTTGAAGACTCAATAAGCGAATTGATACTGGTTTCACTTGTTATGCAGGAGCAAAACAAAAACAATACTGATAAAATTGGAACAAAGTATGATATTTTATCACTTACAATGGGCTACATCAGAAACCAACTCGATAAGAATTATTTACTTAAAAAAGATCTTGAAAATAGGCTCAAAACTGCTCAATCCAAAATTGAAGAAAGTGAAAAAGTTAAATCCTCATATAGTCACTCTCTTTCAAATCTTGGAGCATGCACTGATGAAGAAAAAGTTGCAGTGGTGTTGGTTCATGCAGCGTATCAAAAATTTCAATCTGGATTATATGAAGATGCTGTGGAAGATTATAAAAGAGCTAGAGAAATAGCACCTAATTTCTATTCGTAAGCGTCACACCCTACCCACATTGACAAATAGCTTTATCCGATGTGTGGGTA
>DAOSES010000009.1:0-89532 GCA_035363255.1 Caldisericia bacterium | reverse complement strand
AGTGTTCGGAAGCGTTCCTGCTTCTTTACCCCAGCAACCCTCGCCTGGTTGATCTATTTCTGGAAAGTGATGTATCACTGCTGTGATCGCCGTTTGCATAGCATGATTCCCTTCCTCATGGATAAACGAGTTCAGTTTGAACCCTTGCATGAGGAAGAATGGAAAGCGCTGAAGCTTCCTCCCTGGACCCAGGAAATCGAAAGCCAGCTTCGAAGCATGAGTGCTTCCAGCATCTATCGTTATCTTCGCAAAGAACGTCAGAAGTCTCGCTTCAAGGGAATATCCCATACCCGTCCGGGTTCCCTGCTCAAGCAAAACATTGAAGTCAAAACCTTTGCCATGTGGGATAAAGGTCTTCCTGGAAACACACAAATGGATCTGGTGGGACATGAAGGAGGAGATGCTCGAGGTTGTTTTGCCTTCAGCCTGAACATCACCGATGTGGCCACCCAATGGACGGAAACCGTAGCGATCCCCACCAAAGCACAAAGCTTTGTATTTGCTGCCTTGCAACAGGGAAGAGCACGCTTTCCTTTTCCTTTATTAGGCCTTCATTCGGATAATGGTTCTGAATTTATAAATGCTCACTTGTTTAACTATTGCACGCAGGAACAGCTTCAGTTCACAAGGAACAGAAAAAGCTTTAAGAATGATTCCTGCTACATTGAACAGAAGAATTGGTCCCTGGTGCGTTCCTATGTGGGCTATGCAAGGTATGATACCCTGGAAGAGGTCATGTGCATGAATGCCTTGTATGAAGTCTTGCGTCTGTACACTAATTACTTCCTTCCCGTGATGCAACTGCAGGAAAAGCTACGGATAGGAGCCAAAGTGATGAAACGCTGGGATCTACCCCGAACACCCTACCAGCGAGTCTTGGAAAGCCCCCAGGTTTCAGCAGAAAACAAGCAAGCTTGCCAAGCTATATATGAAACCTTGGACCCTTTTACTTTACATCAGGAGGTGCAGCGACTCAAGAACAAGCTTAACGAGCTTCGAAGAAAGAAAGAACTTGACCGAATTCAAGCAGAGGATAAACTATTAAAAAAGGGTTCAACTGGAAATGTTTTAGCTGAATCATCGAAGACCGTTCGAATAGGTTTTTAAATGAAGCAACACGGTTTAAATTAAGATTGAGCCAACCAGGCATCCAAAAAAGAATAAAGGGTAGAAAAATAAGCATCATCAATGCCCAGGTGGTGCAAAACAATTTCATGCTTTCGATTGATCAAAAAAATATTTGGAATCCCAGAGACTTTGTATAGATCATAAATTTTGCTGTCTTTATCAATTAAAATAGGATAATCAATCCCGTAGCGTTTTATGACTTCCCCTCTGCGACCTTGCGGATCAGTTGTGCTGGTATCAACTCCAACAAGCAAAACACCCTGATCTTTGTATGTCTTGTTAAAGGCTATTAAATTAGGTACTTCAGCTAAACAGAAGGGACAAAAGGTAGAATAGAAATTAATAGCCACTAATTTTACTTGAGGATCTTCAAATGCTTTGGAAAGTTGAAAATCTATACCATTTGTATCTTTCAGCGTAAAATCGGGAGCATTCATCAAGATATCCAGGCGCTTGGCTGTAAAAGAAATATCAGAAGCTTCCGCGATAAGCTCTGATGGAGTGTGAAAGAAGGTCGCAAGACTTGCATCATCGATGAGGATTCGACGATTGCGAATTTCAAAATAACTCTCAGTCTGGGCCTGGTTTCCAATAAGGACACTGCCATTTTTCAAAGAAATACTTAGCTTGCTTTGATCTTTGCTGATAGATGCAAGCTGGAGTTGTTCATCCCAATCCACTTGATATCGAAGCAATTCAGCATACTGGCGCAAAGGTATCAGAAACGATTTTTGCGCTTCATTCCATTGAGGAGCAACATCCATACTTAGAGGCTGCCCACCTACTCTGAAATAGTACTTTCCAACAGTAAACACGATACGTTCAGTAATATCAAGGGGGGAACCGCTAATCGCTCCACTCTTGAGAGGAAAAATCAAAGATATCAACAACAATACAACTAATAATAAAGTGTTTTTTTTCATTTTTCGTTATTCTCCTTGATAACTGAATCCTTGTGATTGATTAGAGTGCGTTTCATGTAGTGGGAATAAGAAGGAGAATCACAAAGATCACAGCCAAAACAGTTAATTTTACCAAATTTCATACGATATAACCCCAGTGCTAAAGCCAAAGCAAGAATGATCGGAAATCCTTTAAGAATGTTGATATAATCGGTCTTGGTTTGACTAAAAAAGAATGCCAGAATAACCAAACCTGCAAAAGCACTTATAGAAGCGATAATGCTGATCCATATAGGATGCATAAACTTTCGAGAACTGAGCACAATCCATACAAAAATAAGACTCACAGGAACTGATGCGGCATTAACAAAACAGGGAATAACCAAAGCATAAATGAAACTGGAAATGAGCGAAACATATACGAGTTGTCTGCGATTCAAATGGAACTGACCGCTAATATAGCTCAAAAAAATCATGGGTCGGATAAGACAGCCCATCAAGGGAAGAAAGGAATCAATTAGAGGAGCGGTTAGAAAATAAAAAACAAAGCCAATAGCACTAAACAAAGCTATCTGGACTAATTCTTTGGTGCTCATAAGAAGCTATTGAGCTCTCCATCCCAAGATTTTACAGGGCTAATGAGACGAAAAAGTCTGTGGAAATTAAGTCTTCTAAGTGTTTCAACGGCAATCTTGGTTTGGAAGTAGGAATCGCCCACTATCACAATCTCACTCCAACGGTTGGTGGGAAAAACCCAATCCACCATCTCCAGTAAAGGTAAGTTAACTGCATCGGGTATATGCGCCTGAGTGTAGGTTTCAACGTCTCTAACATCGATGATCATTAGATCTTTGTTGCCATTCATCTTTTCTTTTAACTGCTCTTGAGTGATATCAATGGGGTAGGGAAGAATAACTTCTTCAAGATCAGCGCAAACGTCCTCATCAGAACAGCTTGAGCAGTCTGCCACCCAACCCTGCATGGAATTAAAATAGTGGACAAAGCGGTTGCTGAAAGGCTTTTCGCTAAACCAACCTGTTAAATTGATGCGCCAGGTTTTAAAACGTTGGGAAAAAATCTTGGGATTATACTCAGGATGAAGGGGTGTACCTGCAATTTCCTGCATCATAATTTCTTTGGCTTGGTCTGGATGCATCTGGGCTTCCATCCAGGATAATTGGGGTCGGGATTGCATGAAAAGGAAGGCGACAACTGAAAGAAAAACGGCGACTACCAAAATATCAGACCATCTTAATAAATGCTTCATCGAAGTTAAGTCGATTTTTGCTAATTTCATTATTTCACCTTATAAAAAAAACTCTTCTGCCGAAAAAAATAACCAGGCTTTCGGCAGAAGAGTTCCAAAATCTATTGCTTTATTCTACTTATTTGGGGTAAATAACTGTAACTGCCCCTGATGCAAATTTAAGGTCTTTTGGATTCCAGGAAACATGAGCTCCAAGACCTTCAGCTACGAAACGTACTGGAACAAAGGTGCGACCTCTACGAATGGTAGGAGCCACGCCATCAGGCATGGGATAAGGCTTGCCATCAATACGACCACTTGGGTTGTCGATCCAGACTTCGACCTTTTTGTTGCCGAGAGTGATGGTGACTTTGCGCTCTTTGTCGTTCCACTCAACTTTTGCGCCTAATCCTTCGGAGATAGCGCGTAAAGGAACCATAGTGCGTCCACTTTCAATATAGGGAGGAGCATCAATGGCTTTGGCTACGTCGTTGATCGTCATGATGAATTTGCCAATATAGACACGGACAATTTTGCGGGTGGTATTGGGAGGGTTGATAAGGTTGTTAATGGTTAAAAGCTGTTTGCCATTTTGGTCAAATTTGTATGCACGGTTTTGCTCGGGATCGGTCACCCAGAGATTGCCATCCACATCAAGGGTTTGAGAAGAAGGTCGGGTTAAAGCAGCCAGAGAGATGGAACGCACAAACTTACCAGCACGATCAAAAACAGAGGTGCGTTTGTTACCACGTTCCAAGACATACATTTTGTCGCCCTGGGAATCATGGAAATCAAAATCAACGTCAATAGGATCTTTGAACTGACCATTTCCGCTACCAGCAGAACCTATGTTTTTTACAAACTGGCCCGTAAGGCTGAATACGACGATACGATTGTTGCCAGTGTCGGCTACGTAGAGTTCATGTTTTTTGTCGTGTACGCGATACACCATAGCTTCTGGAAACATCAACTGACCATCACCAGAACCCTTACTTCCAAAATCTCTTAGCCAGACACCATCACGAGGATCTTTGGTGCCCCCGGGAGGAGGAGCCCAGTGATTGATCTTACAGCCTTTTTTGTCTAGCAAGGCTTGAGATTTGACTTCGTCAATTTCTGTCATGGCAACGCCCCACATTTCCTCGGTTTTGCCAGGACCAGTGCCAGGATTACCATTTTTGTGATGGGTGTGCCCATCAAGTTCGTAAATATAAGAGTGGCCGGTATCAGGATCAGCAACACCCAAGACGTCAGTGAGACGACAGGTGACAATATCCACAGGTCGTTTGAGGGTCCATTTTTCACCCGTCACGTGGGTGGAAACGGTGGGAACCACTACTCCAAGGTATATTCCATCGTTGGAATATTTGAGAATACGACCCTGAACAGGGTCAGTGACAAGGACGTAATACCCGAATGAGTTGGTATAAATACCAATCTTTTCAGGACCTGCCGCACGAATGCTATCTGAGGGCCGAACCAGGCAAATCCCGAGAATGAGCGTAAGAGCCAAAATACCAGCCCAAAGGCGTGATTGCTTTATCATCATCATTCAAACTCCTTTCTATTGAACGTTTTTGCCTACCATACGAAGAGTGGCAGCTTCTTTCATAACTTTTTTGTTGTCACGTTCGTTATTGTGGAAAATTGCAGCAGCGAAGAGAATGTCTGACCAACCGTTTTCAGCAACTTCAAACTTGTGCAAATCACGATTGGAGGGGTTGCGAGGTCGAGATACTTCAAGAGTATATTGACCGAAATCAAACAAACCAAAGGCTTTGATAAGAGCGGCGTCTCCACTGGCTTCTACATCTTTGAGTATCCATAAAGGAGCGGTGTCGCCATTGATTTGATCAGCAGGGGCAATTTCGTCTTTGGCGCGATTGTGGTAAAAGCCATATTCGCCATCCACATGAGCCCAGGTAGTTTTGTTGTCAAATCCAGGATCGTCTACGGTAACGCCACTTTCAAGAGCTACCCAGAGATAGGGAGCCATAATACCTTTGGCGTTGGTAACGCCAGGGCTCCAATTCCAGAATTCTTGCATGTCCTGGGGATTGTCGGTGCCCATATAACGGCGATTGCGATCGGTAGGTTGGTCGTGACAAAGGGGGGTACAAGCTTCGGTGCTGAAATTGGGAACCTTGGAAACATCCCAACAAATAGAGAAACCGTCAGATTCAAACTTCCAATTCCAGGTGCCTTCAGCAGTTTTGAACCATTCACCCAGGGTGCTGACAGGTCCTTCGTCAAGATCAATCCATTTGTAGAGGAAATAGATATTTTCTGCGTCATAAAAGCTCTTCATTTCGAAAGAAACACCAGATTCAAGGTTGACAGTGACAGGTTCTATGCCAGCCCAAACCTCGTCGGTATCAACTCCGTCCAGATTGACGGTAGCTTCTTGGTAACGCGATTCAACAATGGTAGTGGTTTGATCTTTTGGTTTTTCAGAAGTTTTGGGGTCTTTGCTTCCTCCGCCACCACAGCCAGCAAGCACTGAAAACACCATCACAGCTACGAGAGCCATGCTTCCTTGGCGTATCCACTTTGTACTCATCATTAAATTTAAATGCCTCCTTTAAATATTAGCTATAAATTTCAAACTATCAGGACTCTTCAACAAGCCAGATTCGATTTTCAACTTTGCGGTCAATAGCTCGACCATTGGAAGTTTCATTTTGGATATAATGGAAGATCTCCTGGCGCAAGGAACGATCGAAATATTTGATGACAGTGCCTTTTCCGAGCCAGTAATATCCGTCCATTCCGCGTCTCATGGATTCTGAAATAACAATTTTGTAGTTTTTGCTTTCATCAAAAGCTTCATCGCTGTCCATAATGGAGATACCGACAATTCGATCGTAAAGGAAACGATAGTTGTTGTATTCGAATTTTATGCCTGAAATCTGGATCATTCCATGGCTAAAGGTAGCTCCGTGTTCGAGAGCCATTCGAATATCACTACCTTTGATATCCATTAAGACCAGATCTTCATCCTTGGGGATAGCATCATAAATATGTCGAGCTTTGATATCTCCTTTGGGAATATGGTTGCGAATCAGGCTGGGAAGAATAAAGGCAAAATCGGCTTCTTCGGTAGTGGAACGCATGATATCGGAGATAAGGTTGCCCAGAGGAGACTCGCCACCGCTAGTGGTGGTAAGGCCATTATTGCTTTTTCCTACCACTTGATCCAAGTCGTTTTGGAATTGTTTTTCGTTGCTTTTGTAGAGATCAACGATCTTTGAGGAGGGATCAAGTTCGTCTGCGTAAGCAAAGGAGTTTGCGGATTCAATCTTTTCAATTTTTTTGGAGACTGCATCAATTATAAACTTGGCATTGCCAATGGAATTGCCATAACTACCCGGAGCAAACACTTTCATGCCCTTATAGTCTATGTTGAAGCCGTAAAGCTGGTTGAGAGCAATAACAAGGGAGGGTTTGGGGTTTAGGCCGTCGAGGAAAGTTTTGAGATTGGCGGATACTTCGCCCATCATATTAACATTTCCTTCCATACCAGTCATGAGAACTTGAATATGGGCACCTTCTTGAATCATCTTTTTGACAGCTTCGTTGGATTTTTGGATAGTATCATGGATTTCGATGGCAGAAGCTACATCGGGGTGCAAGAATGGTTTTTCTATTCCAAAACCCGAAACTGCGGTAACACCAACTTTGATATCACCAAAGTTTTTATAGAAATGGGAATCAAAGGGGCTGAGATCGGCAATCAGTAAAGGGATGCCAACTTTCTGTCCAACATTACGCAATGCGTCAAGACCATAAAAGAAATCTTCGTCAGAAGAACCCAGGGCATCGTAACCTATTTCTTTGTAGAATTCACCAATCACAGCTCCTTTGGTGAGATAGGATACGGAGGTTCCCATGAGGTAATTTCCTGCATCAAGAGCGATAAGGTTGGGGTAAGTGGAAGAGAGTTTCTTCATGTGGGAATCGATCATAGTAAGACCGCCAATGGGTCGATCTTCGTAGGGATCTTTGTAGGAGGGGTTGATGGTGCTGGCGATGTTTCCCGTGGCAGCGATCACGATGGTGGGATAATGGGCTCGGAAGACGATGGTAGCAGTTTCAGCGCGAGTGATGGAACCCTTGGGGCGTATGGTGCCATCGGGGTATCCCTTGATCAGCCCTTCTTTGGCAGCAAAAGCGAGGTAGGGAAGAGCAAGATCAGAGATGCTTGCACTATCTTTGTTGGCATCTTTGAAAGCTTTTAGATCTTCTGGGCTGATTTCTGGGGCTTTGGGATTGTTGCGAAGAGCTACGACGAGTTGAATCATGGCTTCTTCACGAGTGATAGCCTTGTTTGGAAAGAAGAAATTGCTATCAGCAAAAGGCAACATACCTTTGGCTTTGGCAGCTTCAACGATACCATAAAACCAATCTTTGGCTAATACATCGGTATAAGAAGGTGTGGCAGGTTTGACTTCGGTGATGCCGTAGGCTTTGGTGGCAATCGTGGTATATTCGGCTCTGCTGATGGTACGATTGGGCAAGAAACGCCCATCGGTGTAACCTGATATGACTTTCTTGTTTTGGAGGAAGGATACAGCTTCGTTCGCCCAGTGATCTAAGTAGTCGGGAACCATAAACCACTGACCAGCAGTAGCGGGGGCAATTTCTTTTTTGTCTTGGAACAGGATAACCAATTCATCACGGAGAGTTTTTCGGGTATTTAGCTGAATGGGAGTATTAGCGAGTGCTTTTGGTCGGTTAGTGCTTTTTAAAAGTGAGGACAGCAAACCAACGGTGTATTTGTCGTTTGCACCTACTGCTTTTCCTGCATGCTTCAGGTCTTTGATACGGGATCCTTTGGCTTGTTTGAGATCCATGGAATAGCTAAGACCAGAAGTATTGATCGCATAATGGGTTTGGCCTGCGACCAGGTAGTCAGCGGTATCTTCGAGAAGATTTTTAATTTTGGCACCAGTGAGAGAAACTGAATAGATGGTATCGTCCATGGCGAAAGCACTTTGAATATCGCCGACAGTGAGAGGACCTTTGTTGAGGTTTTGAAGAATATCGCCAGGTTTGAGGATGGCTATTGGGGCTTTTGCAGTTTGTTGGATAGTTTGAAGGGCGAGGTTGGAAAGACTGGTAGGTCCATAGATAGAGCCAGAAGCAGTGAATGTTTCTTTGGCAAAACCTGCCACAGCACCATAATCTTTTTCGACAGCTTTTTTGTATTCTTGAAGAAGTGCGCTTGCTTTGGGATCTTCGGGGATGGCACGCCCTACTTTGACAACTTTTCCCGTAATCAAACGAGCGCCATTCTCTTTTTTCATGACTTCGTAAGGTTTTACAGGACATTTACATTTTTCAAGCATCAATTCAACGCGAGACACTCCAAGGCCAAAACGACCAGGAGAAGTAACCAAAACGTCGTGGGCTTTAAATTCTTCGCTATCTTCGAAGAGAAGTTGTTCGCCTGAAATTACTTCGTCGGAACCTACCACAGCAATATCAATACGAGATCTCTCAAGGATCTTGTAGAGAAGGCTATCTTTACGTTTGACAGGATCGAGCTCCCATTGCATGTCTGTGGTGAGAATAAGAAAATCTGCTCTATCGATAACTTTGAGGACATCACCCAGTCGAATGACTTCTTCGGCGGGATCATAAAACTCAATACCCTGGATGTTTTCTTTGGGGATAGAACTAATTTTTTCGGGATCAGGGAGAGAGATAATAGCAATTTTTAATACGTGGGCAGAATTGGGTACATCGTAAACCAACATTCGGTGGTCTGCAGCGTATAGGTTGGATCCAGCATAAGCATTGGAACTCACCCAGGTGAAATTGCTTTCACGTTTTCTGGCATCACGAAATTGAGGGGTAGTGGAAAAATCAATCGAAGTATAGCCTGCAGAATCATACTTCATTTGATTCATAAGCGCAACAGTGGGATGGGGCTTTCCTGCAAGGGGTCTTCGAGCAAAATAATTGCTGATGCCGGTGCCGCTAAGAGTATTGCCTACATCGATAAGCATAGAATAACCCTCTCGGGCAGTGGTTTCTGTTCTTATTTGTTCGACAACGCTAGCAACTTTGCTTAAGCCACCCTCCCCTTTAAGGGCGCCACTGGAAAAGGGTTCCAGTTGACCCCTTACGTTTGCTGTAGCTAGGACAACAAACGGGAAGATGTCTAAGGCAGAAGTCTTGGCGGGAAAGACCGAAAGGGCGCTTAGGATAAGAGCAAGCGAAAGCGCAGTTGACAAAACCTTCTTTATCATTCATGCCTCCATATGGATTGTTTAGCTATATTTTAAAATGAAACGCATCTTCTTTCAAGCTCAAGTATTCATTTACTCCATATTACTGCGTTTTATTTTCAGTAATTTCAGGTACAATTAATGAAAAAATGAAGGGTGATGTAATGAATATAACCTTAAGCGAACCATTAGGATGGGCAATCATTATTTCTATCATAATTATAGCTGCAACCATTTTAGTCTGGTTGCTGATTACCATCATTCTTGGATCTATTTTACTCAAAAAAACCGCACAACTCACCACTCAAATCAACCAATTTACGCTCTCTCTTCAAAAAAACTCTGAAAAAATATCCAACCAGCTCTCCGACTCAGTAAAACTATTCAATCAATCAGTGGAGGAAAATCGAAATCCAAAGTTTGGAGCTTTTGTCAAGGGTGTTATGGGATTTGGCGTTGTTGCTGCTGAATTCTTTTCGATATATAAGCGCTTTAAAGGAGGAAAATAAACATGGCTCAGAAAAATGAAAAGTTCGGTGTAGGCTTGCTTTTTGGAGTTTTTCTTGGAGTAGTTGCGGGTCTTTTACTCGCTCCTCAGACCGGCGAAGAAACCCGAAAAAAGATATTAGATTCAGCCGAAGATTTTAAAGATCAAATGAGTAGGATCTCCGAGAAAATTAAAAACGAAACCAACGAATGGGTGGATAAAGGAAAACAATTTATCGACCAAAAACAAGATGAAGCCAAAGAATACGCCAGCAAATTCAAAGAACGCGCACAGGAATGGAAAGAAAAAATCGAGAATAAAGCGGAAAGCTTTAAAGATAACCTGGAAGAAAACTTATAGATCAATCTTCAAGTTCCGCAAGTCTGTCAGAAAAGAGGCTAAGAGATGAATTATAGAAAAGGGTTTTATGGTATTGCTTTTTTTGTTTTAGTAGTTTTTTTGACTTCACAATTTGGAGCCTGCAGCAAAAGCAAACCCAAACCCAACGAAAACAATTTGGATCTTCCTGTTTTTCAAGCAGGAGAAGCCGTTCTTATCCCCAAAACCATTGAGCTTATTCTTCAAAATATCAGCATCTCTCCCTTTATCCCCATTCCAGACCAGGAGTCTTCCTATCAAACACTTCCCCACGTCTATTTCAATCGCGACCATTTCAGTATTGTACGTTACGAAAAAGACGGAAACTCAGTTTTTACCAGCATCGAAAAAGAAAACAGCCCCAACTACGAAGTGGGGTACATCATCGAAAAAAATAGCAGTACCAAACATACCAACGCACCCTATGCTCTTGACCCCAAAGAAAGCAAGCTCTACCCCAAAGACTCACAGAATAGTTTTTTGATTGCTCGGTTTTCCCTCGTCAACCCAGGAAACAAACCTTTTGATCTCAACGATCTAGACTTAAAGCTGGAGATGGAAGATCAAAGTATTCTTCTTTTTGACAAGCTATTATCCGACACCATTCTGGTAAATCCACCAAATCTAGTGCTCAAACCCAAAGAATCCGCTATTGTTCAGGTTCTCGCTTTGGTCCCTTCCAATACAAAACACTGCTTTATCCTTGCATATGAAAGGAAAATCGAATGGAAGCAAGAATAAAATCAAGTTTTACCTGGCTTGTTTGTTGTTCCATACTCCTCTTTTCTTTTTCTTTTGTGGCTTGTATGAGCAAGGAAGATCCCAGTCATACCGCCATCAGAGAGTGGGTCAGAAAAGAATACGGACCCACTGCAAAACTTG
This sequence comes from Caldisericia bacterium, assembly GCA_035363255.1. Lineage (GTDB taxonomy): Bacteria > Caldisericota > Caldisericia > UBA6126 > UBA6126 > T3SED10-260. The sequence goes on along the minus strand of DAOSES010000009.1, from coordinate 78,276 downwards.
AACTTACTGGAGAGCTTGAAGTCAGCCTCCCTCAAATCAAAACTTTTCGCGGTGGGATCACCCTCAATCAAGAAAGAAAAGAAGGTATCTTTTTTTACAACGAAGAAAACAACAGCGTGTACTTTACCGAGGGTCTCGGCATACCCAAAACTGAGGGAGAATAAGCATGTATGATTTGATCATAGCTGGAGCTGGTCCCGCTGGTATTGCTGCGGCTATTTACGCCAAACGCTACAACCTCGATGTTTTACTCATAGAAAAAGAGTACATTTTAGGTGGGAAGGTTTTGTATCCTCACTGGATTGAAAATTTTATCGGGATCCCGGAAGGCATTTCAGGTGCAAATCTTGCAGACAAACTCCAGGCTCATCTCGAGTTTTTTAAAATACCCACTAAAAATGCTCTGATATCATCCATAACAAATCAAGATCACGCTTTTACTGTAAGCTTGAAAGACCAAAGTGTATTGGAAGCCAAAGCCATCATCTTAGCGCAAGGCACCAAAGAAAAATCCCTGGGAATCCCTGGAGAATCAGAATACAGGGGCAGAGGGGTTTCATATTGCGCCACCTGTGATGCCCCCTTCTTTAAACACAAAACCCTTGCTGTCATTGGAGGAGGAAACTCAGCACTCGCAGAAACCATCTATTTAGCTGAGTTTGCTGCCAAACTCCATCTAGTGCACCGACGTCAGGAATTTAGAGGAGCAGAAATGCTTGCAGAGCAACTGCTTAAAAATCCCATCATCGAACCTCACCTGGGATATACAGCCCTTGAGATAAGAGGAGACGGTCAAAAAATCAGCTCTCTACTCATAGAAAACCTCAACACCAAAAAGGTGGAGGAGCTTTTTCTTGATGGACTTTTTATTTTTGCTGGATATGAGCCTGATACAAGTTTTTTATCCTTTCAAGTAGAATTGGACGAGGGTGGTTTTATCAAAACCGATGAAAACATGAAAACCAATATTCCTGGACTCTTTGCCGCAGGAGATATCAGATCGAAAAGCCTGCGCCAGATTATTACAGCCCTTTCCGATGGATCCATCGCTGCTCATTCTGCAAGAGAATACATCAAAGGCTAATACTATATAAATCAGAGGTAGCACATGCAAGAGAAAAAAACCATGCCCGAAGGACCCTATCAACCGAAAGAAACCGAACACAGAATTTCTTCTTATTGGTTGTCCAAGCAACTTTTTAAGGCACCCGACAATCCAGAAGGTCCTGTATTTTCAATGGTGATGCCCCCCCCGAATATTACCAGCTCACTTCATTTGGGGCATGCTCTCGATCTCACCTTGCCCGATATTATTGCTCGTTACAAACGTATTAAGGGTTTTTCGGTGTGTTGGTTTCCAGGCACCGACCAGGCTGGCATAGCTACACACAATGTGGTCGAACGTTCTCTTGAAAAAGAAGGTCTGAGTCGCGAAGATCTTGGCAGAGAAGCCTTCATAGAAAAAGTCTGGGAATGGAAAGAAAGCTGTGGTAATCGCATCATCGAACAGATTCATTTACTGGGAGCTTCAGCAGATTGGTCCCGACTCCGCTTCACCAAAGATCCTGCCTATGAAAAAGCCATAAGACATGCTTTTGTTCGTTATTACCAAGATGGCCTGATATACAAAGGTCATCGGATAGTGCAATATTGTCCACGATGCAAAACCGCTCTCTCAGATATCGAGGTAGATTTCGTAGAAGAAAACAGCTTTCTCTACTATATCAATTATCCCATCGAAAACTCAGAAGAAAGCATTACAGTTGCCACCACAAGACCTGAAACTATGTTGGGTGATAGTGCCGTAGCAGTTAATCCCGAAGATGAACGGTACCAGAAGTGGATAGGCAAAAAACTCCGCCTTCCACTCACCCAAAGAAGCATACCATTGATTGCAGACGACCACGTAGAAAAGGACTTCGGTACTGGAGCACTTAAAATCACTCCAGCGCACGATCCTGCAGATTATCTGATCGGTCAAAGACATCAGCTCCCTGAAATATCAGTCATCGATGAAGGTCGAACCATGAATGCTGAAGCAGGAATATACCAGGGCTTATCAATTGCCAAAGCCCGTGAAGCCATTCTAATCGACCTCGAGAAACAGGGACTTCTTATAAAAAAAGAACCCTACAACCACTCCGTAGGTCATTGTTCTCGCTGTCACAAAACGGTGGAGCCCGTCATTTCCGAGCAATGGTTCCTTAAAACACAGCATATCGCTCAAAATGCTCTTCAACGTGTTGAGGCTGGAGATACTCGTTTTATCCCTGATCGATGGCTGAAAGTATATCGAGACTGGATGGAAAATATCAATGATTGGTGCATTTCTCGTCAGATTTGGTGGGGAGTTCAAATCCCTGTCTGGTATTGCACCTGTGGAGAAATTTATGTAGCTGAAGAGGCTCCCTCGGACCCCTGCCCAAAATGTGCATCCAAACAATGGAAACAAGATGAAGATGTGCTTGATACCTGGTTTGGATCAGCGCTTTGGCCTTTTGCTGTGATGTCTTGGCCCCAGGAAAGCTCTGACCTGTCCAAATATTATCCAAGCTCCTTGCTGGTCACAGGTTTCGATATCATCTTTTTTTGGGTGGCTCGGATGTTGTTCGCGGGTCTATACTTTACTGGGCAAGTTCCTTTCAAGGATGTTTATTTTCATGGACTCATCCGAGACAATCAGGGAAGGAAGATGAGCAAATCTCTCAACAATGGTATCGATCCAGCAGAGCTTATTGAATCCTATGGTGCGGATGCCCTTCGTTTTACCCTCGCTTCTTTAAGCACAGTTCATGGCCAGGACATCTGCGTCGATCCAGTCAAAATCGCGTCAAGCCGAAATTTTATCAACAAAATATGGAACGCCTCACGCTTTGCCCTCGAAAAAATACAAGCGGAAGAAGTCAAAAACAATCCAAGCCAGGCTAATCATTGGGACCTCTGGATTCAAGACCAATGGAATCACCTTTTCGACAAACTCAACGACCATCTTGAACACTTCCGCTTCAATGAAGCATCTAATGCAATATATGCTTTTTTCTGGGATGATTTCTGTGATTGGTATATCGAAGTGTCCAAGTTTTCACTCAACTCAAAACTCTTGCACGATATCCTGCGTAAAACACTCATCCTGATGCATCCTATCATCCCCTTCATTACAGAAAGCTTATGGACTTATTTCGATGAATCAAATCAAAGTATTATGAAAGCTAAACTTCCTGAAAAGTTTGCACTATCAAATGAGAACACCACCCTCAGTCAACGGGATGTTGTCTTTATCCAGCAAGTAGTCAAGTCAATTCGCCAGTTAAAGAGCGAGTTCAATCTTGCTTCACCTGAAGGAATTGTTATTCATGCCAAATGCTCAGATCCCATCAAAACAAATCAAATCCTTGCTTTTTCCAAAGATATACAAGCTCTTGCCAAAGTGGAGCAGTTGGTCCCATACAAAAACTTACCTCAAAATGCTGTTTCAGCAGTAGTTTATTCTGATCTTGAAATCTGGATGCCTCTCCCTGGCTTGGTGGATATCCAAAAAGACATTGAACTAAAAGTTAAAAAAATGGAAAAACTACAAAAAGAGCTTGAAAAAATCGAACAAAAGATCAACAACCAAAACTTCATCCAGCACGCCCCAAAAAACTTACTCGAAGAAGCTCAAACCCAATACCAGGAAACAAAAGCTCAAATGAGTCATCTACAACAAAGAATAACTGATCTCTCCCAGATGAAAGCATGAATATCATAGATCAAATCAACAATTATCCCCGTTTTTCCCAGCATATAGGCCTTGAACGCATCAAACGCCTTTTAGACACCCTGGAGTTGAGTTATGCGCCTTTTCCCTACATCCATATCGCTGGCACCAAAGGCAAAGGAAGTACTGCAGTTTTTTTTGCCAATATCCTAAAAGAAGCAGGATACAAAACTGGTCTCTTTACCTCTCCTCATCTTCAAAGTATAAACGAAAGAATATGTATCGATTTGCATGCAATCAACCTTGACCGACTTTCTGAGCTCTACGAAATCATCCATCAAATTCTCCAAGACCTAAAAATGTTCGATGTAAGCTACTTTGAGCTCATCACTGCTATCGCTTTATTGGAATTCAAACTCCAAAAAGTGGATATTGTGATCCTGGAAACCGGCATGGGAGGACGTCTTGATGCCACCAACGCTTTATCCAATCCTATTCTTACCGTTTTGACCACCATTGGCCTGGATCATCTTGATAGGCTGGGTCCTGACCTTGCTTCCATTGCCCGTGAAAAAGCAGCTATCATAAAACCATCTGCAGCTGTATTATCTGCTCCCCAAAATGCCCTGGTAGAAAAAATAATTCAAGAAAAGGCAAACGAAAAACAAGTTCATCACTATTCTATCTATCGGGATTATCAGATTTCCTCCTATCCTGCAAAATGCTTCAACAAAGAGCAGTTTGACGTACTTAGCTATATAACTGGAATTCCATACACCGACATTCAAATTTCTCTTTTAGGAAAACATCAGGCTCTCAACGCATGTCTTGCTTTAGCTGGTTCTGAGCTGCTAACTAAAAAAGGTTTTATCATTCGCGAAAATCACATTCGTGAAGGCCTAAATAAATCAGCCTGGCCAGGTCGGTTTGAACAAGTAAAAGTAAACGGAAAACTGCTTATCATGGATGGCGCTCACAATCCAGATTCAACTCAAGCCCTTTGCGAAACACTTCAGGAACGTTTCCCCGACAAAAAAGTGCGCATCGTTTTTTCCACCCTCTACAACAAACTCTTTGATCAAAACCTGATCAACCTTTCTCCAGTGGCTCAATCTTTTTATTTTACTCAAATCACAGACCATGCAGCCATTGATCCCGAAGAATTACTCGAATGGACCAAACAACACTATCCCGACCTTCCCTCTTACAGCTATCCTGATCAATGGTCCTGCTTCATTAAAGCCCTGGAAGCCACAGATCCAAACAAGGAACTCTTATGCGTCACTGGATCGCTTTATTATATCGGGTGGCTCAGATCAAAATTGGCTCTTCCTTTTTATCTGCAAAATGGCAAAGAACTATTGGAGGTAAAACTATGAACGAAACACCCCCCCTTCCCACCAATCCGGAATCTTCTCCCCCTTCAGTTTCCTCAGGATCAGGTCTTGAGAGTCTGAATCTGGCTCTCATTACCAATTGGATTATCCTTGGTTTAAGCATGCTCCTTGGAGCTTGGATGATTTATGATTCCAGCCAAAGGTATAAGGTACGCTGGGTATTCCCAGTCCTGGTGCTGGTAATAGGTTTTGGTCCTTTTGCTCTTAGCTATCTATTCAATTCCTCTTCCCCGAATTATCTACTATTAGCTAGCTGTTTTCTGCTTTGGATCCTCTACCTTTTTATTCGTCCTGAATATACTCGTGACGAACTTAGAATTCTTGAGTCCGAACAAAAGATAAAAGATATCACCCGGAAATATTATGAACGTGAAGTAGTCTGCAACAATCCCTTTTGTCCTGTTTGTGGTCTTCCTATCAAGGAAGATTTTCAACTCTGCCCCAACTGCTTCAAAGAACTAAAAACTCCTTGCACAAAATGCGGTAAACTTCTTGACAACAGCTGGATACTATGTCCATACTGCAAAACTAAACAGAAAAGAGGGTCATCGGATGAAGTTAAAGACATTTAAGCCCGGAGGAGTCCATCTACACGATCAAAAACACAACACTGCCTCCTTCCCCCTTGAGATCATGCCCGAACCCGAGGCAGTCATCATACCTTTGTCTCAACATATTGGCTTGCCGGCAAAGCCTATAGTCGCCAAGGGAGACAAGGTATTTATGGGACAAATGATTGGGGAAGCTCAAGGAGGCTTTAGCGCTCCAGTCCATAGTTCAGTTTCAGGTACAGTTGATACCATTGGATTGTTTCCGCATCCAATCCATGGAAACTCCGAAGCCATACGAATTTTAAGTGATGGGAAATCTGAATGGCAAAATAAATCTTCCGATTCCAAAACCAGCTCAAGACTTTTTTCAAGCGAAGAATTGCTTCAAATCATTCAAAATGCTGGAATCGTTGGTATGGGGGGAGCGACTTTTCCCACCCATATCAAACTTGCTCCTCCGAAAGAACACCAGGTGGATGTTTTAATCATAAATGGAGCAGAATGTGAACCTTATCTCACCTGCGATCATAGAATCATGCTCGAAAAAACCGATATACTTCTTGAAGGAATCTCCATTTTGGCCGATCTCCTCAAAGTTAAATCCATCTTTATTGGAATAGAGGAAAACAAAAAAGACTGTATCATCCATCTTCAACAACGTATTCAAGACTTAGCCTCAGATCTAAAACCCATCGTATGTGGTTTGAAAGAAAAATATCCCCAAGGGGCTGAAAAATCTTTGATTTTTGCCTGCACAGGACGAGTAGTCCCTGTTGGCAAGCTTCCCTACCATATCGGAGCAGTTGTTCAAAACGTTGCAACAGTCGTTGCCATTGCTGAAGCGGTTCAACTAAAAAAGCCTCTGATTGAAAGAGCCCTTACAGTGACTGGAGATCTTGTAAGAAACCCCAAAAACTTATGGGTGCGCATAGGCACCCCCTTCAAAACATCATTGACTATTGCGGTGGATTAATATCAGAACCCGAGAAAGTAATATTGGGAGGACCCATGATGGGGCTTGCTCAGCGAAGTTTGGATGTTCCTGTATGTAAGGGTGTTTCAGGGATCCTCCTCATGTCGAGTATCGAATTTCATGAAGAAACAGCCTGCATAAGATGCGGACAATGCATAAGCAATTGCCCCTCTGGCTTGATGCCTCTACGAATAAAAGAACTTGCAGAAAAACAAGAATTCGAGAAGGCAAAACAGTATCATGCACTGTCCTGCATTGAATGTGGTATCTGCTCTTATCGCTGTCCCGCATTCATCCCTCTCCTAAATTACATCCGAAACGCTAAAACAGAAATCAATAAAAGGAGTAGAAAATCATGAAAGCCCTTATCATATCCAGCTCTCCTCACATTCATGCCAATACCACCACCTCTCGTCTGATGATGCATGTCATAATTGCTCTTTTGCCAGCATCGATAGCTGGTTTAGTGTGGTTTGGATGGTTCAGAGTTTTACCTATGATACTTTTAGCCATAGTAAGCGCTGTTGCAAGCGAATGGCTTATCCAGAAAATTCTACGCATACCCCACACCCTCACTGATGCCAGCGCTGCACTTACTGGTCTTTTATTAGCTCTAAGCCTTTCACCACTAACACCGTGGTGGATTGTTGTCATTGGTTCTTTTATTGCCATGCTATCCAAACAGGTTTTTGGAGGCTTGGGTCAGAATATTTTCAATCCAGCACTTATCGGAAGAGCATTTGTTGTTATTTCCTGGCCCATCCAAAATTCACAATGGATCAAACCTTTTGCAGGTCAGGACATCACCACCAGCGCCACTCCTCTTCAGGTCTGGAGCATGCAGGGTATGGAGGTGATGGTCGATCAATTCGGAGGTAGCCTGAGTTCTCTTTACCGCAACCTTTTTCTTGGTCTTCATGGAGGTTGTATTGGTGAAGTTTTTATTCCCGCTCTTCTCTTTGGACTCATCTACCTTTTACTCACCAAAGTAATCTCCTGGCGCATACCCTTATCCTATATGCTTGCAGTGGCTCTTTTGTCCCTGATTCTGAAAGTCGATCCTATTGCATCCCTATTAAGTGGAGGTCTATTGTTTGGTGCTTTTTTCATGGCAACCGACTATGTCACTTCACCCTTGCTCCCCAAAAATCAAATCATATTTGGCCTAAGTATAGGATTGATCAATGTGTTGATAAGGGTCTTTACACCGATGCCTGAAGGAGTCACCTTTGCTATCCTCATCATGAATATGTTGGTTCCCCTCTTGGACCGAGGGGTAAAACGTCCTGTGGGATGGGAACATCCCAAGAAGGTGCAGAAATGAAAGAAATAGTTCGTCTCAGCGTAGTATTGGCGGTAGTGGGTTGTTTGGCTGGAGTGGCTTTGAGTTCAGTTTACTCGCTTACTCGACAACAAATCCTACTCCAGGAGCAAAAAGCTATTTTTACTGCTCAAAAAGCGCTTTTTCCAGAAGCTGAGGAGTTTAAGCCCCTGGAAATAGAAGCTCAAGTGCTTGGATCTGTCTGGATTGATCGAGCATACGAAGCCATGAATGCAGAAAATCAAGCCATAGGTCTGCTGGTAAATGCACGGACTCCTGGCTATGGTGGAATGATTGTTTTTGTAGTAGGTTTTGATCTGGATAAGCAAGTTCGCGGAGTGCAGGTTACCTCGCAATCAGAAACTCCCGGATTGGGAGCTAATGTAACAAAAAGCTCTTTTTTAGACCAGTTTGTCAACAAATCCATCCAGGATCCTTTTGTAGTAAAAAATGATGTCAAGCCAATTACTGCTTCCACCATCACCACCAAAGCCTTGGTGCAGGGTCTGAAAAGCAGCATTGAATGGTTGCAAAGCAATGACAGGGGAGGCACATCATGAAATCTCTTGTATCCATTTTTAATCGAGGCTTACTAAAAGAAAATCCGGTATTTATTTTAATGCTTGGGCTTTGTTCGGTTCTTGCAGTTTCGGTAAGTGTAGTAAATGCCATTGGCATGACTCTTGCTTATTCTTTTGTGCTCATTTGTTCGGAGCTTACTATTTCCTCCTGCAGAAAATGGATCCCTCGATCATTAAGGGTTCCAATCTTTATTCTCACTATCGCATCCTTTGTTACTATCCTTGGCTTGATAATGAAAGCCTATTTCCCTGATTTGGACAAAGCTTTGGGCATCTTTATCCCCCTGATTGTAGTAAATTGCATCATTATTGGAAGAGTTGAAGCTTTTGCCTATCGTAAAAGTGTAATCGAATCGCTTTTTGACTCCCTGGGGATGAGCGCAGGTTATGGAATAGCTATTATTGCCATCGCCATGGTAAGAGAAGTTTTGGGAAATGGTAGCTTATTCGACATTCCTCTATTCGGAGCCAACTTCCAACCTGCTTTGATTTTAATCCTCCCTCCTGGTGCTTTTCTTGTGATAGGAATCGAAATTGCTATCGTTAATGCCTTGCTCAAACGCATAGAATCAAAAGGAGGCAAAAGTTCATGAGTGACCTTCAGCAACTTGGTCAAATATTACTACAATCCGTATTTGCTCAAAACCTTGTATTTATACGATTTCTTGCCTTATGCTCCTTTGTAGGCCTTACTGCCGACTTTAATAGCGCAGTTGGAATGAGTTGGGCAGTCACTTTTGTAACAGTGATGGCCTCCACAGTAAGTTATGTGATATATCAATACTTGTTGCTTCCCTTTGGCTTGGAATACCTTCAAACCATTACCTTTATCCTTACAATCGCAGTTTTTGTTCAGTTAGTCGAAATCTATCTTAAAAAAGCCATACCCTCACTATACCGTATGATGGGTATATATCTCCCTCTAATTGCCACCAATTGCATGATTCTCGCTGTAGCATTACTTAATGTGAGTGAAAAATATAGCCTCCTCGAAGCAACTGTATTCAGCCTTGGAGCATCCATTGGATACGCACTTGCGCTTATTATCATGGCTGGCATTCGTGAACGATTGCGTTATGCCAAAGTGCCAGAGCTAATGAAAGGATATCCTTTAATCTTTATTACATCGGCTTTCATAGCAATTGCCTTTATGGGTTTGCAGGGATTAGGCAGGTAATGCGATGAACATATGGACTATCATCCTCTACTCTACTCTAATATTAATCGCCTTGTCGGCTTTTTTTGGTTTTTTTCTTGGTTTTTTTTCCAAAATCTTCAAAGTGGAAGAAGATCCCAGAATCGAAAAACTGGTTTCTATACTTCCTGGTGCTAATTGTGGCGCTTGCGGTTTGTCAGGTTGTCAAGCCTTTGCTGAAGGTATTCTTTCAGGAAAAGCGCGAATTGACGGTTGCAGAGCAGGTGGAGAAGAGACTATTTCCCAAATTTCGAAAGTGATGGGTATCCATTCGGATGGCTCATTCGAAAAATACATTGCTGTGGCCTTATGTCACGGTGGACGAAACGAAGCCAACCTATCTGCCATTGCCCAGGGAGTTAAAACATGTGAAATGGCAAAAAACTTGAAGTTAAACCCCTGGGTTTGTGAATATACTTGCCTGGGTTATGGAGATTGTGTTCGGGCTTGTCCTTTCGGAGCAATTATCATCAACGAAGACAGCTTGCCAGTCATTGATCCGATTTTATGTCGTGGCTGTGGCATATGCGTGGAACGATGTCCTCAAAAGATACTGGAACTCTTTCCCAACAAGACCCGGGTTCTCTGTTTTTGTAAAAGCCAGGACAAAGGCTCAAAAGTCAGACAGGCATGCAAAGTGGGTTGTATCTCTTGTGGACTGTGCGAAAAGAAATGCCCTGAAAATGCCATAGAAATGATCAATAATCTGCCAGTAGTTACTATCGAAAAATGCTCTTTGTGCGGTGTTTGTGTTTCGATATGTCCCACCAAAGCCATTACTTTATTTAAAGCTTTATCGGAGAAAAAGTAAGATGAAAATCCATACAAAACGATTCGGTCTGCTTCTACTGAGCTCGTTACTTCTTGTGTCCGTGCCAGTAAGCTTAGCGTCAAGTGATCGTTTTGAGTTACGTATCACCAACCAGAGCGATCAGGTCAAAACCTCAGCGATTGTTCCTCTTGATCTTCCTGACACTTACCAAAACCGTTTTGTGCAAGTAGTTCAAGGTCAGAAAACACTTCCATCCTATCTTTCAGAGGACAAAAAACGTCTTTATCTCCAAACAGATATTGGAGCCAATGAAGAAATCAGTTTCCACCTTAGCTTCAGCAACAAAGCAAGCAATCAAGTGCCTCTCCAACCTTCGACTTTACCAGGCACCAAATATCTAATGGTAAACTACGCTAAAGCCATCATCATCTCCACGCAGGATCAAAACAACATCAAAATACAAAGCACTCAAAATGAGTTACTTGAAAACAAAGCTCTCCAAAAAGGCGAAATGCACATTCTCACCAGCTCAACTCCCCAACTCATCAAGATCGATGCAACTTATCCAGTATTTGTGTATATGTCAAGCATAAAAAACTCTGGAGCAGGTGGCGCAAACTTCGAAGAAGGAGATAGTGATACCACCAGCCTGTATGGCTCCGATATCTTTTTTTTCACCCATCGCCATCTTTGGATATCTGCTTATGAGGATTCAGAGATTAGTGTTTTTGATCAGAATGGTCTTCCAGTGTGGGAGGGCAAACTCTCAAAGAATACAGGCCTTCCCCTGTTGGATCTCAAAGAAGGGGTGTACCATCTCGTATCTAACCAAGCCGTGAGTGTACAATTTGGCTACCTGGATGATGAAAATTTCTCATTCATCTACGGAAAATCCACCCAAACCAACGGTTTTTCATTTGGAGACCTATTAATAACTGCCTTACATCCTGAAACTCAGATAGAGCTTTCATTTCAAAACCCCAAAAAACAACAAAAGAAAATAAACTTAAAACAAGCGGGTTTTTTTGAGCTGGTTCCACTAGTTGAAGTTTTTTCTCCAAAAGAACCAGAGGCCATCTTTTTTACCCTTACCAGCAACAAACCTATTCTATTAAACACTTTTTCCTCAGGAACCAATTTTGGGGGAGATTTTGTTCCTGGTCTTCATGGACTCTTCACTGACACCACTTTTCAGTTTGTCACTCCCAAGATATCAAAAGAGTTTTCCAAAGAGCAAAAAAACATGATTGAACTTCTTGGACTTCACCCCCAAAGCTCAGTTTTATTCAGCAACACCATCCAACAAGAACTATTGCTTCAAGCTGACACCAGCTTCAACCTATTAAGTCAGGAATCTCTTGCCTGGGTTCAAATCAATAGCAATCAACAGATCCTGGCATCCCAACTTCACAACTATACCCAAAAGGGTCTCTTCATGTGGGTTCCGCCTATACTCGATCATACTTTGCAGGCTAATATTGGCAAACCAGCTACCGAAGGCATCTTTGAGAGCACCACTTCCTCCAACATAAAAAAAACTTTCTGGGATCCCTATCGCTTTAAAGAGTTCTACACCCATTTCACCAGCAAGGAATATCTTCCATATACCATCTTTTCTGTTTCGCTTTTTCTTCTATTTTTAATTGTTCTGCTTTATCTTCTTTTTGCTTACAAACCAAAAGAGTCCAAAAGTCAGGTCTTTGAAAAGGAGAAAACAACCAGTAAGTCAGAGGGTGCCCAAGAAAGCGAACTCTTTATGCTCATGAATGATATGGAGCAAAAGATGAATCAAAACATTCAGTTACAGGAAACATTAGAAGCAGAGAAAATCCCCCCCGTCAAAACAAAGGAAGATGACACAGAAAAAACCAGCTTTCCCAAGCTCAATACTTCTTACGATGACTGGATATCTCGTCTCAAAGAAAATGCAAAGCAAAGCCCCGTTCTTCCAGGTTCAACTTCAGAAATACCAGCAGAGACTCCTCCTGCAGACCAAACTCCAGAAAGCAAACCCAAAAACATCGAGATAGATCTTCCTTTTCTTGATGTTGATCACACCAAATCCAGCGAAGAAGTCTCCATTAGCAGAATTGAAAAGTCAAAAGTGCTAAATATGAGTAAAAAAACAGTGGTACTTGATCCAGGGTCTGCTAATCGACTCTATTTTGAAGGAGTATTAGATCAGTTTCATCAAGCCTTGATGGTCAGATCCAGCGCAAAAAGACTTCAAGCGGATGTTGCAAAACACCTTCAACAAGTTGACTTGAACGCTCAAGACTTATCGCGTGCTCAGTTATTTCAAGAACGCCTCGAAACATTGGAGGAAGCAGGTAAAGCACTGGCTTTATGCAAAAAGAAACGCATCGCAATTTATATCACTTCCTATCGCCTTCCCCCGAGTTTACAAAAAATTCAAATCATGCATGTGGCAGATTTGATTAAAGAGTCTTGAAAACAGGAAATCTGAAAACACTTATCTGGCGTATTGCGCTATTTGCAGGCATAAGCGCCTTTTTTTCATTGCTTTTGTTTGCTTTATACCGAGATCAATCCTGGAAAGGTGATGCCTGGATTGCGATGGATACCTTTATTGAGTTTCAGGTACCGAGCGCTATGTATTCTCCCAAGCTCAAATCAGATCTATCTGCAATAATTGAAACCATTGATCTGGAAGTCAATGTTTACCGGGAAGGTTCTGAGCTACAAAGTTTGAACCTCCTGGCTCCTTCCAAATCCTATGTTATCAAGGGCAAATTCCTTCTCAAAGCCGTCAGCGAAGCACTTCTTCTTTCAAGGCTTAGCTCTGGCCTCTTCGATCCCAGCTTTGAGCCTTTACAAAATGCATATGGTTTTCACGACGGAAATCTTCGTATTCCAGATGCCAAAGAATTAGAATACCTTATCCAAAACCTTGGTTGGAAAAACATCCAGTTTAATCAAAAAGAGTCCAGCATATTCTTTCAAAAAGAAAACATTACACTTAACTTCAGTGCTCTCATCAAAGGGATGGTTCTCGATGAGCTTTCTTCCTACCTTAATACAAGACAGATAGATGAATATGTCCTCAATTTTGGGGGAAGTCTGAAAATCAAAAAAAAACAAACAACAACTATTAAAATTCAAGATCCAAGAAAGCTTGTACCTGCAGGGGAAACCAGGATTTCTTCTGGGTGCATCTCCACTTCCTCCGATGCTCAGCAATTTTTTGAAAGAAATGGCATACGATATTCACATATTATCAATCCCCTCACTGGGCTAGCTCAAAATCCCTCCCAATCCATTACAGTTTATCACCCCGAAAGCGCTTTGAAAGCAGATATGCTTTCCACCACATTACTGCTAATGGAGAGATCAGAAGCAATATCCTTTCTCTCCACATACTATCCTGAAGCAGGTCTGCTTGGAATAGATCAGAATGGTAAGTTTTCATATCAAATGGAGTGGCAGCCATGAACCTTGCCCTCAACAAACTCACTTTACTATCACTTCTGTTTGCTTTTATGTTGTCCCTACACGCTCTGGAACTTTACTTTGTTATACCTATCGGAGGCTACCCACTGAAGCTGGGCTTATCCAATTTAGTTCTTGTCTTTGCCCTTTTTTATTTTTCAAAAAATGAAGCCATTGGACTTCTTTTTCTCAAGCTTCTCACCCTATTTTTTTTTGAACCAAGATATACAGCTTTTTCTATGATTATCAGCGCTTCTGGTGGATTGTTAAGCCTTATAGGCATGCTGATTGTTAAATTCTTCCACAAAAATGGAGTAATCTATGCCAGTGTCACTGGAGGCATTTTTCACAATGTGGGACAATGGACAGCGGTTCTGTTAATCAGCAAAATCATGCAAATATGGATATATCTTCCTCTTCTTCTTATCCTTGGAGCTGTTAGTGGCTTCCTAGTGGGTTCCTTGAGTCAGAAAATGCTACATAGACTGGAAATACTCAAAAATAAACATCGATATTATGAGTAATTACGATATAATTATAAAACCGAGTGAAAATTTTGGTGAGATTTGGAGGCGCGAATGGGTTTATTTGATAGATTCAGCAAAGATATAGCTATCGATTTAGGCACTGCCAATACGCTGGTATATTTAGCCGGCAAGGGCATCATGCTTCGAGAGCCTTCGATCATTGCACTTCAAAGAGAAACGGGTGAAGTTATTTCTATAGGTGTCGATGCCAAACGAATGGCTGGACGTGTTCCAGACGCAATCCAAATCGTACGCCCTCTCAAAGATGGCGTTATTGCCAACTTTGAAGTCACCCGAAAACTGATCGAATATCTCATCAATAAAGTAGGGGGTCGAAAAGGTTTGCGTGGATTCATCAGACCACGACTTATCATTGGAATTCCCTCCGGTATCACCGAAGTCGAAATGCGAGCTGTTATCGAAGCAGCAATCCAGGCAGGAGCCCGAGAAGCCAGATTAGTACAGGAGCCCATGGCTGCTACTATTGGAGCTGACCTTCCCGTAGGTGAACCAACAGGCAACATGATTGTTGACGTAGGAGGAGGCACTTGTGAGGTCGCAGTAATCTCGCTAAATGGTATCGTAGCCAAAACTTCTATCCGAGTGGCTGGCGACGAAATGAATGAAGCAGTCCTACAATATCTTAAACGACAATACAACCTCTTGGTCGGTATTTACACCGCCGAAGAAGTCAAGATAGAAATTGGCTCAGCCTTTCCCTTTGACGAAATACGAACTGCTGAAATCAAAGGTAGAGACCTGATTACTGGTCTCCCCCGAACCGTAACCATGACCTCAGAAGAAACCCGCATAGCCCTCAATGACGTACTAATAAGCATACTTGACGCTGTCAAAGCCACACTTGAAGTCACTCCTCCCGATTTGGCCGCTGACATTATTGACCGTGGTATCTTTCTGGCTGGTGGTGGCTCACTCCTTAAAGGAATGGACAAATATATCTCTGAAGGCACTGGTATTTTAGTAAACAACGCAGATAACCCCGTTCTTTGCGTAGCTTTGGGGGCTGGAAAAATTGCAGAAAACATTGAAAAACTCTGGCCTCTATTACTAAAAGTCAAATACTACTGATTCTATGCCCATCCAGGGAAATCGATCCTTACCTGTATGGATAGTGCTCCTTATATTGCTTGTCATCATGACGGGCTATGGTTTGTTGCGACCCCTTAAACTCAAACCAATTAACACTCTGGAAGATTTTTCGCTTCGCATTTTTTCCTCCACCTTACATGGAGTAGCCAAACTCACAGAAAGAAGTAGCGATTTTTTTCAAGGCTTTATCCATTCAGGAGATCTCAAAAGAAGCAACGAAGATCTTTCCATGAAACTACGTCTGAAAAATGTTGAGCTTGCCTTGTATCAAAGTCTTCTCGAGGAAAATCTGAGGCTTCGCCAGCTCATGAAACTTGGTCACATCAAAGATCACAAAATCACTTACACCGATATCATTACTCGGGAAGGAGCCAACCCATATAATTTTTCTATCAATAAAGGGGGCTTAGATCAAATCAAACTACACCAAGCAGTAGTTTATCCCATCGAGGTGGGGTCTCGCAAAATACTTTACCACCAACTTCTTGGTCGTATTTTCGAAGTTCTTCCAAGCCAAGCAAGAGTTCTTTCCATCATGGATGAACGTTCTCAGATTAGCGTTCGCAACATGCGCAATCAAGCATTAGGAACTTTACGCTACTACAAAGGAGATCAGTATCTGACTATCAGCGTACATCGGGATAACGAAGATTTTCAAATTAACGATATACTACTCACCAGCGAGCTTTCAACCCTCCCAAAAGGGATTATTGTGGGCATTGTTCAAGACATAGAAAGTTCAAGCTCATTGTACAAGAAAATTAAAGTCGCCATCCCTTTGGCTATGCTGTCCATCGGAGAAGCTGGAGTGCTTGAATGATGTTTATGCGAGTCCTTTTTTGGGGTCTTTTCATGATTATTCTCGACATCACAGTCTTTCCAATCTTATCCAACTACAAGATTTGGACTGATTTTTCCTTTTTTTACTTTCTGGTCCTCTTGTTGAGTATGAAAGATTATGCTTTCATCATGGCGCTAGTCCTCTCCACCACAAAAGCTATCTTTCTCCTACCTGATCAAATCCTCCTTTATGCTTCACTGGTGCTCTTATGCTTATTTCTAGTGCATATCTTTCGCAAGACCCTTAGCTTTGTACAATTCTCCTGGGAAATGATATGGGGCTTAGCCTTTGTAGTTTTACAAATGATCTGGCTTCGAAGGTTTGACCTATCCAATGTCTTTGTCAGTATCTTGTTTCATAGCGCTATATGGTTGTTTCTCTTCCCTTTGTTTTACAATTATCTGGAAAGAAAATTAAAATTGATTGCCCTTAATCGAGGTTCGGCAGTCTGATGCTTCGACTCAAATCAAACGCATCTTCAAATTATCACCAAAACGTAGCTTCCTACAAAAGCTTTGTGCTGATCATTTTAATCCTCCTGACTTTTGCTTTTCTGGGCTACCGTTTAATCAACCTTCAAATCAACAAGAACGATTACTACCAAAAAAAAGCAGAAGGCAACATATACCGTACTATCCAGGAACACAGTCCCAGAGGTACTATATACGATCGAAACGGGGTAAAACTAGCTGAAGATATATCTTCTTATCACTTGTATCTGGATGCAGGCGAAATAAAAAATCCATCCCTATTCACTCAAGGCTTGAGCCAGGCTATCAACCTGGATCTGACCAAACTGGAAGAGACCATCGAGCTTAATATTCAGCTGGACTCTGGCCCTGTCTTGCTGAAAGCCAACTTGTCTGACCAGGAAATAGCCAAATTTAATGAAACCCGTTATCAATTTGATCCTGAAGCAAAAGCGGCCCTTATCCGGGAAGGTTTCAAGCGCCACTACCCCCAGGGCAAGCTCCTAAGCCATGCTTTGGGCTACACAGGCATAATTTCTGGCGAAGAACTCAAAGATGATCGTTTTAAACTTTACCTCCCCGATGAAAGAATAGGAAAACAAGGAATAGAAAGATATTATGAAAGCTTATTACACGGAACAAAAGGTGTGACGATCCAACGTATTGACGCTTTTGGGAAAATATTGGAGGAAAGAATCCAAAAAGAAGTAGAAAAAGGGAGTGACCTCTACCTTAGCATTGATTCCAGACTACAAAAGAAAATTGAAGAACTCATTAAAGACCACGTAGGCACTTGCGTTATCATGGATGTTCACCAGGGTGAAATTCTTGCATATGCATCATTTCCTGATTTTGACCCCAACATTTTTTCTTCTGAAATTCCTCAAGCGCTCTGGGACAAACTCCTCCATGAACGAGCCTTTTTTGATATTGCCACCCAAGGTACTTATGCCCCAGGATCTACCTTCAAACCCCTGGTAGCCTTGTATGCCCTTGAAAACAATCTGGTAAACCCCAAAGACAAAATTACCTGTAGAGGTTTTATCGATGTGCCTGGAGTAGAAGGCAAATATCAATGCTACGTTTATCCAGGAAGCCATGGACCTCTAAATATGACTGAAGCCATGAAACTTTCCTGTGACGTTTACTTTTATGAAATTGCAAAACACTTTCCCATCAATTCCTTCCTCGATTTTGTACAGAATTTTGGAGGCATCAATCAAAGCACTGGGGTAGATCTTCCCTTTGAAAATACTGGTTTTTTGGGATCACCCAAGTACAAAATGGAATATTATGGCACCCCATGGTTTGAAGGCGATTCGATGAATCTGGGCATCGGTCAGGGCTTTTTATCCCTCAGCCCCCTTCAGTTATCCTGCGTGTATGCTCGTATCGCCAACGGAGGAAACATAATCGAAGCAAAGTTTCTTAAACGTATTGGTCAAAACTCAACGCAAGAAAACTTGAAAAATACCAAAAAGCAAGAAAAATATAAAGTTAAAGAAGAAAACCTGAAGCAAATTCGAAACGACTTGGAGGCAGTGGTTTCCCCTGGAGGAACAGCCTGGACTTTACGTTCTGAAAAACTGGGAATCGCTGCTAAAACAGGAACTGCAGAAGGCATTAAAACGTCTGAGGGAAAGACCACCTGGGATTTGTGGTTGGCCTCTTTTGCCCCAGCGGATAATCCTCAAATCGTTGCAGTCATGATGTTTGAAAATTCGAGTTTGGAGTTTGGTGGAAATCTGGCACCCTTACTCAAAGATGCCATTGAGTTCTGGTTTGAACTATCAGGTGAATTTGGAGGTAATCAAAATGCCTAAATCGACGATACCCGATCAAGCAGTCACCTTTAAAGGGATCGAGCAAGGAATTTTAATCCTGCTTGATACCACCCACGATTACGAAAAGCTAATCAAACTTGCCATCAGCAAAATAAAAGCCAACAAAAAATTTCTAAGCGAAAACACTCTTTTTGTGAGAGGAGCAGCAAGCCCTCTCGATCCCGACGAGTTGGGAATGGCGCGAAAACTCATTCGTGACAAGACAAAAATGGAAGTTTTGCCTTTGCCCTGGAAAAATGATTCTCCAAGCACAGAACAACTTTCCTGCGTTGATGATTCCATATTTACCCCCCCTCTCCTTGCTTCCAACGCACTCAGAGCTGGCCAAGAGCTTCGCTCAGAAGGAGACGTTATACTGCTGGGCAATATGCATCCAGGATCTCAAATATATGCCAAAGGATCGGTGTATATCTTTGGATCCCTTCGCGGTGAAGTATATGCCGGACTCGAGTCCAACACCAAAGCAATCGTGGTTTGCAAGGGTTTTTCACCTCTTCAATTGACTCTTGGTGGATTCAAGCTTCCTTCCAACCCAGATCCCTCCTGGTTGAAGCAATATGTTGTCGTCTCCATCCAAGACCAGGAGTTAAAGGTGGAGCCACAAAATGAGTTTGGGTATGAGTGAAGCCATAGTTTTCACTTCGGGTAAAGGAGGAGTGGGCAAAACCACTCTTCTCGCCAATATCGGGGTTGCATTAGCCAATCTTGGATTCAAAACAGTCTTGTTGGACGCTGATATTGGCCTCCGAAACCTGGATATTGTGCTTGGTATCGAAAATAAAATTCGCTTTAATGTGGTGGATATAGCTCATGGAATATGCACAATCGAGCAAGCTCTGGTTAAAGATCATCGCTCTGGAAACAATCTTTCCATTATTGCAGCCTCTCAATCACATCTCAAAGAAGATCTCAGTAAAGATGCATTTAGGCAAATTATTCTTCAACTCAAAAATACCTTTGACTATATCCTGATTGATTGTCCTGCTGGCATCGAATATGGCTTTAAAAATGCAATTCGATCAGCGGATAGGGCTATTGTGATTGTCAATCCTGAAGTTTCTTCCATTCGAGATGCTGACAGAGTAATTGGCATTCTTGAGCTCGAAAAAATTAAAAAAATACAACTCATTGTCAACCGATATCAACATGATCTAAGCCAAAAAATGGACATGATTTCAGTGAAAGACATAGTAGAATTACTTGGAATCAAACTTCTCGGTGTTATCCCTGAAGATATATCCATCTTGCTGTCATCAAATGAGGGCAAACCCATATCATATCACAACAAACACCCAATGTACCAATTCTTTTACGATATTGCAAAGTCCCTTGCAGGTCAAAAAGACCTTCCTGCTCAGGATTTCGCCAAAAGTAAAACTGAATCCCTCTGGAAAAAAGTCAAAAGGTCATTTACAATGAATCGCTAAGGGGTGGGAAAAATGAAAACCGGAAACAAAGCAAAAAATAGACTTCAGCAAATCCTTGAAAAGGATAGAAGTGTTTTATCGCCAGGTTCTTTTCGTATTCTAAAAAAAGAGCTGGGATCAATCATTTCAAAATACCTTGATGTGGATAAACGCAAAATCAAACTTATCATCGAAGAAAACTCCAATGAGGGTTATCATCTCTCTGCTGACCTCCCCCTAAAACCAAGCGTCAAAGCCGAGGAGTATGAGTAAAATCAAAGTATTTCATACAGCTGACTTACACCTTGGCATTGAGAGCTATGGCAAATTAGATCCAAACACTCAAGCCAATACTCGTATCCTTGATTTCTTTGCTTCCCTGGATTGGCTGGTCGAAAAAGCCATCAAAGAAGACATTGACGCATTGATTATAGCCGGGGACATCTATCACCATCGAGAACCCAACATTTTCGTTCAAAACGAATTTTGCAAACGCCTGAGCCTTCTGATAAGCCAGCAGATCCCTGTATTGCTCTTAATCGGCAACCATGACTCCATTCTTTCAATGGAACGTATATCCTCTCTTCAACTTTTCAAAGAACTCAAAATCCCATCTGTTTACCTATTTGATGAAGCCAAAGTACTCACCATTGAAACTAAAAATGGTCCTCTTCAAGTAGCTGGTATCCCCTTTCTTGAACGGAATATGATTCGTGAATTCATGATCAACAAAAACATTGAAGAAAACAAGCGCAACGAAATCACACAACTCGTAATAACACGAATTATTGGGGGGTTTAAAAAAGAAATCAAAGCCAAAGTTCCCACCATCCTTACAGCCCACCTTACCGTCCGAGAAGCCATGTATGACAACTGGAGACCAACCATCGTCGGAAATGAAGTTTACCTTTCAAAATCAGTATTGAATGATCCCGTTTTTTCCTATGTCGCTATGGGACACATCCATAAGCCACAGATCTTTGACGAAGACAAATCAGTTCCAGTTTTGTCCTATCCAGGAAGTCTCACTGCTCTTGATTTTGGAGAAGCAAGCTATGATCATGGTTTTATGAGCATAGAATTTGACGCTCAAAAAAATAAAACCTCAGCCAAGTTTGTAAAAGTGCCCCAACAACGCAGATTCATTACCTTCAACCTGGATATCAACCCTGAAGATGATCTATACATTAAATGCAAAGAATTGTTTGATGCTGCCAATTATCAAGAGGATATTGTTCGCATCAATATCACTCTGCACGGAGAAGCGGAAGTGGATGAACAAAAAATCAGACGGGATTTTTCCGAACGCTGTCATATCATTTCCTCCATTCACATTGATAGAAAAAAACGAGCTATTCCCCGCATTAGCTCTCTTTCTTCCGATCTGGATCCCCTCGAAGCCCTTCAACAATACATCAAAGCCTCCAATGATGACTTTTTGCTTGAATATGAAAAAGACCTAAGCATCTTAACCCAGCAACTCATGGAAGAACTCGGCGAAGCATGATACCCCAAAGGATTCTTCTGCAAAGTTTTCTTTCCTACCGTGGTATCACCGAAATCGATTTTTCCCCTATATCTTCAGCAGTCATTATAGGAGAAAATGGAGCAGGCAAATCTTCCATCCTTGACGCTATCACCTACGCACTCTTTGGCGTGGCCCGAGGCACCAGCAAAAGTGGTGACAATGCCGACCGTTTAATCACTGCAGGCGAAGATTTCTGCCGTATTGAGCTCGATTTCCAAATGGAAAAACGTTTATATCGAGTGATACGAAAAAGAGATCTCGCCAAACAAAGTACAGACTTGGAGCTTTTCTTAAACGAGGAAGACCAATGGATTAACATATCATGTTCCACCCTTAAAGCCACTCAAGATAAAATCCATTCCCTCATTCGTGTTAACTATGAGCTCTTTGTATCCTCAGTCATGATCATGCAGGGAAAAGCTGATTCCTTTACTCGAAAAGATCCTTCCGAACGAAAAGAACTCCTTGCAGAAATTTTGCAACTCAACATCTACGAGCAACTCAGAGAATTGTGCAGTAATAAGCGAAAAAATACCTCCATCAAACTCACTTTGCTAAAAACCTATATGGATCAAACCAAAGAAAAACTTACCCAAAAAGCCAGCATAGAAGACCAATTGTCAGATATCAACCAACTTATCGCCACCAAAGAAACTGAAATCAAAGACTTGAAAAACAAAATACAACAAATTGGGATCGAAAAAAACAACATCGAAAAAAGTCTGATAAACAAACAACACCTGATCGAGCAACTGGATAGAGAGAAAATCAACCTAAACAATCTCCATCAGGACAAAAGCAATTATTTAGCTCAAATTGATGAAGCTCAAAAGGTTATTCTCAAACAAAACGAAATTGAAACTGGCTATTATCGCCTGGTTGACTACATCACTCGCGACAAAAAGATGAATGAAAACTTTGAAGCCAAGAGTCGCCTTGAAAAGAAAATAGCTGAACTCAGGGAGAAAATAGCCAAAGAAGAGCACCGACTTCGTCTGGAAAAAGCAGAACTCGAAAAAGAGGAGAGCATTTACCTGCACGAAAAAAGCAATCTCACTTCAGTCAATCTCAGGATACAATCCCTTCAAGGCGAACAAAAAGAGCTTGAACGAATCAAATTTAAAAAAAATGAGCTTGAAAAAACTCTCTCCGACATCGATCGCCAACTTACCATCATCGAGGAAAACCAAGCTGAGTTAAAACGCAATTTGGAGACAGTTAAAGAAAAAAAAGACGAAGTTAGCAAAAAGATATACTATCTTGAAGATATTATTCGAGAAGAAGCCAATATAGACGAACAATACAACCTCATCAAAGAAAACAAAGCCCGACTTGAAGTAATCAATGCCGACATCATCAAGGAAAGCTCCAAAATCACAGTGTATACAGCCCAAATAGACGAAACCAAAAAGACCATCCTGGATCTGGAAGAAAAGCTTGCCATCCTTTCCAAGACCGAAGGAGTCAAGATGTGCCCCGTCTGCGGGACCCACCTTTCAGAACAAAGAGAAACCGAACTAAAACTCAACTACAAAAAAAACCTGGAACAAAAAAGCGAAACCATACGCAACAATCTAAAAAAAATTGAGGAAATCCAAGTAGCACTCAGCGATAAATCAAAAGTAAAACATCGTCTTGAAGAAAGCATTCAAAAAGAACAAGAATGTATCGAAAAAAAGACGAATTGCAGTACAGCCAAAACCCAACTCCGTAGCCTTAACGACGAGTTGTACAAACTAAAAGTCATGGAATCTCAACACCAAATGAATCTTGACAAATTGCTCAAGAAAAAACAGGATTTTCGCTCTCGTTATGTTTCTGCAGACAAGCAATATACAGGACACCTTCAACACCTATCCCTGGAAGGAAACATTCTTCGCACCCTGGGAGAGCTACACGCTCAAATGGGAAAAGCCATGGAAGCAGAGCAAAAACTCCCTTCAATCACCGAAAAACTTTTGATGCTGAATAGAAAACTGGAAACTAAAGACTATTCCAGAGACCTTCAAGAAGATGTTCGTGACTTCGAAAAAAAGCTTTTTGAAATCTCTTACAACCCTGTTCTCCACAAAGAAATCAAACAAAATATAGGAAGTTTTCAATATTTAGAAACAGAAAAAAAGAAACTCGATCAAAAACTCAACGAAAAACAACTCCTTACTTCGGAAATTAAAAAAATTGACGAAAAAATGGAGCAACTTTCGCGATTAATTGCAAAATCAAGCGAAGAAATTAACTCCATCACCTACAACTCCGCAGATCTTGAAGGCATCAATAAAATCATCTCTCTACACGAAGCATCGCTTAATGAAGCAAGCAATATCCGTGAAAACCTGGTCAAAGTCCAAGCCGCTACCTTGGAAAAAATGTCACACTACAAGCTTCTTGAAACCGAATATGAAGAAAAAAATCAGGAATACCGAATTCTTTACCACCAAGAGGCCCTACTCCAAAGAGCCACTGATCTATTCAGCAAAAACGGTATTCAATCTTTTATTATCGAAAACGCTCTGCCAGAGATTGAAAACAAAGCCAATCAAATCCTAGATATTATTTCTGATGGCAGATTGCAAGTCTTTTTCAAGGTTCAATCCAAAACCAAAAAGGGTAGCTTTAAAGAAACCATGGATATCGACATTTCAAATGAAGGACAACTCAGATCTTATGAATTGTTTAGCGGTGGAGAAAAATTCAAGGTCGATCTTGCTATCCGAATCGCAATTTCTTACGTCCTATCCAACAAATCGGGAGCAAGGCTTTCTATGCTTATGATAGACGAGGGATTTGGTACCCAGGACAAAGATGGAATTTTGCGTTTTGTGGAATGCATCAACAGAATATCGAAGGATTTTGAAAAAGTCATCGTAGTAACCCATTTGGACGAGTTAAAAGACTATTTCCAAACCCTTATACGTGTTTCAAAAAAGAACGGTTTTTCGAGGGTTGTCATTGAGTAATATGTTTTTTTTCTTTTATTCAAGCCAATTTGACAAAAAGTACCATATGATGTAAATTTAAAAATGCTATGAAAAAAAGGAGTATAGATTTTGAAATCAAAAAAGATCACCATTCATAAGCATCGATGCAAATCTTGTGGCATCTGCGTAACTTTATGCCCCAAAAAAGTCCTTGCTCAGGATGAAAATGAGCGTTTATACATTAGCGATCTTGATGCTTGCATCGCTTGTAAAATTTGCGAACAGGCTTGTCCTGATTTTGCTATTGAGGTAGAAATCCAAAATGAAAATCTTTAAAGACATTTGGCAGGGTGCAGAAGCATGTGCTCATGGAGCCATGAAGGCTGGTCTTGATTTTTTTGCCGGCTATCCCATCACTCCCTCCACCGAAGTTGCAGAGCATTTATCAAATTTGCTTCCCAAAAAAGGGAAAACATTTATCCAAATGGAAGATGAAATTGCAAGCATAGTAGCGATTGTTGGTGCTTCTATGGCTGGCGCCAAAGCAATGACAGCCACCTCTGGTCCAGGCTTTTCACTGATGCAGGAAGGTATCGGATATGCTTGTATGGTGGAAGCACCCATCGTCATTTGCAATGTAATGCGGGGGGGTCCCTCCACAGGTCTTCCCACCAAAGTTTCCCAGGGCGACGTTATGCAAGCAAAATGGGGCACCCACGGCGACCATCCTTCCATTGTATTGTCTCCCGCCTCAGTTCAAGAAATGTATGATATGACCATCCAAGCCTTCAATCTCGCTGAAAGATTTCGCAATCCAGTTATTCTTCTCACCGACGAAACCATCACCCATATGCGCGAGAAAATTGAATTCGATACTGAAGCCACCCCCACCCTCATCAACCGAACTTACCCTTCCAGCAAAGAAAACTACCAACCTTATGGCCAGCTCATTGATGATGTTCCTGTGATGGCAAATCTTGGTGACGGTTATGGCACCAGCATCACCGCCCTTAGTCATTTGAGCGATGGATTTCAGACTGCTGACTACCAGGTTTCAAGAGATCTTATTGAACGATTAAGCCGGAAAGTGGACAAACACGCCAAAGACCTATTCGAACTTGAAGTCTGGAATGGCGATGCCCCCACCATGATAGTCTGTTATGGAATTTCCGCTCGTACAGTACAAGCCCTGATGGCAAGAGAAAATCACCCCAACGTTGGAATGATTCGACTCAAAACGCTTTTTCCTTTCCACGATGAAAGCTTATGGGAAAAAGTCAAACATGCACACCATATCATTGTCCCTGAGCTAAATCTGGGTCAGATCTATCTTGAAGTTCAACGTACAGTTGGGCATCGTATCCCTGTTTCTCTCTTGTCAAAAACAGGAGGAAACCTCATCAATCCAGACGAACTAAGTAACGAAATAGAGAGGATAAGCAAGCATGCGCGGTGAAAAATATCTAAACAATGATCGAATTCCCAGTATCTGGTGCCCTGGATGTGGCAATGGCATTGTTCTTCACGCCATGCTCACCGCACTGGAAGATCTAAACATAAACACTGAAGACCTGGTGTTTGTTTCAGGGATAGGCTGTTCATCACGTTCTTCCACCTATACCATATTCGACAATATTCATACTCTCCACGGAAGAGCCATTCCAATTGCTACTGCCATCAAGCTCATGAGGCCCGACAAAAAAGTAGTGATTATGTCCGGGGATGGAGATGCTCTTGCCATTGGAGGCAACCACCTCATTCACGCCGCTCGAAGAAACATGGATCTCACACTCATCATTTTCAACAACTCCATCTATGGTATGACTGGAGGACAAGTTTCCCCTTTGACTCCCTCTGGCAAAAAAGGCACTACTGCCACCCAGGGCACCATTGAGGAACAATTTGACACCGTCAAGTTGCTTGCAGGCGCTGGAGCAAGCTACGTTGCCAGATCAGGCACCTATTACTTCCAAGCTACCGTAAAATACATGAAAAAAGCTCTCAGCAGGCAAGGTTTTTCCGCTATCGAGGTTTTTACACAATGCCCCATCTATTTCGGAAGACTCAACCAGTTTAAAACTCCCGCTCAAATGATGCTTTGGCAAAAAGAAAATATGATCCTTAAAGAAAAGGCTGAAAAAATGAGTCCAGAGGAGCTAAGCGGGAAAATCTTGATTGGCGAATTTGTAGAAGAAGACCGCATGTCCTACATCCAAAAAAAGGAGCTAAAGCTCAAGGAGATATGCAAGCCATGAGAACAGAGATACGCTTAACAGGATCGGGTGGTCAGGGATTAATTACTGCTGCTCGTATATTAGCAAAAGCTGCCCTTTTGGACGGTATGAACGCTCTTCAGAGTCAGGTGTATGGCGCCGAAGCTCGTGGTGGAGCAACTAAAAGTGAAGTGGTCATTGCTGATCGCAGTATCTATTTTCCTGAGGTTTTACATCCCGATATTACAGCCATCATGACCCAGGCTTCCTACAAAAAATATGGACACCGAGTCAAACCCTCCAGCCTCAGAATTATTGATACCTTTATGGTTCCAGAATATACCGAGCTTACTGAAGTCACTACTCTTGGTCTCCCATTTACCTCCTATGCAGACATTCAATTCCATACCAAACTAGTCACCAACATGATTCTGATGGGCTATATCGTGGCTAAAACCCAGGTTGTAAAAGGTGAAAGCTTTTTTTCTGCTTTAGGTGATTTTTTTTCCTCAGAAAAAATAGGCAAAAACAAAGAGGCATTCAGCTTTGGTCAGAGCCTACTTGGCAAAGAAACCCACCACCCTTAATAGAATAGGGGTCTAATCCTGAAAAACCATAAAAAGCCCCATACGAAAAAAAGTACTCTTTCCTGTAAAGCTCCTCCCTACTACGAAAAAAAGAAGGGTTCGAGTCCGGAAGATCTGCCTGTTTATCTCGGACCAGAAGCTAAACCGATAGAATCAAGCATCGTATTATGCAAGTATAACGTTCATAATTTTCAAAGCATACAATTATCCCACTGGAAAGAAATCGAAGCACATTTGCCCGGTGAAAACGAAAAGATTTGGATCAACATCTGCGGTCTTAATGCTCCAAGTTTAATACAACAAATTGGTAACTTTTTTCAGATTCACCCCCTGGTAATCGAAGATCTGAGCAATACCTACCAGCGAAGTAAATTGGAAAATTACGAAAAGTATCTCTTTTTTACCTCACGTATTTTGTATCTTGACGAAGAACAGCAAATCATCAATAGCCCCTTATTTTTTATTCTGAAAGAGAGAGTCTTGATTACTTTTCATGAGAGTAAATATCCCAGTTTCTCCAATATCTACAGAAGACTTCAAAACCCAGAATCAAGAATGCGCTTATCTGATGTGGATTATCTTGCTTATGCCCTATTGGATGAAATCGTCGATGAGTATTTTTCGATTGTTGAGAATCTGAGCAACACGGTAGAAACACTGGAAGAAAGACTCTTAAGCGATAGCTCCCAAAAAACCCTCCATGAAATCAGCGACCTAAAAAAAAGTCTTATTTCGCTTAAGCGTACCATTTGGCCCATGCGTCAACTGATCCATGCCCTAACCTTCATAGAAATCCCTTTAATCCACGCATCCACCAAGCTCTACTTTCAGGATATCTACGATCATACCATTCAAATCGTCGAAGCCCTGGAGACCTTTCGCGAGTTACTTACAACCATGCTCGATATCTACCTTTCAAGCACTAGCAACCGCACCAACGATGTAATGAAAGTATTAGCAATCATAGGAACTATTTTTATGCCTCTGGCTTTTATTGCAGGTATATATGGCATGAATTTCAAATACATGCCGGAATTGGAATTTCGCTACGGATATCCTCTGGTATGGGCTCTCGCTTTAGCTATCACCACCGCGATGATCGTCTATTTTAAAAAGAAAAAATGGCTCTAAGCCTGAGCTTTCTTCTTGGCAAGAATACTCTTAATCTTCATTAATCGCACCACATTAGATCGTTCATCTTCGTCCAGCTTGTTGCTTATAAGACGTATGGTATGATCCAATTCAGGAATGAGAATATACTCCAACGCATTGACTCTTCGCTTGGTCATTTCCACCATTTTTGCTATTTCGTAAAGTGAATATTGGATCTCAGCTAACTTAAGCAATTCAGAAAAGATAGCATCAAAATCTAATAACACTTCATCCAGCGCAGCACTAAGACCCTTGCCCTGAAATCGAATACTTTCAACATTGGAGGTGTTTTGAATATCAAAAGAGGGAAGAGCAATATTCATGACATTTTTCCATGTCATATCAATTTGGTATTCTACTGGATAATGATTTACTATCTGATCCATTTCTTCATCCGTATGTAAAGCACGCAAAACGAGGAAGCGCTCTAAAATGTAGGGAAGCTTGGAACTAACCATCTTTTCTTGTTCATCGAAAGCTTTAACCAAGACCAGAAGTTCACGTATCAAGGCTTCTAACTTGTCTTTCAGTAGCTTGTGTCCACGTTTGGCGACATGGGCTCTCTTTTTTGTTTCCAGGAGTTTCATCCTGGTAGGGCTGATACGGGTTTTCACTTGTCAGTTCCCTGCGCGGATTCATAGTATTGAGCAATGAATTCATCTTTGACTCGGGTAAGTTCCGATTTAGGCAAGATACTAAGCATTCGCCACCCCACTTCCATGGTTTCCTGGATGGAGCGGTCTTCAAAAAAACCTTGATTAACATAGTTTTTTTCAAAGGATTGTGCAAAATTCATATAAAATTTGTCGGTCTCCGTCAAAGCAGATTCGCCTAAAATCACAGCAAGTTCTTGTACTTCTCTACCTCGAGCATAAGCTGCAAAAAGCTGATTCATCACATTGGCGTGGTCTTCACGTGTTTTATCTTTTCCGATACCCTTATCTTTCAAGCGAGACAAAGAAGGAAGGACGTCGATAGGAGGATAAACTCCCTTAGCATGTAAGGCTCTGGATACAAAAATCTGCCCTTCAGTAATATAGCCCGACAAATCGGGTATTGGGTGGGTTTTATCATCGTCAGGCATCGTTAAGATAGGCATGGTAGTGATAGAACCTTTTTTACCCTTAATGCGTCCACAACGCTCATAAATGGTGGCCAGGTTGGTGTACATGTATCCGGGATATCCACGACGACCAGGAATCTCTTTTCGGGCTGCAGCAACTTCACGTAGAGCTTCACAGTAGTTGGTGATGTCAGTCAGAATGACAAGAACGTGAATATCCAGCTCAAAAGCCAGGTATTCAGCAGTAGTCATAACAAAACGAGGAACACTGATGCGTTCAATAACCGGATCAGACGCCAGGTTGATAAAAAGCACCGAACGCTCAAGAGCTCCAGATTCTCTGAGAGATTCAATAAATTGGTTGGATTCTTCAAAGGTAACCCCAATAGCCCCAAAAACTACAGCAAAACGATCTTGCTTTCCTAAAACCTTAGCTTGTCGGGCTATTTGCAGAGCGATATCGTTGTGGGGTAAACCTGCACCAGAAAATATGGGTAGCTTTTGACCACGCACCAAGGTATTTAATCCATCAATAGCAGAGATTCCTGTCTGGATAAACTCAGAGGGGTAGTCTCGAGCATAGGGATTGATGGGATCTCCTAAAATAGACTTTGTGGATTCAGCAATAATGGGACCCCCCTGATCGATAGGATCGCCAAACCCATCGAAAATTCTTCCAATGATGTCTGGGGATAGTTTAATCTCAACAGGCTTGCCAGTAAATCGTATCCGGGTATCGCGCATGTTAAGGTCTTCGGTTCCTTCATACATTTGAACCAAAGCTCTATTGGATTTCGCCTCAAGAACTTCGCCTTTTCTGACCGTACCATCGGGAAGAATTATCTCTACCAATTCTCCAAAACTGCATTCTTCAATACCATCAGCAATGATGATAGGACCAGCAATATCGCAAAGGGTTTTGTACTCTTTGATCATCCTGCATTCTCCTTGTGCTCTGCTTCCCAGTTCTTGCATACCTCATCAATCTGAGGTTGAAGATTGCATTCTTCAATGCGGGATTCAGGAATATATTTGACGCGACCGATTTTTTCTCGGACAGGAAACTTTTCGAGTTCATTCGCCATTAAACCTTTATCCATTAAGGACTCAGCCTGTTGATGGAGGCTTATAATATTGTGAAGCATATAGTATTGTTTGAGGGGACTGGTATAGGTATCCACTTCATCAAAAGCGTTTTGGTGAAGAAAATCCTCTTTCACTGACTTAGCTGTCAGCATCACAAGCTTTTCCTTTTCTGATAGAGCATCAGTGCCAACCAAACGCACAATTTCTTGAAGTTCGGATTCTTTTTGAAGAATACTCATGGCTAACTCTCTGTCGTGAGGCCAAAGATGGTTGACTTCCTTTTCAAAGTATTGGTCTGCCAGACGTTGATACAAAGAATAGCTGTTGAGCCAATGAATTGCAGGAAAATGCCTTGCATATGCAAGGGAGGCTTCCAGGGACCAAAAGACTTTAACCACCCGAAGCGTGGATTGAACTACCGGCTCAGATAGATCTCCGCCTGGAGGGGATACAGCACCAATAACACTAAGACTTCCTGACTCACCAGCCAGGGTCTGCACTTTTCCTGCACGCTCGTAAAACGAAGCAATTCGAGATGATAAGTAGGCAGGATAACCTTCTTCACCTGGCATTTCCTCCAGACGTCCAGAGATTTCACGCATGGCTTCCGCCCATCGGGAGGTAGAGTCAGCCATCAAGGCAACTTTATATCCCATGTCACGGAAGTATTCAGCAATGGTGATACCAGAAAAAACCGAGGCTTCTCGGGCAGCTACAGGCATATTGGAGGTATTAGCTATTAAAACAGTTCGTTCCATCAGGGATCGACCTGTTTTAGGGTCTTTAAGGTGAGGAAACTCCATTAAAACATCGGTCATTTCATTTCCACGTTCCCCGCACCCCACATAGACAATGATATCTGCATCGGCCCATTTGGCGAGTTGGTGCTGAATAACGGTTTTTCCGCTTCCAAAAGGACCAGGAACACAAGCAGTTCCGCCTTCTGCAACAGGGAAAAACATATCAACTACTCGTTGCCCAGTAATAAAGGGTCGATCAGGTACAATTTTGTTTTTTACGGGACGTTTTTTGCGAACCGGCCAGACCTGAACCATGCTCAAATCGTGAGTGATATTTTTTTCTGACTTAACTTGAGCTATAGTATCTTTCAGAGTAGCATCGCATTCGCCAATTTGAACCAAAGTGCCAGAAATGCCATGAGGAACAAGTATATAATGCTTAAGGGAGGGGGTTTCCTGCACATATCCGATCTTATCGCCCCCTGTAACAAAATCACCCTTTTCCTTGAGAGGAAAAAAATGCCACTCTTTTTCGTAGGGAAGAGGGGCAACATCGATGCCTCGAGCAATAAAAGCGCCATATTGGTCGTAAATGTGTTCTAAAGGTCTTTGAACACCATCATATATAGAGGTTACCAAGCCAGGACCAAGTTGGACTGACAAAGGAAAACCCTCAAGTTTTACTACTTCTCCTGGACGTAAGCCCAGAGTTTCTTCGTAGCATTGAATAAAGACTTGCTTGCCATGCATTTCGATGATTTCACCAAACAACTTCTCTTCGCCAATGCGCACAACTTCGTACATCTTGGCATCGGGCAAGTCTTCTGCAATAATTAAAGGACCCGATATGCTGACTATTTTTCCGTGAGCCATTTATACTGCTCCTTTCTCGCTGGACAATAAGTCAATTCCAACTGCTTTTCGAATGAGATCGCTCAGGGTGTTTCTGGCAGTACTCGTACTACCTTGATTGCTTGGGATAGACAAGATAACTGGTTTTAATTCCTGAACCAGAGAGGTGTTTTCTTTGTTGAGCTGAACAATATAGGTTTCAGTGATGATATAAATATCGTATAAAGCTTCTTTAAGAAGTTCGTGAAGTTTTTGGTTGAAGGACTGAGCATCCTGTACTGGAAATACCTCAAAAGAATAAGCTCCAAATATACGAATGAAATCTCTTTCTCCAAGTACGCAAGCCTTGATTTTTTTCATGAAACGGAACTCTCTTTCATCCAATAGGAAGGCAAGTCATATTTTAAGCATAGATAGTGCCTTTTGATGCTCTCAATTTCAAGCATAAAAAAAAGAAAATAAGCTAAAATGTAGCTTAAACCATAGGGATGCATCAATGGATCTTCCAGGAGTTTTTTTAAAAGATCAAACCAAAAATACTCGAACCTCAAAATCAGATCGAAATTGATTTTTTTATATACTTTTTCTTTTTCAAAAAATTTATGCCAATGAGTAAAAAGTAGTTCTTTGGGTATTTCTTGAAAATGAGATTTTAAAAGAAGGTTTAATTCTTCTTGTTGGAAATGACCCCCAGCATAAAATGGATATTCTTCGCTTTGGTGAATCTGAGATCGAAAAGCTTCAGTAATGTTGAAGCGATCGATGGCATATGCGGATAGTTTTTTGGTAAAGTCACTCCCAGAAGCAGAAAGACTTACCCAATCTTGCAAACGTTGATCAAAATGCTTTTCTGCCATTTCATCATAAGCGATTTCTTCCTGAGAAAAGATAATACTATGGAAATGAGTGAGATATGTAGTTAGAAACGGCTCATCCATGTGCTTCATTGCCATTTTCAGTTCATCAAAATAGACTTCCCAAAGGCCATTTTCAAAAGCTTTTGGGTCTCCAGCCAGAGAAACAGCCCGATGGTATCGTTTGCTTGAAAGAAAAGCAAGGAAGTCTTCCATGTTTTGGGTTTGACGCATCATCAACCCATCGCCAGCGTTGAGAAAAAGACCTTCTCTGGCTTTGAACAAACCAGACAAATAGCCATAGCTTTCACTCGACTTATGATGTAGTAAGAGCTTATTCATCTTTCAACTCAACTGTAAAATTTGTCATTAATCTCATTGGCATGGTCTTGGATAAATTGTTGAATGCTTTCGCTCAAAGGGAAAATATATCTAACCAAGCCGTGTTCTATAGCTAATCCCAAAGGAAGTCCGGTATCGACTCCTCCCCAGATGAATGAGGATCCGGAAGCTGTGTTGTAGGTCTTAAGCACCTCAAGAGATATGATGTTTTCAAGTTCCGGACTTACAAAAAGAGTAGCTTGCTGAACAGGGCTTTTGGATAATACCGAGCCCAGGTAAACCAAGCTTTTAGTTTTGATGACTTCAACAGCGCATTGATATAACTTTTCTTCAAGATCTTCCATGATACTGTGTTTAAGGTGCAAAACGCGTTTTTTAAAATCAGATTCAAAATTGAAGCGGAGGTAGTTGAGGCGAGAAGTGTATTGGTTGTTTTCTTCTTCGATGCGCTCTTTGCTTTTTTGTTCAATAAGCTGTTTTTCGCGATTGAGCAGAGCTTCAGATTGAGTTCGAGCTGTTTGAATGATCTGATCTGCTTCCGCTTTAGCTTCTTTGCTAACCACATCGGAGAGTTTGCTTAGATCCATTTTAGAATGCGCTTTTTTGAATAAAGGTTAACAAAAGGAAGCCAGCAACAAAAGCGAGCAAGGCGTAGGTTTCAACCAAGGCAGGAAGAAGCAATGCTCCTCCAGATTTTTCAGGTTGTTTAACAGTAAGATTGATAGCACCAGCAGAGGCTCGACCTTGATAGATAGCAGAATATAGAAGCACCAGTCCAATGAGGATGAAGCTACCACAGAGGGCAATACCACGACCAAGACTGATGGCAGCGCCTTCGCTAAAACCGGTGAGTTGCATACCTAAAAAAGCTAATACAAAACCATAGAGACCTTGCGTGGCGGGAAGAGCCACCAAAACAAAAAGTCGACCAAAAAGTTCGGGTTTTTCAGATAAGGCACCTGCAGCTTGTGTACCTGCGATGTTTAGTCCTATGGCAGAACCAATTCCACCAAGAGTCATGCAGGAAAAGAGTCCGATAATTGTCCAATGAAGACCAGTGTTGAGGAAATCAGCCAAAAATTGAGCAAAAGTCATATTCGTTATGCCTCCCTTTGTTTAACAAAAACATTTCTGAATCGTAATCCATATGCAACAAATTCTGTTCCACCCTCTTGATAAAAACGGCTAAACACTTCATAAAACAACAATCTAACGGGGTGAACAAAAGAACCTAACACGCTAAGCAATAAATTCAACAAATTACTGAATACCAAGACCACTACCACTAAAATAGGTCCGATGAAGGGAATATCCTTAAAGAGAAAAGACACCAGATTGAATGACATCGCCATCGATGAAGTGGCTACAGCAAGCGCTAATAAACGAAGATAGGAAAGGACATCAGCCATCAAGGCAGAAACGCCGTAGGTGCTTAGAATTCCGTAAAAATTGAGAGCTCCACTAAAAACTCCAGCCACAGGGTTACGGGTTTTAATAAAGCCTCCAATAAATATCATAACAACAGCAAGATACACTACCCGTCCAGCCCAAAAAACCATACCTGCAGGATAATAATTTGGGACAAGGAATTGCCCAACGACTAAGGTAATGGCAGGCATGAACAATAGCCATGAAAGTTGGTCAAAAATGGCTTGAATCCATTTTTTTTCTTTGATATTTTGGAGCATGGACATAGCTACACCAAGCATTTGGGAAAAGACTCCCAAATAGATGATGGCTACCATCAGAGTCATGACCTGCTCAGAGCTATTAATAAGCCCAAGAGAAGAATGAATGCGATGAATCAGACTGCTTTTTGGGGTATAACTGGAGATAAGGTCTCCAGCCCAGGAGGTGGTGAGTATGCCAAAAAAAGCGGAGGATACTCCTGCATATTTGAACATGCGTAAAAACCTTACTGTGCCGAGGTCGTGAGAGTATTTTTTGGACAAGCTTTGGCAAATAGCAAATAAAATCAAACCGTAGATAACATCGCCAAAGGCTATCCCAAACAAAATCAGGAAGAGAACGCTAACTACCGGGGTGGGATCAATCATCCCATATCGAGGAAGCCCAAACATACGAAGTAAAAATTCAAATGGAGCAAAAAAGACTTTGTTGTTGAATTTGATGGGAGCTGTCTCGTCTGCAGGATGCTCTGCAACATAGATCTGGGGAAAGCTTTGACGAAGCCAGGATTGTATCCTTGGAAGGTCTTTATTTGGAATAAAGCCCTCAACAACGGAAACATGGCGAGAAGTGGTAAAAAATTGCTCTCCTCGGAGCTTGAGTAATTGGCTCTCGTAAATGTCTTTCAGGAGAAACAAGCGAGCACTTTCAGCAAATAACCCAGACAAAACTAAGCGAGATTTTTCAATCTTTTCCTGAAGTAGAATTTTCTCGGATTCAAGGTCTTTAATAATTTGAGCAGGGGTGCCTGTAAGATGATCGATTGATAAAGTTTGAAGCTCGCTTCGTTTTAAAAGCATCTTGACTTCATCGGCTGATGAAGAGGGAAAAACAAGAACAAAGGACATTTCTTTGTCGGAAACTGGAACCTCTTCCACCACCGCCAATTTGAATAAGGCTGGATATAGCTTGAGTAAATCTTGTCGTTGAAGGCTTCGGGGAGCAATAAAAAGCAATCGAAGATACTGACTTCGACTTAAGTCCTCAAAATGAAACAAATAGTTTTGGTAGGGATAAAGCTCCTTAAGCTGGATTTCAATGAATGAAATGCGTTCGTGGTCCTGATTGATCTGGTCTTCTTGTTTTTTGCTTTCTTGGTAAGATTGATCCAAAAAGCTTTCGTGATCACTTTGGGTTAAAAAATCGGCTTCAATGATGGGCTTCTTGGGAATAAAATTGTCAATAAAGGAACTCTTTTGGGGAGTATAGCGGTCAATGATCTCAAGCAAATATTGAACTTTGTTGAGTCTGCTTCGAAGAGCTTGCTCTTCCTCTGGCTTGGACTTGAGAGTACCAAGCTTTGAGCTGATGTTTCGTAGATGTATCAAGCCCTGATGAAACAGCTCATTCCTAAAGAGCTGAAGATCGCTATTGTTGACAACAAACTGGAGCTTGACAAGCTTTTCGATAGCCATCTCAAGCGTGGGTCATTTCTTTTTTGAATTGATTCAAGATGTCTTGAAGGTGGGTGTCACGCTTTTTCAGAATCTTTTGAGAGATATCCTCATACATTTGCTGATAACGACTTTCAAGATTTTTTTGTTCGTTGACAAGCTCATCATGTTTTTGTTTGGTAAAACGCTGAAACTCAGCTTCAGCTTCATGTTTCAACTTGTCGATTTCTTTTCGAGTTTGGGTTTCGAGAGTTTGAGCCTGCTCTTTTGCGCTCTGTATCAATTCTTCTGACTGTTTTTCGAGCTGGATTATCTTGTTAAATAAATCATCGCTAATCATATACTCTCCTTTTTCATCCCTTTAGTATTTAACAACTTTAACTTTATTGTCAATACTTACTCCTTGCACCACTGATCCAATGGAACGAAGTTCGGTAACCAAATCGATCACTTCCTGGGTGATAATCTCGCCAGGACAGGTATAGGGAATGCCAGGAGGATAAGGAGCAATAACTTCGAAAGCTATCTGACCATCCGACACCTCAAAATCCATCAAAACAGGTTCGAGAGCAAAGGTTTCGGTGGGAGTCAAAATGAGGTTGGGGATCCGTGGAAGCTTGGTGATGTCTCTGGATTGTACAGGAATGGTGTGTTGGTCGTAATAACTTAGTGCTTCCATGAGATGAGCAATATCATTTTGAGTATTTCCTGCAGTGATAAAACACAGAATGTTGGACAAATCGGCCAACTCAATTTCGATGTTATGATCCTGATTGAGAAGTTTTTCAAGCTCAAAACCAGTGTATCCAGTATTTTTTACGCATATGGTGAGTTTTGTGGGATCAAAATCGCATATACCATAATTACCGATGACTTCATCGCGAAAAGAATAAATATGCCGAAATTTTTTAATTTCACTTCGTGCTTCGTCAGCTGTGAGAATAGCTTTGTCTATGAGTTCTTTGCCTTGCAAAGCCATTTGTTTGCGAACTACATCAAGCGAAGCCATAAACAAGTAGCTGGGTGAAGAAGTTTGAAGATAAGCCAAGAGAGTTTGAACTCGCCTGCGAGGGATACGATCTCCATTCAAATGCAGGATGGAAGTCTGGGTGAGGCTTGGAAGAGTTTTGTGCACACTCTGAGTAACCATATCAGCTCCAAGATCCACAGCAGAAGTAGGAAGTTGAGGGTGAAAGTGGATATGAACTCCATGAGATTCGTCCACCAACACTGTGAGGTTGTTTTCTCGGGCAATACGAATCAATTCCTGCGTATTTTCAGCCATCCCGAAATAATTGGGGGAAGTCATTAAAACGGCAACAACATCAGGATTTTTCTCGATGCATTCTTTAAGATCTTCGGGAGTGATGCCCGTCATCATACCCATCTCAGGATGAAAGCGAGTTTGAATAAAGACTGGCTCAACATTTCCCAGGGTAAGGCCAGCTATCACCGAGCGATGGGAGTTTCGTTGGACTATCAGCTTTTCGCCTGGCTTCACAGCTGCAAGGATCATAGCAACCACCCCCACAGTGCTTCCATTGACCAGGAAAAAAGAATGATCAGCTCCAAAGGCGTCTGCTGCGAGCTCTTGAGCTTCCTTGACTACTCCTTCGGGTTTGTGGAGATAGTCCAGACCCTCCACCTCAGTCAAATCTGCCTGAAAAACTTTTTCACCTAAAAGTTCAATCATTTCCTTTGGAGCAATTCTTCCTCTGGCATGACCCGGCATATGAAAGGCTGTACGGCCTTTATGTATGTAATTAAATACCGCATCATAATATGGCGTTTTGAATTGATCAAAAGTTCTACCCATCTCATGCACCCCTTTTCATATCAAATTATGTTTGAGCTCTGCTCAAGACATGAATCTTTCAGAGCTTCATTCCTGGAATAGGCCTCAATTTCATCGTTGCTGATGTGCAATGTGCCCAAATCGGGTTCGGGCAGGAAGCGATAGTCATTGATACTGTCTTTTTTTCGCAAAGGAACAGTGATGCCTAAGCTGGCATCAAAACTTCGAGTTTCGCTTGCAACCATGCCACCATTTTCGATGAGTTCCATCTGACGGATTTTCTCATAATTTATTGCTTTTTCAAGTAAGCGGAAGGAGTTCAAGTTTTTTATTTCAACACGTCCCTGGGTCTTGCCTGTCAAAGGGATTATGGATATGTTGACATCGAAACGAAAGGAACCTTCTTCCATTTTTCCCTTGCTGACTCCTAAATCTATTGCCATTCTATGAAGTTTTTTTAGAAAGTCACTCGCTTGAGAAGCATCGCAAAAATCAGCTTCAGTTACAATTTCCAAAAGAGCAAGTCCTGCACGGTTAAAATCAAGACCGATCTCTCCTTTGTCAGGATAATGAATTGTTCTGGCACTATCTTCTTCCAAATGGGCTTCTCTGATGCGAATCCGAGTATGATCCAGATCGAGGTAGCCCCCTTGGATTAAAGGGTGACGATATTGTGTTATTTGATAAGCTTTGGGCATATCAGGATAAAAATAACACTTTCGGTCAAAAGCTGAGGTATTACATATCTGAGCTCTCAACGCAGAACCCATCCTAACTGCTAACACCACTGCTTGATGATTGAGAGAAGGCATAGCTCCTGGGTAGGCCAAACATATGGGGCAAATATGACGATTTGGAGCTGATGAAAAAGAAGCAGAGCAAGAACAAAAAAGTTTACTCTGGCATAAGAGTTGCATATGAATTTCAAGACCCACACAAAGCTTAAACAAGGCTAAGCTCCTCTATCTTTTTTGCAAGCCGATGCAGGGTTTTTTCGGAAAATCTTGCTCCAATAATTTGCATACCAAGGGGCAAGCCTTCTCTGCTCTTTCCAAAAGGAATACTAATGGAAGGCAAACCAGCAAGTGAAGAGGGTATAGTGCAGATATCTGAATAATACATGGCAACAGGATCTTTTTTGCCTCCAAATCGAAAAGCAGTGTCAGGAGTAGTGGGACTTAGGACAAAAGAGACTTTTTCAAAAATTCTTTCCATCTCAATTCGTATATGTTTTTGGGCATTGATAGCATGATGATAAAAATCCTGTCCACCCTGAGAGCTGAGAAAATAAGCCCCCAGAATGATACGACGCTTTACTTCCGTACCGAGTAAAAGACTTCGACTTTGTTTGAGCATAGATTGGTAGTGGGTACTATTCACTCGATCACCCAGGTGAGTTCCTGCATATCGAGCTAAATTGGAAGAAGCTTCAGCATCACAGATAACATGATAAGCAGGCAGAGCATATTTGAAGTGAGAAAGTGACAATTCTTTGAGTTGAAACTCTTTGCTAAGTTGCTGTTTTAAGAATTCATATGCATTTCGAACATCATCCTTCATAGGGATTTGATCCAGTTCTTTGATGATGCCGAAGGTGGTGACGTTACTATTTTCAGGGAGTTGCTCATATTCAAGGTGAAAACTGGAGTTGTCCCGAGGATCATGCCCAGCAATGATTGACAAGAGTTTGAAGGCGGAATCCACATCCTTGGCAAGAGGGCCTATCTGATCAAGACTGGAACAAAAAGCAGACAAACCATAACGAGAAACCAGTCCATAGCTGGGTCGAATACCCACTACACCACAAAAAGAGGCAGGTTGACGGATCGAACCTCCGGTGTCGCTACCCAGAGCCATGGAACACATACCACTTGCAACTGCCACTGCAGATCCTCCAGAAGATCCCCCAGGAACATAAGAGGGATGATGGGGGTTTATCGCAGGACCAAAAGCAGAAAACTCATTAGAGGAACCCATGGCAAATTCATCCATATTGGTTTTGCCCATGATCCAGGCGCCTGCAGAGCGAAGTTTTTGAATCACAAAAGCATCATAAGGACAAACGAAGTCTTTCATGATCCTGGATCCATTGCTTAAAGGAAAACCCTTGACCGCTATATTGTCTTTAACTCCCACAGAAATCCCGTAAAGAGGTAGAGAAGGGTTTGTGGTGGATAAATAGCTTGGGTAAAGAGAGCTCTCAGAAAGGGAAGTCCGTGATATAAAAGCATTCAATTTACAGTTTTGTCGGTGAAGCTGGTCTTCGTGGGTTTGGTAAGATTCAAGTATCACTTGAAGCATCCGTTTCATCCAAAGCAGGCATCAGCAAATATGATTCACTTTGTATTGGAAAATTCTTGATCAGGATTTGCCGATCTTCCTCAGAAAGCTCCTGGGGATGATCATCTCGAAAAAAAACTCGCTGAGTATTTTCAGAATCCTGAATAGGAGGAAGTTCGGATAAGACCTCAAACTCATGGGCTATGCGCAGAAGATCCCCCAACAAGC
This sequence comes from Caldisericia bacterium, assembly GCA_035363255.1. Lineage (GTDB taxonomy): Bacteria > Caldisericota > Caldisericia > UBA6126 > UBA6126 > T3SED10-260. The sequence continues at coordinate 37,420 of DAOSES010000009.1, read as the reverse complement.
TTTCTTCTTCTTCCTGATTCAATTCAAGCGCACATAAATCACACAGATGACGAAGGGATGCTCGATCCATTCATCAATGCTCAATAAGAGTTTTGGTGTCCCGAGCAATCATGATTTCTTCGTCAGTAAAAATCACAAAAACTTTTACCGGAGAATCGTCGGTAGAGATCATTCGAGTTTTTTTCATATCAGTCAGGTTGCGATGCTTGTCGAGGTGAATGCCAAGGCTTTCCATATGAGACATGGAAAGTTCTCTGATTTCTTTGGTATTTTCGCCTACACCCCCGGAAAAAACGATGGCATCAGCTCCATTCATGGCAGCCATATACGAACCAACATATTTTTTGAGTTGATAAGAGCATACTTCCAAAGAGAGAAGAGATAGTTCATGGTGTTCTTTGGCAGCTATGGTAACATCACGCAAATCGTTGGAAAGTTCACTAATACCAAGAAAACCAGATTTTTTATTTAGCAAGTCGTCCACTTGGTCAACGCTCAGTTTTTTTTCTCTCATCAAAAAAAGAACAATAGCAGGATCTATCGTTCCGCTTCGGGTGCCCATCATGATACCTTCAAGCGGGGTATAGCCCATGGTGGTATCCACGGATTTGCCTTGATCAACTGCTGCAATGGAGCTTCCATTGCCAAGATGACAGGTGATGATTTTGCATTTTTCGAGTGGTTTTTGAAGCATTTTGGCACATTCAGCAGAGATAAAACGATGGGAAGTACCATGAAAGCCATAGCGACGAACGCGATCGTCTCGGTATAAAGAGTAGGGCAAGGGATAAAGGAAGGCATAATTGGGTATGGTTTGGTGGAAGGCAGTATCAAAAACAGCAATTTGGGGTGCTTTCTTCATGAGCTTCATGCATTCCTTGATACCCGTGAGATTGGGTGGATTATGAAGGGGGGCAAGGGGAATGCACTTTTCAATTTCCTGGATGACTTCAGGAGTGATGATTATGGAAGATTTGAAGCGTTCTCCACCGTGCACCACCCGATGCCCTACAGCAGCAATCTCATTTTCATTTTTGATGACTCCATGCTGAGGATCAATTAAACGAGATACAATGTATTGCAGGCCAAGGCCATGACTTGCGATAGGCATGATTTCTTTGTAGTCTGGATCCCGAAAGTTTTTGTATTTAAAGATAGCATCTTCTGAGCCAATTTTTTCAACAATTCCAGAGGCTAACTCGGTTTCATTGTTCATCTCATATAGCTTGAATTTGATCGAAGAACTACCGCAATTCAATACTAAAACAATCATTATTTTTCTCCCATCTATATTGCACCTATATTATTTCAGTGAATGATGTACATGAATTTTAACAAAAATCAAAAAAAAAATTAATTTTGGGAAAAAATAGGTAGGATGTTTTTATTAAAAAGAAGGAAACAACGCATGGATGAAAAAAAGCAGGAAAGTTTTAAAGATACGGTATTTATTCAAAATTTAAGCAACCTACTATGGACCTATACTCTTGCAGCACTTGAAGCCAAAGAGGCTCAAGCTTATCTATGCAAAGAAGTCGATCAAATCAAACTCATCCAACAACGAGAGCAAATCAACGCAAAAGCCTGTCTTACCGCCGATGTTGCAAAATCTCTCATGGAGCTTTCTGACCACTTCAAGCGCCTGAGTCTTGCAGCTCAAAAGAGCAAATCCATCGAAACTATACTGGAAGGCATGGAAATGATCAGCAAAGAAATGGATAAAGCCATGCAAAGCCTCCAAATCGAAAAGATATCTCCCGTTGGAGCCTTGTTCAATCCCCACGACCACGAATTGGGAGGAGTGTTTTTTATGCCCGAACTCGAAGAAAACCGCATCGTCGAAGTGTTGCGAGATGGCTATCGCTGTGGAGATCGTTGGATTCGTCACCCCTTGGTGATTGTCAATCAACATAAAAGTGAAAATTAGGGAATAAGTATAAAAATGAAAAAAAGATTTTTTTTAAACATAAGAGGAGGAAATCATGCCAAAAATTATTGGAATTGATTTAGGAACATCAAATTCAGCTGCTGCAGTTATGATTGGGGGCAAACCCACTATCATCCCAGCCGCAGAAGGAACCAGCGTAGGAGGGAAGACCACCCCATCCTATGTCGCTTTTACCAAAGATGGTCAAATGCTCGTTGGAGAGCCAGCCCGAAGACAATCATCACTCAACTCAGCCGGCACCATTTCTGCTATCAAACGTAAAATGGGGACCAAAGAAAAAGTCACTGTTTATGGCAAAGACTACACTCCACAACAAATTTCAGCCTACATCCTTCAAAAGATTAAAAAAGACGCCGAAGCCTACCTCGGGGAGCCCGTCGAAAAAGCTGTTATTACGGTGCCAGCTTATTTCAACGATGACCAACGCCAGGCTACTAAAGACGCTGGAGCTATTGCAGGCCTGGACGTCATCCGTCTGGTCAATGAGCCCACCGCTGCTGCTTTTGCATTTGGACTCGACAAGGCAGATCAAAACCTTAAGGTAATGGTAGTGGATTTTGGTGGTGGCACCCTGGACGTTACCATCATGGATTTTGGTGGTGGAGTCTTTGAGGTTGCCTCCACTTCAGGAGACACCAAATTGGGTGGAACTGATATGGATCGCATTGTCTATGATTACGTTTGTGAAGAATTTAAAAAAGAGCATCAAATCGACCTCAACAAAGACAGCAATGTTCATTATCGACTCAAAGAAGCTGTTGAAAAAGCAAAAATCGAACTCAGCACTGTCCTTGAAACTGAGATCAGCCTTCCCTTTATCACTGCGGATGCAAGTGGCACTCCTCTTCATCTCAACCTTCGACTCAGCCGCGCCAAGTTGGAATCCCTCATCAAATCCACAGTTGATCGCATGAAACCCCCCATGGAGCAAGCACTCAAAGACGCCCAACTCACTCCTTCCCAGATAGACAAAGTTATTCTGGTGGGTGGTCCTACTCGTATGCCCATCGTTCAAAAAACCATCGAAGATTATATGAACAAAAAACCTGAGCGTGGGGTGGATCCTATGGAATGTGTTGCCATGGGTGCTGCTGTGCAGGGTGGAATCATCGCTGGGGATGTGAAAAATGTTGTATTGGTCGATGTCACCCCTCTGAGCCTCGGAATCGAAACCATGGGGGGAGTCTTTACCCGCATGATCGACCGAAACACCGCTGTTCCCACCTCCAAAACCCAAACCTTCACTACTGCCGCAGACGGTCAGACCAGCGTTGAAATTCATGTGCTTCAAGGCGAACGAGCTCTCGCGACCGACAACAATTCCCTGGGTAAATTCATATTGGATGGCATTCCTCCCTCTCCCCGAGGCATACCCCAAATTGAAGTCACTTATGCTATTGATGCCAATGGTATCGTCAATGTGAGTGCTAAAGATAAAGCCACCTCCAAAGAACAACACATCACCATCTCCAATGCCAACAAACTCGATAAAGACGAAATTGAGCGCATGAAAGCAGAAGCTGAAAAATTCAGTGAAGAAGACAAAAAGCGTATCGAACAGATTGAAACTCGAAATCGCGCCGATACTTTGGTTCACACTGCCAAAAAAACGATCAACGATTTCAAAGAAAAAGTTCCAGCTCCTCTTATTGAAGACGCTGAAAACAAAATAAGCGCTCTCGAAAACGCTCTGAAAGAAAACCAAACCGAAGAGCTTGAAAAGCTCATGGAAGAAGTATCCCAAAGCGTTAGCAAAATCGGCGAGGAAGCCTACAAGCAAGCCGAACAAACTCCTGGTGCCAGCACTGAATCGGGTGCTGATACCTCCAATTCAGAAAACGACAACGTTCAAGAAGGCAAGGCAACGGAGGTATAAACCTCCGTTGCCTTTTTTCGAGAAACTAGTATGCTTATTTCTCGTGAAAAAGCTAAAACCACATACTAAGGAGCACTAAACTGGCTAATAGAGATTTTTACGAAATACTTGGAGTTGATCGCAAGGCATCCCAGCAAGAAGTTCAGCAAGCCTACCGTAAGTTGGTAATGCAATACCACCCCGACGTCAACAAAGACCCCTCCGCTACCACCAAAATGGCAGAAATCAATGAAGCCTACAACACCTTAAGCGATCCCGACAAACGTGGAAAATACGATCAATTTGGTGAAGCAGGACTTAATGCTGATCAATTTACCGGTTCCTATCCTGGCTCATATTCTCAGGGAGGGGGATTCTCTGATTTCTTTACGGGTACCCAAAATTCCTCCTTCTTCGAAGACTTGCTGGGCAATTTTTTTGGGGGTTCTGCTTCCGCGGGTTCCCATCCAAACTCACCAGAATCTCGTAAAGGCAATGATATATATTTTGAAACCAGCATCACTCTCGAAGAAGCCATTAGCGGAAAAAAGATATCCGTCCAACTCGATCGATTTGAAAGTTGCTCAGAGTGTTCTGGAAGTGGTGCTCAAAAAGGTAGTTCACCCAAAACCTGCCCCCAATGCAATGGTAGCGGCCAGGTAAGTAGCGTTCAAAATACCATCCTTGGAGCTTTTCGCTCTGTAGCCACCTGTCCCAAATGTCAGGGAAGGGGACATATCATCGAAAACCCATGTGAAGCTTGCAAGGGCTCAGGCAGAAAGAAAAACAGCAAACGGATCGACCTCGATATCCCCGAAGGTATGAGTGATGATGTCAGAATCCGTTATCGTGGTTTTGGCAATGCTGGTTATCAAGGGGGAAGCACCGGCGATCTCATCCTTCGAATACGTCTCAAAGCCCACCCTCTCTTTGAACGAAAGGGTATCGACCTTTACTATACTGCAAGCATCAGCTTTCCCGAAGCCGTAATGGGCACCAGCCTCATTATTCCAACTCTTTATGGAGATGAAACCCTGAAAATAAATCCTGGTACAGAATCAGGAAGCACCTTTGTGCTTAAAGGAAAAGGGATGCCCGGGGATCAACAAAACAAGCGAAAAGGTCAATTGATCGTTACCGTCAAAACCAGGATACCCGCCTTCAACAAACTTGACAAAGATAGCCAAAAACTCATCAAAGATCTTTCCCAAAAATTAAAAAGCTAAGCTTCCCTGCTTAGTTTCCTTCCAACACACCATCCTTAAGGCGTAAAACGCGAGAAGCCATGCTGGCAAGCTCAAGATTATGTGTTGCACAGATAATGGTCATTCCAGTGATGGTGTTTAGCTCTTGAAAAAGCTCAAAAACCTGTTGCGAGTTCTTACTGTCCAGATTACCAGTGGGTTCATCTGCAATCAATATCAAAGGGTCGTTCATCAATGCTCTGGCAATAGCTACTCGTTGCATTTCTCCTCCAGACAATTGAGATGGGCGATGCCTCCGGCGATGTTCCAAGCTAACAAGTTTAAGAATGTCTTGCATAGCTCCTTTTCGGGGAATCCTTCCAGAGAAAGTAAGCGGTAGTAGTATGTTTTCTTCCACGTTTAAGGTAGGAATCAAGAGGAATTGCTGAAAGATAAAGCCAAAATTATTACGACGAATAGCAATCCTTTTTGCTTCGGATCGGGGGATTTGGAACTCGTTTAAAAACAATTTGCCTTTACTTGGTTGATCAAGACAGCCAATCATATGAAGTAGAGTAGATTTTCCAGAGCCTGAAGCGCCGACAAGGCAAACAAACGACCCAGGATCGATTGTCAAGCTAACATTATCGACAGCATAGACCTCTTCAGTGCCTCGTTCATATATTTTGCTAACATTTTGAATTCTTATTTCTGGTGATTTGCTTGAATTAACAATGCTATTCATTTCTTATTACCTCCAGGGGTGATATGTTTAACAAAGACATAGAAGGCAAAAGAGCGCTGATTCCTCCAACCAACACTGCAATAAAAACTGTCATCCCTGCCACAGGTAGGTTAAAAATAGATAGCTTTCCAGGAGGAGCACTTTCAACCAGGGCTCGGATAGCAGATTCAATGAGTGAGGAAAAAGCCAGGGACCACACAATGCCAATGATAGAAGCTATAAAAACAATAATGGTGGTTTCGAGAAGTATAAGTTTTACCAGATGAAAATTAGTTGCTCCTAAAGCCTTTAACATTCCAATCTCTTTCTTTCTTTCCTCAATGCTCATGAACATAGTATTGATTAGTCCAATCAAACCTAAAAGCAAGGTAAATAGCAGAGCTAGGTTCAACAACTGACGTGTTGTTGCTAGAAGTTGCTGGAGGGTATATTGTGCTTGACGATAAGTTACAGTTTGCACATCAGTGAGTTGAGACAAATCTTCTGATACAGAGGCTATTGAGGAGTCTTCCACTGTTTGAATAGCTACTGCTTTGATTACTTGATCTTCTCCTAAAAGGTTTTTTATCCATCCAAAAGGAATAAAAATAAAATTGTCGTCAGAGGTGCCACTTTGCCCAAGAATGCCTATCAAGGGAGCACTATATTTTTTTATTTCATCTCCAACAGAAATGGTGAAGCTAATTTTCTGCCCCAAAGTTGCTTTTAAGGTCTCAGCAGTCTGAGAACCAAGAATAACTTCTTCTGCGTTGTTATTGCTGAATACACTCCCTTGAGCTATTTTCCAAAAGGGTTTCAAAGAGAATAAGTCGTTTTCTATGCCATACAATGCAGTTTCATAGTCACCGGGAGATTGATCAGGATTCACTTTGCTTGGACCAGTATACATTGGGGATGCCATACGAACCTCTTTATGGCTTCTCACTTCATCTAGTTTGTTGAAGCTGAGAGAGCTTTCAATTTCTCCTCCATGAAGAAGAAGAGAAGTAGCTTCATATGGACAACCTTTCGGAACCGCAAGAATATGAATTCCAAGGCTTGAAAACTCACCTTCCAAAGCCTTTTCGTAGCCTTTTCCAAAAGAAAACAAACTAAAAAAAATGGCTATCACAATACTGATACCGAAAATAGTTAACAATGTTCTACTGCTTCGGATCCAAAGGTTCTTAAACGCAAGCTTTCCAATGTTCATGATCGCTCCTCCATGTTCATTACCACTAGAGGTGATAACTTTGCAGTCCTAAACATAGGGTACATCGCTGCAATAAAACCAAGACCAAGCACAAAAATAAAACTCAGCAAAAGGGTCTGAGGGGTGAAATAAAGTAATGATCCAGAAGGTGCACTTGGAATAAAGGATATCATCAATTTTTGTACCCAGGGTTTAAGTGTATAGCTCAGTAGGATCGCCAGAAGATTCCCTGCAAGAGCCATGCTCAGGGATTGAAAAACCACTAGAAGAGCCAAATGGGTATTGCTTGCACCAATAGCCTTCATGATTCCAAGCTCCTTAAGTTGTTCCAAAAAAGACATATAAAGGGTATTGAGCAATTGTAGAGCACTGGCAAAAAGAGTAATAACCAATATACCAAACATAAAGGCTTGAATCATATTAAGAAAACTCATCACTGAGTCAAGAACCTGAGTCATAGTGATCACCTGAACATCAGGGAGTTTTTCAATAAGAGCGGTACTTTCATTGATAAGACGTACGTCCTTAAGGGTTACAGCAACTCCAGTAAGGATTTTTCCAACATCAAGCTCTTCCTGAGCTTTGTGAAGAGGCATGTAGATAACGCTGTCATCTTCTGTTCCAAGCTCTGGAAGAATACGCAAGACTTTATACTGATTTCCCTTGGAGCCCACGGGAATAAAATCCCCTTCCTTGAGTTCTCGCGCTTTAGCTTTGTGAAAACCAAGCACAACACCCTCTTCAACCCCAAAGAGCGGTTGATTGATGTTCCAGTCGGGCTTCATGAAAAAAATGGAGTCTGTCACGCCGTAAATGATATCGTTTGACTGATGCTTTCCAGGGCTGGGAAGCATACCCATCAAAAGCCCATAATATCGCTCCACATTGTCCATAACGGCAAAATCTTCCAGCATGGTTTCAGGAAGATTGCTGGGGAGAATGCCTCCATACAAAATCAGGGCCGTAGCCTCATAGGGGCATCCCTTAGGTATGGCAAGAAGTTGAGCTCCCAGCTGGTTTACACTTCTGAGTATCGAACGGGTGTAACCATCTTTAAGACCCATTAGATTGATAAAAAGCATCATCGCTAAGGCAATAGCCCCGATAGTAAGAAATACACGATTCCGGGATCGTAACAAATACTTGAAGGAAATCTGGAAAAGCCTCATGAGATTTCTCCTTTATGGATTAACGTCGAGAAATTCTACCTCATATGCAACAATACTAAGAGTGGTGGCCTTTTTTTCAAAGATTCCCATCACGCGAACTCTCTTGCCCATAGCAGCCTGGGGAACATCAAAATCTTTGGGGGCAAGATTGACATAGAAACGGTTGCTGTCTTCGTCCTGGATATAAAAAAAACAACCCACCGAACATAGGGATATGATTTTTCCTTCCGTTTCGATAAAAGAACCAAGATAGGCATCGGTCTCTGCAGCAAGATCTTTCATGCTGACTTTTTGAATCAGGGAAGTATCAAAAGCCTCAAACTTTCCACGATACAGACGCTCAAGAGAGCCAGCAGTATCACTTTTCTTACAGGAAGCGAGAGCTGCTAAAATCACCAAACTTAAGCAAAGAGCTGTCCATTTCTTCATCTTTTTTCCTTTCGTTTAGCTGATGCTTTAAATATTTAAACAAGCTAACCACGATTCAAAAAATAAGTTCTAACTTATTATGCTTTGTTTCGTAGTATTTTACTATTTTTTTGTTTTAAGAGCACCATAGTTTATACTTATATCCGAAATGAAAAGAAGATTAGCCTTAATTCAACTCAAGGAATCATTTTCCTCGCTCAGACATGCCAATTTCAAACGTTTTACTGCAGGGCAAAGCATATCCCTGATTGGCACCTGGGTGCAAAACATTGCTCAACCCTGGCTGGTGCTCGAAATCACCTCCTCTCCCATCCTGTTGGGCACCATTGTGGCAGCCCAAACCCTTCCCCAAATGCTCTTCACTTTTTTTGCAGGCTCCCTTATCGATCGATTTCCTAAAAAACGTATTTTGTTAATTACCCAAAGCAGTTACTTTTGTTTAGCGATATTCTTAAGTCTGCTGGTTTTTTTCCAGTGGGTGCTCTATTGGCATGTGTTGGTCATAGCCCTTCTCTTTGGCTTGATGAACAGTATCGATATGCCCGCCAGACAAGCCTATATGATCGAGTTGGTTGGAAGAGAAGATCTCAACAATGCGATCGGGATCAACTCCAGCATTTTCAATCTGGCAAGAATCATTGGTCCCAGTATCGGAGGCATATTGATTGCCAATCTTGGATTGGCAGCATGTTTTCTTATCAATGGCCTGAGCTATATTGCAGTGATCTATCAATTGATTCGAATTGATACTCCCTTTCAAATCAAAGTAAAAGAAAAAATCCAGCTTAAAATGCTGATCACCGACATGAAAAATGGAATTCGCTATGTGCTCCAAAACAAAGCCATGAGCTATATTTTTTTTCTGTTTATGGTATTGGGCATTTTTGCACTTAATTTTTCAGTGCTCAACCCCGTATTGGTCAAAACTGATTTTTCACTGGATGCAGTTGGTTTAAGCTTCCTCATGACCTGCATGGGTATTGGTGCCTTAGTGGGAGCTTTAAGCGTGGTTTTTATCAAATCACGAAAACCCTCTCTCAGCAAAATCCTATTTATGTCCATGGGCTTTTCTCTTTCTCAAATTCTTCTCGGTCTATCTTCCTCCTTCGAGATGGTTTGTTTTTTTATGGCTTGTACTGGTCTTTTCATGGTCTTGTTTTCCACCAACATCAACAGCAAAATCCAGCTTGACACTGAAGATGCCTATCGAGGCAGAGTCATGTCTTTTTATGTTTTTGTCTTTGTCGGTCTTGCTCCAATTGGATCAATCTATGCCGGAGTTCTTTCTTCCCTTCTTGGCGGAAGAACAAGCTATCTTATCTCGGGTATCATCGCCCTTCTCGCTACTTTGATCATCTGGGCTTTAGTCGGTCAAATGAAAGATTTGCTTCGAGCCTGTAAAAAGATCGGCAAACTAACTCTTTGCGCTCTTCATGACGAAAATGCCTGGCAAAAAGAAAAGGAGCAGTAATATGAGTTATGACTTATCAAAAAACGAAGCTTTAGCTTTGATGAACAAGGCCATCCAAGCCAGAAATAATGCTTATGCTCCCTATTCCAATTTTAAAGTGGGTTCAGCAGTTTTGTGTGAAAATTCAAGGATTTACAGTGCTTACAACATTGAAAATGCTTCATATAGTCTTTGCAGTTGCGCAGAACGCAATGCCCTCTATCATGCCCATCTTTCAGGAGCCCGTAACTTTCTGGCTCTGGCAGTGGTTTATCACGAATCCGAATTTGCCAAACCTTGTGGATCATGCAGGCAAGTGATGTTCGAGTTCAACCCCGATCTCGTTCTGCTTCTCTGCAATCTGAAGCAAGCATACCAGATTGTGACCTTGTCCAGCTTATTGCCCCAGGCTTTTCAAGGCCATTCAATACCAAGATCCTCGAATATGCATCATGAATAAGAAAAAAATCGTTCTCACAGGCGGAGGAACAGCAGGGCATATTCTACCAAATATTGCACTAGCTCCTTATCTTGAAAAGGAAGCCTTCGAACTGCTATATATTGGATCTCACTCCTCCATGGATGAAGATCTGGTAAAATCCATGTCCCATCTTCCCTTTAAAGGCATTTCCTGTGGTAAATTGCGAAGATATTTTGATCTTCGCAATTTTGTGGATGTTTTTTTCATTATTCAGGGACTTCTGCAAGCATTTTTCATCTTACGATCCACAAAACCCGCCTTGGTTTTTGCTAAAGGAGGCTTTGTTTCTGTGCCAGTGGTTTGGGCTTCCTATCTGCTGAAAATTCCAGCATTACTTCACGAATCTGATATTAGCCCTGGCTTAGCCAATCGTCTCATGATCCCTTTCGCAAAATATATTTGTTTAAGCTTTCCTCAATCGCAAAATTTGGTGCCAAGAACCAAAGCAAGATTAACAGGGATACCTGTCCGCTCTTTTCTGCTTCAGGGGGATGCTCAAAAAGGCAGAGACTTATGCGGTTTCGATACTTCCAAACCCATACTCATGGTCATGGGTGGGAGCCAGGGATCTCAAGTGATCGATACTTTTACCAGAGATCATCTTGACGAACTGCTAAAACACTACCAAGTGCTTCACCTTGCTCGAAAACAGCAAGATGAGTCGAGTCATCCTCATCGAAAGGGCTATCATTCCTTTGAATTCGTAAAAGAAGAATTAGGACACCTTTACGCTTGTGCTGATATCATTATATCACGTTCAGGAGCCAACACTCTGTTTGAAATCCTGCACTTGAAAAAACCTGCCTTGCTGATCCCCCTATCCAAAAATGTAAGTAGAGGAGAACAGATATCCAATGCCAAAGCTTTCCAAGAGCTGTCCTGTGGAGAGATCCTGGAGCAGGAAGACCTGCGTTTGGAAAAAGTGCTGAAATTGTGCCAAAAACTTTATGAGAACAAAAAAGACTATATTTTTCATATGACAAAATGGTCTGAGCTGAATGCTGCAGAAAAAATTGTGGATATTGTAAGAGAGTTGACGGCAAAGAAATAAGCAGTCCCGAGGAGAATCGAACTCCTATTGTCGCCGTGAAAGGGCGATGTCCTAACCGTTAGACGACGGGACCAGGTAAAGAGCACTAAAGCTCTTGCGCGCACTTTGAGTCAAGCAGTCCCGAGGAGAATCGAACTCCTATTGTCGCCGTGAAAGGGCGATGTCCTAACCGTTAGACGACGGGACCATCTATGAGGCATGAAGGACTCGAACCTTCGACCCTCTGCTTAAAAGGCAGATGCTCTACCGACTGAGCTAATGCCCCAAATTCCTTTAATAGGATAAGAAATTATGTGAGATTGTCAACTGGAGATTGAAAAAATCATTGAGAATTAAAATTAAAACGCTTTTCAACGTTCCTGAATTTAGTGATATTGCGTTCGAAAAGCAGTTCAACTTTTCCTGTAGGTCCATTTCTTTGTTTTGCCAGATATAACTCAGTTTTGCTTTGATCATTTTCATCCACACGATGCAAAAACATGACCACATCTGCATCTTGCTCAATGGATCCGGATTCTCTGAGATCGGAGAGCAAGGGTCTTTTGTCTTGGCGCTTTTCGATGTCTCGACTCAATTGTGAGAGTAAAACAATGGGAATATTCAACTCACGGGCAAGATTTTTCATTTGTCGCGTGATCTTTGATATTTCTTGTACCCGGTTTTCTACTCGCTCCTGACTGTGCATCAATTGAAGATAGTCAATCATCAAAAGGAATTTTCCCTTATCGGAATAAAGTCTCCGAGCTTTCGATCGAACATCCAAAATGGAAACATCGGGAGTGTCATCGATATAGATGGGGGTTTCGTAAAACACTGAAATGGCATTTCCGATACGCTCCATGCTTTTTTCATCCACATCCCCTGATCGAAGCTTTTTCATGTCAACTTCAGCATAGGAACACAAAATTCGTTCAACTACCTGCTCTTTCGACATTTCCAAAGAAAAGATAGCCACGGGTATTTTTTCGGTAGTTGCCACATTGACTGCAACATTCAAGGCAAAAGAAGTCTTTCCTACCGAGGGTCTGGCAGCAAGAATCAGAAGATCCGAGGATTGAAAGCCTGAAGTAAGTTCATCTAAATCATAAAACTGAGATCTAATACCAGTGACAGCTTTCTTATTTTTGTATGAATTTTCAAGACGTTCAAAAGTTTCTGGCAACAATTCACGAATGTGGAGAAAATTCATAGGCTTGTTGGACTCTGCCAGATCAAGTACCATTTGTTCGGCTTTGTCGAGAAGCTCTTCAGCAGGGGTGGTAGAGGCATATTCCAGACCAAGAATATTGTAGCCCACATGAATCAACTGACGCTGTAAGGCTCGGTCAAGAATAATGCGAGCGTAATACTCGGTGTTGGCAGTGGTAGCAGTGCCAGAAGCCAGATTCACAATCTTTTCAATGCCACCAACCTTTTCAAGCAGGTTGCGACTGCGAAGCTCTTCAGGCAGGGTAACTACGTCAATAGGAGCATTTTTTTTGGATAAGTCCTGGATGACTTCAAAAATAAGCTGATGGGCCGGATCATAAAATGAGTCCGGCCCAAGCAGACCTTCAAGCTTAAGTAGGGCATCACGATCAATAAGAATAGCTCCAAGTAGAGCCTCTTCGGCGTCAATACTGCATGGAGGCGTGATGCTCATAACAAAACTATTCTTTCAATTCCTCGACTTCGATGGAAATTTTGGCTACCACTCCATGGTAAAGCTTGACATCGACATGATGTTGACCAATGGTTTTGATAGGTTCTTCGAGGATAAGCTTCTTTTTGTCGAGTCCTGCAATCGAACGGAGTTTGACGATTTCGCTAAGAATGCGATCGGTGGTAATGGCTCCAAAAAGTTTGCCTTCCTGACCGGCGCGTTCTTTAAAAACGAGCTTCAAGTTGGCTTCAAGATCTTTTTTAAGTTCGATAGCACGCTGTTCGCTTTTTTCGAGCTTTTTGCGTTCAATTGCTATTTTTTCGTCGTAGGATTTCTTGGATTTTTCATCAAGAATGACTCCAAAACCTTTGCGGACAATAAAGTTACGAGCATAACCATCGGATATCTGGACAACTTCCCCTTTTTTGCCCAGTGTATCGACATTTTCTTTGAGTAAAACAGCTATCTTTTTCATCGTACGATGTAGGGGAGAAGAGCAATCTCCCGGGCCCTTTTAATTTCGATAGCAATTTTGCGTTGATGCTTGGCGCAGGCACCAGTGTTTCTTCGGGGAAGAATTTTGCCGCGGTCAGCGATAAAACGCGCCATAAGATCTACATCTTTGTAGTCAGGTTGAATCATGGGGTTGGCGCAGAAAAAACATACCTTTCTACGTTGACGCATAAAGGGTTTGCGTCCCCCGCCCATTCCACCAGCAGAGGAATTCCCGCCTCCAAAGCGTCCCCCGCCTCTATTAAACCTGGGGGATCCGGAAGATCCACCAGAGCTTTGTTGTCCTTGATCGTTCATGCTATTTCCTCCAATTCTTCGGGTACAAAATCATAATCTTCAAAACTTTGGTTTTCTAATGCGTCAGGACTACCCATTTTGGATGATGAATCCTGAGGAGCAAAGTCTCCACCTTCACTCTGATTGGTATTTTTTCGTTCAAGCATGAAGGTATTGTCTGCGATAACGTCAGTAAACCATGTTTTTTGTCCATTTTTTTCTGAAGCCTGGATTTGAAGCCTGCCTTCTACAAAAACCAGCATACCTTTGCGGAAATATTCGCCAACTTTTTTGGCGAGATAGGTCCAGGCAACGATTCGTACAAAGAGGGTTTCTCTTTTCCATTCTTCATTTTGTTTGTAGTTGCGATCTACTGCAATCCGAAAAGAAGCAACCTGCTTGCCGGAAGGAGTGAATCGAACCTCAGGATCTGCTACCAGACGGCCGATGAGCATGATCTTGTTAAGCATCAGTCACGACTCCCTCTTCGATATCGTTATCTACCGCAAGATTGAGCTCAGAGCTGGGAAGAGTATCGGTTTCGGGATAAGTTTCGATGGGGCTCGTAGGAGTTTCGTGGTTGAGAGTGGGCGCTTTTACTTTTTGATCTTGTTTTTTGTTGCGTCTTCGTGAGGGGGGGGTGCGCTTGATGATCATATTTCTGAGTACGGTTTCAGTGACTCGTGAAAAATGATTCAATTCTTCAGGTACGGTTTCATCGGCGTCAAAAATAAAGAGAAAGTAGTGCCCCTCTCTTTTTTTGTTCATAAGATAGGCAAAACGACGTTTGCCCCAATAACGGATTTCGTGAAGAACACCGTTTTGTTGGGTAATAATCGATGATGCTTTTTCTTTTAGCTCGTTGGCTTGATCCTCGGACAAGGCGGGATCAAAAATGAACACTGCTTCATATGCTTTCAAACTTTCTACCTCCCTATGGGTTAAATTAGCCTTTACGGTCATGCCAGTAAAAGCAGGGCAAGCTTCTATTTTAACTTAAACCCTTTTTTTTTCAAATAAATTTCAAGCTTCATTTCAAACCAATTTTGGGACAGATTTTTTCAAGCAAACAAATACTACAAGAAGGTTTCTGAGCTTTGCATACTCTTCTGCCATGATATACCAACAAAGTAGCAAGATCGCCCCAGTGTTTTTTTGGCGTAATTTTCATCAGAGCGATTTCGATTTTATCTCGCTTCGTTTCTTTGCACAAACCCAACCTAAGGCTCAATCTCATCACATGGGTATCCACAACAATTCCTTCCATTTTTTGGTAGGCATGAGTCAAAACAACGTTAGCAGTTTTTCTGGCAACTCCAGGCAAAAGCAGGAGCTCTTCCATGTGGTCGGGAATCTTCCCGCCATGCTCTTGAACAAGTATGTGAGAACTTTGATGGAGATGTTTGGCTTTGGTTTTGTAATAATTGACCGATCGAATGAGCTTGGATATGGTTTCCTCATCAGCTTGTGCCATGGATTCAGGGGTGGGGAAGCTTGAAAAAAGGGCGGGACTAACCTTGTTGACCATCTCATCGGTGGTTTGTGCTGAAAGAATAACTGCGACCAACAATTCCCATTCGTTGTGATAGTGCAAGCCAGGCACCAAAGGATATTGATCCTTCAACAAATCAAGTATGTGCTGAACTTGCTGAGAAGCTCTGCTCATTCAGGTGTGACTTCCACGATAGGGCTTGATGGAGTATTTTTACTGGATATTTGCTCTCCTAAATACATCAAGAGCCCTCCCACAACCAGCAGGATGGAGATTACTCGCAAGAGCCACCCCAATACAGGAACCAAAAGAAGCAGATGATATGCGCTAACTCCAAGAAGCACAGAAACCCAATTTAAGTAGCTTCCAAGATTTTTCCTATCTTTGCTGATAAGATATTGAATAAAGACTCCCATGAGCAAAGAAGCAAGGGTGGAAGCAATCGTCCAAACAAAAACAGTAAAAAAAGTCAATGCCAAAGCTACCTTAAAGCCAAAAAAAGTAAAGAACAAGATCAAGACGGCAATAGGAGCACCGATGATAAAACTCAAACCAAAAGCCATTCCAAGACCAAACTGTTCCTGTGCTTTATTTAAAACGCTTTGACAAGGTTTTTTCAAAAGAGCTAAAAAGATAAAAGCCAAAATCAAAGAAGAAAACCAATTAAAAATAGTTAAACCCGCAAAAAGACCTCCAAAACGTGGTCTCCCCCTTTTTGATTTGTCAGAGCTGACCATAGGGGTGTAGGTTTTTTTTCTAACTTCAGCACCTTCATCAATGCTGGCTTCATTGGGAGAAGAATAGTCCAGGTTCTGGATGATGGCTCCAGAACCTATTTTAAGACTTTTTTCAACTTTAAGCTCCAGGGTTCCAAGGATCGAACCTTCCACCGTAGCTTCAGAGCACCCAGCCAAAACATCTCCCATAACTTGCCCTCTAAGATAGAGTTTGTCAGAGCCTGAATAGATGTCTCCAAAAACCTGTGCACCATCTTCAAGGTGTATATCAGCTCCCAGAGCAAACACATCGCCCTCAATCTCAGCATTGATAATAAGAGTTTTTGATAGAGCAAAAAGGTTTCCACCGATTTTGCCTTTGATAGTGACCGTTTCGCCAGCAGCAAATACATTGTTTTCAACAGTAGTGTCAACTGAAATCGTTTTGCCAGCGACAAAAAGGTCTTTAAGAATTTCTTTGGCTTCAATATTCACGATTCCACCGGCGACAAATAGATTACGAGCAGTCTGTTCTCGGCTGATATTAATCTCTTCTTTATCATTCGATGCCACAAAATCTGCAGCTCGAGTAAAATCAGTCCAAAAACTCATACAACAAAAAAAGAGGATTAAACTCACCAGAATTGGTGTTACTTTTTTCATTAATTCAGCTCTCCTTACTTCATTTTCCAAGTATGTTTACCAAATTTGCTATTATAAACATATTATAAATCTAACAAGGGGATTTATTGATAAATTTTTGCATAAAAAACCATTGTATGGCAATCAAGCTTTTACCGTCCTTGATTTTTCCCGAAACAAGTGCTTTCCAAGCCTCTTCCTCGCTCCAATAAAGCACCCGAATATGTTCAGCTTCAGTATCCAGGCCTCCGCCCTTATGAATTTGGTCTTCAAAACCAAGCGAAGCAAAAAACAGGTGTAAACGTTCCGAGGATATGCCTGGAGAAATAAAAAAGCTCTGTATATATCTAAGTTTTTTGCTCTCATATCCTGTTTCTTCTAAAATTTCCCTTTGCATCGTGGCATAGGGACTTTCTCCAGGATCAATCATCCCCGCAGGGATTTCGATTAAAGTATCCTTAGCAAAGCGATGCACAGGATAGCGATATTGTTCCACCATGATGAGTGCTTTTAAATCCTTGTGGTACAACAAAACAGCCACTGCATCTCCTCGTAAAACTGCTGTCCTTCTACTGCTCTGTACCCGTTGACCCTTCTTGTCGATAAAATCAATCACAGCCTCTTCAACTGAGATATATCCCTGATACAAAATTTTCCGCTCCCGAATGCTGATATCCAGGTGTTCCACGTCACTATCCCCCTCAAAAAAAAACATACATATTCACACTTTATATTATTGCTAAATTTAAAACAAAAAGGTAAAAAAGATAAGCATGAGAGAAAAAATACTTGCTACTTATTTACCGTTTCTCATCCTAACTCTGCTTTTCTGCTCAATGACATCCTGTTCGAGATCCATTCATTCTCAAATCCCCCTTAACATATCCAGTTTTTTAACTGTGAGCCCCGAAGGACATCTGTCCGTATTCGAGAAAATACAGATTCCAGCCAGTCATAGAGACGTCAATCTTGTTTTGACAAGAGAGAGTGGTCGAATAAAACCCAACAGTCTTAGTTTTCAGCAAGTCACTCAAAATGAAACTGCCCAAACCCCGGACAACTACCAGGAAAACATTGGCA
This sequence comes from Caldisericia bacterium, assembly GCA_035363255.1. Classification (GTDB taxonomy): domain Bacteria; phylum Caldisericota; class Caldisericia; order UBA6126; family UBA6126; genus T3SED10-260. The sequence continues at coordinate 19,555 of DAOSES010000009.1, read as the reverse complement.
ATCAGGGCTTTAGTCTTAGCTGGTCTATCCCTTCCTCCACCCGAAGCAAAAGCTTTGAGCTCAACTACACCCTGGACTCTTATATTCTCAATCATTTTGACACTGCTCAACTGGAATTCTCCTGCCTCAAACCATCTGAACAGGCTGTTCTCCAAGAATGGGACGTGCAGGTCAATCTACCCTATGTGGACGATAAAGACCTTCTCGCATGGATTCGGGGAAAAAACTCAGGAAAACTTGAAGTCATACTGGAAGGAAATCTGCTCCTTAGCGCAAAGGCTCAAGAAAAAAAACTCGATCATTACATTCAAGTGCTCTTTCCTACCACCGCTACCCCCCTCAACTCCAACAAAAGCCTCGAGTTTTCACTTTCCCGTATCATCGAATCAGAACAAGGTATCGATCTGCTCATATCAGAACACCTGCAAAATATCCAAAGTATCTGGATTTGGTCGCTTATCATTCTGCTTCTTACCTTTCTCTATGTTTTTTCTCAATGGTGCAAAAACATTCGCTGTTTCAAAAACGACAACCATAAAAACTACCTTGAACGTCCTCCTGATATCTACCATCCCGCAGAATTAGGCATAGTGCATCGCTATGGCAAGCTGGACGTCCGTGACCTGGTAGCCACCTTGTTCCATTTAGCTGAAAAAGGCTATTTCGGAATTCAAGAATATGTTTTGTTTGTCAAAAATCAGCGAAGCAAAACCCATACCCTCGACTATCGCTTCTATCTAAAACCAAAAAAATGGGATAGCTTGATGTCTTACGAACAAATTTTGATGCAAAGCCTTTTTAATGATTTCTCTGAAGATGGACAGCTTATCACTCTTTACGAGATTCAGAAAATATTCACACGCAACCCTAAACGATATCATCGTTTTTGGAAAAGCTGGGTCAGAAACCTTCAAAAACGAAACATCATCCTAAAACTTTTTGATCACAAGGTTTTAGAACGTCAAAAAGCCTTAAAAATGCTGGGTTCCGTGCTTCTGTTTTTTGGTTTCGTTTTTTTCCTCTTGATTATCTTTTTTTTACCTGACTATTACTATCTCTTGCCTCTTTCCTTTTCTGTCTTTTTCTCAGGACTTTTCACCCTTCTTCTCTCTTTCTTTTTCAAAAAACGATCCAATGCAAGCGAAAAACAATACAGCATTTATTTATCCTACCGCCGCTATCTCAACGACCTTAAAACCTACTATTTCAAAAAAAAGCCACCCTCAGTGCGTCATTTTGAAATGGCTCTTCCCTATGCCATCATCTGGGAAATCGAAGAAAATCTTTTAGAAAGTTTATCCTACTTGTATTCCTCTGCCAATACTGGATCTGAAGTTTTAGCCAATACTTTTTATTCCTCCTCCCTATCAGGAGAAAATCCTGCACGAATCTATCAAAACATCCAGTCCATGATTCAAACCATGCTGATGGTGTTTTGCAAAGGTTCAAAGCTAAAATAAGAATCCTGAGCCTGGCAAGATGAGCCTAATCAGCATTTTTCTACTATGTATAGCTGGATTTTGTGCAGCTTTTGTGGATTCCATTGCTGGAGGCGGTGGGATGATAAGTATCCCAGCATTCATTATGGCAGGAGTACCCCCTCATCTTACCCTGGGCACCAATAAGTTTTCAGCTACCGCCAACTCCCTGACCAGTGCCATACGTTATACCCAGGAAAAGAAAGTAAACTGGAAGTTTTTAGCGGTATTAATACCCTTCACTTTTACAGGTGCTTTTTTTGGAGTTCAAACGGTGGTTCGCATACCCCAACTATACTTAAACCTACTCATTTCCTTTCTAATACTGCTGGTAAGCATCTATACCCTCCTGAAAAAAAATCTGGGCAAAGAAAACAAACCAATCCAACTCAATTCCAAACATTGGCTTTTTGCTGTTCTTTTTGCACTTGCTGTCGGCTTTTACGATGGCTTTTTTGGTCCTGGCACTGGTTCATTTCTCATGTTTGTGTTTATTAAGTATTTCGGAATGGATTTTTTACATGCAGGAGGAAATTCTCGAGTTTTAAACTTCATTAGCAATGCGATTTCTCTTGTACTATTCGCTATTCATGGTAAGATTTGGTATGCGGTCGGAATTCCAGTTGCTTTTGCTATGTTTTTAGGAGCCTTGAGTGGTTCCCGCTTGGCTTTTCGCAAAGGAGTTCTGGTGGTTAGACCCATATTTATAGCGATTAGTTTTTTTGCAGCGTTGAAGCTGATATACGATCTCATCGGCTATATACGCTGAAGGAGGAAGCATGCATAAAAACACAATAAAGTTCAGATTTCCTCGCATCTTGGTCGTCTTGTGCGCATTCATTCTCTTTTTGTCTTCCGTTTGCATTCAAGCAGATACCACCTCCGCAGAATCCGATCCTCTCCAGATCATTTCTCTCATGGACTCCGGCTGGATCGACCTCTACAATGAAGGTCGGGTTCGTGTGGACTACCAAGATTATCTTAGCGGAATTGGATCTCTTCGCTTTGACCACTCTCCAGACGGTAATTTTACGGGCGCTTATCTTCAGATACCCTGGCAGGATTTCAACAAAAATGGCTTCAAACTTACCTTCAAGACAGCTTCCTGGGAAAGGCTCGAAAGCTTTCTTATCGGTTTCTGCTCCGACGAGGAGTTTGAAAAAAATTTCGATGATTTTTACTTCATAGATCTCAAATACTATCTCAGCTCCATCAAAGACAACGAATGGAACAGCATCACTCTATCGCAAAGCAATCTTATGTCAGCAGGTTTTCCTAGCTGGAAACATATCGGATCCATCTTTATTCGCACCTTTTCCTCCCAGCAACCAACCCCTACCCTTTGGATCGATGAAATCAGCACTTTTGAAAGCAAGACCAAAAAAGGGGTGGTGATAGCCTACGACGATGGGCAGTTGAGTGCCTATACCAAAGGCAAGATCACCATGGACAGATACGGATTTCCAGGAACTATGTTTATCATACCCAGCTATATCAACCAACCCGGCTTTATGAATTCACTCCAACTTCAAGACATGGCTCGATCCGGATGGGACATCGGAGGACATAGCGACTACCTGCTCCCTTCTCTTCCTGAAGATTTGCTTGAAAAAGATATTCGAGACACCCAAAACTACCTCAAAACGCTTGGCTACGCAGGCTATCAGTTTTATGCCATACCTTACGGCGAATACAACGAAAAAGTCATTCAGATGCTCAAAAAATACTTCCCCTATGTTCGCCCCAATTACGCCCTTCACCAACCAGGGGGCTTTGCTCTTCCAGAAAAGCTGAATTCTCAGGTAGTATCCATGTACACTCCCGTCGAACAAATCATCGAATGGATAGACCAGGCCAACAAAAACAACGATCTGCTGATCTTAGTCTTCCACAAAATTGAAGAATATCCCATCTACGACACCGAATATCGTTTGTCTGATTTTGTTCAAGTTTTGGACTATCTCAAAAAAGGCACCATTCCCGTAACTACCCTATCCAAGTACTTTTATCCAGCCTCTTGAGCTCAATTCATGTTTTATTGAGAATCATTGAGAAAAAGAAGTAGCTTTTCAAAGGTTTCACTGCTGATGATATGTTCAATCTTGCAGGCATCCATTTCAGCTATGCTGGAATCCACACCAAGAATTTGATGAAAGAAAAACTTCAAGGCATCATGTTTGAGCCTTATTTTCTTGGCGGTGCTTTTGCCTTTACGGGTAAGAAACACCTTGCCATATCGGGGGTGAGCAATCAAACCCAAAGCTTTAAGCATGTCAAGCGCTTGACTTACTCCAGCCTTGCTAATATTCATAGCAAGAGCTATATCTGCAACCCCGGGATTGCTTACTTCTTGACTCAGATCATAGATGGTCTCAAGGTATTGTTGCATTGCCGGGCTTAGCTCATCAGCCATAGGATCCTGCTCCTTGTTATGTTATTCTTTTCCTTATTATACGTTATAAACTGCGATAAAAAAGATGTTGGAGGAACGAGTGAAAACTTTTTCAAATAGTCGACTTTCGTGCTACGAAAACTGCCCCTGGCAATTCAAACTGAAATATGTCGATGAAGTCGAAGCGCCGGATCCCTTTGAAAGCATTGAGATATACCTTGGATTACGAACCCATGAAGTGCTCGAAAAGCTATATCAAAATCTTCAGGAAGGCAAAGCCCCCTCTTTGGAAGAACTTTTATCATATTTCCAGGAGCAGTGGAAGTCCAAATTTCATTCTCAGGTTCGTTTGGTTAAAAAAAACGCCACCTGTGAGGAATTTTTTACAGCAGGGCAAAAAGCACTATCCAGCTACTATCAGCGATACTATCCCTTCAATCAAAGCAAAACGCTGGCAAATGAATTCCAAATCACCTTCCCTCTGGACCAATACCAGATTACTGGCTTTATTGATCGCCTGGATCAAAACCAGGAAGGACTCTTTGAGATACATGACTACAAAACCTCATCGCGACTCCCAAGCAAAACCGACTGCGGGAAGGATCGTCAATTAGCCTTATACCATCTGGGCATCCTTGAGGTTTATCCCCATGCAAGGCAAGTCGACTTGGTATGGCATTACCTTCGCTTTGACCAGGAGATACGCCTTTCAAAAAGCTCAGAAGAGCTTGAAGAAATCAAAATAAAAACTCTGGAGCTTATTCATACTATCGAAAAGGATCATCTCTTTACTCCGAAAGAATCTGCACTTTGTGCCTGGTGTGAATATAGTCCCCTTTGCCCAGTAAAAGGTTACAAAAAAGCGAAACCAAGCTTCCAGGCAAAAGTTAAACCAGGAGAAAAGTCAGGAAAACTTCTTCAGCGCTATACAAAATTATTTCAACGAATTCAAGACTCAGAAAAACAACTCAAAATGCTACGCCAGGAAATGAGTGAACTCAGAAACGAAATCGACCTCTTCTCTCAAGCCCATCAGTGCCAGGAACTTCATACCCAGGAAGCAAGCCTTAGAATCGAAAAAAGAAAACGAATCTGTTTTCCAGAAAATCTTGCCAGAGCAAAAGAACTCCAGGAATGGTTGGAGCAAAGACAGGTCTGGAAAGAGCTCTCTTCACTGGATTTACAAAAAATTCAGCACTTTATGCAAAACCAGCAAAGCGATCCCGAGGTGAAAAAAAAGCTCTTGGAATTTGCAGATATTTCCGAAAGCTCAGAGTATCGTTTCACTGAAAAAAACAAAGACTCAGGAGAATAAGAGCTCCAGCCTTAGATAGTAATGCTGTGAAGGACGGGATTTGACCCTTTAAAGGGGAAATTATACGCCATAATGCGATTTTCGATCAAACGTGCATCAGGCAGATGAGAGTGTGCAAATAGCACTGCCACCACTTTTTCTTCAGCCAAGAGAAACTCTCCAATCCGTTCAGAGCCATAAAAAGCTGTATTAAAATCCCATTTGGGGGAATCTTTGTAGTGCACACATTGCTGAAAATGAATGTGATGGGAGCAAAAGAGAATTTTATTGACTTGATTCCGAACGCTTTGAAAATCAGCTTTTATTTTTTCAATACAATAGGAGCAAAACTCTTCATCATTCAATTCCCAGCGTATAAAAACCGCATCATTCCACCGAGTAATCAGATGCAGTTTTCCCCCAATTTCTCCGTATAGGATCTTCTTCTGGTAGTCTTCAATGCTCAGGTCTTGCCATGTCATGTATTTTTTTTCATCCACTCGGATCAGTTTGTAGTTTTCAGGAAGAGTGAGGTAGCGTCGTCGGAAAGAGTAGTCATACCAACCAATGTTTCCCACAATTCCAACATTTCCAAGGATCATGGGGCAGGCATCCAAAAAATGAAAACCAGCATCTTCGACTGCCTCTTTAAGCACCAGAGTATATTTCATAAAGGAATTCATTCCCGTGGGTTCAACCCAGATATCATGGTTGCCAGCGGTAAAAAACTTGGGAATGGTAATGTCTTTGTACTTTTTTAGATAGTTGTGGAGCAGAGGAAGACTCTGAGCCACATCACCATTAATCACAAGAGCGCAGTCCTCTTTTTCTCGCTTGAGAGTGTTTTGAAGAATTCTTGGAAGCTCAAAAGCGCTTCTGTTTTTTTCAAAATCCACATGTAGGTCTGAGCTTGCAAATATTTTCATAGTGTAAATAATAATGGCGTTAAGATTCTACGCAAGAGGAGAGGCAAAAATATGAAGCAGAATCGGATATGTCAAACGATGGTAATAAGTCTATTGCTGGGAATATTTATCCTAAGCTCAAGCAATTTTAATGTAAGCGCAAAACAAAGTAAAACCTTCATTCCAAGGGAAGTGGAGCAGTATGCAAGTGATACCACCCGGTTGGCTCTGATGGTGGAGCTCAAAAGCCCCCCCTTGGCAAAATTCTCCCAAGAAGTCAAAGAGCAACTTTTTTCAAGCTATCGATGCGATTTATACTCAAAAATGCTCGATCAAGAACGTGTTCAAGTCTTGAATGATTTAAAAAAAATCGCTTCGGAGTGTCAGGTCAAATTCGAATACAAAGTGCTTTTCCATGGTTTTTCTCTCTACACCGATCCCCGTGGTTTCACCTTTTTGTCTCAACACCCCGAAGTAGCCCGTATATACGGACTCAATGAATACTATCAACATCGAGAATATTCTGTTCCAGCAGTTTCTGCCCCCGAAGTATGGAATCTAAAAGATGATTTTGGGCAAGCCCTAACAGGAAAAGACACCCTGGTGGGTATCATCGACACCGGCATCGACTATTGGCACGGAGACCTGGGTGGAGGCATTGGTAAAAAGGCAGATGGCAGTTATTACAAAGTCAGGGGAGGTTTTGATTTTGCAGATATGAATCCCATCCCCAACGATGGCTCACTTTCCTTCCATGGCACCCATGTAGCTGGGATAGTTGCAGGCATCGGAGAAGCAGGAATAGCCACAGGCTCCCCGGTAGGGCGAGGTGTTGCTCCAGAAGCTTCATTGATGGCATACAAAGTGTTTTCTTCCGGAAGAAGAACCACAGGTGGCGATGCTATTGCAATGGCGCTCGAACAAGCAGTCATTGATGGCTGTGATGTAGTTAATCTTAGTTTGGGAAAATTTTTCGGTTGGACTGAGGACCCCCTGTCCCTTCTTTGCGATCGAGCCTCCGAAGCAGGTGTTATTGTCGTAGCATCTGCAGGAAATGATGGACTTCGAAATAACAACATAAATCGCTTTCCGCTGGCATCACCCAGCTCTGGCTTAAACGTCATCTCAGTAGCCTCTTCCGACGAAACACTAAAACCCAGCTTCATTTTAGAGCTTTCCAACAAAGAAAAAGCAGGAAGTTTCCCTGGGCAAATGCTTGTTTTTTCCCCTCCCCTCCAAGAAAACAATAAACTATCCTGTATCATGATCGAAGGATATGGACTTGAAGAAGACTTTAAAGACCTTGAAGTCGAAGGAAAAGTTGTTTTTCTCAAACGAGGAGGCATATCCTTCAAAGAAAAAACCTTGAATGCCATGAAAGCTGGAGCAGCAGCCTTAATCATTATCAACAACGCTTCAGGTCTATTTGGAGGCACCCTGGGCGATGCGGGAGATTATATTCCCGTAATGGCTATCAGCAAAGAAGACGGTGAGATTATTAGCCAATTGCTTGAAAGCTGTCCAAACAGCCAGCTAACTTTTAGCTATGCTCAACTTGCGATTATGTCAAGTTTTTCTTCTCAAGGACCCAGCCCAGACTACTATCTCAAACCGGATATGACTGCTCCAGGCTCAGCTATTCTATCCTCAGCCCCGAACGATACCTATGCATATGCAAGTGGTACCAGCATGTCGGCTCCCCATGTGGCAGGCGGAGCAGCGCTCATGAAACAACTCCACCCCTCGTGGACTCCTGCTGAAATCAAATCCCTGCTTGTTAACTATTCAGATACCTTGCTTGAACCCCAAACACAGGAAGCTTTTTCTGTGTATCGTCAGGGAGCGGGGCGTATGAACCTGCTCAGATCTGCTCATGGCACCATAACAAGCAATCCAGTGAGTGTAAGCTTTTTCTATGTCAAAAAAGACTCCCAGCCACAAAGCACTTTTACCCTAAGTAACAAAGGCAAAACTCCTGCAAATCTTAGCTTTGAAATCCAGACCGATGATCCTGCTTATAAGATAGAAATCACCCCCACAGCAGGTGAACTACTTCCAGGAAGCAGTTCCACCTTCACCGCCACTCTCAAAATAAACGAACAAGAAAGCCCGAAGGCAGGTCGCCATGAATTCCGTATAAAAGTAAGCTACGATCAGCAGTACCTAAGCATTCCTGGCATCTTTCATTGGGGCGAAGAAACTCCACTGGACCTCACCCTAACGGCTTTTTCATATCCCAATCTTGCCATATCCCCCAACGATGATGGCTCAGGAGATCAAAACTATTTCTACGTGATGTCACCCAATTTGATCGATGGCATTCAAATCAACCTCTTCGATGATGCAGGCAATCAAAATCTTGGAGTGCTCTCTTATGCAAGAGCTGCGATGGGTGCCGGGTATTATCGAATCACCTTCACTGGTACAATCATGGGAAGAACTTTAGCAGACGGAATGTACACTTTTAAATCCTTTATCCTGCCAAAAGGAGCCGATTATCAAGACAAAAATCAATGGAAGGAAGGGAAATCTTCCAAAGTGCTGATCGACAGAGTTCCTCCTACTCTTACTCTGAGCATGAATAAAATCAGCATAGACCAAATCGAAATTGAAGGTAAAATTGATGACAATCAAGCTTCTTATGGGGTTTTTCTTTACTACGAGATCGATGACGAAAGCTTTGATATGATCAAAGTCGAACCCGATCGAAGCTTCAAAGCCACCCTCCCCATCAATGAAGACAATTTTTATATTCGCTTTACCGCTTATGACATGGCAGGAAACATCAGCCAGCTTAAAAAAAGAATCCCCTAATCACAATCGAGGTTTGCTTTAGTATTTCAGCTACCTTATAATGGTATTGGCGACAATCTAAAAAATTTATAAAGGGGAAAATCAAGTGAGTGAAAAAATTCTGATGAAAGGCGCCGAAGTATTAGGAGAGGCCGCAATCAAAGCTGCTTGCAGACTTTTTTTTGGTTATCCTATTACTCCTCAAAACGAAGCGCCAGCGTATATGGCCAAACGCCTTCCCGAAGTAGGTGGAACCTTCCTTCAAGCAGAAAGTGAGGTAGCAGCCATCAACATGCTTTACGGAGCCGCAGGAGCCGGTCACCGCGTGATGACAACCTCCTCCAGCCCAGGCATCAGCCTGATGATGGAAGGCATCTCCTACATTGCAGGAGCTGAATTGCCCGTAGTTTTAGCCAATGTGATGCGCGGAGGTCCTGGTTTGGGTGGAATTGGACCCGCACAAGCCGATTACTTCCAATCCACCAAAGGGGGCGGTCACGGAGACTACCGCATCATCACCCTTGCACCTTCCGATCTTCAAGAGCAAGTCGATCTAATGTACGATGCTTTCGACCTTGCAGACGAATACCGAAACCCTGTCATGATTCTCACCGATGGCCTACTCGGGCAGATCATGGAAGCTGTCGAATTCAAACGCGTCAAAGACCCCGCCACACTGAAAGCCAAACCCTGGGCAGCCACAGGTCGCAAAGGTCGCACCAAAAACCTTATCACCTCTTTCGACCTGGATCTCGATGGTCTCGAACGTCACAATCAAAAAATCCAGGCAAAATACGCCCTGGCAAAACAAAAAGAAGTTCGTTTTCAAGATTTTCATGCAGAAGATGCCGAGATTATCGTGGTCGCCTACGGTACGATGGCTCGCATCTGCAAAACCGCTATTTCGCATATGCGAAGTGAAGGAGCTTCAGTCGGTCTGTTCCGTCCCATTTCGCTTTGGCCCTTCCCAGAAAATCAAATCCTCCAACTGGCACAAAAACCCAGCACAAAAGCTATCCTTGTTTTCGAGCTAAGTGCAGGGCAAATGGTGGAAGATGTCAAAATGTACACCCACGATATCAAACCCATTCATTTCCATGGCCGAACCGGGGGCAATGTTCCCTCTCCCCAGGAAGTCATCGAAAAGATAAAAGCAGTACAAAAGGAGGTCAGGTAAGATGACTGACGGAATGAAACAAATTTTTAAGCAAACTCCCTACCTGACAGACACCCAGCGCAATTTTTGCCCTGGTTGCACCCATGGCACCATCCATCGCGTTTTTTGCGAAGTCCTCGAAGAGCTACAACTCCTCGAAAAAACCGTCATTGTGGTTCCTGTAGGTTGTTCCACCCTTTCTGTTGACTATTTTGAATTCGATACCATCCAAGCCGCTCATGGCAGAGCTCCCGCAGTGGCTACAGGAGTCAAACGCTCCTCTCCAGAAAACTTTGTGATCACCTATCAGGGCGATGGCGATCTTGCCTCCATTGGTACTGCTGAAATTGTACATGCTGCCAACCGAGGCGAAAATATCACCACCATCTTCGTAAACAACGGTATCTATGGTATGACAGGCGGTCAAATGGCTCCCACTTCGCTCATAGGATGGAAGACCGAAACTTCCCCTTATGGTCGCAAGGCTTCCTCCGATGGCAATCCCATCCGCATGTCTGAAATGTTATCCCAACTCAATGGTCCCGCCTACATCGCTCGTACCTCGGTAGATAGCCCCAAAAACATTATGGGCACCAAACGCGCAATTCGTAAAGCTTTTCAAGCCCAGATCAAAGGCCTTGGTTTCTCTCTCGTTGAAATTCTCTCCACCTGTCCCACCAACTGGGGAATGAATCCTGTTGACTCCCTTAAACGCATCCAGGAAGAAACCATGAACTACTACCCCCTGGGCGAATTCAAAGTAACGGAGGGACTATAATGGAGATTGAATTATTAGCCGCAGGTTTTGGCGGTCAAGGAGTCATGATCATTGGGCAACTGATTGCAGCAGCCGGTGTAGCCGAAAACAAATATGCCCTCTTTTATCCTTCCTATGGTCCAGCCATGCGTGGAGGTACTGCAAATTGCACTGTCATCACTTCCGATCAACCCATTGGCTCACCTGTTCTGGTGGCTCATCAAAATGTCCTGGTCATGAACCTTCCTTCCTTTGACAAATTCGAAAAAATGGTAGAACCCGGAGGAACCCTCTTCGTCAATTCCTCCCTTATCGAAAAAAAGAGTGAACGCAAAGACATCAAAATTCACTACATCCCCTCCAACGATATCGCTATGCAAGCTGGCTCCAACCTGGCTGCGAATATTGTAGTCCTGGGAGCCTTCCTCAAAGCCACCTCTTTCGTAAAAAAAGAAACCCTCGAAAAAGTCATACTGGAAAAATTTGAAAAAAAAGGTCAAAAAGTCATCGACATCAACATTAAAGCCCTAAATGCAGGATACGCTATTCCATGAAGCCAGAGCGTCTTTTAAAAAATTTTGAAAACCTGGTGATGGTAAATAGTCCTTCTGGCTCAGAAGGCCCTTTGGTGCCAGTGGTACGAAGCATGCTTCAAGGCATTCCTCTCGAAGAAATCCATCATCTCACTGCAGACGGGCAAGATACTCATTCTCTGCTGTTCCGTTGGTCTGCCAGCCCCGAATGTCAGCATCTACCTGGCATCCTGCTTTCTTCCCATCTCGACACAGTGGAAGCAACGGAGGGCTTGCAACTCCAAAGCGACGCCGAACGCTACGCCACATCAGGCACCACCATTCTCGGAGCAGACGACAAATCAGGCATAGCCATCATTATCGAAGCCCTTCAAAGCCTGCACGAAGCATCATTGCCCCATCCTGCCATCGAAGTTTTATTCACAGAACAGGAAGAAATCGGACTCCTTGGATCCAAACGTCTTAAAAACGGACTTCTCCAATCCCAGCAAGGACTTATTCTGGATTCTGACGGAAGTGCAGGTTGCATCATCCACGCTGCTCCCTTTCAGATGAACTTTAAAGTCAAAATTACAGGCGTTCCCGCCCATGCTGGTACCGAGCCCGAAAAAGGTAAAAGCGCCATTCTCGCTGCTGCCAAAGTAATTCCATCCCTTCCTTTCGGAAGAATCGACGAAAACACCACTTTGAATGTGGGCAAGATTCAAGGAGGGAAAGCAAGCAACATTGTAGCAGAGCACTGTATGGTGGAAGGCGAAATTCGCTCCCTGGTCAGAGATAAGCTTGAAATGCTGGAACATTATGTTCAACAGAGCTTTGAACAACTTACTCCTCAAGGCTACCAAATCGAATATAAAGCCACCCTGACCTACCATGGTTTCCATCAGGCTACCGACAGCCCCTTCATCCAAAAACTGCAAAAAAGTGCCCTCAGTAGCGGTATCCAACCCATACTTAAAAAATCCGGAGGAGGCTCTGATGCCAATGTGCTCAAGGGCCTGATGCCCCAACTTGAATGTGTTGTACTTTCCACTGGGATGCAAAATGTGCACACCCACAAAGAATGGATAGCAAAAAAAGATTTAATTGATTCCACCCAATGGTTGATTAATTTCCTCCAATGCTCCTCAACCTAAAAGAAATACTTCATCTGGCGGAAAAAGGCTCCTTTGCCATAGGAGCCTTTAACGTCCAGAACCTTGAATTTGCACGAGGTATCATTGATGCTGCGGAAGAACATCCCTCCCCCTGCATCCTACAGATTTCCTCCCGCACGCTCCATTTTTTTGGAATTAAAGAAATTCTTCAACCCTGTCTGAGTATGGCTCAAAAAAGTCTAGTTCCCGTCTGTGTTCACCTCGATCACGCACGAGACATCAACTTAATACGTTCTGCGATTGATGCAGGTTTTACTTCCATCATGTATGATGGTTCAAGTCTTAACCTCGAAGACAACATTCGTCAAAGTCAAATCGTGGTAGATCTCTGCAGAGGAAAACAAATTTCTGTCGAAGCCGAAGTTGGAGTAGTAGGTAGTGACGAAGAAGATCCAAACAAAGTTCTTCGCCTGCAATACAGCTCAGAGCAAGATGTCAGAAAGTTTTGCGCAGAAGTGCCAGTAGATGCCCTTGCAGTATCCCTGGGTAGCATCCATGGGATGAAAAAAGTGGGAGCAAGTCTCGACCTGGACTTACTCCGAGGTCTGGCTGATATTGCCCGAATTCCATTGGTAGTTCACGGATCTTCTGGAGTTAATGATGCAGACCTACAAAAAGCCATTCAGCTTGGTATTCGCAAGATCAATGTCGCAACAAGGCTCAAATGCGCTGCAGGTCAAAGCATATATGAGCTATCCCGCCTCAAGGGAATAGAAGGTCTTTCCGACAGCATGGGACTATCCATTCAGGTTAGAAAGGCTGTCAAAGATGCCACCCTTGAACGCTTAAAACTGTTTAATCCAAAAAACATAATCTAACACAGTAATCTCAGTAGACAGTAGTGTACTCGATAATCGAAAAAAAAAGCTATATTTTACTTTCTTTTTGTTTTGCTTCCATTTATAATACCCCTAATTATTAATCCTTCATTATGCAGGAGCTATAAATTGGTGATGTTTCGTTGTAAAGTGTGGCTAATCAATACGAGAGCTAATGAATCGATGAGCCTTATGGATTTTTTTGTCCAAGCATTTAGCTAAACAAAAGGAGAAGTAACATGACAAAACAAGATCTTTCAAATCGTCTCAACGAGTTATACTCAAGCAAGACTTCGCAATTTGTTCTTGTGGCTGGAAAGCCTGGTTCTGGCAAAACAAGTTTTCTAAAAAACTGGATAAAAGACAAATCAGCTATTTATCTCCGTTGTGACCTACAACACGATCGCATCCAGCTACCTCGCTTCAACAGAGCTCTTGAAGTCCAGCTCGAAAAAGAACTCAAAGAATCCGAGACTTGGGAAGATTTCTTCAACAAACTGCTTAAAGGGATCACAAAAAACAAAAGGACAGTTATTGTCCTGGACGAGTTTCCTAAACTCGTAAAATCCTCCCGCACGATTCTTAGCGTAATCGAAGAAATTTGGCCCCAGGCTAGTTCCAAGAATTCGCTGATGCTGATTTTGTGTGGTTCTTCCATGCCAGAGATGAAGTATGTCAACATGCGATTCTTCAATCTCACCTCTCCCGCTTCAGTCGTCACTTATGTTCCAGTTCAACCCTTAACATTCGAAGAATTCAGACAAAGCTTCCCACAAATGGACCTGGAAACGAGCGTAGCTCTTTATGGAGTTACCGGAGGAACCGAACGTTTTGTTGAACAGCTAAATCCCACTCTCAGCACCGAAGACAACCTACGTTATTTCTTAAGCCATCCCAATTTTCAATACCTTGATCCCAAATATCTCTTCAACTTTGATTTCCACGATCCAACTACCTATTTTTCGATTCTACAGGTACTGGCTCACAACGAGAAAAAAATTGGTCATATCGCTCGACGTCTCGATTTAAAAACCCACAACCTTACTTCCTTTCTCGATCGTCTGCGTGAGCTCGAACTTATTGATCGTATCCTGCCCCCCACCGATGAAGTGCCTGAAGCGAGTCGAAAAGGAAGATACCACATTAAAGACGCCTTTTACCGCTTTTGGTTCCGTTACAACTACATCTTCCAAGATGTTCTTTCCATCGACAACATCAACGTTGTGATTGAAGAATTCAAGACATATTATCCCGAACATATGAAAGAGGTCATCGCTGAAATCCTCATCGAAAAATTCCAAAAAGGTGTCTTCTTCCCAGTTAAATATATCGGACCCTGGTGGGATAGATGTAAAAATATGGATCTGATGGTATCAGGAAGCAAAGAAATGCTTTACGTCAAAATCAACACAGGTCCAAAAATTGCTGGGATGGACTCTCTGGACCATCTCGAACGAGAAGTAGCCTTTGTGGAGCTACCCAAACGAATTAAAAAGGAAACCTATCTCATCCTTTCCACCAACGGCTTTGCCCCCATGCTTCAAAAAGAAGCCCAGAAAAACAAAAACCTTCTCCTCTGGTCACTTCCCGACATCCTCTAAAGCCAAAATGTCGCAGAGGGCCTTGCACTTGCGACATCGCTCTCAATAAAAAAACATCAGGTGTAGTTCATTACACCTGATGTTTTTTTATTTCATACTTAATTTTATCGGAGTAGCTAGCGAATCAGTTGAGTCGATCTATTTTAGCGTTTCGGAGTTGTCTGTATACATTCAGTGAAAAAAAAGTTAAACCCAACCAAACCAGGGAAAAACTCAGCAGATGAGCTAAAGAAAAGGTTTCATGGTAAAGAAAAACCCCCAAAAACAGGGCAATACTGGGTCCAATATATTGAAAAAAACCAATCATATATAGAGGCAAGCGTTTCGCACCCATGCTAAAAAAAATCAAGGGTAAGGCAGTTACAGCACCACCACCCATCAAATAAAGCTGAATCGATGAAAAACCTTGAAAAAAACTGCTCTGTCCTTTACTTGCGATAAACAACAAGTATCCGATCGATGGCAACGAAGATATTAAGGTTTCGAGGGTAAGAGAGCTGATAGCTGGTAAAGGATTCAACTTTTTCAAGAGCCCATACAAGGCAAAACTGAAAGCAAGTATAAGGCCAATCCAGGGAAAAATACCAGCCTTGAAAACCATCATCATCACACCGAGTAGGATCAAAGCAAAAGAAATCCAAAGCAAAGTGCTCAGTCGTTCTCTTAAAACAAATAGTCCAAGAAAAACACTTAAAATAGGATTGATGTAGTAGCCTAAACTAGTCTGAACAATGTAATCATTATTCACAGCCCAGATATAGGTCAACCAATTGATATTGAGAAAAACTGCAGACAAGACTAGTATGGAAAAACGTTTTTTATCACGTAAAACTTCTATGCATTCACGTAAAAAAGGTTTGAACTTTCTGGAGCTCAGGAGCAGTAGGAGCAAAAAAACCAGGGACCAAATAATGCGATGGGCCAGAATTTCCATGGCAGAAACAGCTTTAAGCTGCTTCCAATAAACTGGAAGAACTCCCCACATGAAAAAAGCACTGATAGCAATCAGTAGGTCTTTTTTGTTGTATGCAGGGGTTACTTGCTCAACTCTCACAGAAGGGCTTCGAGGATTTTTCGCTTACGAAGATCCACAGGGTCCTGAGAGGCTATTGACCGCTTTAAAAAGTTCTCCATGCCGACTTTTGCATATTGTAATTCTTTCCTGGCCTGGGGAAGAGGGATCTGCCCCAACACCCAGAGCGTATTGTAATAGGGAAAGCGACGCCAACGACCTTTACCATCGCGCAAGGAGTGCAAAATCTCTAATCCTTTGCTAAGACGCTCCTCCCCTTTGTCCATGGTACCTGTTATCAGCCCCCGCCAATACGCAAGACTACATTTTCCACAACAAAAAATCCCCATAGGTGAACCCTGCAACTTTTCATCCTTGTTCATTTTTTCTCGCCATTGCGCCTCAAGCCTTGAAAAAGCGCTCTGCAAAGAAGTGTCTGCAATATTCCATCGATGCATAATAGAAAGCGCATCTTCACCCAGAATATGGGCAGTAGAAGCACCCGTAGTAAGTTTCTCTCCAGTAAAAAGAGTAGCACCTTGCTGAAAATCTTTCGGGGTAGGAGCACTCAATCCAGAATAGGAACCCTTTTGCCCAGCACGTTCAAGCATCCAGCGATATACCTCGCTTTGCTCCTTCGAAGGTATCGTTTGTCCGAAAAGCTCTGCCTGGTAAATGTGATTGATAGTTTCCCCAAGACTCTCTTTATTCAGCAATTTCATCTTCGTCACCCTTAATTCCTTCTAAATCAGCCTTTACCCAGGATTGACTTTCCTTGTCAGTCACCAATGCAGCTGCATCCAAACCTTTTTGAAGATAATCTTCCATCATCTCAAACTCGCCACTAATGCTACAAGCCCTTGCCATTGCCTCATAAGCATAAGCAACATAAAAGGGCTCTAATTGCTCATCAATGCTTATATCCAGGCACTTTCTTGCATAGATTAGCGCGTTATAGTCGTCCATAGCAGTGGCATAAACCCGTGAAAGCATCCAGTAGCCTACCGACAGATTGTTTGATGTTAGATCAGGATTTTTTGACCAATGCCAAAAAGAGCTATGGGCAAGATGAATCATTGTTTCGATATCACCTGGGTCACGCTCGGTTTTATCCAAAAGCTCCCAAATCTGATTAAAACACGAAGCAGAAAAAAAACGATGCGCCTGAACTAATTCATCTTGAGTCACTTTACCCTCCTCGCAAGAAACACCTATAACAGAGCATTTTCTGTAATTTTATCAAAGCATGGAAAAAATACAATTTGGGTGATGATAGCTATGAAACTTTCTAAAAGGGGTATAATTAAAGTAGTTTTAAATGACTTTTTTGTGCCATAAAAAAGGAGCAATAGATGGAAAATACAAAGCAAAATGGCTTAATCAAGGTTTTGGTAGGACTCAGTTTTATGGTGATGATCACTATTAACGCTCTCGCAAACGCTTTACCTATAGGTGGCTTAAATACAGGCGAAGTTTCTGACAGCTTCCCCAATCTTTTTGCACCTCAGGGTCTCACCTTTTCTATTTGGGGGCTTATCTACCTGCTGGTTTTAGGCTTCGTGCTCTTTCATATTGGTCTCTTCCGCCAAGCTTATGACAAAAAAGAAAAAAACCAACTTCTAGACAAGCTTGGGCTATTGTTTATCATTTCCTCCCTTTCCAATGCCTCGTGGATATTTGCATGGCACTATCAAATCATGCCTCTTACCCTGCTTTTTATGCTAAGTATTCTGATTTGTCTGATCCTCATCATTCAAAATCTATATCATTTCCATCAAAGCTCCAAGCTAAATGGAAGTGAAAAGTTTTTCCTCCGTTTACCATTCAGCATCTACTTTGCTTGGATCACTGTAGCCACCATCGCAAATATCACTGCCTTCCTGGTTCGTCTCGGTTGGAACGGATGGGGCATCGAAGAATCCCTTTGGACAGTAATTATTCTGATCGTTGGAGCTCTGATCGGAATTGCCACCATGCTTCGCTTCAGAGACATCGCCTATGCTTTGGTTTTTGTGTGGGCTTATGCTGGTATCTGGATGAAACACATCAAACCAGGTCCTGAAGGGTTTTCTGGCTTATACCCTGGCGTGATCAATACCTCTCTCGTCTGCATCATAGTTTTCCTCTTGGTAGTGGTATATTTGCTTATTCAACGAGCAAGATCCCATCAATCTTAACTTTATTTTCGTTTCCACAAATAATAGGAAAGCACACCCAAGGCAGAACCCCCGCTGTCCAGCACAACATCACTCGCTTGAGCGCCTCTTCCTGGGATAAAAAACTGATGATACTCGTCTGAAACCGCATAAAGAAAGCAAAATAATAGAGCTAAAAATAGGCCTCTTTTCCAGCTTATCCTGCTTGTTCGGAGAGCATGTATCATCAATATGCCTAAAACAAAGTAAAGAAAAAGGTGCGCCATTTTACGAATCATACTATGCCAGGATGCAACAGAAACATCCGATAAGGGAAAGCAGAAGTTGATAAATCGCACAAGCAAATCTGTCAAACCAAGACTCACTTCTTTGGATTGATGGGCTGCTTGAGCTGAAAAACAAAAAATCAAGAGCATCCACAGCACAAGAAGCATCCAATAAAATGTCGCAAGTGCAAGGTCCCTACGCATGTTTTAATCAAGCAATTGGTTGAATTGCTCTTTGATTTGGCTGAATTGGAGACCGTTTTGCACGCAATAGGCGCGTATAGTTTGGGGGGGATAACTGAGTTTGTCGGCCTTGATAATTTCCAGGATAAGTCTCATGCTGATGCCAACATCCAATAGATCTTGAAAAGTAGTGTTGGAATCGACTCGAACCACTCCAAGCATAGGGGAGTCTTCGCCTTCCCCAGATGTTTTCGCGCTGGGTTTTACCTCAGAGGTTTCTTCTACAAAACTAAAATCCACTTGTCCTATCTCGTTTAGCTTAATGGTATGCTGGTCAAGATAAAGTATCTGAGCCTCACTTAAATTCCCACGTTCTTTCAAGATTCGAACTGCCATTTCCAAGAGGTAGGTAGGTTCATGGGGCTCATACGGCATTCCCTTAAACATAGACACAAACATGACTACCGACCCATTTCCCAGCTCTTTGCCAAGTCTGGCAAGATCCTTGTACACCTTTTTAAAATCTCCATGTTGCACCAAATGGACATACTGGGGAGGGATCATAAAAGCTTCCCCCAAGACATCCAAAGGGATACGATAAAAAAAGGCTGTGTCTGCCAGAGTATAGGAACCACGAATATCAGCGGGAATAGCCTCACCTGCAAAGGGTCCATCCTCAAATCGCATAGGTTCTTTTGCGGTAGGAGCTGTAGGCGCTTCCTGGCTTGGAATATCTTTTGCCAGCTCATTCTCCAGGCTCTTCTCATTCTTAACTTCCAGAGCCTTTTCTGCTGGTTTGGGCGAATTGCACGCTGTGAATGCAAAAAGCATCACCATGCACCCTATTATCAAAGATAAAAGTACGTTTTTGTGTTTTAACATTTTCATCCTGCTACCTCCCAAAAGAATTATACAAGATAATACAAAATAAAAATGAATCAAGCATGAAACAAAAATGAAATAACTATGAAGTCAAAACACGAAAAAAAGAAATAATGGCCGTGTTGCTTCATTTAAAAACCTATTCGAACGGTCTTCGATGATTCAGCTAAAA
>DAOSES010000008.1:0-93174 GCA_035363255.1 Caldisericia bacterium | reverse complement strand
TTAAAGGAAGAAATGAATTAGTTTCGTCCAGATTTTAGATGAGCCAATTCGAAAAGTTGAATAACTGAGGCTAAACAATACAATATACTAGGATATAAAATAGATCAGCTCCTTTGGAGGTACTCTGCGGTATGAGAGGTATTTCGAGAAGTAAAGGTCTTGGTTTAGTTGTTATTGTTCTTGTATTGTGTTTTTTCTTTGTTTCCATGTCTCCTGTTCTGCGTATGCTTTATCACGATGCTGAGCCATACAAATTCACTCATTATAGCTTTCCAGCTACCTTTGATCCAATCAAACTTTCGGTGAAGGCTTCCGAGCTTCCACCTGGAAAGGGTGGATCATTTAAGGTAACCCTTGATCTTCCCTTTTCTGGCCCCAAAAAAGTTCGAGAGAATATTTTTGGTTTGCTCTTTAATGATGAAGGCACAATTAAGGCATATAGCGCTGTGTGTCCTCACTTGAATTGCGCTGTCAAGTATGACGATTCCAAACAAGAAGATCAACAATTCTGGTGTAATTGCCATGATGGAGCCTTTGATCCTTCCAGCGGAGAGGTCACTCTGGGCCCCCCGCCTAAGCCATTAAGCACTTTTGTCATCGAAGTTAGAGACGATGATATTTATCTTATAAGTATTGGTGGTGGCGAATAATGGATGAAACTCAAAACAAATCCCTGAGCTATCTTTTAAATCCAGCACATTATTTTGGAGGGATTACTTTTCTCTTTCTGCTAATCCAGGTTTTTACTGGAGTGTTTTTGTTTATGAACTTTATTCCGTATGTTTCTGAAGCGTACCAGTCCTTAATCTATATCACCAATTTATTGCCTTATGGCTTTTTCCTTCGAACACTCCATCGTTACTCTGCTTTTGGAATGATTATCATGTGCATATTGCACATGATTCGAATGTATACTACTGGGAGATATTTACGTCCCCGTGACGTAGGTTGGGTCACAGGAGTTGTGCTTTTGTTTATTACACTCTTGGTTACCCTCACTGGCTTTCTTTCTTCGTTTGACGGTTTTTCACAACTGGTGCTGAATGGTATGGCTGATTTGTTTAAAATTGGACGGAGAGATTTTCAATCTTTATTGTCCATCAACTATGGCCTTCATTTGCTCTTTCCAATATTGATTTTTGTCTTTCTCATTACTCATTTCAGTAGAATAGCTCGACCCAAAGTTTTTCCTTCTTCTTCCTTGAGCTTTATTTTTATTGGTATTATGATTGCCCTTTCTGGGCTTTTTCCAATAGCTCCTCTTCCCGATAGCCCCAACTTACCTAGCGGTGATTTTTCGCCTATGCGATTGTTTATAGGGATTGGGATAGCCTTCCTTTTGCTCGTTATTTTGGCTCTTCTGCCCTATATAACAAAGCAAAAACGCATATATGCTTTTGTCGATGAAGCCAGATGTACGGGATGTATGTATTGTTCAGATGTTTGCCCCAAAAAAGCAATCACAGAAAAAAACATTACAAAAAATGGGCAATCCTTCCAAGTGGCTACAGTCATAAACAGCAAATGCCAAGGATGTGGTATTTGTGTCGGAGCTTGTCGATCATCGGTGATTCAACTCGAAAACCACAAAGATGAAATATTGCTGGAGGAGGTAAGAAAAGTATGGATCGAACAAACACTGTAATTGCCTTCGTGTGTCAAGCGGATAAGCGGAAAAAACTAATATCTTCTCTTAAGAGTAAATATCCTGCTCTCCGGGTCATCCCTGTTATTTGCATTGGCAAGCTCAATCCTGTGATTATTTTTCGACTTCTTATGAAGGAAGCTCGTGCTGTGATTCTCGTGGGTTGCGAGCCTTCAGATTGTCACTTCAGAGAAGGAGTTTTCTTCTCTGAAAGAAGATTCTTTTTAGCGAAAGAAGTTCTGAAAGGATTTGGACTAAATGATAGGCTTTTAAACATCATATGGAGCAATCCAGGCAAAGATGCTTTAGTCCTTAAGCAGTTTGAGACTTTTATGCAATACCTTAAAGAAACACAAATAGAGAAGGGGGCATAACGGTATGATTAATGAAATTCGTGATGCCATAATTCAGTATTTGAAATCTGTCATGAAAGAAAACGATGTAGTTTTAGCGCTAAGGTCTTCTTCTACTCCAGGCATTCTTACTCCTTGTATCCTGCGCAATAAGGCTGATTTAGATCAAATTGAAGCTGGTTTCTTTCATCTCAACAACCTTGCTGTTTATCTCAGTGAGTTTTTTCAAAAAGAAAATCGTTTAAGCACACTTCAAGGCTACTTGTATGTTTTGTGCAAACCATGTGACACCAAAGCGGTTACTCAGATGATCTCAGACCAACAAATTAATCCCAACAAACTAAAACTTGTCGTCTATGCCTGCGAGGGTATGGCAGACATGAAAAAAGTTAAAAATGAAATTGGTCTGGACAAGGATATCAAAGCCATTGATTTGCATCTAACTGAGCTGTCTTTGACGCTTCTTGATGGATCACCACTCAGCATCCCAGTAAGCAAGGTCATTTCGAGTAAATGTCTTGAATGCAACAAAGAATATCATCTCACTATGAGCCATGTTTTTGTTGGTGATGAAAAAAAGTGGAAAAGCCATCCTTATTCAATAGCTACAGCGGAAAACAAAGTATTGCTACAAGACCAAAAAAAAGGAAAAGATCTATTTGATCAGCTTAAAGCAGAGCTATCCGCTTGTATTCGATGTAATGCTTGCAGGAATGTATGTCACGCTTGTTTTTGTTCCGATCGTTGCATTTTTGATAAACCCAAAATGACTGTCGGTTTTTTAGACAAAGAAATTTCTCCGATAGACAACATCTTATTTCATATGATTCGTTTTTACCATGTTGCCCCAAATTGTACAGCTTGTGGAGAATGTGAGCGAATCTGTCCTCAAGGTATTCCGCTAAGCCATCTTTACGAGTATTTTCATCGATTGATGCAAGAGTCCCTTGACTTTTCAGCTGGTTCATCCGACAGTATGCGTCAAGCCATGTTATCCTACAGGCTTGGCGAAGATTTGGTTTAGGAGGGGTAACACAATGAAAACTTATCAGATTTCAAAAAGTCAACTCAAACAGCTTTTAGAGCCCTATCTAACAGCTGAAACTCAACTCATTGCCCCATCCCTTAACCCCCTTGGTTTAATCAGCTTCAATAAGATTCAAAACATCAATGAAATTGCCTTAAACACATCCATTCCGCTCAAACCCTCAAAAAGCTATCTTTTTCCTGAAAGCTCTTCGTTAGTCCAATTTGATGAAAAAAATCCTCACTTGCTTGAGTCTGACATCAGCCAAAAAAAGCAAATGCTCTTTGGTCTAAGGCCCTGCGATTTAGCTGCAATAGCTTATATGGACAGTTTTTTTTCATCCAACATCAGTGATCATGATTATGTTCAACGAAGAAACAACACCTTAATTTTGGGTGTTGCATGTGAGTATCCTTCCAATGCTTGTTTTTGCACGAGCATGGGCATACAACCAGGAACTAGTATTCACGCTGATATTTTTCTTGTACCTTCCGGGGAAGACTTTCTGGTAGAAGAGCTTAGCGAAAAAGGACAAGAATATCTAGCAAGCATCTCTAAAGGATGGAAAGAAGCCTCTAACGAAACGCTAGCTACCCAAAAAAATGAAATCACTGAAAAAACCAGTTCCAAACTGATTGAAAAAATAGATTTATCCAAGATACGAGGACGACTAAGTGAGACCTACAATAAAGACTTTTGGAATAAATACAGTGAGGCCTGTATAGTTTGTGGAGCATGTACTTTTGATTGCCCTACTTGTTCTTGCTTTGATATGAATGATTCAATGATTTCTTCATCCAAGGGTTGCAGGTATAGGTCGTGGGATTCATGTTCTTTTGCTGATTTTACTCTCCATGCCTCGAGTCATAATCCACGATCATCCAAGCTACACCGCTTGCGACAACGAATACTTCATAAGTTTCAATATACTGTGGAAAAGATGGACCAGTGGTCTTGCACTGGTTGCGGAAGATGCATTCGAGTCTGCCCTGTTGGCATAAATACTCGCTCCATTTTAAAGGATGCAAAGGAGGCATTAGGTGAATAAAATAGTGAATCCATATCAACCCAGTTATGCCGAAATAATACAAACAAAACAAGAAAACTCCTCGATTAAAAGCTTTTTACTGGAGATTCCAGAGGGAATACAAAAACCTATTATGCCAGGTCAGTTTTTTCAACTATCTCTTCCAGGTTATGGCGAAGCACCCATATCTGTCTCAGAAATAAACGATAAAACCTTGTTATTCTGTATTGCTAACATGGGTTCATTCACCAATAAAGTTCATAGTCTGGGTGTAGGGGATAAAATTGGATTAAGAGGTCCTTATGGTAATGGTTTTCCCATCTCTGCTTCAAGCAATTCGAATTTAGTCTTACTTGCTGGTGGAATAGGTCTGGTTCCTCTTCGAAGTGTGGTGTCTTATTTCTTTCACCATCAGGAGAATTTTAAAAATTTAGAGATTCTGTATGGAGCCAAATCCTCAAACGACATAATATATCGCGACGATGTCAAACAATGGAGACATAAACCCAACACTATCTTCAAACTTACGATTGATAAACCTGAAAAAGACTGGAATGGAAATACAGGCTTTGTGACACAATTTCTTAATCCTCAATCTTCAGACCCCAGCGAAGTCTTGTTTCATCTAGACAAGGACTTTTCGCAAACCAAGGTTTTCGTCGTAGGGCCTCCCATGATGTTGAATTCAGTATATCAAGCACTTACCAACATCAATTTCCCGCCAGAACACGTTTTTGTTTCATTGGAAAATCGAATGAAATGTGGTATTGGCAAATGTGGCCACTGTAATGCTGGAAGCCAGTATGTTTGTTTGGACGGTCCTGTCTTCTCCTGGAAGACATTGCAATCCATGCCCAATGAATACTAATTCTGGAGGAAAAAATGGCTAAGAAAAAAACCATTTGGTCATATTTTAGGTTTTGGTTAAAAGATCGATGGGCGAGAGTGGATATACTTGATGAGTCGCTATATCAAGCCCACCCCAAAAACCCTGCATATTATATTGGAACGTATTTGTACATTGGTCTCTTTATTCAGATTATCATTGGCTCCATTTTAGCAATCTATTATATCCCCACCGTTGAAAATGCTTATCGAAGTGTAATGTACATCACTAACGACCTTAAACTTTTAGGCTTTCCCATCGGATTCTGGTTGAGAGGAATTCACAAATTTACTGCTGAAGCCATCATAGTTCTCGCTATGCTACGAGTTTTTCGTTTCTTCTTCACAGCTGATTTTAAAAAACCCAATGAGTTGTCCTGGTTGATAGCGATTTTCTTTTTGTTATTAACCACAGTATTTGGATTCAGTGGTTATGTTTTGGTAATTGATCAGCTTGGATTCTGGGCAACCACTATTGGTACCACCTTTCCCACGGTTATCGATTACTTCCCTGTTATTGGATCATTAAATTTAGGTGCTTTGGTCCAGTTTATCATGCGGGGAGGCACAGTGCTCAACCAAAACTCCTTTCTCCGATTTTATGCCTTGCATTATATCGCTCCTTTGTTGGTATTCTTTGGTATTGAAATGTTCTATTACTTCCGCAAAAAACGCAGAATCAACGCACCTGTTTTTGCAATTGTAGTCTTTTTTGCTCTCATTTTATTACTGGTTCAGTTCGTTCCCATGCCTGCTCATGGTCCTGCAACTCCTGACTCACCTCCTGATCATATTCTACCAGATTGGTATTTCCTGTTTGTTTATTATTTCCTTAAAATCATGGATTTTGTCAGTGGTGTTCTTTTTAGTGCAGGTTTTCTTATCTTTGTAGCTTTGATGCCCTGGATAGAAAGAAATCCCTTCATTCAGGCTCGTAAGAGAATCATGTGGATAGCTCTTGGAGCCCTGGGAGTGATTTTGTTTGCCTTACTATCCTATCGAAGCGCAATGATCACTGATGCAAACATTCTCAAAGGAGATGTAAAGTATATCGTATCAGCTTATGCTCTAATAATTATTGTTGGTAATTTTATCCAAAGGGTGGTGATGATGAATGAAGCAAAAAAAGGTCGACTGGTTCACCAAAAATAGTACCTTACTTTTTATAGTTTCATTATGCTTGGAGATTCTATTTGTAAATTTGTTTCTTCAAGAGCTTAAGTATTTTAGGATCTATTTTTCTCGAACAGCTCAGCTTAATTGGACAACATTATTAGCCATGCTTCTTACTTTTGCTTTATGTGTTGCCATCCTGTTATTTTTAGTCTTCATCATCTATTACGAAGATTACAAACAAAGCAACAACAGACGTAATTTTAAGTTGTTTGATTTTTTTATCCAAAAGTTTTTTACGAAAGGAGCTAATGGATGAAAAAGAATCTTTACTTTATGTTTTTCGCCCTGTTATCCTTGATCGCCTTGTTTGGTATTGGTTTATTGTTTTTAGCAGAAAAAGGAGCATTGTACGATTTTCAGAAGCAGTATGTTGTTTTATCAGGAGCATTCTTGATTGTGATAGGTATTTTATTGTACATAATCAAAGTAATGGGACGGGTCGATCAAACTAAATAATTACTCAGGGGGGAAATACATGAAAAATGCTGTATTAGCAAGTGTCTCCTGCGTCTTGTTGCTCTGCATTTCCTCCTCCGTACCCAATATATTCCACCTATCCAAGCAAGCCAAAGCTTCTGATGTGGTGACTTTGAATATCCATCAATTCAATGTGGAACTTAGAGAGCACGAGCAAGTCGAACAAAAAGTAGAGCTTAGCAATCATACCAATGATTTGCTCTATTTTTCCACCATCAAAACAATGGAAGCCCTTGATGCTCCCTTAACTGCCTTAAGCTTGCAAGAGGACTACGAAACAGGTTCTTTTTGGCAAACCACAAGATGTAGTTTTCAAAGAGATGGTTTTAATGCTATTGAATCATCACAACCTCCTTATGAGTATAAATGGAGATACCAAAGCCAAAGAGCTCTTCGATCCCCTGTAGTAAGTGGAAAAAACATTTACATTCCTGGTGAAGATGGAATGTTATATGTGCTTGACTCACGAACAGGAGTGTATCGTGAAACGATTCCATTTGGAAGCGTAGTTTATGCTGTGCATTTTGTAGATAGGCATTTGGTGGTAGTTAGCAACGAAGGACTTAAGGTTTATGACAGATTTACAGAGCGTCACGTTTGGAAATACGATGCTCCAAATACTTCAACTTATTCGTTTGTTGCGGCGGAAGGACGTTTTTATTATGCTACAGGCCACTCTGTCCTTTGTTTAAACCAGGATACAGGACTGATAATATGGCAAACTCAGGGGGTTTACACAAGTCTGACCTTAGGCGACAACCATGTTTTTGCGTTATCTACCAACAATGTGCTTACCGCTTTAAGCCTAAATGATGGAAGCGAAAAGTTTAAAAAAAAGCTGGAAGGCAACGTTCAAGGAGTTCCCAGCTTTAAGGAGGGCTTGCTTTACCTTGCTCTTCTTAGCGACTCGAATGATAAGGCCACCACTACTGTGGTATGCCTGGATCGTGAAGGAGTGATTCGATGGGAATACCCCATGGAAAAAGAAACCAGTACCTCAATTTCTTGTGATCAAAATTTAGTATATTTTACCTCAGTCTTGGGGGATGTGCTTGCTCTTGATCGATTTACTGGAAAATTGAATTGGCAAGTGAGTCTTTCTTCTCCTATACATGTAGCTCCATCACTCAGCCCAAGTCATATCTACATTGGCTTAAACAATGGACAAGTTCATGCTCTTGAAAAAGAAAAAGGAGCAAGTGTTTGGCATGTAAACTTTAGATTTCCTCTTTATTCAGAATTAGTATTGGCTCAAGGTTTGCTTTACACCGTAGACAATACTGGGAGCCTTGTAGCTTATGGACGTCCATGGGAAAAAATAGTACCACCCATGTCCCCTGAAAATGCTCGAGGGTTTCCTGGAAATAGCATAGTTACTTTATATTGGAGTGTATCACGTTTTGAGACTGATCTTGCTGGATACAACATATACAGAAAAACGGAAAGCGAGAGAAACTTCACCTTTTTAGCTAAAATTCCAGTCATAAACCAATATCAGGATTCTTTGGTGCGAAATGGAGTTCGCTATCATTACGTTGTTAGGGCTTATGACTTGTATGGCAACGAGAGCTCAAATTCATCCCAAATTTCTCTGACTCCTTCTGAAAATGCTCCTCCAGTTTGGATAGATTTTTCTCCAAACAACGGCATTGTGTTACCTCAAAACCAAGCCAGTCTTCATTTGAGAGTGCGTTCGATGACTTTGCCTCCTGGATCTTATAAGGCATATATTTATTTCATATTGTATGGTTCTTCGGTGAGTGAAGATCTGATTAAATTGGAAGTTAATCTTAAGGTGCAAGAAGGTGATATCGATCATTTTCCTGCTCCAGTTATAAAAAGAGCACTGACTTCGGACAGCAGAACCACTCTTAGCTGGGAACCAATACCTGATGCAATAAAATATCAAGTATATCGTAGTCAGGAATCCGGATCCCAGTACCAACTGATTCGTGAAATTAACGCTTCATTACATTTTTACCAAGATGATGCAGTAAAAAATGGTCTGCGCTATTTTTATGTTATGAAAGCTATCAATGCTAAAGGTACTTTGAGTGATTTTTCTAACGAGGTATCAGCTATTCCCGCAACTCTTCCATTGCAAGTAAGCTTAAAAGACAACTCGGTGCTATATGAAGCAGTTCTGACGCTTCAAGGCAGTTGTGACCCCAAAGCAAAGATACTGGTTAACAATCATCCTGTTGATAGCATCAATGAAAACATTTTTACCGCTCGAGTGGGGATCCCTGTGGGAGAATCGCAAATCCATATACAGGCTTTTGATACCGAAGGAAAACTTCAAGATAAACGATTGCAGGTGTCTTATTTGCCCTCCGTGTTGCAAGTTCAGCTTCGAGTGGATGACCCACAGGTTGAAGTAAATAATATAAAATGGCCCTATTTGCTTGATATGCCACCTATTATTCGAGACCAGCGAACATTTGTTCCCCTACGATTCTTAGGTGAGATCATTGGCGCTGAGGTTTTTTGGGATGCAAGGGATAGGCGAGTTACTTACAAATATCGAAATACTTTGGTAGAGTTATGGATTGGAAAAAAACAGATAAAAATCAACGGGCTTGATCGTGAAATCGATGTTGCTCCTTTTATTGAAAATGGAAGAACCTTGGTGCCTTTACGTTTTATTACTGAGCCAATGGGTGCTAAAATTCAGTGGGATGCACAGAACAGAATAATTTTGTTATACTTTGAGTTTAATTAAGTGAGAGGTGCAAATATGATAGTAAAATGTTCAAGAGTTCAATTGAGCGAAGCTCTTCAAGAGATGATTAGCGTTGTTCCTTCAAGTTCTATGATCCCTGTATTAAATCATATTCTGTTTCGTCTGAATCAAGATACTATTGAAATGACTGGATCTGACCTGGAAATAAGTCTTGTTACACGATTGTCTTGTTCCAGTGAAGGAGAAATGAAAACGGCTATACCCGCAAAGTTATTTGCAGACATAGTAAAAAGTATGACAGAGGATGAGCTGAGTCTTGAATTTGAAGAAAACAGTTTGCATATTATTGGGCAAAACAATCGATTCTTTATAAATTGCATGGATTCTGCAGAGTTCCCCTCCTTACCCCAGGTAGAAGGAACCAGCTATGCTATTCATGGCCAGGAAATGTTAAATCTGTTCAAAAAGGTAAGTGCTGCAATTTCAGCCAAGGGTGAAGGAAACATCTCGTTTTCCAGCGTTTTGTTGCAAACATTTGCAAACGAACTTCGCTTGGTTACCACTGATGGACAAAGGCTGATGATAGCAAAACACTGGGAAAAAGTCGATCTAAATTCAATGCATTTATTGATTCCCCCAAAGACTTTCCAGGTCTTGGCAAAAATGATTGGCAAAAACACTGATGCGGTTCAATTTACGGTTGGTGACAGAGAACTGTCTGTGCAATGTGAAAACAAAATCTTAATCTCACGCATACTTGAAGGCAATTTTCCTGATTACGAAAGAGTTATTCCAAGCTCAGTAGCTTATCGATTTGAAGTGAAAACAGGCGAGTTTATGCAATCTTTACATCGTCTCAATTTACTCGTTCGAACTACCTCAAAACGTGTAAACTTTAAAGTTATGGAAAATCGTTTAATTCTTAGTGCCAGTGATCCAGAACTTGGCTCTGGCGAAGAAGCCTTAAATGTAGTAGCTAGTGGCGGTGAGTTTGAAGCAGTATTTGATGTGCGAAAGCTTATGGAAGGCGTTGAAGGAATTGAAAGCGAAGAGATGACTATGGAAACTGCAGGACCTCTCCATCCTATTATCATGAAGGAAAAGGATTCAGATAAATACCTATATCTCATAGTTTCACTGCGAAAGCCCTGATGTATGCATGTTAGCTCTATTTCAGCCTGGAACTTTCGGAGCTTTGATGAGTTAATTGTTTCCTTCCCAAAAGGGTTCATCCAGCTCCTGGGTCCCAATGGTTCAGGAAAAACCAATATCCTGGAAGCTATCTATTATTCTCTGACATGTAAAAGCTTTCGATCCAGACACGATCAAGATCTAATCTCCTTTAACAAGGATTATTTTAGATTAGAAACTGAGTACACCAAGGATGGGTTGAAAAAAAAAATTAAGGTTTCATTTCAAAAAGATAAGAGTAGGTCTGTTCAGCTCAATGAAAAAGAGTATGCAAAATCTAGTCAACTCTTTTTTGAAACCAATGTGGTCGTTTTTACACCTTCCTCCAGCTATTTAATTAAAGGCGAACCCAATACCCGCAGACATTTTTTAGATCGAATAAAACTTAAAATTAATCCTGAATTTTCCTTGATTATGTCCAAGTATAAGCAGACTTTACAGGCAAGAAACTCGCTCCTTAAAAATATTACCTCCAGCACTATGGATCACCAGATGTATAGTATTCTTACTGATGAGTTAATTCGCTATTCCAAGCTTATCCAGTCCGAGCGAAGATCCATGCTCAACCTCTTCAATGCTCAGCTAAAACAAATACTTTTGGAGTGTCCTTTGTCTGGCGTTGAGACCTTAGAATGGCTTTATGAGCCATTTAGCAATTTTTCGAATTCTCTTCGTGACTTACTCAATATCGAGAGCCGAAGAGGAATATCCCTTATTGGGTCCCACCTCGACCAACTAGAGGTTTTATTCAATTCCCATTTGGCAAAAGATTATGCCTCGGAGGGGGAAACCAAGATTATGACGATATTTACAAAGCTGTGTGAGTTTCAGACCTTGGAAAAATACACGAAAGTTACTCCTGTTCTATTGATGGATGATCTTTCCTCTGAATTGGATTTAAACAATTTGGGTAAAGTTTTGTCCTTTACCATTAATAAAACGCAGGTTTTTGTGAGTTCTTTAAATGAGCTTCCCATAAAATCAGATTTGAGTCTAAGCTTGGATAAAAGTATTCAAAAGCTATGTTGCATTTAGATTATCTCATTGAGCAGATCAGTTCTCATCGACGATGGCCAATTAGCACTCAAGTGCTTCATCTCCTGCGACATTATTCTGAGATTGTCGGTCCTGGATTGAGCAAACACACCTCTCTCAAATGGATAAAAAATGGTACAGCTTGTATCCATTGTAGAAATTCGATGTGGAGCTATGCTTTACATGCCATGGAACAAGAGTTGATGGCAAAAATGAATGCATTTGCAGGTAAAATTCTGATTGAAAAGCTGCTAATAAGAATTGGTAATGTCCAGGAAAAAAAAGCCAAAGACACAGCGAATGCAACACCTTTAAGTGAAGAAGATTTGATGTGGATTGAGAGTTTATCCCAAAACACTCCAGAAGAAATAAGAGATACTTTCGTTTCTTTTTTAAAGTCATACAAAGGTAAGCACAAATGAACAAGAGATGGATAAGCTTTTCATTAGTCCTGGTTTTTTCGATGGCTTCAGTTTTTATTATCGACACCCAGCAAAGTTTTTACCCTGAAAGAGGAATTAGGATTAATGATAAGCAAAAAAGTATAAGTTTTGTTAACCATATTGATGCAACCAAGCATTTAAAGTTAAGCTTTTCGCATGAATTGGATTTTATGCAAAAAAGCTATATTCGCGACAAAATGTTATCTGGCAAAAATACCCTATTGGTTGATGAACATATTCTGAAAACTCGTTTGGAATTTCTTGACCATGAACCATCTATAGATCTTCGTATTACTGCACGATATTTTGACAATGCGGATACCCTTCTATTTTTACGTTTTTTTTCTGAAAAGGGATTTGATCAAGAACTGCATTTTACCTTAGATCTGCCTTTGGCTTTTTTTGAAGAAAGCAGGGCAAGATCTTTAAATTACAATTCACTATTGAAGCCTACCGAGATGGATAAAATGGAATCAAGTATGTTGGAGGTGAGTTTAGGGGAAAAAGCGACCTATCTACCCTCAAGTTTGAACTATATCGAAACAATATCTTCTTATGGAAACATCAATGGAAGCATAGTCATTGGTCCTGGGGCTGTTTTCAAAAACAAGGATATCCGCTTGAGAGAGCTTCAAAGCTCTGATCTTAAACCGCTTGTCATGATGAATAAACAAGAGCAGTTTTTAAAAGTCACTATTCCAATCAAAATTCAAGCATACCAATATCAGGAAAATTGGTTTTTTATCAGTCCAAAAAGGCTTCTTGATTACGATAATGAAGAAACCACGAGAAATATGCTTGCCGCAGATTTTACGCTGAAAAAAAAGCTATCTATGGATGGAGTTTACCATATTGCAAGTTCCTTGTTTTACGAAGGTGCTTCTGACGAAACCTACGATTATTACTATAATTATGCGATGTGGGAAGGTCGACGTTTTATGAATCTGCATCAGCAGGATACTGATCAAAGTTTTTTTTATGACTTCTTTGTAAATTCAGTTTATACTACAGTAAAATCAGCCCATCGATATGGAGTATGGATATCTGATGTACGTAGCAAATACCTTTGGAGTTCCTACCAGATTCCTGAGGGCTATATCGATACCAGATATTGCACGGATGCAGGCTTTTTTTTGTTACAAGTTTATAATACCTTTCAGATCCCTGATGCGCTGAGTGCGGGAGAAAAGTTTGGTGATTTTCTTCATCAAAAAGTACTATCCAGAGAAGGAATTTCAACAGGACCTGAAGGTTTTTTTTGTTATGACTACTACCTACTGGATCAAGTTTTTCCAACTCATGCTTCCTTAAACCACATTCTTTCTGAAATGAACTACCTGTTTGAGCTATATCTTTCAACATACAAAAAGAGCTACCTGGAAACAGCAGAGCGTATGCTTAAAGCTTTGCATGAGACAGGGGATCGATGGATAAGAGACCAGGAGTATGGACGATTTAGGTATGATCTTTGGTATGGAGTTTTCCCAGAGGAAAGTGAAAAGTTAGTTTTTAAACTGCATGATTACACCAAAGATTTGACATACTATGACCTGTTAAAGACACAAAGCTATATCAAAACTATCTACAACAAATCAGATCCTACCATTGACAAGCTCATAGCATCGAAGCTTAAATTCTTTCAACGTGAAGGAATCAAGGTAAGGTAATTAAAAAAACTTAGCAGACCTAGGAAGTGAAGTTTTGAGCAAATTGGGTGGTGTAAAGCTGGTAGTAAAGACCCTTTTTGCGCAAGAGCTCAGAGTGATTTCCTACTTCAGCTAAAGCTCCTTTTTGAATCACAAAAATTCTGTCGCTATTGATAATGGTTGAAAGCCTGTGAGCTATAACTATGGAGGTTCTTCCCTGCATAAGTTTTTCTATTCCTTGCTGGATCAATTTTTCAGTTTGGGTATCGACGCTGGAGGTTGCTTCGTCAAGTAGTAGGATTTTGGGATTGTAAACCAAGGTGCGAACAAAAGCGATAAGTTGTTTTTGTCCATGTGAAAGATTAGAGCCTTCAACACTCAACTCGGTCTCAAAACCTTTGCTTTGGTTCATGATGAAATCGTAAGCATTCAGATATTGAGCGGCTTTAACAATGGTTTCGTCGGATATTGATGGGTTTCCGAGTGTGATGTTGTTGCGTATGGTTTCTTTAAAGATAAAAACATCTTGCAAAACAATAGCCATATTGCTCCTCAGATGTTTTAGTTCGTAGTTACGAATATCCACACCATCCACCAGGATTTTTCCTTCTTCAACGTCATAAAAACGCAACAAAAGGTTCATGATAGTTGATTTTCCAGCACCAGTTGGACCGACAATGGCTATTTTCTCTCCTTTGGCGATGTTGAATGATACTTTATCCAAAACCCGTTGGGTGTCATACTTAAAAGAAACAGCTTCAAATGAAATTTTGCCTTCTATTGGATTTTGTGAAGGTGTGTCAAGCTCCGGAACTGTATCTGTGTTGTTCAGTATGCTTGAGATTTTGGTCATGGAGGCTGCAGCATCTTGAATGATGTTAAATCGTTCACCCAGGTCGCGTAAAGGTTGATAGAAGTGTTCCAAATAGGCAAGAAAAGCTGGGATAGTGCCAATAGTGGCATCTCCTCTAATTACCATGTATCCACCAAACATAATGACTGCTACTCGTGAAAGGTAGCTGGACATGTTGATAAGCTGGTTGAAAAGAATATCTTTTCGTAGGGCATTGTAAACTGAAATTCGGTATTCTGTGGCAATTTTTTTAAAAATATCGGTATTTTTGGTTTTTCGTCCAAAAATCTTGATGAGAGAAACACCAGATAAGTTTTCCTGAAGGTATATGTTGATCCTGGTAAGATTATTGCGTGAAACAAGGTATGCCTGACGAAGCATTTTTGAGAAAACTACTATCAAAACAATTACTACAGGCAATAAAAACAAAGAGATTAGAGTTAGCTTCCAGTTGAGATAGAGCAAAAAAGCAATGGTAGACAACAAAAGGATGATATTATTGATCAACTGCAATGCACCTGAACTCATTAGTTCGTTTAGATTTTCAGTGTCGTTGGTGGTTCTTGTGATGAGCACACCGAGAGGAGTTTTTCCGAGAAAAGACACTGATAAGGTGAGTAGCTTTCTAAAAATGTCATTCCTAATATCGATTATGGTACGCTGAGCGAGTAAGAAAGAGGTGTAAGTGCCTGCATAATTTAAAAAAAATGAACTTATCACGAAAACCAGAAAAATCATAGAGATGCGAACTAAGCCAGGATAATTGTTTTTTAGAATGTATTGATCTATGGCCGTACGAAGAATAAGCGGTTGAACAGAGCTTAATATTGTTGAAAGAAGTAGGCATGTTCCTGCAAGAAAGATAAGCGATCGGTGCTTTTTTAGGTAGGGCAAAAGAGAAGTTAGAATGCTGAGTTGAGCTTTTTCTGGTTGCCAGGATTCGTCAGGAATCATGATTCAGCTCCTTCCAACCTTCTAAAAACTGTTTTTTATAAAGGTAGGCATAGTACCCTTTTTCCTGGACTAAGATTTCATGTTTCCCCTGCTCTGAAATCTCTCCTTTATCAATCACCACTATTTTGTCTGCCCATGCTAAACCTGTTATTTTATGCGATATCATGATGCATACATAGTTTCTATCCCGCAGGTAAGTTTTTAGTTTGTCGATGATTTTCTCTTCAGTTTCGGGGTCAACTGCTGAAAGTGGATCGTCAAGAATCAGAAAAGGTCTTTCCATTAAGAGGGCACGAGCCAGAGCAAGGCGTTGTTTCTGTCCTCCTGACAGGGTAACTCCTCGTTCACCAATCAGGGTATCGTAGCCTTGATCAAACTGGTCTAAATCTGAATGCAATTCGGAAAGTTGGCTAACTCTTATGATCTCTTCCATGCTTGCGTCAGGCTTACCAAAAGCTATGTTTTCTTTGATGCTTGCAGAAAAAAGGAAGGTATCTTGTGATACATACGAGAAGAGACTTCTGTAAAAATCAAGCTCGATTGAATCAATGCTATATTCATTAATAAAAATGCTTTGTGAGGGTGCTTCCCAAATGCGCAGCAACAAGGATATCAGAGTTGTTTTGCCTGAGCCTGTTGGGCCAGTAATAGCCAATATCTGTCCACTGCTTATCTCAAGGTTGAGTTGTTTAATGATAACTTTTTTTGATTCGGGGTAGCTAAAGTTCAGATTTTTAAAGCTTAAGTTGTGATTGGAAATCTCTGGCGTTAGTTTGGTTTTTTGTAAGGCATCAGCCGAAGGGGACGCAAGTATTTCTTCAATTCTTTTTAGCGAAATACTGGATCTTTGGTAAAGATTGACGACAAATCCAAATGCCATCATGGGCCATGAAAGTGTTTGTATGTATTGAGCAAAAGCGATGAGGTTGCCAAGAGATATCACTTGATCCATAACAAGCTTTCCACCCACCAAATAGACAATAAATGTGGTTATGGATACCAGGAGACCAATTGAGGGGTGAAAGACTCCCATGAGCTTCGCAAGGGTCATATTGATTTTTAAATAACTTTGGCAAAGATCAGTAAACCTTTTCAAATAGTAGTCTTCTCGAGTGAAGGTGCGTATTACCTTCATGCCAATAAGGGTCTCTCTCACTGAGGATGTGATGGATCCGAAGGTTTGCTGAATCTTTTTAAATATGCCATGGATATGCCTGGAAAAGTATCTCGTGATGAATATTAATACAATTAAAGGCAAAATAGCCATCATTGAAAGGTAAGGGCTGAGATAAATCATCATCATTAGGGAAGTGATACCCATAAAAACAATATCAATAGCTGACACAAGACCCATGATCATAAAACGTCTAATGGATAGGGTGTCGTGACTAATTCGAGACATCAAATCGCCAATTTCATGAGTGTGAAAAAAGGAATCAGGAAGTTGAAGATATTTTTCGTATAATGCTAATTGGTTTTGGTAATCAAAAGATAAAGCCATTTTTCTGAGACTCACTCCGTATGCAAAACGGCCCACTGTTACAATGAGCGCAAAACCAAATAGCCATACAGAACTTAAGATAAGTTGGTCCATACTTTTAAGTTGACTGATATTGTTGATTGCGGAGCGAATGATCATGGGAATAAAAAGCTGAGCAACGTCCACTAGCAACAAAACTAATAATATAAAGATATACTCTTTTTTGTGTGCAAGTATGTACTGGCTTATCCGCTTCATGATGTTTTTCGAAGTTGGGAATATTGATACAACATTATTGCTGCGGCAGCTCTAACAGATAAATGATTGTATTCTTCCAAGCCATATATGGGTTCAAGGATATAATCAGACAGTGAAAATAACTCTGGTGCTAATCCCCATCCTGTTCCTAAAAGGAGCAGAAGATCTCTTTTTTGGTTCAATTCAAGCAATTTGGGCATGGAGATTGTTTTTTTAAGGTCGGTAGTTTTTGCGCTCGTTGCTATCAATAAAGGTAAGCTTCCTGTGGTCAAGGAAATATCTTCAATGGTTTCCTGAATCGCATTGGAGTGTTTTGTAATTGCTAGAGCTTCGGTTCGATTGGGATTATATGTTTTACCAAAGCCGCTATCCCAAAACTGAATCAGTCTGTCCACTACTTTTTTTTGCCCAGGAGAAGGGTTAATGACATAGTAAGCGCTTACTCCAAAAGTTAAGCACGATCTGGCAATGTCATGAACATCAAATGGAGTGATGGAGGTGCTGATGATATCTCCATTTTTGTTGCTCACCGGATAATGCACTAATGCCACGAAAAGCTTATTCATTGAGGTTTTCCGTTATTGCTGACAATAGGTCTTTTTTAATTTCTTTAAGCAAGTTTTTATCCTCTTTGGACAAGAAAGTCTTTTTTAATAGTTCTGGTCTTAGAAGAAGGGTCCACTTCAAGGATTCTTTCCTTCGGTATTGAGCGATATTTTTGTGATGACCAGAGCATAACACTTCAGGAACTTCAAATTCATCAATAATACGAGGTTTGGTGTATTGAGGGTAATCAAGCAAACCTTGAGAAAAGCTATCTTGCAGAGCAGAATCAGCATTTCCTAATACGTCTTTGTGTAGTCGGATGATACCATCACTAAGAACAAGAGAAGAAATTTCTCCACCACCAATGACATAATCACCAATTGAGATAGCATAGTGGGCATACAAACCTATACGCTCATCCATTCCTTCGTAGTGACCACACAGAAAAACTAATTGGTCAATGAGTGACAACTCTTCCAACAAATTCTGTTCGAGAAGTCTACCTTTGGGAGTTAAAAGAATAATTGCTGAATTTTTTGGCAACAACAAAGCATCGATGGCGGATAGGATAGGTGCTAATTTCATCACCATTCCTGGTCCGCCACCGTATGGAGTGTCGTCAGTAGTTTTATGCTTATCTGTGGTAAAATCTCTCAGACTAACTATGTTGTAAGCTAGTGAGCCACTTTTTACCGCTCTTCCAGGGATGCTATAGTCGAAATACGCCTCGATGATCTCTGGAAAAGTTGTCAAATAGTGAAACTTTTTTACCATTTAAGCAATGCTCGCAAAAAAGAGATAGCTTAATCTTTGATAGATACTATGATTCCGTCGCGAACAAGCACTTCTCCATGATTAATTTTCTCAAACAGATTGTCGCCTTCTTTTACTGTGACGGTGCTATCAAGGGAGGTGTATGGGTAAATCGAGCCAATTTCAAGTTTTTCGATTTCTTTAATCTTGTCTTCTACTTCTTGTTTGGCAATTTCTTGAGACTCACGTTCTTTGCCAAGTCTGGCTCGAAAAGCTGATAACTCAGCGGGATTAAGGTTTCCACTGATTAACAAACGACTCTCTTCTGTTTTAACCTTTTCAATGTTTGCATTGATTTCGGACTGGATGTGCTTAAGTTGATTAATAAAGCTGTTTTTAAAGTCGTCTGTCACTATCGATTTTATTAGGATTTTTCTGTTGAGTTGTAATTCAGCCAATGGTTAATCCTTAGGAGATAATGTTGATGACTGCGTTGCGTCCAGTTTTGGCAGCAGCTGCTCTGATGAGAGCGCGGATGGCGTTAGCTGTTTTTCCCTGTTTGCCAATAACTTTTCCAATATCGCTGGCTTCAACTTTGATCTCATATACTACGGATTGTTCGCCGGCAACTTCGTGCACTAAAACTTCTTCGGGATTGTCAACTAAGGTTTTGACGATGTCTTCAATTAACTGTTTCATTTGTAATAACTCCTTTATTGTTTTTGGACTCGATGTACTTTTTCCAAACTTTTGCCTTTTTCAGCAAGACCAGCGTTTTGTCTGTTGGTTGAGCACCTTTGCTCAGCCAGGACAAAGCTTTCTCTTCGTTGATGTTCACTTTTTTCGTGTCATCAACTTCCTGGGGGTAATAGGTTCCGACCAAGTCGATATAATCACCGTTCGGAGCCTTGCTTGAATTCATAACAACTATACGGTAAGTCGGTTTGTGCTTTGCACCCATTCTTTTTAGCTTCAATTTAACCACGCTATAAGTTTCCTCCTGAATTTCATCATATCTATCAACTACTATCAAAATCTTTAAGCTCCAATTTTTATAATGGAAAAAACTAGAAAAGTCAATGAATTGTTTTGCAAAATGGGAAAAGTAGTTTTTTCAGAAAGCTTTTTTCTTGTTGTTTTAGATTCCGAATTTTCCCCATGCTCCTAATTCTTCTTCAATTTCAAGTAAGCGATTGTATTTTGCAAGTCGCTCGCTACGAGCTAAAGCCCCGGTTTTAATAAAACCACCTTGCATAGCAACAGCAAGGTCAGCAATAAATGTATCTTCGGTTTCCCCCGATCGGTGTGAAATGATGTATTTGTAGTTGTTTTGCTGGGCGTGATGGATAGTTTGGATGGTCTCACTCAAAGTTCCGATTTGGTTGACTTTGATGAGGATGCTATTTGCTATATGATTGGAAATCCCTTTTTTTAAATGCTCTAGATTGGTTACAAAAATATCGTCTCCCACGATCATGGTGTCTTTTGCAAATTGTTTGGTCATTTCTATCCATCCTGAGTAGTCCTCTTCATCGAGAGGATCTTCAATGGAAAGGATAGGGTATTTTTCAGTCAAGGTACGATAATAAGCTATTAAATCATTGCTATTCATTGGTTTTTCACCATTTAGATGATATGTATGGTCTTTGTAAAAGCTTGATGCAGCACAATCCAATGCGATGGATATTTGTTTTTTTGCTTGATATCCTGCTTTTTCAATAGCTTCGAGTAAGAGTTCAATGGCGGTGGCATTTGAGGGTAAATCTGGAGCAAAACCACCTTCATCGCCGATTGATGTTGAAAGATTGCGGGAATTTAAAATGTTTTTAAGGCTATGGTACACTTCTGAGCCTGCCCTTATGGCTTCTTTAAATGAGTCAAAACCATGGGGAACCAACATAAATTCCTGGATATCCAAATTGTTTTTTGCGTGCTGTCCACCATTGATAATGTTGAGCATGGGAACTGGAAGCCTATTTGCTTGAATACCCCCCAAGTACTGGTATAAGGGAATTTCCAATAACTCTGAAGCGGCAGATGCGCAAGCCAGAGAAACTGCCAGGATAGCGTTAGCTCCTAGGTTTGACTTGTTGTGTGTGCCATCCAACTCGATCATGGTAGAATCTATCGCTTGTTGGTCTAATACTGAGAATCCGCATAGCTCAGGTTTAATAATATTTTCAACAGATTGTGCGGCTTTTTGTACTCCTTTTCCATGAAAACGTTTGGGATCACCATCGCGCAACTCGCAGGCTTCTTTTTTTCCTGTTGAGGCTCCTGATGGAACTTTTGCTGAACCTTTGACACCTGAACTTAAAACAACATCTGCTTGAAGAGTGGGTTGACCACGTGAATCAAAAATCTCCCTAACAATGATATCATCTATAATGTCCATATTTCTTTATCTCCTCTTTGTGCTATCAAAATAAGAAAAGTATAATAAAAAAAGTATAATAAAAAACTGAATTAGCTTATTAGCAGTCGAAATTGACAGGAGTGAAAAAATGGCAAAGAGAGTGGTCAGCGGCGTACGACCTACTGGCAGGTTACATTTAGGTAACTATGTTGGAACCCTTCAGAATTGGGTAAAGTTACAAAATTCTCCAGAATATGATTGTTACTTTTTTGTAGCTGACTGGCATTCTCTCACTACTGGGTATGAACGAGCCAACGAAATTGGCTCAAACCTAATGAATGTTTTTATGGATTTGCTTGCGATCGGTATTGACCCAGATAAGGCTGTTCTTTTTTTACAATCGTCTGTGCCTGGACACAGTGAGCTTTTTTTGATCTATTCCATGATAACCCCTATGGGTTGGCTGGAAAGAAACCCTACAGTTAAAGAGATGGTAAGAGATTACGACCTAAAAGAACAAGTTAATTTTGGATTATTAGGATATCCAGTTTTACAAGCCGCAGATATCACTTTGTACAAGGGGGAGTATGTTCCCATTGGTAAAGATCAATTACCACATTTGGAGTTAACGCGAGAAATTGTAAGGAGATTTCAAAACTTGTATGGAAACGTATTTCCTGAACCTCAGGAACTCCTTACTGAGCACCCCGTTTTAAAGGGTTTGGATGGTCGAAGAATGTCTAAAACTCTTGGTAATACTATTCCTGTAATATCCTCCAAAGAAGAAGTATGGGAAGCGGTGAAAAACGCTGTCACCGATCCAGCCCGAGTATATAAAACTGATCCAGGACATCCCGAAATATGCAATGTTTATCATTATTTTCAAAGCTTTTTTCAAAAAGAAGCCAAAGAATTTTGTATCTCAGAAGCATGCAGTAAAGGGGCTATCGGATGCATGGATTGCAAACGTAAGCTGTCCGAATTATTAAGCACTATGCTTGATCCTTTTTATCAAAAAAAGCAAACCTTACTTAGTGATGTCTCGAAAGTTAGAGAAGTAATTTTGGAGGGCAATAAAAAGGCAAACGGTGTGGCGCAGCAAACTATAGATGAAATTAAAACCATGTTTCAGTTTACGGTGCTGTCATGAGCCAGGTTCGTGTTCGATTTCCGCCCTCACCCACTGGGAACCTCCATATAGGAAATGCTCGCACTGCTCTTTTCAATTTCCTTTTTGCCCGTCACAATCATGGTAAAATGATTTTTAGGATCGAAGATACCGATTTTGCACGTTCCAAAGATGAGTTTGTGCAAAACGAGATAGAAGCCATGAGATGGCTTGGATTAGAGTGGGATGAAGGTATCAATATTGGTGGCGACCATGGTCCCTACAAGCAAAGTGAACGAATCCCCCTTTATTTGGAGGCCATAACAAAGCTTCTCAACGACAACAAGGCGTATTATTGTTTTTGTACCCAGGAGGAGTTAGAACTTGAAAGGAATTTGCCAGATAGCGACGAAAATGCTTTCAAGTATTCTGGAAAATGCAAGGCTCTAAGTGCCTCAGAGATACAAAAAAAGCTTGATACAAAAGTTCCCTATACCGTGCGCTTTAAGCTCCCAGACATTGAATACGTAGAAGTTAACGACATGATCCGAGGATACATGCGCTTTCCTATCAAAAGCCTGGACGATTTTATTCTTCTGCGCTCAGATGGAACACCTACCTACAATCTTGCTGTAATGATCGATGACGCTTTGATGAAAATCAGCCATGTTATTCGTGGCGAGGACCATCTTTTTGGAAATACACCCCGACAGCTTCTTCTTTATCAAGCATTATCTTATGATGCTCCTCAATTTGGACATATGCCAATGATACTGGGAACAGATCGAACAAAACTTAGCAAAAGGCATGGAGCATTTGCTGTAACAGATTACAGGCAGATGGGCTTTTTTCCTGAAGCTTTAAACAATTATATGGCATTGCTTGGCTGGTCACCAGGAAATGATGTAGAATTCATGAGCATGAATGACATGATTTCTCTATTTGATATCTCTAAGGTTCAACTTAGTCCTGCAGTGTTCGATTTTGACAAACTCAAATGGTTTAACAGTCAGCATTTAAGAAAGAAAGATGCCTGTAGTTTGATTGATTCAGTATTAGCTATCAATCCCACGTTTAAAGAACTTGAGCATAACTATTCAAAACATGAGTTAGAAGAGATTTTTGAAGGACTTAAACCCTATGCTGTTCTTATTACAGATATTCCTGAAATGATAGATAGTTTTGAAGCATATAAGGGCGTTGAAGCCAGCAATATAGCACACATAAACTCAGAAGACTCAGTTAAGCTTTTCAATCATCTTATAGACAAGATTAAACAAACCACAGAATGGACCACTGAAGCAATCAAACAACTTATAAAAACCTCAGGCAAAGAACTTGGTATCAAAGGGCGCGCTTTGTTTCATCCATTACGCATTTCTATAACAAATACCGAAGAAGGCCCTGACTTAAATGTGATTTTTTTTGCCTTGGGAAAAGAGAAGCTTATTCAGTTATTAAACAAGGCTCTGAGCATGATCAGAGAGGGAGGTGTTGATGAATCACGATAACATAAACATCAAATTATACGATACGCTTCAGGCAGAGAAAGTTTTGTTTGTACCGAGAGAGAAAAATAAGGTAAATATGTATGTATGCGGTTTAACTCCCAGCAACTATCCTCATATTGGTCACGCCAGGACTGCTGTTATATTCGATGTGATTCAACGAATATTTATTCGTTTTGGCTACCAAGTGCAATATTGTTCAAATTTTACCGATATAGATGATAAAATAATTGCTCGATCAAAAGAGGAGGGTTGCACACCCTCAGAATTGGCTGAAAAGTATATCAAAGCATATCTTGAGTCAATGGAAAAACTTAACATAAAACTTCCAAGCTGTTTTGCTCGAGTCACTCATCACATTCCTGAAATTGTTGATATTGTTGATACATTAATAAAGAAAGGGTTTGCATACGAGTCCGAAGGTGATGTGTACTTCCGGGTTCGAAGTTTCAAGTCATACGGCAAACTATCAAAGCGAAGCACAAAGGAGCTCTTGGTTGGAGCAAGAATCGAACCTGGTGAAAAAAAGCAAGATCCACTCGATTTTGCTTTATGGAAGGCCGCAAAAGAAGGTGAGCCTTCCTGGGATAGCCCCTGGGGAAAAGGTAGACCAGGTTGGCATATTGAGTGCTCTGCCATGTCTTTAAAGTATTTGGGAAATAGTTTTGATATCCACGGAGGAGCTCAAGATTTAATCTTCCCTCATCACGAAAATGAAATTGCTCAAGCAGAAGCGTATTCTGGTATTGAGCCTTTCTCCAGATACTGGATTCATGCAGGATGGGTAACCCTAAACAAAGAAAAAATGTCCAAGTCCATAGGAAATGTGTTTCGCTTGTCAGATGCTCTTGCTATTGTTCATCCTAACGTTTTAAGGTTTTTCTTTATTTCAACGCTCTATTCTTCTCCTCTGGATTACGATGTGAAAGGCATGAATCAGGCAAGTAAGGCTTTTGAACGTATTGTTTCGACTCTTGAACGTTTAAAAAAATGCCCCAAGCATGTATCTCAATCCCCCATCGATACAGCTGAAAAAGATTATCTCAATACTATCTCCCAGAGTTTTGATCAAGCATTAGCGGACAATTTCAATACTCCCCAGGCTTTATCTGTTGTGATGACTGGAATCAAAGAAGCAAATAAGAGAATGGACAA
Source organism: Caldisericia bacterium (assembly GCA_035363255.1). GTDB lineage: Bacteria > Caldisericota > Caldisericia > UBA6126 > UBA6126 > T3SED10-260. The sequence continues at coordinate 68,615 of DAOSES010000008.1, read as the reverse complement.
CGGAAGCTTTACCCAGAAGGAAGCACTGGAGACCTATTCTGTTCTGATGGATTGCTTAGAGTCCCTGGGCTTTTTTGGTATCGAGGAAACTAACTTTGCTGTTTTATCTGAAAATGAACTTGACGATAAAGTGAAAGCATTGCTTCAAAAGTACCAAATAGAAAACGAAGCAAGTGACGATCTAGATCAGATGGTATTGCACTTGATAGCTTTCCGAAAAAAATGTAGAGATGAGAAAAACTTCCGCCTTGCTGATGAAGTCAGATTAGAATTGAGTGCTTTAAATATTCATCTTGAAGATAGCAAGGATGGAACAAAATATCGGATTTCGGAAGAAATAATATGATTTTGACAGAAAACCATGAAATTGTTGAATACATACGAAGCAATAAACCCATCTTAAAAATCATAGCATCCGAACATAAAAGAATTCACCCTGAGTTGATGGAGCTTATTCGTAACGAAGGAGTTCCTCTCATACGACTTAGCGAAGCAGCATTTCGAAAAAAGTATTCGAACTCCAGAGGATTGGTTGCTATCATTGAAAGCGTTGAAACGAAAGACCTTGACCAATTATTGGAACAATTAGATTTTAACGTACGCCAGCGAATACTGCTTTTGGATGAAGTGAATGATCCCCAGAACGTTGGTGCTATGCTTCGTTCGTGTGTGTGCTTTGGTTTTCATGCAGCCATACTTACAGACAGAAACACCGCTCCAATTAGTGATGGGGTCGTTAATTCGTCCTCTGGAAGTTGTTTTCACATCCCCATATGTAGGGTAAGCAATCTTTCCAAATGTATTGAAGTTTTGCGAAAAAAAGACTTTTGGATGGTAGGAACCACACCTGCTCAGGGGCAATGGTTGGACCAGATAGATATAGATAGACATTTAGCGATTGTGATGGGCAACGAAGAAAAGGGTGTACGCCCCAAGGTGCTGGAATATTGCGATTACCGAGTTCAAATTCCTATGAAAAAAGGATTTGACTCATTAAATGTATCGGTAGCGTTTGGAGTCATTGCTTTTTCTCTGTTTAACGCAAAACTGTAAAAAAATGCAAACATTTTTTTTCAGTAGGTTGACTTATTTAAAATAGCTATATACTAATATAGGCGTTTTAAGCCAAAGATGCCGACGTAGCTCAGTTGGTAGAGCAGCTGACTTGTAATCAGCAGGTCATCCGTTCAAGCCGGATCGTCGGCTCGGGCATCTTGAAAAAAAAATAAGAAGCTTATAATAGTAAGAGTATGGATATGGACAGGTACCCAAGTGGCCAACGGGAGCAGACTGTAAATCTGTTGGCATGCGCCTTCGGAGGTTCGAATCCTTCCCTGTCCAGTTTTGCGGGAATAACTCAGTGGTAGAGTCCTTGCCTTCCAAGCAAGTTGTCGCGGGTTCGAGTCCCGTTTCCCGCTCCAATTTAAGCTAGGAAAGCTGAGTTAAGTACATTGCGGGGTGGAGCAGTCCGGTAGCTCGTCGGGCCCATAACCCGGAGGTCGTTGGTTCGAATCCAGCCCCCGCAATTTTTTTGCCCATGTAGCTCAGTTGGTAGAGCGTATCCTTGGTAAGGATAAGGTCACCAGTTCAATTCTGGTCGTGGGCTTTTAAGTAAAATTGAATATGTGTTTTTTATTATTAAATATAACCTTCATGCAAACAATTAAAGGAGGAAATAATGGCTAAGCAGAAATTTGAACGAACTAAACCTCACGTTAACGTGGGAACTATTGGTCACATCGATCATGGTAAAACCACCCTGACCGCTGCGATTACCAAGGTATTAGCTACCGTAGGCAATACCGTGGCTAAACGATATGATGAAATTGATAACGCTCCCGAAGAAAAGGCTCGTGGAGTTACGATTAACGTCCACCATACCGAATACGAATCCCCCAATCGCCACTATGCTCACATTGATTGCCCTGGTCACGCCGACTACATCAAAAACATGATCACCGGTGCTGCTCAGATGGACGGCGCTATTCTCGTCGTATCTGCAGTCGATGGCCCTATGCCCCAAACCCGTGAACACTTACTTCTCGCCAAACAGGTCAATGTACCTCGTATGGTCGTATTCCTTAACAAAGTAGATATGGTCGATGACCCCGAACTTCTCGAACTCGTCGAAGAAGAAGTCCGTGATCTCCTCGACAAATATGGTTTCCCTGGACAGGAAATTCCTATCGTTCGTGGTTCTGCCCTCAAAGCTCTTGAAGCCGAAGGCGATCTCTCGGAGGCTAATCCTGATACCAAATGCATCTGGGAACTCATCAAATCCGTCGATGAATACATTCCTCTTCCCGAACGTCCCCTCGATAAAGCTTTCCTTATGCCTGTCGAAGACGTTTTCACCATTACAGGTCGCGGCACGGTAGTCACGGGTCGTATTGAACGTGGACAGGTCAAAACCGGAGAAGATGTGGAAATTGTAGGTCTATCCGAAGAACGCCGCAAAACCGTATGTACCGGAGTAGAAATGTTTCGCAAGATTCTGGATTCCGGACAGGCCGGCGACAACGTAGGCTTACTCCTTCGTGGTGTCGAACACTCTGAAGTGGAACGAGGACAAGTCGTTGCCAAACCCGGATCCATCCATCCCCATACTCAGTTTGAGTCCGAAGTTTACATCCTGTCCAAAGAAGAAGGCGGACGACACAAAGCATTTATTACCGGTTATCGTCCTCAATTCTATCTTCGTACCACCGACGTTACTGGAGAAATCAAACTCCCTGATGGAGTCGAGATGGCCATGCCTGGCGACAACATCAAAATGACTGTGACATTGATTTATCCCGTCGCTATCGATGATGGATTGCGATTCGCCATTCGCGAAGGCGGAAGAACTATTGGCGCAGGCGTAGTTACTAAAATCTTGAAATAGAGAGGGAAGTTGAGGGCAAGAGATGGCCAAAAGCAAAAATAGAGATATCATATCCATGGAATGCACAGTGTGCAAAAGAAGAAACTATTCCACTATGAAAAACAAAAAAAACAACACCGAAAGATTGATATTAAGTAAATATTGTCAGTTTGACAAGCGTCATACTGAACATAAGGAGGTTAAATAGGCCCGTAGTTCAATTGGTAGAGCATCGGTCTCCAAAACCGAGTGTTGGGGGTTCGAGTCCCTCCGGGCCTGTTTTCTTATGAAACAAATAAATAGTATAAAAAGTTTTTTCCAGAAGCTGTGGATCGAGTTAACCCAAAAGGTAACCTGGCCCTCACGAAAGGTAATGATTGAATCAACTATCATTATTCTTTCCTTTATTCTTGTTTGGGCCTCTTTGATTGGTGCTATAGATTTTGTTTTTGCCACTGGTTTATCCAAATTTTTAGAATTTGTTAATCCAGTATAGCGAATAAAGGTTGATAGATTAATTATGCCAGACACTGACAACGATAAAACTGAATGGTACCTAGTTAGCACTTATTCTGGTTCCGAAGAAAAAGTTAAAAAAAGTATGCTGATGCGCATAAAGTCATTCGGAAAAGAAAACCAAATTCTTCGTATTGAAGTCCCCGTAGATTACCAAGTTAAGCTTAAAGGCGGGAAACGTGATGTAGCGCCAGAAAAAGTTTATCCTGGGTATGTGTTGGTAGAAATGGTTATGAACGATGAAACATGGCTTTTAGTGCGCAAAACACCTAATGTTATAGGTTTCGTTGGTCCTGCTGGTAAACCTACTCCCCTTTCCGAACATGAAGTTGACATCATGCTCAAACGCGTTGGTGCCGAAGAAGCTAAAGCCAACTTGAATTTTGATGTAAACGATTCAGTCCGGATAATAGGTGGACCTTTTAGCGATATGATAGGTGTTGTTGAAGAAATCAACATGAACACTGAGAAAGCAAAAGTAAGATTGATGATGTTCGGCAGAGATATGCCTGTTGAGCTCGATTTTATTAATATAGACAGAGTATAAAAAAGGAAAGGATATATATAAAATGGCTAAAAAAGTTACAGGGCAAATAAAACTTCAGATACCTGCCGGTCAGGCTACTCCTGCGCCTCCTGTTGGTCCAGCTCTTGGGCAAAATGGCGTCAACATCATGCAATTTGTTAAGGAATTTAACGATAAAACCAAAGACCAGCAAGGAATAACCATTCCAGTCATAATCACCGTTTACCATGACAGAACCTTTGATTTTATTCTTAAAACTCCTCCTGTGGCTGCACTGATAAAGAAAGAGCTTAAAATTGAAACTGCTTCTGGTGTTCCCAACAAGAAAAAAGTAGGCAGAATTTCAAAAGAACAAGTCAAAAAAATAGCTGAAATCAAAATGAAAGATCTCAATACCGAAACTATCGATGCTGCTATGCTTATGGTCAATGGAACTGCCCGTTCAATGGGTGTTGAAGTAGAAAAGTAACTTTTTAAGTCAAGAGGTGTTAATATGTCAGGCAAAAAATTTGATAATGTTGTAAACTTAGTTGAAAAGAAAGAATATGAACTTGATGAAGCTCTCGAGCTTTTACCAAAACTTAAAACAGCTAAATTCGACGAAACTATTGAATTAGCTTTTTACATGGGTGTTGATCCAAAACAAGCAGATCAAAATATTAGAGGAATGGTTAGCTTGCCATCAGGAACTGGACGAGATGTTCGAGTTTTGGTTTTTGCAAAAGGCGATAAAGTAAAAGAAGCGCTTGAATCAGGTGCAGATTTCGCTGGTAACGATGAATTAGTTGAAAAAATCCAGGGAGGATGGTTTGAATTTGATGTTGCCATTGCAACCCCAGATTCGATGGATGTAGTTGGAAAACTTGGTCGATTACTAGGTCCTCGAGGCTTAATGCCAAACCCAAAACTTGGCACAGTTACTTTTGATGTTGCAAAAGCAGTTTCTGAAATGAAGGCTGGTAAAATAGAGTATCGTGTCGATAAGTTTGCGAATATCCATGTTCCAGTGGGAAAGATTTCTTTTGCTAAAGACGATATCAACAAAAATATTGGAGCAGTCATCGATGCTTTATTAAAAGCCAAACCCTCGACTGTTAAAGGTCAGTATATTCGGAAATGCCACATTTCACTGACTATGAGCCCGTCTATACAATTGAATGTTGCGAAGTTGATCAAAAAAGCATAGTTAAAGCAATTCTCCCAAAGACCGTGAGTGCTTTGAAAAAAGCTTAAAATTACTCACCGAGGGAAGGATAATATCGAAAACGGATATAACGCCTTTCCTTTAGGGGAAGGCGTTATTTTTTTTAAGAAAGGAGGACGAAATGATTAATAAACAAAAAAAGGAAAGCGTTATTCTTGAGATGACAGATATCTGGAAAAATGCTAAAAGTATGGTTTTTTATAGTTTTGACAAAATGGCAGCAGAAGACATGGAGTACTTTCGAAAAGAAATTCGACGAAATGGTTTGAGAGCCTATGTATGCAAGAATACTCTCATGGGAAAAAGTGCAGAAAAAGTAGGCATCGAAATTAACAGCACTTCTGCAAAACTTTTTATTGGACAAACTGGAGTTGTGTATTCCATACATGATCCTCTGATTGGTCCCAAAACCATGGATCAAATCATTAAAGATAAGCGCAAACCTATCATTAAAGGTGGCTATTTTGAAGGCAGATTTATAAGCCCTGAGAATGTGAAGGCTTTAGCCTCGATTCCATCCAGAGAAGTTTTAAATCAACAAATAGCTTACACTTTACTAGCCCCAGTTACTAAATTGGCATGCAGCCTCAACAACACTGTGGCTAAAATTGCTTATGCTTTGAATGCTGTTAGAGAACAAAAAGAAAAACAAAATTAATAAAAAAGGAGAATTATGATGACTAAAGAAGAAATTATCTCTACGATCGAAAGTATGTCAGTGCTTGAATTAGTTGAACTCGTCAAGGCTATTGAAGAAAAGTTCGGTGTTTCTGCCCAAATGCCTGTAGCAGTTGCTGCAGCTCCAGTTCAAGGTGGAGGTTCAGCAGAAGCTGATACCAAAACTGAATTTGATGTAATTATCACTGAGGCTGGATCCCAAAAAGTGCAAGTAATCAAAGTAGTTAAAGAAATCACTGGACTTGGACTCAAAGAAGCTAAAGAGTTGGTAGACGCCGCTCCAAAGGCTGTTAAAGAGAAAGTTAGTGAAGATGAAGCCAATCAGATTAAAGACAAGTTAGCAGCAGTTGGCGCTGTTATCGATATTAAGTAAGAATTAGGAAAAAAACACAAAGGGAGAAAGCAGAGATTTAATCTGCTTTCTCCCTTTTTTACATTTTTATGATATATGCCATATTTTCTGATATACACGGTAATCTGGAAGCTCTAACTGTTGCTATCAACTACGTAGTTGATTTGGGAATTACTAAAATTCTGTGTTGTGGAGACACCATGGGGTATGGTCCGAATCCCATAGAGTGTCTTCATTTCATCCAACAATATCAATGTTTATGTGTTGCAGGCAACCACGACAAAGCAATAGTAAGGGATTCTGTTGGAATCTACTTCAACGAAGATGCTGTGGTGGCGCTTAATATTCAACGAACAAATTTATCTCTTCAAGACATAGAGTATTTGAAGAAATTGCCATCGAAGAGAGTGTTCAGAAGCTTTGTTATCACGCATAGCTCTCTTGATAAAAGGACTCCTTTTAGGTATATCACGGATGAGGTATCAGCTCGTAATTCATTAAGAAATACTCGCAAAAATATTGTATTCATCGGTCATTCCCATATACCTTCCTGTTTTATTTTAGGAAAGAACACCTTCCAAAGTGTTTCAGCAAAGTATGGAATTGATTTGGACATCGAAAAAGGAAATAAGTATATCATTAACGTTGGAAGCATTGGGCAACCCAGAGACGGCAATCCAGAACTTTCTTTATGTCTTTTTGATGATATCTCTATGATAGTAAGGATTGTAAGATTACCCTACCCCGTAAGCTTAACCCAGGAACATATGAAGAAAATGGATCTGCCAGATTTTTTGATACAACGTCTAAATCACGGTATATAGGGAAACAAAAATATTAAATTTTTACATACTTTCCTGATATCAACTCAATATCGCCATTTAACTCAAGCATTGTAATTGCATGTAATGTGTCACTTGCTTCGCTTAGATTTTTTTCAACTATCTCTGATCTCGTTAAAGGTCCTGAGTTTAGGATGCTTAAAATATTGATTTCAAGAGGACTGAGATCGGAGCTTTTCATTTCTTTTTTGCTGATGGTTTTTCCATACAACGATTCTTCCTCATAAGATATTAGATCATTAACACAAGTACAAATGTTAGCTCCATTTTTTATGAGTTGGTTAGTACCCTTGCTAAGAGAGCTATTGATGTTCCCAGGTATTGCATAAATCTCTTTGCCTTGTTCCAGAGCGTAGTCCACAGTAATGAGTGCCCCACTTTTTTCTGCCGCTTCCACTACCAGCACAAGCTCACTCAATGCACTAATTATCCTGTTGCGAACAGGAAACAAATAAGGAGCAGGGGGGGTACCAAGAGGAAATTCAGAGATAACAGCACCTTGATGCACTATTTTGTTTCTTAGATTTTGATTACTTTTTGGATAAGAATGTTCGAGACTACATCCTAGCACTGCAACTGTTTTACCACTTCCTGCCAGAGCCCCAAGGTGTGCTTGAGTGTCTATGCCATATGCCAACCCAGAAACCACTACATTGTTCTTGTTGCTTATGTCTTTGGACAAACTATATGCAATTGAAAGACCATACGAGGTAGCTTTTCTGGATCCTACTATCGCAATTGCTTTTTCACTCCACGGCATATCTCCTTCAATATATATGCATGGGGGCATGTTCTTGAAGTGTTGAATTGGATAAGGGTAGTCATGATCTAAAAAAGATACAATCTGGTAATTGAGTTCAGAACAGCGTAGTTGTTCTTGAGCTACAAAATCGTCACACTCTTTTGAGAAAAGAAGCTCATTTAATCCTGGTGGGTATTTATCTGGAGTTAAACTTTTGCACTGATCAAAAAGTCGAAACTTGATGAGCCTACTTTTATATATGTGATATGTAAATCGAAGACCTAGTTGATTTTTATCCATAAAACTATACCGCTTCAATAAACGCTTCTAAAACTTTGATTAGAGTGCTTAAACTTACTTTCATTTGCTCAGTAACTTCTTGATGTGACAGAGGAGTCTTTGATACCCCTGCGGCGAAATTGGTCGATATGGCAAGACCACAAAAAGGTATGTTTAACTCTTTTGCTAAAGCAACTTCAGGATAACCAGTCATTCCAACAGCATCTCCACCAAGAATTTGATAAGCTTTGATTTCAGCGGGGCTTTCAAATCTTGGACCTTCTGTAACGACCAGTGTTAATGAAGGAAGGTGTGGAATATTAAGGCGATTCAATATGGAAGCCAAACAAGCATTGAGTTCAGAATGATAAGCATTAGTCATATCAGGATGGCATATGCCACACTCAAATGAATCAGCATAAGTGTCTATTCGTTTTTTTGTGAAATCAATAAATTGATCAAAGTAGCCAAACATTCCTGGCTTAAATGAATCCTTAAGGGATCCAACTGCTGAAGTGCTGATTATACACTCAACCCCAGCGTCTTTTAGGCCAAGAAGATTGGCTTGATAGTTTATCTTGTGAGGAGGAATATGGTGATTGGGACCATGTCTTGGTAGAAAGAAAACTTCTTTGCTTTGTGAGAAAAAACGATTAAGAACTACTTTCCCATAACTATTGGTAAGCTCCATTTTCGTTGAAGAAGCATTCATTTGGTACAAACCTGAGCCACCAATAATACCAATTTTCTGCGCCATTTTTGCTCCTTACTGAGAAACTTTAAACTTTTTTGACCATGTGATGAATTGTTCTTTTATTTTTTCTTCATCGAATGAAAGAATGAGTTTGTTTTGCATAAGAATTTGACCATTGACTATTACAGTATCTACTTCGCTCCCAGTCATAGCAAAGACCATATTGGATGGGATATTGTGCAGAGGTAGGCAATGAGATTGATTGACATCAAGCATAATCAAATCAGCTGGAGCATTTTCTTGGATCATTCCAAGGCTAGAAGGCCCGAGAAATTTGCCTGGAATACTAGTTATCATTTTTAAAGCTTCGTTCACGGGTAATTGTGTAGCATCAAGAGTGTTGACCTTAGCTAACAGACTGGCAATGCGAAGCTCAAGAAACATATTCAAGCTGTTATTGGACGCAGCACCGTCTGTGCCAATAGCTGTGGGTATTCCAAGTTTTATCAAATCTGATAAAGGTGCTATACCCGAAGCCAGTTTCATGTTTGATGAGGGATTGTGAACCACCAAGACATCTTTTGCCTGCTTTAGGATATCTAACTCATGAGCATTCATATAAACGCAATGTGCAGCTAAAACACCCAAATCGAACATGCCAATCTCAGCCATGGTTTCAATGGGATTTTTTTTATATTCTTTGTTGTGGTCGAGAATTTCTTTTTGTGTTTCATTGATGTGAATGTGAAGCTTGGTATTTAGGTTTTTTGCTAAAGATATTACCTCTTTTAAAAAAGAAGGGGGACAGGTATAGATAGCATGGGGGGCAATATGAATTGAGATTCGACCCTGACTGGATCCATGAAGAGAATGAAAAATTTTTTCAGACTGGACTAAGCCCTTATCTCCATTGCTTTTCACTAAACCTAAAGAAAGAGCGCTTCTAATTCCTGAGTCATTGACTGCTTGAGCCATTTCTTCGATAAAAAAATACATATCAGCTACACAGGTGCAGCCAGAGTGTATGCACTCGGCAATAGCCATCATGGTTGAAACATAAATACTTTCGGGGTTCCACTGTGATTCAAGTGGAAAAATTACTTGATTTAACCATTGGTGCAAGGGAAGACTATCTCCAAAACCTCTGAACATAACCATAGGCAAGTGGGTATGAGAATTGATAAAGCCTGGAGCAACTATGAATTTGCTTGCATCAAGAAAAAAACTCAAGTCGTAATTGTTTGGAAGGTCTTGTCTGATTTGATCAATCAGACCATCTTTTATTTTGATATGCCCAAAACAAAGCTCCGACTTTGGATTGAGGTAGCTTGCGTTAATGATCCAATAAGAACCTTGTTGCATGGAGCGGTCTATTGGATGGTGGGGATTTGGATTGGAACATCAGCATTTATGGAAGTGACAAAGACTGATAAACTTTGCTTGACAATTTTACCAGTTTCATCAGGAGATTCTTCAGTAAGATCGGCTCTTACAAGCTGGTATTCTTGGTTGAGATAAAAGAGAATAGTTTTGTTGCTATCAGTCTCGGTCCATCGAGCTGAAAAAACTTTAACTGGAATCTCTTTGTATTCTTTTTTAAGTTGTTCTAAATCGGTATCAGAAAGATCGTTTTTGGTGTAGAGAATTCCATTATTTTTGTCATAAAGAGCATTTTCACCATCAAAAACAAATAACTCAGGAGCATCATCTTGGAAAATTTGCAAGATATCAAATGGATCTTGCATTTTTGATAGAGTAATGTCTTCTTCCCTTATCTTAATCCATTGCTTTGACTCGGAATCCTGATAGTAGATAAGCTCAGGAGTACGAATAATTTCTCTTGAATTGATTAGTTTTCCAAAGCGATCGTCTTGTAGAAACTTGAAACGTAACAAACCTTCTTTTCCAAGTTGATAAATCATATAATTGTGGTTTTCGTCATTTTCACCCACTCGGAAAAACCAAGAATATCTAAAACTGTAGGTGTTGTAAGAGCTCAACTCTTTACGTGCTGAGTCAAGGATGCTTTGATAACTCAGAGGCTCGAGAAGGATTTCATATTTTTTTGCGCCCAAAAACCACTGTTTGTCTAAACTCTGAGAGAATTGTTTGTATCCATTTTTTTCAATAGCAATGGTGACAGGGGGATATACAGGCATATATGCCTTGAAATATCCATCCTTATCGGTTTGATCTGATTTACCGTTAATCTTGACTGTGGCAGAAGCTACTGGTTTTTTTTCCAGGGAGTCAATGACTGTACCTTCAATTTTCAATCCAGTATAGAACAAAAAAGTAGCAGCAAGAAGAAGAATCAGGACAAGTAAAATCAATCCAGCAATGATAGATTTTTTCATGTTTCTTCACCCTCCTGGCTCATTAATCATGGTTAACTAGCAGAATCAAAAATAAGCCATTGTTTTGTGTCTTTGTCTCTTTCGAGGTAATAGGCACCGTTCGATTTGGTTTGTTTGCCTTTTTCGCGAAGGTTAAGCTCAAAAGATACCATTTTTATACTTACGCGGTTGGTATCAGTAACTTTTAGGATTGTAGCTTTTTGGTAAACTGTTCCGTGTTGTCTTGAGCGATCGAACAAAGAGGAAAATTCTTCAACGGATGCTCCTTTGCTCGATTTGAATGGATCTTTCAGAAGCTGAAAAGCTTTATCATATTCTTCGTTGGCAATATGGTTAAAATACCTATTCACTGTACGTTGAGGAGTGGGTAGTACGTGCTGTGTGAAGTAGTATCTTGCTAGAATAAATCCAGGTATTGCAAGAACAATGCATAAAAAAATAAGCAGGGATTTATTGGAAGGTTTTTTTATTGACACGGCCTTCCTTGATTCCAGGAACTTGTTGAAAGTGCTTTGCTTGTTGCTCATTGTGTTTATTTCCTCCAGCCTAAACTTCTAAATACTCCGCTTATTGTTTTTTGAATTGACTGGAAACATTTTGAACAATCCTCCAGCCTTTTCCAGGAATTTTTTCTAAGAGATAGCTCCCGTCAGTGTCCAAGATGTCTCCTCGATAGAGTACCCTCACAGTAACATTAACGATATATTGATTTGCTTTGTTGGTCCGGTAAACATGGTTGATGGTGATTTTTTTTGTTCTGGTTCCGGATAATGCAGCAGCTTTGTATTCGTTGGAAAAACGACTTAAAGATCCCCTGCTTTCTTTGTACTGACCGTCTATTAATTGATAAGCTTTGTCATATTGTTCAGATTTTAGGTATAAAAAAAACGATCGGGTGGTTTTTCCTGGACCAGGAATGAATAAATACAAAACAAAACTAAGTAAAAAAACCACTAGCAAAGAAACAAGTATAAATTTTAAGAACGAAGCAAGTTTTGTCCCTATTTTTTGAAGCTTGCTCATATCATACCCTACCTCTTATGCTGTCAAGCCACTTCATAAAGTCTGTCCATGGATTTCCTTTTTTAATATCAAGTTCGTATTTTTCGGTAAGTCGATACATGAAGGAGTCAACGGCACGATCTTGTTTGTTTTTAATAAGATCTTGCTCTACCAGGTCTCGCACTTCTTCGTAAGTTTTTGTTTCTGCTTTTTTTCTATCCTGAACAATAAAGATGTAAAAGCCATCTCTTCCTTGCACTTTGTAGGGTTGTTTAAGCGTAATGTCTTCGTGAAAAACATTGTCTGCTATTTCTTTGTATAATTCGGCAGGAGTTACCCATCCAAGGTCTCCAGAATTGAGCTCAACGTCTGGGGATAAAGATTTTTCTTTAGCAAGCTTACCAAAGTCTTCACCTTTGAGTAATGCCGCCATAACTTCATCTGCTTCCTCTTCTTTTTCTAATGCCATCATCATGAGTTTTGCTTGATCCGGCAAATCATAATATTCCTTGTATTGAGTGTAAAACTCAATAATCTCGTCTTCTGTGGCAGTTACTTCTTCGCGAATGGGCTTCAGAACTTTGTTGTATATGGCTTGTTGCCTCATATCTGCCAGAAAAGAACGGTAAGGTATTCTGTAGTCAGCAAGGACGCCTCTAAAATCAACATTTTCGCTTCCTGTGCTAATTTTTAAATCTCGTATAAACTTATCAACCTCATCTTGAACCTCTTGCTTGGTGACAGAAAGCTTGTTTTCCCTGGCATAAAGGTATATGGATTTGAGTTTCATTAAGTTTTCAAGGGCTTTGGCTTGGAGGGTTTCTTCGGCTGCTTTTTTGTCTTCAGCATCCATCGATTTTATACGTTGATCGTAGTCTGGGGGTTTGAGTCTTTTAATTTCAAGATCTAATTCTGCTTGTGTAATGGATTCGGAGCCTACTCTCATTACGATATCTTTACTTTGGAAAACCCAGGTAAAGGCAACCCCAATGATGATGATTGGTATCAAAGGAAGCAACCATTTTGCAATGAGCAATTTTTTCTTTTGTTCTGCTCTTATCTGACTTCTTCTGGCCATATTAAATCTCCTTAAGGAACATCCTCAGTTTCGACAGGGATATTGAAGGTTTGATCAAAACCTGCTGAATCGCCTGGGAAGTTGATTGGCATACCTTCTGATCCATCGGGTGTAGGTTCTGGCTTGGGATCAACGGTGTATATACGAATCCAATTGCCCAAATCTTCAAAAAACGCTCCAAAGGTGGCTTGATAAAAATCTGATATTCTCACCCAAGCATTGCTACGACTAATTTTTGCCTTTTCACGTTGTTCTTGAATCCACTTGCTTCTGATTTCGCCTTTTTTTCGCATAGTGATTTCTTCGATAATCTGGTCTTTTAATTCTGAAAAGACTGCCTTTTTGGCAGGAGTTTTGCTAAGAAGTTGTATAATTTCAAAGGTGTTGGTAGAGGGTATGGGATCAGAAAATTCATTTGGTTTTAATTGATCAAATATAGCTGCTTCTTTAACAGGGTCCATTTGACCACGGTAAACGGTTTGAGCTTGTTTGCTAAGTTCGGGACTCACAGAAAAAAGGTCAGCTATAGTATCAAATTTTTCTTTTCCTTCGCGGAGTGTTTTAACAAGACCTTTTGCTTTTTCTTCGGTTGAAGGAGCCTCTTCTTTAAGGGGGTCAATAGGAGCAGCTTCTTCTGTTTTTAATGTCATAGCTTTGATGCTTGCGGACTCAGGGACATCATAGCGTTCTTTGTTGTAGTTGATGCTATTAACTTTGATGAGTGAGAAACCATAGGAGGTTTTTATGATACTACTTATTTCTCCAATAGACATAGTGCTAGCGGTTTGGAATAACTCGGGTTCGTTGGGGTGGGAAGTTTCTTGAAGGGATACGCTACCTTGATTTGGTTGGCTTGCTTCATCTTGACTATGTGTCTCAATAGCTTTGTCAAAGGTGATTTCTTCGTTAAGCAGTTTTTCGCGAATATCACGAAGCTCTGTTTCTCTTTTTTTAACTTCTTCTTCACTCGCAGTTTCAAAGTTCAACTTGAGTAGCAAACGTTGAGCTTGGATCGAAGCTGGAGCATTAAAGAAAGCTTGAGCATCTTCTTCGCTAACTTTAATGTCATTGAACATGGTTCCGAGTATCTTTTCTTCAAGCATTTGGGGTTTAATAGATTTTCTGATTTCTTCTCTTAAGCGATCGATGGTTCCAAGTTCTGATCCAGCTAAAGTTTTCAAGAAAGCTTCTTCAGATTCATATGAAGCTTTAATGGTGTTAATTTCTTGGTCAATTTTGGCTTCAATTTCTTCTTCAGCAACGGTCAAATTGTTGTTTTTGGCATATTGCTCGAAAAGTTTGTTGTCAATAAGCATCTCAACAATTTCGGATTTGTATTGATTGATGGTAACTTCTTGATCTTTGGCGTCAGGATCCTGTCCTTGAGAACGCATGCTTCTCTTGACAGGTTCGAGCATTGTTTCAACGTCTTGGGTCATGATTCTTGATCCGTTTACTGTGGCCTGAGTGTCTTTTGCGATGTAAGCCCATAAGCCAAAAACAAAGACAAAAGACAAAAGCAGGCTGGTAGTCCATATAAATATCTTTTTAAGAGCTGATGCTCTTTTTTTGTCGATTTTTACTGGTTCCAGAATGCCTTCTCTGCGAAGCTTTTTTATTTTTCTTTCTCTACCCATGCAACATCCTCCGTCCATAACATTTCCGTTAGTTTAATAATCTGAACAAGTTCAAATAAAGAACAGATCAGATCCATAACATATGAATTATAAAGATTGCGGTTTAAATGTAAAGTTTATGAGATTATTCCAAAAAAATTCGATGAGCACATGAGGGCAATCTGCAAAGAATGTCGTATGGAATAGTAGATGCCTGTTTTGCTACATCGTGTACCGAGATGGAGTGATCTTGACTATAGCCTATCAGAATGGCTTTTGAGCCGATAGTAGCTCCAGGGCAATTGCTTATATCAACCATGAACTGATTCATGCAAATTGAACCTAATATTGGACAAAGGAAGTTGTTGATGATGACATTTCCTTGATTGCTCAAACCCAAAGGCAATCCATCCGCGTAGCCAAGAGGGATGACTGCAATCGTAGTTGGACGAGAGCATCGGTATGTCCTGCCGTAACTCACGTATGATCCTGTGGCTAAAGTTTTAATGTTGCCAACATAAGATTCAATACTTAGCGCTGGTTTTAACTCAGGGATCTGTGTTTCGTCTGGACTTATTCCATATAGCAATATTCCTGGTCTGACTGCAGAAAAATGAAACTCAGGATAATGCAGAACAGCTCCTGAATTTGCAGCATGGATCACAGGAATATGAATACCATCACGATTTAACAAGTTGATTAGATGTTTAAAAATATCACCTTGCAAAAGGGTAAAAGATTTGTCTTGAGCGGAGGATTCTGCAAAATGCGTACAAAGACCTTCTATTAGAACGTTTGGATATTTTCTCAGGGTAGTTCGAATTTCTTCTCTAGCCATTTCAGGAAAAAAACCTAACCTGCTCATACCAGTATCGACTTTGATGTGGATTGTCAAACTGCGCTTGTTGGAACTTGTCCATTCAACAACTTCATTTAGTTCGTTTGGAGAGCTTACCACCAAGGAGACACTCAAGTCAGACAGCAGTTGAAATGAGGTGTGATGAGGGATGCCGAAGATAAGTATGGGTGACTCAATTCCAGCCTTTCTAATTTTACAGGCTTCGGATACGGAAAAAACACCTAAATAGTCAATGCCAATAGTTTCAAGATGTTTGGATACTTCGTTAATTCCGTGACCATAGGCGTTAGCTTTTACCATTGCGATAGTCTTTGTTCCTGGTTGAATCAGCTTTTTGATAAGCTTGTGATAGTTGTGACCTATATGAGCAAGATTAACTATAATTTTTGAATCATTGTCAAAAACATTTTCTGTAAACATATTCTTATATTAAGAATATCCCTTCCTAAAAGTCAAGTTTAAAGGTGGTTTTGGTAAGTTTATCGATGTCAATAGGGATACCAAAAAACTTGACAAATCTTTGCTGAATGGTTACATATGAAAACGATGAAAAAAAAGTGTATTATCTTCTTTGCTCTAGTCTTTTATATGATCACAAACCTTATACCTGCAGGCTTTGTTTTTGCTAAACAAGCTGATCTTTCGATTGTTTTACCTCTTTCAGGTGAAATGATCCATGGCTTCCAACTCGTTAAAATCAATTTGAAAGGATCGGTTCCCAGCAGTGCGGAGTACTTCCTTTCGTTGATTGATTTAAAAGGAAAAAGAACTGATCTTCCCTTGATTAGTGAAGAAAATTCTCTATATGCAAATATTGATACTCGTGACTTCCAAGATGGTGCACTTTTTTTTGTTGCATGGGTCAAAAATGATGGAGTCTTTCTTTTGGATTCTGAGATTATTGCCTTAATAGTTGACAATAGGTCACATGCTTTGGATGTAAGCGTTAATCCGTCTTTATCCAGGAGTGGGAGCGAACTAACTTTTCAGATGAGTTCTTCTATTCTAATAAGAAAAGCATATGTTGAGTTGGATAATGGCATCAGATTTTTTCTCAACAACCATAAACAACAAGATTTATGGGTTGGTTCCTATTTTATTCCTTATACTTGGAACGAGGGAACTCATTTTTTAACATTTCATGCCGAGGACTCATCGGGTAAAGTCTTGAGCAGTTCTTCTTCTTTTATCATATGTAATTCCGAACCTTTTATTGTCCATCCGCAAAGTGTTGTGGAAGTAACTAAGCCATTCGTTGCTGTCAAGGGAAGATTTCAAGCTAGCAAATCAGTTTACCTTACTGTGAATAAAACATTAATGAGTGAAACAGTCACAGATTTTAATGGTGAATGGATTTTCCCAAAAATTGATCTTCCCGAATCAATCAACGAAATCAGTGTTTTTTCATCTAAACTCAATTTGAATCAAACCCTTTTTCCATATCAAAAAATCAGAGTTAAAGTGAGTGAAAACAGTTTATATGTGTTGTCGTATCACAATATTGCCCCAAAAGGCAACATATATACACGATCAGCAGAACTGTTTGAAGCTGATTTGCTCTATTTAAAAGAAAATGGTTTCCATATAGTGTCTCCCACTCTGTTGATGTCTTACTTTGACGGTAAAGCCGAGTTACCTTCTAATCCTGTGCTTGTCACTTTTGACGATGGCTATGTTGGGGTTTTTTCAGAAGCATACCCTATACTGAAAAAGCATGAAGTATCAGCTTTGTTTTTTGTTCTTACCAGTCGTGTTGGCGTTTTCCGGGATTTTGTTTCTTGGGAGCAACTCTCAGAACTACAAAGCTCACGTATTTTCAGTATTGAATCTCATACCCATAACGCTCATTTTTATGTGAATGAAGCAGAGGGTTTACATGCTGCATTAACCAGTAAAATACCCCTACCCGATGGAACTCTTGAGTCACATACCGCTTATCGAAACCGAGTAAAAGCAGATTTGTCGAAATCTAAAGAATTGATAGAAAGCAAAATTAACAAAAAGGTCCATTTTCTTTCAGTGCCATTTGGCAACGCAAACAAAGAAGTGAATGATTTAGCAATCGAATTGGGTTTTAAAGCTACTTTTAATTCGGATGGAGGTCTTAATCCTCTTCCTTTGAAAGCTTTTAACATCAAACGAATAAGCATAAAACGAGATGACAGGATAGAAGATATTGTGCATTAGGTTCCTATAAAAAACTTACGGAGGGAAATTTGAAGTTATTAGAGTATCAAGCCAAAGAAGTATTTAGATCTTACTCGATTGTTACCCCCAATGAAAAAGTTGCTGAAACAAGCATTGAAGCACTGAAACATGCAAAAGAAATAGGTTTCCCCCTTGTGGTAAAAGCTCAGGTTCCTGTTGGTGGAAGAGGTAAGGCAGGCGGAGTAAAATTATGCAAAAACGAGGAAGAGCTTGCATTAGCTTCTGAGCAAATTTTATCGATGTCTATCAAGCAATGTCCTGTGAGAAAGGTACTTATATCCCAAGCAGTTCCCTTTCAAAATGAATACTATTTAAGCATCACTTTAGATCGTGCTTTGCAAAAGCCTGTCTTTATCATGTCTCCCTCTGGAGGAGTCGATATCGAAGAAATTGGACGCAAAAATCCTGAATTGATTTATCAGCTTCCAGTAGATTTGGTGCTTGGTTTAAAAGATTACGAAGTTCGTCAAATTTATACGAAGTTTTTTTTAAAAGAAACCTTGGCTCCCTCTTTAGCTGATTTTTTTCTTCTGCTCGAACAGCTTCACAGCATTTATATTAAAGAGGATGCAAGTTTGGTTGAAATAAACCCATTAATTGTTGTAAATGGGAAGTTTGTGGCACTTGATGCAAAAATGCTGATAGATGATAACGCTATCTTTAGACATCCTGTATATGCTGAGCTTCAAAAGCAAGATGATGAAGAAACTGAGCAAGAGAGAATTGCAAGGGAGGCTGGTTTGGCATATATTTCTCTGGATGGCAATATTGCTTGCATTGTTAACGGTGCTGGTTTAGCTATGGCAACCATGGATGTTGTTAAATACTGGGGAGGGCAGCCAGCAAATTTCCTTGACATTGGCGGAAGTTCAAATCCAGAAAAAATGATAAAAGCTCTTCAAATTGTGTCTTCCAATCCCAAAGTAAAGTCAGTCCTAATAAACATTTTTGGCGGAATCACTCGATGTGATGACATTGCAACGGGCTTGGTTCAAGCTATTGAAACTACTGGCTTTAAGCTTCCTCTTTCAGTGCGTTTGATTGGAACTAACGATGAATCCGCAAAAGAGATCCTGCAAAAAGTTAAGCTCAGTGTTTATACTGATATGAATGAAGCAATCCAATCCGCTGTCAAAAACATAACGGAGGCAAAATAATGAGTATCTTAATCGACAACAACAGCAGAGTGCTTGTCCATGGAATAACTGGTCGAGATGGATCATTTCACGCAAAACAAATGCTTGATTATGGTACAGTCATAGTGGGTGGAGTAACTCCTGGAAAAGGAGGTACGAGCATTCATGGAGTCCCTGTTTTTAATACAGCCTTCGAAGCTGTCAGAGCCACATCTGCAAATGTATCCATCATTTACGTTCCAGAAAAATTTGCAGCAGATGCAATCGTTGAAGCTGCTGATGCTGGGGTTTCACTCGTGGTTTGTATCACTGAAGGATTGCCTGTGCACGACGTGATGAAGGTCAACCATTATCTCAAAGAAAAAAAAGTCAGATTGATTGGACCAAATTGTCCTGGAATCATTTCTCCTGGGAAGGCCAAGATTGGAATTATGCCTGGACATATTTTCAAACAGGGACCTGTCGGTTTGATATCGAGATCAGGAACTTTAACCTACGAAATAGTTTACAATCTTAGCCAATCGGGTTTTGGTACCTCCACGTGCATAGGAATTGGGGGAGATCCTATTATTGGCACTTCATTTATTGACGTTCTCGAATTGTTTAAGCACGATGCAGAGACTCAAAGTATTGTCTTGATTGGTGAAATCGGTGGAGATGCAGAAGAGAAAGCTGCTGAATACATCTCAGCCCACCTGAAAAGTAAAAAGGTAGTTTCATTCATTGCCGGAAGAACTGCTCCTCCAGAAAAACGAATGGGCCATGCTGGAGCTATCATATCTCAGGGCAAGGGCACAGCAGAAAGTAAAGTCATGGCTTTAGAACAAGCAGGAGTAAAAGTAGCTGAAAAGCCTTCAGATATTCCAGGTTTATTGGGATGAAGATTGCATTACTAGGTTTAGACAATAGTGGATCTGATGCCTTCTTTGAGGTCTTATCCCAGGGTCAAACAATACAGCAAGGAAAAAAAAATATTGGAACTGCCATAGTTCCTGACACCAGAGTAAATGAGCTTTCTTTGGCATTTCGTCCAAAGAAAACAATTTTTGCCAGTTTACAGTTTTCATTTGTGGATATTTCTGTGTCCATACCTTACGAAGATATTCGAAATGTAGATACTATTGTCTATGTTCTAAGAACCTTTCCAATGTATGAGGAAGAAAAAATTAACCCCACTCAAGTATATGATAATTTCCTTACCGATCTGAAGATTAGGGATTTGGATATTTTAGATCGTTTTTGCACAAGAAATGCGAAAGACTTGAACAAAAAAAAAGAAATTGAATGGGCAAAAGCAATTGCAGGATGCATTGAAGTCGGTGAATCACTTTCGACCATTGGCGAAACAGCTTTAGAATGGTCATTAAACCTAGGTCTTGTTTCGGTGATTCCTCGTTTTGTTATCCTAAATATGAGCGAGGATCAATGGAAGAGCGACGATTTGTCAGATCAGTTAAAAAGCAACTATCCAAAAGATGAGTTCTTGCCCCTTTGCTTATCCATTGAAAGAGAGATAGCTCAGTTAGATCAAGAAAGTCGCGAAGAGATGCTTGAGCTTTACAAGATTGATGAGCCAGTATTAGATGTTTTTTTAAGAAAAGTCTATGATTTTCTTGGGTGGACTACTTTTTTTACAGTGGGTGAAGATGAAGTTAGGGCGTGGACCATATTGAAAGGATCCACTGCCTTTATTGCTGCTGGCAAAATCCATAGCGATATTCAACGCGGTTTTATACGTGCTGAAGTTGTTCACTATGATGACTTCAAGAAAAATCATTTCAATTTCAAGGAGTGCAAGGATAATGCCTGCTTCGGTGTCGAAGGTAAACAATATCTTGTTCAAGATGGCGACATTGTTCATTTTCGGTTTAACATTTAACGATGCAGCATAACACTTTTTTAATCACTAATATCTCTCAATTACTCCTCTGTTGCTCAGAAAATGGCAAACCCTTGAGAGGAAAAGCTCAAAATCAGCTCGAGTGTCTTACCAATGCAGCATTGCTAGTGCAAAATAGTCTCATTAGCGATTTTGGAGATGATACTCATCTTAAGAGAATATACAACGACATACCAGTACTTGATGCTGAGTATAATTTGCTGATGCCTGGTTTGATCGATCCTCATACCCATTTAGTTTTTGCTGGCACCAGGGAGGATGAATTTCTTTCACGAATTCAAGGAGAAGATTATCTAAACAATCTCAGCAGTGGAAAGGGAATTCATTATACCGTTGGGCTGACACGAAAAGCTTGTAAAGCTGATTTGTATCGTCAGGCCAAAAAGTACCTGACACAGATGCTCAGACACGGAACAACCAGTTGCGAAGTAAAGAGTGGTTATGGGCTTGATTTTGATTCTGAAATCAAAGCACTTGAGATCAACCGAGACCTGAGCAAAGATTTTGACATGCTGATTCCATCTACTCTTTTATCTGCCCATGCTCTTCCTGGTGAATATACGAACCGTCCTGAAGAATACCTTGCTTATATTGCTCGAGAAGTTCTCCCTGTGGTTGCCGAAAAGAATCTTGCAGACTTTATTGACGTGTTTTGTGAAAAAAATGCATTTGATGCAAAGCAAGCTCTGTGGATTTTGGAACAGGGTCAAAAATATGGATTGAAACCAAAAATACACACTGAAGAATTTTTCTCTATCGGGGGGATTGAGGTGGCTGTATCAGTTCATGCCATTTCTGCTGATCATTTAATGCAAGTTAAACCCGAGGACATTCGTCGTTTAGCTGATTCTGAGGTTGTGGGAGTTGTTCTCCCAGGAACTGCCTTTAACATGAAACAGCACGATCCATCATATCCACGAAAGTTGATAGATGGCAATGTTCCCATTGCGCTTGGTACCGATTTTAATCCTGGCACTTGTATGTGTTATTCTATGCAAATAATGATGGAACTTGCTGTCTTGAAAATGGGTTTAAGTATTCAGGAAGCAATAAATGCCTCAACCATTAACGCGTCTTTTGCCTGTGGTCTAAGCAAAAAAACAGGGAGCATTGAAAAAGGAAAACGTGCAGACTTGGTGCTTTTATCGGTGGAAAATTTCCAACAAATTCCTTATATATGGGGAATAAATAAAGCACGAAAAGTGATTTTAAATGGCAGACTGCTTGATTTTCAAGATGAATAAATTATTATTTATTCCAATGTGCTTTTCAAAATATTAGGGCTTCTTTCGATAGAAGTTATGTTAAGGTGGTAATGAATGGGTAGATCTTTTAGACAATTTATTAGTGTTTTGCTTTCAACCATCCTTCTTGTTGGTCTTTTCTTGTTTTCTTCCCCCGACTCATCCTACGCAATTAAAGATCACTGGATGGAAGTAGTTCCAAGAAAAGTAGCCACTGGCGCTACTTACAAATTTCATTTTACAATAGAAAAAAAGCTTGAAGTGCATGACTATATTAAGCTTTGGTGGCCAGTTGAATCCACTTTTCCTGTTATTCCTGAGGATCCTGCAGCTCGAAACAAAGAACTCACCAGAATTATTGAGTCGATGAGCATTGGTCTTTCTCCTTGCTCTGCTTGTCAAGGTCTTCCAATCATTGTTGATACCAAAACTGAAAAAAGCATTCAATTCAATTCTCATATCGCCCTTGATCCAGCAATCGAAGGCTACAGAGACATCACCATTACGGTTCCAGACGTAGTTGGAATCAAAAATCCAGAAAAACCTGGTAACTACATATATAAAATTGCCAACAAAGTTGAACCTACTCCTGTTCCATCAACTCCAGTAGCTATTGTCGAGAGCAAAATTGGCGTACCCACAGGTATTCCTGTGGTTGAAGTAACTCCTCCAAGCTTCCGAAGCCTTGCCAGCTACAAAATATCTTTTAATGTTGGTGAAGGTGGCTGGTTAAAGCAAGGTGAGGCTTTGCTTAGGCTTAAGTTTCCTGAAGGAACCACTTTTTCGAGAAATGTGATTGCCGAAAATGCTATTTTAGTTAATGGCACTCCTCTTTCTGTTCGTCCTTCTCCCCGTGGTCTAAATCTTATTTTCAATACTCCAGTGGAAATTGCTGATTCTGGTCGTGTTGAGATATTGATTTCTGAAAGAGCAGGAATAATCAACCCTGCCAAACCTGGAAGTTATCGAATTGAAGTATCGACTATGCCTGCAGATCAAGATTGGGTAGCTTCTGAACCATACGATATTGTTAAAGGTGGGGCAGTACTCAAGGTTAATCCTGCTAAAGTAAACAAAACTGCAGAATACTCCTTTGCTTTTATCTTAGACGAAAATGAAAGCCTCAAAAAAGCAGATAGGATCCAGGTTCTTTTCCCCGAAAATGCAAAAATGCCATCCAATTCTCTTCCCGCTGCCATACTCATCAACGATGTTCCTGTTACCAACGTAACATTCAACAAAACTGAAGCAACAATTTATTCAGGAGTAGAATTGAAAGCTGGAGATACTTGTGAAATCCGTTTTAATGCTGAAGCTGGTATCATGAACCCTCCTACTCCTGGCGAGATAAAACTTGGCTACAAATTTGCTTCAGCAAAGGATTATCTTTACACTCTTCCTGTTGTACTTACCGAAGCAAAGCTTGAGGCAGGCGAAGTAACTGTAGAGCCAAGAAATGCTTCTTCAGTTGGGGAATGGCTCATAAAAGCCAGTCTTGGTGATAATGGTGCCCTGACTTCCAACGATTATATTGGAATCGAATTTCCAGCCAGCTCCAAAGTCCCTTCATCTATTCCAGCCAAAGCAATTTTAGTCAACGGCGAAGAAGTGGACAAAGTGGAATCAAAGGGAAATGTTATCCACTTTTATCCTGCATCTACGCTTCCTGGCGGAGAAGATCTGACTATTAATATCAAACGTGAAGCAAAGATAGAGAACCCCAGTGAAGTCAAAGCCGATTATTACTTGAGCATTTTTACCTCTAAAGAAACTGAACCCGTTAAATCAGACACCTTCAACATCAACGACCCCCTACCTCGCACCGAAGTCCAAATCACTGGTGGCAAAAAGGGCCGCAACGATTGGTATCTTGAGCCTCCTATGGTAGGTTTTACTTGTTCCTCACCCAACGCAGAAATATTCGTGTATTGGGATGAAAATGATGAACAGACTATCAAATATGACGGAAGCGCTAAGGTACTCGATCTTGGACAATATGTCTCCAAGCTCAATTTTTATGCACGAGATGTTTTTGGAACTGAAGAGATCAGAACAGTGGAAATCAAAGTTGATACTGTTTTACCCGAGATGGTAATCGAAGTTCCTACTGAAGCACGAACCATATCCACCACCAACAAAGCTGTGATTGCTGGCAGAACTACATTGATCAAAACCATTCGCTATGGTGTGGATGTTCTTGAGTACGACAAACTGGTTTATATCAATGACAAAAAAGTTCCTGTAGCTGATAAAGATGGTGCCTTCGAACTGGAGGTCGAACTTGAACAGGGTGAAAATAAGTTTGTTATTCGTGCTGAAGATGAAGGCGGAAATACCCTAACCCGCGAATATGTAATTTTCTTTGACAACATCGCTCCCGAAGTTGAAATTATTAGCCCCACTCCAGGATCCGTTGTCACTAGCTCTCGCACCACCGTCAAAGGAAAGACTGAAGCTGATGCCCAACTTACCATTAATGGTGAAATTGTGTATATTGAAAGCGATGGTAGCTTCGAGCATGATATTCGTTTAAGCAAGGTAGGAAAAGCCAAATTAGAAATTGAAGCTGTTGATCCTGCTGGCAATTCGATGGAAAAAGTTGTTGAATTCTGGTTTGGATATACTATCATCCTTCAGATTGGCAACAAAAAAGGAAGCACCAATGGAGTCGAAAAAACTTTGGATGTACCCCCATTCATCACTGGTGGACGCACTTTAGTTCCTTTCCGATTTATTGGTGAACAGCTCAACGCCAAAATTGATTTCACTCAAAATCCCGCTACCAAGCTGGTGCAAGATGTAATTTATGAATTGGGTTCTACAAAAATTGTACTGACTATCGGAAAAAAAGAAGCTTCTGTTAACGGTAAAGCTACTCCGATGGATGTTCCTGCTCAAATTGTGAGTGGACGCACCGTGGTACCCATCCGATTTGTTACTGAAAATCTTGGTTGTGAAATAGCCTGGGAAGGCAAAGAACAAATCATAACGATCACTTATCCAAAACCCTAACATTTAACTAAAAAGACCCCCAGATTAATCTGGGGGTCTTTTTTTTATGGGAAAATTCTTATAACTCCAGCAACTGCGTAGGTTCTTTCATGAGATATTGAAAGAACAATATCATCTTTTTTTGATCCTTGAAAAAAGCATGTAGGCTTCCCACTTTCATCCGATAGAATTTCTATATCCGAAAACGTGAATATTTTGAATTCACCAGCTGGGCAGGTTTTTATAAAGGCTTCTTTTGCTGCAAATTTACCTGAAAGACTTTGAGCGAAATGGCCTTTTGCCTTTGCTTCATGCACTTCTCTGGGTGAAAAAACTTTTAAAAGAAATTTTGATCCAAAGGTGTCGATCATTTTTTGAATTCTCGAAATATCCACAATATCTATACCAAATTCCATTTTATTTTGCATTCATTCCTCTTTCCTCTTGCTTTTTTATATTTTTTCCCTTTTTTTTATTTGATGAAAGATTATACTTTATATATAATAAAAGTTTGATGGTTTTAAAAGGTTGAAAGTGTTACGCATGTTGGTAATTTTGCAACATGCTTTATTGCGATTTTTTCTTTTATAAGGAGAGGTTATAGTGAATCCAGGTGTAAATATCAAGGATTTTAACAAGATTAGTCGATTTATAGAAGCTCCCGATTTACTCGAAATTCAAAAAAACTCTTTTGCCTGGCTTATTGAAAAGGGTCTTAAAGAGCTTTTAGATGAATTCCAATCCAACGACGAATCAAGAAGATCTGGAAAAGTCATTGTTGAGTTTGTGGATTACTCCATTGATCAGCCTACCTCCAATCCTATCGAATGCAAAGAAAAAGGTCGCACTTATCATGGAGTCATGAAGTTGATGGTGCGTATCACTTTTATTGATACTGGTGAAATGAAGGAACAATCGATAGTAGTTGGACCTTTTCCTTATATGACTCCGACGGGATCTTTTATTATTAATGGCGTTGAAAGAGTTATTGTAGCACAGTTAACGCGAGCCCCAGGTGTTTATTTTGAAAGCATCAACTTCAATAGAACTGGCAAATGGACACATAAAGCCACAATTATTCCCGATAGAGGAAGTTGGCTTGAATTCGAAACTGAGCCGGACAACACCGTTTATATACATTTAGACAAACGAAGCAAAAAAATTCCCGCAACCATGGTTTTACGTGCCTTGGGATTAAATGATGATCAAATGAGAGAAGCTTTCTTAGAGCGCAACATTGTCAATGTTGAGACTCGCAACGACGATTTTTTTCTCCATGAAGGAAAAGAATTAGCTGAAGATATTTATGATTACCACACTGGTGATGATATTTTCACTAAAGGCACACTTCTCACCAAAGAGATGCTCGAACAAATCTCCAAAATGCAGATGCGACACATTAAAATATACGATAAGGTACTTTCTGAGTATGCCAAAGCCACTTTTATTAAGGATGAAGCTAATTCCATCGAAGAAGCAAAAAAGTTTATCTTTCTCAAACTTCGACCAGGTGAAAGGTATACTCCTGAAAATGCTGACAGCCAATTTTATTCTGTATTGCTCGATCCTCGTAGGAATGATTTAGGTGAAGTAGGAAGATATAAAGTCAACAAAAAACTTGGATTAGAGATAAACGAACGCATTGTAACTGCTCAAGATATCATTTCGATCATTCGTTATTTTTCAAAAATCGACAACAGTCAGGGATCTACAGATAATCGTGACCATCTTGGAAACAAACGAGTACGACTCGTTGGCGAATTGCTTAAAAATAATATGCGTATCGGACTCCTCCGTTGTTGGAAAAACATGAATGAAAAAATTTCTATCACTCCTGAAGAGGATATATCACCTCAAAGTTGTTTTAACCCAAGGCCATTGCTTGCGAGTATCAATGAGTTTTTTGGTTTGGGTCAGCTAAGTCAATTTATGGATGAAACCAACCCTCTTTCTTCACTTACACACAAACGCAGGCTTTCATCTCTTGGACCAGGTGGACTCCACAGAGAGAGAGCAGGTGCTGAGGTTCGCGACGTTCACCATTCCCATTATGGACGAATTTGTCCAATTGAAACGCCTGAAGGCGAGAATGTTGGTCTTATCAACTCCTTGAATGTGTATGCCAGGATCGATGAACGTGGTTTTATCATATCGCCCTATTTAAAAGTAAAAGCAGGTCGTGTATTAGATCAATTGGACTACTTAACTGCTGACGATGAAGAAGAGTTTCGTATTACTCAAGCCAATACACCCATCGACACTAAAACAAACCATATCACTAGTGATTGGTGCGTGATACGTAAAGGAGCTGAGATTTCTGAAGTAAGCAAAGAAGAAGTTGATTATATTGACGTTTCCCCTCTGCAAGTGTTTTCTGTGTCAGCTAATTTAATTCCCTTTCTTGAGCATGATGATGCAAACCGAGCATTGATGGGTTGTAACATGCAACATCAAGCTATCCCTCTTAATAGCCCAGAAGTGCCTTTGGTCGGTACTGGCCTTGAACCCAAAGCAGCTATTGATAGTGGATCTGTAGTCACCAGCAAAAAAAGTGGGGTAGTTTCCTACGTTGATTCTACCCGCATTGTAATTTCTTCCACAGAAAATGGATCTGAAACCATTAAAGTTGGACATTTCAACAAGAATCTAATCAATGAAGTTCTTTGTGAGGATATTCCTGGCATAGGCACTGTCGAAGAAGTCATTGACGGTGTAATGCTCAACAAAATGTTTAAAAAAGGTTTGGCGAAAGTTCGTCACGCCAAACTGGAAGACCTTGAGCTTATCAAACTTGCTGAACTAGTAGTTTACGAAAAAAATGAGGCTTTGATTGATATGACTTGTGCTGAAACCATGTATTACCTCAGCTCCGGTAAAGTTCTCATTGAGGAAGGCAAGCGGATAACTTCAACCCTACTAAATCGTATTTTTAATGACAAACAGTCTTTTGTAAAAGTATATGACCCTGAAAACAATATTATCGAATTACCTGTATACGAAATCCGCTTTGTAAAAAAAGAAAACCTTCCAGACAACAAAATCATTGTTTCCTCGAAGCCCATTTCCAAAACCATCAGGTACGGCGATATTTTGACTAACGATCAGTTTATGCTAATGAATGATCAAAATCTTGAAAGCATTACTGTGATCGCCAAAGACAAATTAAAGACAAGTGATGTTTTTTTACAACATAAAAAACTTCGTAAACCTTTGGTTTTGGCTAAAAATGTCGTTTTAGGATCAAAAACTATTGCAAAAGAAGGCGAAGTGCTTGATCAGGACTTACTTGCAAAACTTATTGATTTAGGGGTGGAAGAAGTATCAGTTGGAAAAGAAAGTGAAGAGGTTCTTGACAAGTTCAAGCGTACTAACCAAGATACCGTGGTCAACAAACATCCTTTGGTTCGAGCAGGAGCAGTGTTGTCCAAAAACATGCCCATCATCGATGGTGGTGGCGCGGACAGAGGACGATTGGCTTTAGGTCGAAACCTTTTGGTTGCCTACATTCCATGGCGGGGATACAACTATCAGGATGCTATTGTTTTAAGCGAAAAACTTGTTGTTGATGATGTTCTTACCTCTACCCACATCAAAGAATACAAAGTAAGCGTTCGAGAAACTAAGGTAGGACCCGAAGAAATTACTCGTGATATCCCCAACGTCCCCGAAGAACAACTTAAAAACCTTGATGAAACTGGAATCATTCTTGTTGGTACTGAAGTGGGACCCAACGATATTTTAGTTGGAAAGATTACTCCAAAAGCTGAAAGTGAATTTACCCCTGAAATGAAGCTTTGGCGAGCAATGTTTGATAAAAAGGGTCAAGATGTTAAGGATTCTTCTCTTCGAGTATCTCCCGGTGAACGTGGTACTGTCATTGGAATTCAAGTTCTTACACGAGATGAAGATGATTTGCCTATTGGTGTCAACAAGATAGTCAAGGTCTATATCGGTGAAAAAAGGAAAATTCAAGTAGGAGACAAGCTGTCTGGTCGTCATGGAAATAAAGGGGTTATTTCTCGCATTTTGCCTGTTCAAGACATGCCTTTTCTTGAAGATGGCACCCCTGTTGACATTGTATTAAACTCTCTGGGTGTCCCCTCGCGTATGAATGTCGGACAAATTATGGAAGCTTTATTAGGATTATATGCAAAGAAAATTGGACATTATTGCGTAACTCCTCCTTTTTCTGGCGTGACCCCTGAAGAAATGCTAAAAGAACTACAAAACCTTGGTTTTCATGAGCATGGAAAACAAATTCTTTACGATGGATACACTGGAGAAGCTTTCACTAACCATGTTACGGTTGGATATGCATACATTATGAAGCTTAATCATATGGTTGAAGATAAAATACACGCAAGATCAACAGGTCCTTACGCATTAATCACTCAACAACCCTTGGGAGGAAAAGCTCAATTTGGAGGCCAACGATTTGGAGAAATGGAAGTTTGGGCTCTTGAAGCGTATGGAGCTGCATATACTTTGCAAGAAATGCTTACCGTAAAATCTGATGACACCGAAGGCCGTTTGAATGCCTACGAATCTATTTGTACCCGAAAAATGATTAGCCAGAGTAACAATCCAGAATCCTTCCGAGTCATTATCAATGAATTACAAGGATTAGGAATAAAAATCGATTTAGTAAAAGAAGAAGAAATTCAGATGGAAGAGCCAATTATATCGCCTTTAGAAGAAAAAGAATTAACTTTGGAGGAACTTGATGAAATTAGCTTACGAGACTAAAGACATCCGAAACATTTGCTTTGCTTCTCATGGAGGTGCTGGCAAGACTACCCTTACGGAGAGTTTTGCTTTCAACTCAAAACTGATCGATCGGATGGGAAAAGTACCCGATGGGAACACCTTGTCAGATTTTGAACCAGAAGAGATTAAAAGACAGATAAGTCTTAATCTTTCCGTTGTGCCTATTGATTGGAAAAATCTTAAAATCAACACGATTGATACCCCAGGGTATTTTGATTTTGTTGGAGAAGTCAGAGCAGGTCTTCGTGTAGCTGATACTGCTGTCGTAGTGGTTGATGTTACCTCTGGAATCCAGACAGGGACAGAAAAAATGATGAGCTACTGCGAAGAGATTGAAAAGCCTTGTGCTATCATCATTAATAAAATGGACAGAGATAATGTTGACTTTCATGAAGTCTATCAATCCATCAGGCAAACTTTTGGCAACAAATGTACAGCCTTGTTTTTGCCCTTGCTTGAAAATCGTGTTTTTTCAGGACTTATCGACATATTAAATAAAAAAGTCATTACAGAACAGGGTGAAAAAGACTTAACAAGTGAACAAAGCAAAGAAGTTGAAGAGCTTTATGCTGAAATTGTTGAAGCAGCCGTTGAAGCTGATGATGATATGATGGAAAAGTATCTTTCTGGTGAAACGATAAGTAGTGAAGAGCTCAAATCTTGTCTTACAAAAGCCATCGCCAAACGCTCTTTGATCCCAGTTGTACCTGTTTCTGCTTATGCCAACATAGGAATCAAGACCTTAATGGATTTCATCATCCAATACTTTCCTTCACCTCTTGACATTGCTCCAACAGAGGTAACTTTAAGCGACAAAGGCGATAAGGTGCAACTAAGCGCAGATCCCAAAGGTCCTTTAGCTGCTTTAGTATTCAAGACCTTAACAGACCCTTATGTTGGCAAAATTACTCTCTTTAAGGTAATGTCAGGAACCCTAAGCAATGATGTAAAACTTTTCAACGTTGACGAAGACAAAGAAGAGAAAATGGGACAACTATCTTTCCCTGTTGCAAAAAAACAAGAAAACGCTAATGCTGTTTGTGCAGGAGATATTGGCGCTTTAACAAAATTAATGCTTACTAAAACCGGACACAGTCTATCAAGTTCAGATCAAAAGTTTAAAATACCCTGGGTACCTCTTCCCAATTCAAATGCAGCAATGGCTTTATATGCAAGCAACAAAGCTGATGAAGATAAGCTTGGTGCAGTGATTCCAAAGATTCAAGAAGATGATCCCACGATTAAAATTGTTAGAGATGAAGACACTAAACAAACTGTTATTTATGGGGTTGGTGAAACCCACCTCAATGTCGTAGCAGAGAAGATAAAACGTAAATTTTCTGTTAGCATTGACCTCAAACCTCCTCGCATATCCTATAAAGAAACAATTCGTAAAGCAGTAAAAGTCGAAGGGAAACATAAAAAACAGTCTGGTGGCCACGGGCAATTTGGTCATTGTTGGCTTGAAATTTCACCTCTTCCACGGGGAGAAAAATTCCTTTTTGAAAGCAAGATCTTCGGAGGAGCAATCCCTAAAAATTATATTCCTGCAATTGAAAAAGGTGTTCATGAGGCAATGAATGAAGGTATTTTAGCAGGATACCCAGTGGAGGATGTAAAGGTAGTAGTTTATGATGGGTCATATCATCCCGTTGATTCCTCAGAAATTGCATTCAAAATTGCAGCTTCTATGGCTTTTAAAAAGGCAATGCAAGAAGGTGAAACTGTCCTCCTTGAACCCATAATGAACGTAACTATTCATGTTCCAGAACAATATATGGGATCAGTAATTGATGACCTGAACACAAAAAGAGGAAGAGTCTTGGGAGTTGAAGCTGATAGAAATTGGCAAATCATTAATGCTCAGATGCCATTAAACGAACTCACTCGATACACTACAGATATCGGATCAATTACCGCTGCCAAAGGTTACTTTGATCTTGCATTCTCTCATTACGAAGAAGCACCACCCAAAGTAGTCAAAACAGTTGTTGAAGAAGCAAAACTAGAAAAAGAAAAGCAGGAAGGCTAATTGACTGCTCAAGCAGTCTGAAGGAGGTTATTCTACATGAATCAGATTCAATTGAATCCTCATGTAACTCAGCCCAAAGTGAGTGAAGATTTTAATAATGACTATGAAGCAATTTCTATACATTTGGCTTCTGCAGAAGAAATTGTTTCCTGGAGCAAGGGAGAAGTAAAAAAGGCTGAAACTATCAGCTATCGTAACTACAAACCCGAACCTGATGGATTGTTCTGTGAAAAGATTTTTGGCCCTTTTAAAGATTTTGAATGTCGTTGTGGCAAATACAAAGGAAAACGTTATGAAGGCGTTGTTTGTGATCGTTGCAACGTAGAAGTAACAAGCTCCAAAGTCCGTCGTCAACGGATGGGTCATATTGATTTAGCTGCCCCAGTAGTCCATATCTGGTTTCTCAAGACAGTACCTTATATTTCGCTCCTTTTAGACATAACCTCAAAAACCCTTCAGGAAATCGTTTACTTTGTAAAGTATGTGGTCATTGATCCTGGAGATACCGATTTAAACAAGGGTAGTACCCTAAGGGATGATGAGTATCGAGAACTTCTTGATAGTGGTGCTAAATTTACTGCAAAAAAGGGTGCAGAGGCTATACAAGAGATGTTAAAACAGCTCAACATACAAGATCTGTTTCATGAGCTGAAATCTTCCATGATAAACTCCTCTTTTCAAAAGAAAAATAAACTGGTAAAGCGACTTGGAGCAGTTCAGGCCTTTATCAGCACCGATCGCAATCCGTGTGATATGATCATGGGCATCATCCCTGTCATTCCTCCCGATTTGCGTCCCTTGTTGCAGCTTGAAGGAGGAAGGTTTGCAACTTCTGACTTAAACACGCTTTATCAACGTGTAATAAATCGCAACAACCGCTTAAGAAAATTGATTGAAGTTAACGCTCCTGACATCATGGTTCAAAATGAAAAACGAATGCTCCAAGAAGCAGTAGATGCTTTGTTTGACAATAGCAAACGAACTCGACCTGTTCTTGGAACTGCCAATCGTCCTTTGCGCTCATTGAGCGATATTCTTAAAGGCAAAGAAGGACGCTTTCGCCAAAATTTGTTGGGCAAGCGTGTGGATTATTCTGGTCGATCTGTCATTGTGGTAAACCCAGAATTAGCCATCGATCAATGTGGTCTTCCCAAAGAGATGGTGCTGGAATTGTTTAAGCCTTTTGTTATGGAACGCTTGGTAAGTAAAGGCATTGCGCAGAGCTTAAGATCCGCAAAACTCAAAATTGAAAAATATGATGCAGTGGTTTGGTCAGTTCTTGATGAAATTATCCAACATCATCCTGTGCTGTTAAATCGAGCTCCAACTTTGCATCGATTGGGTGTAGAGGGCTTCCATGTCACGCTCTGCGAAGGAAAAGCAATTCAGATTCCACCCTTGGTCTGTCCTCCGTTTAACGCAGACTTTGATGGTGATCAGATGGCAGTCCATGTGCCCTTATCAGTTCCAGCCATTGCTGAGACTGAAACTCTCATGATTTCATCAAGAAACCTTATGTCTCCCGCAAATGGATTTCCAATCATGTCTCCTATTCAAGACATTATTTTAGGTATTTACTACCTAACATTAGACCACGATGATCCCAAGAATAATGATGTCAAACACAGTGAAAATCCCTTTTTCCATTCTCTTCTCGAAGTTATTACCGCATTCAACCATAAACGTATAAGCGTTCACGACAAAATACAAGTATGGCACGATGGTAAGCAGTTTGACACTACAGTCGGAAGAGCAATTTTGAATCAACGTATTCAACGTATGCTTCAAACCAAAGGAAAGATTGGAAATGAGTTGGGTTTCATTAATCACCCATTAAACTCCAAAGAAGTAAAGTCATTAGTAAAAGATTGTTTTATTAAACTTGGCGATGCCATAACTGCAGATCTATTAGAAGAGATCAAAAAATTGGGTTTTGAGTATGCCACCAAACCTGGCATTACCATTGGTATTGATGATATGGTTACCCCTCCCAACTTGCAAACCATCATTAAAAGTGCAGAAGAAAAAGTTTTACTACTGAATAAATCCTTTGAAGAAGGAAAGCTATCTGAAAACGAGCGACATCAGAAAGTAGTAGAGACCTGGAATAAAACTACCAATGAGATTCGCAAGGAAGCTTTTAGAAACTTTAAAAAAACTAATCCCGTGCATATGATGGCAACTTCAGGCGCAAGAGGTAATCCAGCCCAGGTAAGTCAAATGGTCGGTATTCGTGGTTTGATGCAAGATCCTACTGGAAAAACCATTGAATTCCCCATTAAAAACAATTTACGTTCTGGATTGAATGTTTTAGAATACTTCATATCGACCCACGGGGCCAGAAAAGGTCAAGCTGACACCGCATTGAAAACATCTGATTCAGGCTATTTGACCCGTCGCTTGGTTGACGTGGCACATTCAATTGTTATCCGAGAAAATGATTGCAAGCATTCTGTTAAACATCGTGAAGTAATTGCAGGCAAAGTAATAAAACCCCTCTCCAAGCAGATTGTAGGTTTAGTTGCTGACGAGAAAATTATTCATCCCGAAACCAAAGCAGTTATTGTGGACAAAGGCAATGTAATTACGTATGAGGATGCGTTGTTGGTCGATGAGGCTGAGATTCAGGAAGTTAAAATTCAACGAAACCTTGAAGGGGTAGAAGTAGAAGAAATAACCGCAGATGATGCTGTGATTGAAGCATTAGAAGAACGAATCATTGGTCGATATGCAGCGAAAAGTATTGTTGATCCTAAAGGTAAAGTCATTGTTAAGGAAGACCATTTAATCACTGAAAAAGCAGTACTATCAATCATTAAAGCAGGAATTAAAAAAGTTTGGATTCGCTCTCCATTGACTTGTCTTTCCGATTCAAGTGTTTGCGCTAAATGTTATGGAAAGGATCTATCTACCGGAAAAGAAGTGCTGGTTGGAGAAGCGGTAGGAGTAATTGCTGCCCAATCGATCGGTGAGCCTGGCACACAACTTACACTTCGAACTTTTCATACTGGTGGTGTAACTGGAGCTGATATCACAGGTGGTTTGCCCCGAGTTGAAGAACTGTTTGAAGCTCGTAGACCAAAAGGCGAGGCCTATATCACAGAAATTGGAGGCAAGATTTCCATAAAACAAGAAGCTGATATAGTCATACTCACAGTTACTTCAGAAAACGATGAAGTTGAAGAACACAGGATTTCATATCAATATTCGATATTACCCAAAGATGGTGATATTGTTGAAACCGGTACACAACTTACCCAAGGATCACTCAATCCTCATATTCTCCTTAAAACGCGTGGAAGAAAGGCTGCAGAAAACTATTTAATTGAGGAAGTTCAAAAAGTATATAAAAGCCAGGGCGTTGACATCAATGATAAGCACATTGAAGTCATAGTAAGGCAACTGATGAAACGTGTCAGAATCAAAGATTCAGGGGAAAGTGATTTTCTGCCTGGAGATATTGTAGATAAAAGCTCTGTTGATGAGGTTAATCGTATGCTTTTATCTCGCAACGAAACCCCCTGTTCTTATGAGGCATTATTGCTCCGGCTTACTAAAGCTGCATCGATTTCTGAAAGCTTTTTATCTGCAGCTTCTTTCCAAGAAACCCCCAAAATACTTGCGGATGCCGCAATTAAGGGAAAAATTGACAATCTTGAAGGTTTGAAAGAAGCTGTAATCGTTGGACATCCTATTCCTGCAGGATCGGGCGTTAGGGCATATCGGAGGAAATTAGGTATTAAAAGTGTAAATTTGTTTAACAGCCCAAAGCAGGAAAAAGAAAAAGAAAAGGAGTTGTTCGTTTAGCTCAAGGTGTGTTGACAGCAAGGTTTTTTTTGGTAAAATCAACGTTTGTGCTTTATTTATTTGTGTTTTTGTTTAATTTTATTTGATATGATTGATGAGGTGGAGATTTGCCTACGATTAACCAGTTGGTTCGCAAGCCAAGAAAGATTTTAAAGAGGAAGTCAAAAACCCGTGCTTTGGAGGGTTGTCCTCAACGTCGTGGAGTATGTACAATTGTACGTACCATGACGCCGAAGAAGCCAAATTCGGCTCTTCGGAAAATTGCAAAGATTAGATTGTCCAATGGGTATGAAGTAATTGCTTACATCCCCGGAATTGGTCACAATCTGCAGGAACACTCTGTTGTGCTCATTCGCGGAGGTCGTGTCAAGGATTTGCCAGGTGTACGCTATCACATCGTTCGAGGAATTCTTGATGCCGATGGAACCGTAAATCGCAAACAAAGTCGTTCAAAGTACGGTACGAAGAGACCAAAAAAAGGAACGGTGTAATTAAGTAATGCCAAGAAGAAAATTGATCAACAAAAAAGAATTACAACCTGACCCTCTATATGGCAACATATTAATCACTCAATTTGTTGGAAAATTGCTTCAAGAGGGCAAAAAGCAACGTGCTATGAAGATCATGTACGGCGCACTTAATATTGCTTCCGAAAAAACCAAAAATAAGCCGGTTGAGGTTTTAGAGGCTGCAATTGATAGAGTTCGTCCTGTGGTCGAGGTTCGTCCTAGAAGAATCGGTGGTGCGACCTATCAGATTCCTACCGAAGTACCTTATGAAAAGGGTGTTTCGTTAGCGATTAAATGGATCATCACGTCTTCTCGCAAAAAGAAGGGCAAACCCATGATGATTAAGCTTGCCAACGAGTTTATTGACGCTTTCAACAAAACCGGTGATGCATATAAAAAACGTGAAGATACCCACCGAATGGCTGAAGCCAACAAAGCTTTTGCTCATTTCAAGTGGTAGTATCGAGATGATTGCAGAGAGGATAAGTAAGTGACAGGACAAAAAGATATTACTGGAAGTGAAAGGATCAAGAAACTGCGTAATATTGGCATTATTGCTCATATCGACGCAGGTAAGACCACAACAACAGAGCGCATACTCTACTACAGTGGAACCATCCATCGTATGGGAAATGTTGACGATGGAAATACCACTACAGACTGGATGGTACAAGAAAAAGAACGTGGAATTACCATCACTTCAGCAGTTATTTCTTCAAAGTGGAAAGATCATATTATTAACGTAATTGATACTCCTGGTCATGTAGATTTCACAGTTGAAGTCGAAAGAGCTTTACGTATCCTTGATGGCGCTGTAGTCATTTTTTGTGGGGTTGGAGGCGTTCAACCTCAATCTGAGACTGTTTGGCGACAAGCAGATAAGTACAAAGTGCCACGTTTGATCTATGTCAACAAATTAGATCGGACTGGCGCCAATTTTTTCAAGGTGCTTGATGACGTAAAAGAAAAGTTGGGTGCAAAGCCTGTTGCTTTGCAAATTCCCATTGGAATTGAAAGCGACTTGAGAGGTGTGATTGATTTAGTTCGCATGCAGAGCATTGTTTTTACGCAACAAGAGTCAAAAAGCGACTTGCCAGATTCTTCTTTCACTATCGAGGCTATCCCCTCAAATATGTTAGAAGAAGCTCAGCAATATCGTACTATATTATTAGAGGCTATAGCTGATATCGATGATCAGTTGATGGAAAAATATTTAAACGGTGATGAAATTACCGTTGAAGAAATTCAAAAGGCTCTGATATTTGGTTGTCATCAGAATATCTTTTTCCCGGTAGTTTGTGGTTCATCCTTCAAAAACAAAGGCATTCAACAGTTATTGGATGCTATAGTAGACTATCTTCCTTCACCGGTAGATATTCCACCTATTGAAGGAATAAACCCTGACACCAAAGAAACAGAATCACGACAATCAACTACCGACGAACCTTTGAGCGCTCTTGTATTTAAGATCGCTGCTGATCCGTTTATTGGTTCTCTTGCTTTTACTCGCGTTTATTCTGGAGTCTTAACCACAGGCTCTTACGTATACAATGTTTCCAACAATTCGAACGAACGAATATCACGTATCATCCGTCTTCATTCCAACCAAAGGGAAGACATAAATGAGCTTCGTGCAGGTGATATCGCTGGATTAGTCGGTATAAAAAAAGCGACTACCGGAGAAACACTTTGCGATAAAAATCATCCCATCACTCTCGAGACCATTTCATTTCCAGAACCCGTCGTTTCTATGATTGTTGAACCGAAAACTAAAGTCGACCAAGACAAGATGATTAACTCATTATCCAAATTTACAATGGAGGACCCTACTTTTAAATTTCGTTTTGATCCCGAAACTGATCAAACGGTAATTTCAGGCATGGGTGAACTTCACCTTGAGATTATTGTAGATAGGTTGTATCGTGAATATAATGTTCAAGTCAACCTTGGAAGTCCTGATGTAGCCTACAAAGAAACTATTCTTCAGGAGGCTAAGGGAGAGGGTAAACATATCAAGCAATCTGGTGGGCATGGTCAATATGGGCATGTCATACTGGAGCTGTTTCCTCTTGAAGGCCCCTTGGATAGAAGTAAGCGTTTTGTTTTTGAAAATGCTATTAAACAGGGTGTCATACCAAAAGATTATGTTCCTGCTATTGAAACAGGAGTGAAGTATGCACTCGAGAATGGCGTAGTTGCGGGTTATGAAGTTATTAATGTTGGGGTAAGAGTTATTGATGGATCTTATCACAACGTTGATTCGTCCGAGATTGCTTTTCGCCTTGCTGCATCAAGAGCTTTTCAAGATGCTATGGAAAAAGCAAATCCCATCTTGCTTGAACCTATCATGAAAGTTGAAGTCTATGTTCCAGAAAGTTATTTGGGAGATTGTATTTCACTTATTAGTTCCAAGCGAGGACGCGTTATTAAAATGGACTCTGTTGGAGTGACCCAAATAGTAAGTGCTATGGTGCCATTAAAGCATATGTTTGGTTATGCCACCGAATTGCGCTCAGTCACTCAAGGCAGAGGCAGTTATACTATGGAATTCGATACTTATGAGCGAGTTCCAGAAAGCTATTTGCAAACAATTAAAGGAGGAAATAATGGCTAAGCAGAAATTTGAACGAACTAAACCTCACGTTAACGTGGGAACTATTGGTCACATCGATCATGGTAAAACCACCCTGACCGCTGCGATTACCAAGGTATTAGCTACCGTAGGCAATACCGTGGCTAAACGATATGATGAAATTGATAACGCTCCCGAAGAAAAGGCTCGTGGAGTTACGATTAACGTCCACCATACCGAATACGAATCCCCCAATCGCCACTATGCTCACATTGATTGCCCTGGTCACGCCGACTACATCAAAAACATGATCACCGGTGCTGCTCAGATGGACGGCGCTATTCTCGTCGTATCTGCAGTCGATGGCCCTATGCCCCAAACCCGTGAACACTTACTTCTCGCCAAACAGGTCAATGTACCTCGTATGGTCGTATTCCTTAACAAAGTAGATATGGTCGATGACCCCGAACTTCTCGAACTCGTCGAAGAAGAAGTCCGTGATCTCCTCGACAAATATGGTTTCCCTGGACAGGAAATTCCTATCGTTCGTGGTTCTGCCCTCAAAGCTCTTGAAGCCGAAGGCGATCTCTCGGAGGCTAATCCTGATACCAAATGCATCTGGGAACTCATCAAATCCGTCGATGAATACATTCCTCTTCCCGAACGTCCCCTCGATAAAGCTTTCCTTATGCCTGTCGAAGACGTTTTCACCATTACAGGTCGCGGCACGGTAGTCACGGGTCGTATTGAACGTGGACAGGTCAAAACCGGAGAAGATGTGGAAATTGTAGGTCTATCCGAAGAACGCCGCAAAACCGTATGTACCGGAGTAGAAATGTTTCGCAAGATTCTGGATTCCGGACAGGCCGGCGACAACGTAGGCTTACTCCTTCGTGGTGTCGAACACTCTGAAGTGGAACGAGGACAAGTCGTTGCCAAACCCGGATCCATCCATCCCCATACTCAGTTTGAGTCCGAAGTTTACATCCTGTCCAAAGAAGAAGGCGGACGACACAAAGCATTTATTACCGGTTATCGTCCTCAATTCTATCTTCGTACCACCGACGTTACTGGAGAAATCAAACTCCCTGATGGAGTCGAGATGGCCATGCCTGGCGACAACATCAAAATGACTGTGACATTGATTTATCCCGTCGCTATCGATGATGGATTGCGATTCGCCATTCGCGAAGGCGGAAGAACTATTGGCGCAGGCGTAGTTACTAAAATCTTGAAATAGAGAGGGAAGTTGAGGGCAAAATGTCAGTTCAAAAAATGAGAATTAAACTAAAAGCTTACGATCACAGGATCTTGGATCAATCTGTTAAGCGAATCTTAGAGACAGCTTTAAGCTCTGGAGCCAGAGTATGTGGTCCAATTCCTTTACCCACTAGAAGATCGGTTTATACTGTACTACGTTCTCCTCATGTAGATAAAGATTCACGCGAGCAATTTGAAATAAGAATCCACAAAAGATTGATTGATATATATGAGCCCTCTCCTGATGTTACGAGAGCTTTAATGAATATTGATCTACCCGCTGGCGTTGATATTGAAATCAAATTGTAGCAATAGGGAGGATAAGATGAGTTTACGCATGATGGGTTTTAAGATCGGCATGACCCACATATGGAAAGATATGAAAATGATTCCGGTTACCGTTTTACATGTACCGGATGCAATGATTATTGAAAGAAAAACTTCAGATAAACATGGGTATAATAGCGTTAAAGTTGGCATATTACCTGTGGAAGAAAATCGTTTAAGCAAACCTGTAGCAGGCCAGTTTAAAAAAATCGGTCAATGCTACAAGCACATGTATGAAATTATGGATTTTTCACCTACTGATTCCGATGCTATTAATATTGGCATGTTTTCTGATGGAGACAAAATCCTTGTTACAGGAACCTCAAAAGGCCATGGTTTTTCTGGGGTAATGAGACGGTATAATTTTTCTGGACAACCTGCTTCTCATGGTGCTATGTCCCACCGTAGAACCGGATCAATCGGTTGCCGCCTAACTCCTGGTCGAGTGTTTAAAGGCAAAAAAATGCCAGGTCAACTCGGTAATGTGAAAGTCACCGAATTAGGCAAAGAGATTGTCCAAGTTATACCAGACAAAAATTTAGTCTTAATTAAAGGCGGAGTGCCTGGCGGAAAGAATGCCATGGTGTTTATCAGGAAATCGGAGCGTGGAAAATGAAAAAAGTAAACTTTTTTGATTTTGAAACCAAATCAGGGGGATCCATGGATCTCATCCTCGAGCATTTACCTGAAACTCCCCACCTTCAACTAATTCATCAAGCCATTATTGTAACAAGAAATAATGCTCGTGCTGGTTCTGCTTGTGCAAAAACACGTGGTGAAATCAACTATAGCACTCGAAAACCCTGGAGACAAAAAGGTACTGGACGTGCTAGAGCAGGTATGAAAAATTCACCTATTTGGGTAAAAGGCGGAGTTACTTTTCCTCCTCGCCCTCGAGATTATTCTGTTTCCTTTCCAAAGAAACAAAAGCGATTGGCTTTCCAGTCTGCTTTCTTGCTTGCAATAGAAAAAGATGGAAACCTAATGGTTTTAAAGAATTTTCAAGCCCCAGAAATGAAAACGCAAGTAGTACTTAAAATGCTTCAACAACAAGAATTGCTACAAAGAAAAACTTTGATTGTTTACGATGAAACCAATGGACCTATTTTTCAATGTTTACGTAATGTTAAGGGGATTACTCCGATGCATTGGCAGTCGGTGTGCACGCATGATATTATGATGCACGACCGCTTCCTTGTTACTGAAGAAGCATTGAATCGTTTGAAAGAGAGGTTGCAAAATGCCTAAAAACAGAACCGTCTTAATAAAACCCTTAATTACAGAAAAATCGATGTATCGTCAAAATGAAGGCATTTACACTTTTCTTATTGACAATCTCTGCAACAAACAAGAAGTGAAAGATGCTGTTGAGAGCTTATTTAAAGTCAAAGTAATGGATGTTCGAACGACAAAGATTTACGCTAAAAAGAAACGTACTCGTAGTGGTTTTTTCAAAGCTACTAAAGTGATGAAAAAGGCTATTGTAGCTCTTCAAAGCGGTCAAACTATTGAGTCGTTGAACATAAAGTAGCAAGAAAGAGGTTGACTACATGGCATTAAAAAAACATAAACCTACATCAGCAGGGACTAGGGGTAGAGTATCTGTCAAGCGCGAAACTACTGATACCCATAATACTCCCTACAAACCTCTGCTTAAAAGCTTCAAAAAATCTGGCGGAAGGAATAATCAGGGAAAAATCACTATGCGTCACATTGGTGGTGGCACAAAAATCCTCTACCGAGTGATTGATTTCAAACGTGATAAGTTTGATATTCCTGCAAAAGTATCATCAGTGGAATACGATCCCAATCGTACCGCATTGATAGCTCTGATTAGCTATCTCGATGGAGAAAAAAGGTATATCCTGGCACCTAATGGTATGAAGGTTGGTGATAAGGTAATCAGTGGTGAAACTGCCGATATCAAACCAGGCAATTCTCTAATGCTTACTAATATGCCAACCGGTACTATCATTCACAACATTGAGCTTACTCCAGGCTGTGGTGGCATTCTCTGCCGTACTGCTGGAAGTAGCGCTCAATTGCTTGCAAAGGATGAACGTTATGCTCATGTTCGATTACCCTCTGGTGAAACACGATATATCCCCTTACTATGCAGGGCAACTGTCGGTCAGATTAGCAACATCGAACATGAAAATACTGTTTTAGCAAAAGCTGGAAGATCTCGCATCATGGGAAGAAGACCACATGTTCGAGGTTCTGCAATGAACCCTTGTGACCATCCTCACGGTGGAGGAGAAGGAAAAGCTCCAGTAGGGCATCCCGGTCCTTTGACCCCATGGGGCAAACCAGCTCTTGGGTATAAAACAAGAAACAAAAAGAAAAAAACTAGTCGTTACATCTTACAGAGAAGAAAAGCAAAGTAATGAGACGAGGAGGATACTTTGGGCAATGAAATAAAAAAAGACATGAAGGACGCTGTTCGAGTGGGTCCTTATGTTGATGAAAAACTTATGAAGAAGATTCAAAAAATGAAATTGACTGGTGAGAAAAAGATTATAAAAACCTGGGCTCGTTCCTCTACCATAGTGCCTGATATGATTGGTTTCACTATAGCAATCCATAATGGCAAGGCACACATACCTGTATATATAAATGAAGCCATGGTAGGGCACAAACTTGGGGAATTTGCCATAACCAGAGTTTACCGTTCCCATCGTCGACCAACTGATCGATCGACGGCGTTGAAATAAGGAGAGTGGAAACAACTATGGAAGTTTACGCAAAGCATAAAAATTCTCGTATCTCGCCAGTACGAGCAAGAAAAGTGGCAGCCTTGGTGCGGAGGAAAGATCTCGAAACCGCATATGCCATCCTTAAGGCACTACCTCAAAAAGGTGCCAGGTTGATTTATAAAGTATTGCATTCTTCTGCAGCCAATGCAGTTAATAATTATCAAATGGATGAAAGCAAACTTTATGTTAAGCGAGTTTTAATTGACGAAGCAACTCCATATCGAAGAGTACTTCCCCGTGCTATGGGACGAGCTGATATTATGAAACGTCGCAATTCCCATATCACTGTATTCGTTGATGAAAGGGAGGAGTAATAATGGGTCAAAAGGTTCATCCATTTGGTTATCGCTTAGGCGTGATCTACGATTGGCAAGCTCGATGGTTTGCTAAACCCGCGGTTTATGCAGAGCAGTTGGTAGAAGATATAAAAATTAGAAAAGAAGTTGATAAACTTGGCAAAGATGTGTCAATTTCTAAAACTGAAATAGAACGTCGAGGAAATGAAATTCGAGTAAGAATTTTTACAGCTCGACCTGGCATCCTTATTGGAAAAAGAGGCGCAAGCATCGAAGGCTTGAAAAAACGCTTGGAAAAACTAGTCACCAACGCTATTCTCAAAATTGAAGTAGTTGAAGTCGCAAAGCCAGACTTGAGCTCAAAACTTGTTTCTGAATCGATTGCACAACAAATTGAAAAAAGAATAGCTTTCAAACGTGCTATGAAACAAGCTATGTTTAAAGTAATGAAAAATGGAGCTTTAGGCGTAAGAGTCTCTTGTTCTGGCCGTCTGAATGGTGCTGAAATTGCTCGAACCGAATGGTTTAGAGAGGGTCGTATGCCCTTGCATACTATTCGTGCCAAAATTGATTATCATTGTACGGATGCGCATACAAAATTTGGATGCATTGGGATCAAAGTGTGGATTTACACTGGCGATCTTCTTACTGATGCTTCCAACATGCCATCCCTTAATTCGGAGTATGGAGGGTAAGGATGTTATTGCCTGAAAGAGTGAAACACAGAAAACAACATAGAGGTAGAATGTGTGGAAAAGCATATCGGGGGTCTCTGGTTTCTTTTGGAGACTTTGGTATTAAGTCCATGGAGCCTCATCGTGTTACAAGTCGCCAGATCGAAGCATGTCGTCTGATTATTACCAAAGCAGTATCCAAAACT
The DNA here is from genome assembly GCA_035363255.1 of Caldisericia bacterium. Taxonomy (GTDB): domain Bacteria; phylum Caldisericota; class Caldisericia; order UBA6126; family UBA6126; genus T3SED10-260. The sequence continues at coordinate 24,322 of DAOSES010000008.1, read as the reverse complement.
GGGAAGTATTGGATAAGAATTTTCCCCGATAAACCTGTTACAAAAAAGCCCGCTGAAACTCGCATGGGTAGCGGAAAAGGAGACGTCGATCATTGGGAAGCAGTAGTTAAACCAGGAAGAATTATGTTTGAGTTTAATGGCGTCGACGAATCAAAAGCTATGGAAGTAACACGTCTTGTAAGCGCAAAACTTCCTATGCGCATAAAACTTCAAACCCGCGTAGAGCAGGAGGCAGTCTAATGAAGCTTTATAAAATAAAGGAAATGGGCGTTGAAGAGCTACAAAAAAAGCTCCATGAACTGAAGAAAGAGATTTTTTTCCTTCGTTTTAAGCTTCAACTTCAGCAAGTGGAAAAACCATTGGAAATCCGAAATATTCGACGGGATATTCGCCGAATTGAGACTATTTTAAGGGAGAGAACCAGATGAGTGAAAGCTATAAAAAAACAATCACTGGTAAAGTGGTAAGTGATAAAAATCCAAAATTTCGTGTTGTTGAAGAACAGCTTCGCGTGATTGGTCATCCTTTATATCGTAAATTGGTAAAAAAAACCCGTAGATTTCATGCTCATGACGAGACGAATGAAAGCAAACTCAACGACATTGTTATGATCCAGGAAAGCAGACCATATAGCGCTACAGTTCGTTGGAAAATTATCAAAATTGTTACCCCTGGCCAAGAAGACTAAGCGGAAAGGAGAAAAAATAAATGGTACGCATCTATTCACGCTTGAAAGTTGCAGATAATAGTGGAGCAAAAGTCGTTTCCGTTATTCGTGTTCTGGGTAGTTCTAACAGAATTTATGGACATGTGGGCGACAAAATTGTTGTTACTGTTAAGCAATCCATTCCGTCCGGACAAATTAAAAAAGGCACGGTTCAAAAAGCTGTGATTGTTCGAACGCATTTTCCAGTAAAACGAAAAGATGGAAGTATTGTTCGTTTTGATACAAATGCTGCAGTAATCATTGATGATGAAGGGAATCCAAAAGGAACTCGAATTTTTGGTCCTGTTTGCAGAGAACTTAGAGAAAAGGGCTACATGAAGATTATATCCTTAGCCCCTGAGGTGGTTTAATTATGACCAGAATAAAAAAAGGCGATACTGTCCTGGTTATTACAGGAAAAGATAAAGGAAAAAGAGGCAAGGTCAATGCGGTAGTTAATCGCAAAGAAGTCGAAAAAACTTCTTTTCTGGTTGAAGGAGTTAATGTTGTCAAAAGACACATTAAACCAAAACAGAATTTTCCTCAAGGGGGAATTCTGGAAAAAGAGCTTCCTATTTTTCAGAGCAAAATTATGCTTGTTTGTCCTATATGCAATGAAGCCTCTCGATTGGGTCGGAAAAAAATGGCCACTGGAAAGTATGCAAGATATTGCAAAAAATGTGGCGAAAACATTGATAAAGTCTGAGGAGATATAAAAAATGGCTGATAATAAAGCAAAAAAGAAGCCGCAGCAAATCCAGCAAAAAGGCAAGGATGCTTCAAAAGGTGGAAAAAAGGAAACTACCTCTGCTGCTGTTGATACTGTCCGTAAGGGTATCGAACAATCCCTTAAAGATAAGTATCTCAATGAGATAGTCCCTGCCTTGTTAAAACAACTTCAATGCAGTAATGTTAATGAAGTACCCAAGCTGGTAAAAATTGTTGTTAATCGAGGTACGGGTGAAGCTACACAGGATATCAAAGTACTTGACAGAACTATAGAAGAGATAAGATCCATTACTTTGCAAAAACCTGTAGTCAGAAAAGCAAAAAAATCTATAGCTAATTTTAAGCTCAGGGAAGGTCAACCCATAGGTGCTATGGTAACACTTCGTGGACCCCGAATGTATGCCTTTCTTGAAAAGCTTATAAACGTTGCTCTTCCCCGAATTCGCGACTTTAAAGGCTTGAATCCACATTCATTTGACGGTCGAGGAAATTATACTTTTGGCATACGAGAACAACTGATATTTCCAGAAATTGATTACAACAAAGTGGACAAGTTAAGAGGAATGAACGTGTCTATTATTACTACCGCAAAGAACGATGAAACAGCCAAAGCATTACTGGATGCTTTTGCATTTCCGTTCAGGAACTAAAAGGAGATGAGTTGATGGCAAGATTAGCACTAATCAATAAGTCGAAAAAAACACCAAAATATGCTGTCAGAAAGCATAATCGATGTAAAATTTGCGGTAGACCGCATGCTTATTATCGTGATTTTGGATTATGTCGGCTATGTTTACGTAAAAATGCCCTTGAAGGCAAAATTCCTGGCTTGAAGAAAGCCAGTTGGTAGAGAGGGGGAGATAAATGATTGCACCAGATTCCTTTTCTGATTTTTTAGTTCGCATAAAGAATGCTAACTCAATTTATGCTCCTTACGTTGAAGTTCCTTCTACCAAACTCAACAAACATGTGGTGAGTATTCTCAAAGATGAAGGTTACATCAATGATTATCAGCTGGGATTTGATTCCATGAAACGCGAGCGGATCAAAGTATTTCTTAAATACACTTCCAGCAGGATTAAAGCAATTAACCACATGTCAAGAGTTTCCAGGTCAGGTCTGAGAATTTATACTTCTTGCGATAAAATTCCTCGTGTTCGTCGAGGAATGGGTTTAGCTATATTATCCACCTCCAAAGGTGTTATGAGCGACAAACAAGCTCGAAAAGAGAAAATTGGTGGTGAAATATTATGCTATGTGTGGTAAAAACAAGAAACCGAGGTGATAGGTAAATGTCTAAGGTAGGAAAGAATCCCATACCCATCCCTTCTGGAGTGGATGTTAATATCAATCAAGAAACACATGAAGTCAAGGTTAAAGGTAAGAATGGTGAATTAAGTAGAAGTTTTGATAAAAGAATCCATATTGACATTCAAGACCAACAGATTGTTGTTACACGTCCATCAGAAGAGAAAACGGTAAAAATGCTCCATGGCTTAACGAGATCCCTACTTGCTAATATGGTCCAAGGCGTGAATGTAGGCTATACAAAACGTCTTGAACTTAGTGGCGTTGGGTATCGTGTTGCCTTGGATAAAGATGAACTTACAATAAATATTGGTTTTTCTCATCCGGTTCGCATCAAAGCTTTTCCAGGTACCACATTCCATGTGCCAGCAGATACTATTATTGAAGTCAAGGGAATTGACAAAGAAAAGGTTGGCCTAATGGCTGCAATAATTCATCGAATCAGAAAGCCAGATCCTTATAAAAACAAAGGTATTCGGTACACTGGAGAAAAACTGATTAAGAAAGCTGGAAAAGCCTTAGGAAAGGCAGGTAAATAATAATGAACACTAACAATATGAGAGTTATCAGACATATAAGACTCCGCAAGCGTGTTATAGGAACACCTGAGCGGCCTCGTTTAGCTTTTTTTAAGAGTCTTCGTTATATTTACGCCCAACTTATTGACGATTCCAAAGGGATTACTCTCGTCTCAGCATCTTCAATTGAACCGAGCTTTAGAAATGAATTCAAAGAAGGTAGTCTAAAAAATAAAGCTGCTGCAAAAAAGCTTGGTGAAATATGTGGAAAAAGAATCCACGAAAAAGGACTTGCTTCGATCGTGTTTGATCGCGGAGGTTTTCAGTATCATGGTGTTGTCAAAGAATTTGCTGACGCTGTGAGAAAGGAAGGGATACAGTTTTAATGCGTAATGATTTAAGCTCATTTATGGATGAAGAAATTGTCATTGCTGAAGAGCAATTTGAAGAAGAAATTGTAAATATTTCACGTGTTTCAAAAACCGTTAAAGGTGGCAAACGCATGAAATTCAGAGTCTTGATGGTGGTAGGCAATGGAAGCGGATTGGTTGGCATAGGATTGGGAAAATCAGATCAGATACCCAATGCTATTAATAAAGCCATAAACTCTGCCAAACGAGAATTAATACGTGTTTCTGTGCGAGGCACCACTATTCCATACGATGTAAAAGGAAAATTAGGAGCTACTACGGTCTATTTAGCTCCTGCTGTTCCAGGTACTGGTCTCATAGCTGGTGGCTCTGTCAGAAAGATTTTGGAAAAAGTTGGGGTCAAAGATGTTATTGCAAAGATTTATGGTTCTCACAATGCCATCAATACGGCTCGTGCAACCATAGCTGCTCTTACACAACTTATGGACCCAGTGGATCTTGCCAAGCTCAGAGGAGTTTCGCTTAAACAACTTTTTGGCATATAGTGTGGAGGAATAAATATGGATATTAGTAATTTACCAGTTAGAAAAGGCATAAGCAAAAAATCCAAAAGAGTTGGAAGAGGTATTGGTTCTGGTAAAGGTGTCAGATGTGGATTTGGAAATAAGGGATCAAAAGCACGAGCCGGAAGAGGCAAAGCAATAGGTTTTGAAGGTGGACAAACTCCTTTTTATCGAAGAGTACCAAAATTTAAAGGATTTAAAGCTCTCGAACCTTTAAGGACCGCAACTATTACCTTCCAAATGCTCGAAAAAGAATTTGAAGTTGGCAATGTTGTAAACATAGACGCACTCAAAGAAAAAGGTATGGTATCACCAAGAGCCAAGTATTTTAAAGTAGTGAATACTGGCGAACTTACTAAGGCCCTGACTATTATGGGTAAAGCAAGCGCGAGTGCAAAATCTATCATAGAAAATCTTGGTGGAAAGGTAGAGGAGGCTTGATTTGCTTAAGAATATTTGGAACGCCCTTAAGTTACCTGAAGTAAAAAAGCGCCTACTCATTACTGTTTTAATTTTTGTTTTGATTCGATTTGGACATTTTGTCATTATACCCTACATTGATAGAACAATTATCGCTGATATTGTCGGCAATAGTGGTTTTTTGGGTTTACTCGATTTATTTTCCGGTGGCGGATATCGCAATTTCTCCATTTTTTCATTGGGTGTATTGCCATATATTAACGCCTCCATTATTTTACAGCTACTGACAGTAGTTATTCCCCACCTGGAGACCCTATCCAAAGAAGGGGGAGAAGAAGGCCGAAGAAAAATTGCTGGCTATACCCGATGGCTTAGTCTTGCTTTGGGTCTATTACAAGCATACATGTTCACCAATTTTGTCTTCAGAGACGCTCTGATTAATCAAAGCTTTATTGCTAAGATGATCATTATTGTTACTTTGATGGCAGGAACATTCTTTCTGATTTGGCTTGGTGAATGGGTTACTGAAAAGGGTCTTGGCAACGGAGTCTCTCTTATTATTTTTACTGGTATTGTTTCACGCATTCCCCTTTCATTCACTGAAGCTGTACAAATGATCCGAGGCGAAACCATGACCTATGCTACTTTAGCTTTTGCCTTGCTCGTGTTTGTGCTTGCTTTGACAGGTATCATATGTGTTTATCAAGCTGAAAGAAGAATTGCGATTCAATACTCCAAACGTATAGTTGGCAGAAAAACTGCTGGAGGCCAAAGTACTTATATTCCTCTCAAGCTTATTCAAGCTGGTGTTTTGCCTATCATCTTTGCCTCTTCAGTCCTTACTTTCCCGAGTGTAATTGCTCAATTCATCCCTGGAACTGGTTTTGCTCAATTTGCTGAAACTTACCTTTCTACCCAAACTTCATGGGTGTTTAATGGTTTGTTTTTCTTCCTTATTGTGTTTTTTACCTATTTTTATACTTCCATTACTTACAATCCCGATGATATGGCAGAGAATCTTCAAAAGCATGGTGGTTTTGTCCCTGGAGTTCGTCCCGGCAAAGAAACTTCTGAATACATGATGACTATGTTGAATCGTATCACTTTTCCAGCCTCAATATTTCTCGGTTTATTAGCAGTACTTCCCAATACCCTCCTCGCAAGAACACAATTGAGCATATTTTTCTTTGGCGGAACTTCAATATTGATTATTATTGGAGTTGCTATCGAATTCGCCAAGCAACTTGAGGGATTTTTGGCTATGCGACAATACAAAGGATTCCTAAAGGGATGATATTGATTTTGATAGGACCTCCTGGTTCTGGAAAAAGCACTCAAAGCCATTTATTGGTTGAGGCATTAAAGCTTCCTTTTGTTAGCGTAGGTGAGTTAATTCGCAAAGCCCTGAAAACTGAAGCTTTTGCAAGCTATAAAAAGAAAGTGGATGAGGGAAATCTCCTGCCAGATCAGGTAGTTTTTGACGTCATTAAGGGTGAGCTTGATCAGTTAGATCTTGAAAAAGGATTTATCATGGAAGGTTTTCCTCGTACTGTAGGTCAAGCTTCATGGATGGATACTTTTCTTCAACAAAATGGCGCTAAAGTCCATCGAGTTTTATACTTGAATAGTATGGGATCAGACACAATCAAACACCGAATAATGTCCCGACATCAATGTAGCGTTTGTAGTCGTGTTTTTTCACCACTCGAACTTAAATCTCATACTAAGTGTCCTGTTTGTTCTGGTGATTTGTATTTACGCCAGGATGACCATGAAGAAGTACTAAATACTCGGATTGAACAGTATCATCAGCAATCTATGCCAGTAACAGAATACTACAGACAATGCTGTGTGTTAACCCCTATTGATGCATCCAGGAATATTCAAGAAGTATTTGCTAGCATCATTGGGGCGTTGGATTGCTGTTCAAAAGCTAAATTGGAGACTGGTTTTTAACATGATTGTTTATAAAAATAGCCATGAGTATGAACTAATGAAGAAAAGTGGTGCTATCTTGTCTGGGACAATGGGTTTTATTTCAACATTAATCAAACCTGGTATTTCACTTGACATCATTGATCAAAAAGCTCAGATTTTTTTAAAAGATCACCATGCACAACCAAGTTTCCTTGGATTGTATGGTTTTCCTTATGCTTTGTGTGCTTCGGTCAATCATGAAGTAATACATGGTTTTCCCAGCAAAAACAAACTGCTTCATGAAGGCGATATAGTATCAATCGATATAGGCTGCAACTACCAGGGATATCATACTGACATGGCTTTTACTTTTCCTGTCGGTGAAATCTCTAACTCAAGAAAAAAACTATTAAAAATTACTCATCAAAGCCTCATAAACGGAATTGCACAAGCAAAAAACGGTTCTTGTATCGGTAATATAGCCCATGCGGTACAGCAAACAGCAGAAGAAAATGGTTACTCTGTCGTTCGTGATTATACAGGTCATGGAATTGGGATGAATGTTCACGAAGATCCTCAGATACCAAACTTTGGAGAGAAAGGTCGAGGTACCTCTCTTAATGCAGGCATGGCGCTTGCAATTGAGCCGATGGTCAACGAAGGATCTTTTCAAGTAAAAGTGCTATCCGACAAATGGACCGTAGTCACTGCAGATGGCTCAGATTCAGCACATTTTGAGCACACTGTTTTTATACATGAGTCAGAAACAGAAGTTCTGACAGAATATAAGCTGGGAGGTTTAGCTTGAAGGATGAATCCAAGGGAATTATTGAAACTGAAGGTGTAGTCATTGAAAAACTACCTAATGCTGTGTTTCGAGTCCGTTTGAGCAATGGAAAAGAAATCATGGCTCATATATCTGGAAAAATGAGGATGCATTTTATCAAGCTAGTGGTGGGCGATCGCGTAAAACTTGAAATTAGTAAGTATGATTTAACTAAAGGTAGAATTACCTACCGTATTTAGGGTAATAGGAGGAATTTATGAAAGTACAACCATCGGTTAGAAAACGATGTAAAGATTGCAAGATAGTACGACGCAAAGGTAGAATTTATATTATTTGCGTAATTCCAAAGCATAAACAGCGTCAAGGATAAAAGGAGGATAATATGCCGCGTATAGCAGGTATTGATTTAGCAATGAACAAACGAGTTGATATTGCTCTTCGTAAGATTTACGGTATTGGACCAGTCAATGCTATAGATGTTGTAAAGGCAGCCAATGTCAAACTCGACATTAAGGTAAAAGATCTTTCGCAGGCTGAAGTGGATAGGATTGCAGATATCATTCGTGATCACTTTGTTGTCGAGGGAGATCTGAGAAAAGAAGTCTCTCAAAACATTCGACAACTCATGGACATAGGCTGTTATCGAGGGACACGTCATAAAAGAGGACTGCCAGTTCGCGGTCAACGAACTCGAACAAATGCACGTACTCGTAAGGGTCCTAAAAAAACTATTGGTTCGAAATAGAAAGAAATGAAAGGAGAGGAATATAATGGCAGATGAAATTAAAAATACTCCTGTAGCTACGCCTGAAACCAGCTCAAGCACAGATGCTTCTTCAACTGCACCAGTTGCTGTAAAAGGCAAAAAGGGAAAAAAGCGTGCCCCAGCTGAAGGGAAGGCTTATATTAACGCTACATTCAATAATACCATTATCAGCATTACCAACAAAAATGGTGATGTATTATGTTGGGGAACCGCAGGACTTGGCAACATTTTTAAAGGAACACGCAAGGGAACTGCATATGCAGCTCAGGTTGCTGCTGAATCAGCTGCAAAGAAAGCTTTAACTATGGGAATGCGTCAAGTTGAAGTATATGTAAAGGGTCCTGGTCCCGGAAGAGAGACTGCAATCCGTGCTATTCAAGCTACAGGTATGGAAGTTACCGTCATTCGTGATGTAACCCCAATTCCACATAATGGTTGCAGACCAAGAAAACCAAGGAGAATGTAGGAGAATACTATGGCAAGATATCTTGAATCATCATGCAGAAAATGCAGAAGATATGGAACGAAATTGTTTCTCAAGGGTGACCGTTGCGCGAGTGAAAAATGCGCTTTTGAAAAACGGAAGTATGCCCCTGGCCAGCATGGTAATACTGGTCGAAGACCCAAAGTAACCGACTTTGGGATACATTTGGTCGAAAAACAAAAGGCCAAATTTTATTATGGATTAATGGAACGTCAATTCGAACGTTACTATGTTGAAGCGTCAAGCCAGCGGAAAATACCTACTGGTGATCGTCTAGTTCAGCTTTTAGAATTACGTTTGGACAATGTGATTTATCGTCTAGGGATAGCTCCTTCCAGAGCTATGTCGCGACAAATAGTCCTCCATCGAAAAGTTTTTGTTAATGGTCATTATGTTAACATTCCATCTTATCGAGTAAAAACTGGTGATATCATCACTTTTAAACCTGAGCTAAAAGAGAACATCTATGTAAAACATTCCATGGAGCGTAATGTTGCTATTCCAGAGTGGCTCACTTTTGACCCAAATTCTTATCGTGCAGAAGTCACCAGCATGCCTGATAAGGCCAATACTAATGCTCCTTTTAATGATCAGTTAATTGTTGAGTTCTATTCAAAATAATATAACTTTTTAGGGAAGTGAGGCCATCAATGGGATTCACAATTGAGAGTTTAAAACTCGCTGTTATCAACGAAGATAGCAGAAAAGGCGAATATAAAATAGGTCCTTTGCACAAAGGATATGGCGTAACTATTGGCAATGCTCTTCGAAGAGTGTTGCTATCGTCTATCGAAGGTACTGCAGTTGTTGCAGTGCATATTGACGGAATTGCCCATCAATTTACCGCCATACCTGGTGTTCTTGAAGATGGAATCCAGATTGTGGCAAATATTAAGCAAATGGTGATCAAGTCCGATATAAAAGAGAAAAAGGTGATTACCTGTACAAAAAAAGGACCAGGGACTATTTACGCAGGTGACTTTATTTGTCCTGGTATGGTTGAAATTGTAAACAAAGACCTTCCAGTCATAAATATTGTAGATCCAGATACAAAACTAAGTCTTAACTTCTTTATTCAAAAAGGTGTCGAGTATCATTTAGCAGAAGAAAACCGTGATCCCTCTTATCCAATCGGTACATTTCCCATTGATTCAAGCTTTTGCCCTGTTACTCATATCTCTTTTAATGTCAAACCCTCAATGTTTAACGAATCCCTGAATTACGAAACCTTGTATCTTGAAATAGAAACTAACGAATCAATCAGTCCCATGACTGCTCTCAAGAGCGCATCAAAGATTTTAGTTGAATACTTTAGCAACATCACAGTGGAGAGAGAGATAGAAGAAGCTCCAGTAATAGTTCAGCTTGAAACAGATGAGATTCTAAAAAAACCGATTGAAGAAGTTATACCTCTTTCCGTTCGAACTGGAAATGTATTCAAAAAAGCAGGTATTTATACTATACAGGATTTATTCAGCAAGAGTCGTAAAGATTTGTTATCATTAAAGAATTTTGGCATGAAATCTCTAAGCTCTACCTTAGAAGAGTTGTTGAAAGTTCCTGATATTGAGCATTTGTTATCCAGGGACGATTTAAGACTCATTACAGAGATCAAAGCTGGAGAGATTAGCGCAAGTTCTGAGGATTTTGATGAGTCAGACGAAGATACATTAGAACGAACTCCATCAAAAAAGATGAGCGATTCTGATGATGAGATGCCTGTCGATGAGCAACCTCAGGATAAGGTGAAAGATACCATTCTCAATATGAGTATCGTGGATATGTGTCTTGAATTAGCCATTTCAGACTCTCAGTTAGAGCGTCTGAAAAAACTTCAAATTGACATAGTTGAACACCTAACTCATCTAAATAAAGAAGATTTATTGATTGGTAATAACAAACTTTCAAAGAAAAATGTTGACAAAATAGAAGAATTTTTACACCAACATGGTTTAAAGCTGAAAGAATAGGGAAGGAAAAAAAATGAGACACGGAAGAAAATATCGTAAGCTTAACTTTTATAGTGCTCAAAGAAATAGTGTCATTCGTAATCTTATAGTTTCGTTGATTCTTGAAGAGACAATCACTACCACTGAAGCAAGAGCCAAAGAAATCAAAAGAGAAGCTGAAAAAGTGATTACTTTATGCAAGGACGAAAGTCTTGCAGCAAGAAGAAGAGCATTTGCTATACTTCGCAACAAAGAAGCCCTGAGCAAACTATATTCTTCTCTAAAAGATCGCTATGCTGAAAAAGATGGAGGTTATGTCCGTCTTTTTCATGTAGGTTATCGCAGAGGCGATGCTTCTCCTCTGGCTATGCTGAAACTTTCATAAGTTAAGAATAAAGTGTCCTTTATTGATATCCGAAACGTCAGCTTTCGATATCCAGAGGAGCCCGAAGATTTTCTTGTTCTGAAAGATCTTAGTCTTGCTATCAAGCAAGGTGAATTTCTTTCGGTGATCGGTGCTAATAGTTCAGGAAAGTCTACTCTGGGTCGATTAATGAATGCGCTATATGCTCCTGTAAATGGAAGCATTCATGTCGATGGAATGCTGACTTCGGATATCAACCATACTACCTCTATCCGTCGTTTGGTTGGGATGATCTTTCAAAATCCTGACAATCAGATAGTTGCTACTACCGTTGAAGAAGAAGTTGCCTTTGGTCCAGAAAATCTTTGTTTTCCGAGTTCTGAGATTCGCTTACGTGTTGATGAAGCCCTGAGTCTCACTGGTTTGTCTCAATTCAAACATATGCCTCCCCATCTGCTTTCGGGAGGGCAAAAACAACTTCTAGCTATAGCTTCAGTTCTTTCAATGAGGCCTTCTTGCATTGTCTTTGACGAACCAACCTCGCTTCTTGATCCAAAAAGCCGAAGAATGGTAATAAGTAAAATCGTTGAGCTTAATCAGCAAGGAATTACCATTATTCTTATTACCCACCGAATGGAGGAAGTCTTGTTAAGCCATCGTTCTGTGGTGTTGTTTGAAGGAAGAATCGTAAAAGACATATTACCTAGTGAACTATTTCATATGAACGAGCAAGATTTACATTCTTTTAAATTGTATCCTCCAGAGATTATCAAGATTATTTCTCGTCTCAAACAACAGGGTTTGGAAATACCTTCCCATATTTTCAACACCACTGACCTTGTAAAATACCTATGTCCATAATTATCAACAAGTTAAGCTATACCTACGATCCTGGGCTTTCTTTTGAGAAGAAAGCCTTAGATGATGTCTCAATAACAATACACGAAGGGCAGATAGCAGGTATTATTGGTCATACTGGTTCAGGCAAATCAACTTTAATTCAACATATGAATGGTTTGATTAAGGTCAATGCAAAGGGGAAAGTTCTGGTTGATCAAGAGGATTTGTTCGATTTAAGAAAAGATGTTCATACTGTTTGCCAAAAGGTTGGCATGGTCTTTCAGTACCCTGAAATGCAATTGTTTGAAGAAACGGTTGAAAAAGATGTGGGGTTTGGACCAAAGAACCTTGGCTTGGATGAACATAGTGTGAAGGAAAGGGTTGTTGAAGCCTTGGATATGGTAGATTTGGATTATGATAAAATCCACCAACGTCAACCCTTTTTTCTCAGCGGTGGGGAAAAGAGAAGGGTAGCAATTGCAGGAATTTTAGCCATGAAACCCAAATATCTTATTCTTGATGAACCCACAGCGGGTTTAGATCCTTATACTCGAGAGCAACTACTTGATGAAATACTGAAAATTAACAAGGAAAAAGGCATTACCATTATCATGGTTTCTCATGATATGGATGAGGTTTCTCGGCTTACTGATGTTTTGTATGTAATGCAAAAAGGCAGAATAGCTTTATCTGGAGCAACACGAGAAGTTTTTGCCCAATACGATAAAATTCGGGACTTAGGTTTGATGGTTCCAGAAATTACTGAAGTTTTGCTTGGTATCAGCCGATGCAAACCTGATTTGGATTATACCCTATTTGATCTGGATCTCGCTGTCAAAGAAATTTTGAAAAATATTCATTACCATGGAAATTAGAAAAAGCATAAGTATTGGCCAGTATATTCCAGCTAATAGTTTTCTACATATGCTTGATCCTCGCACAAAACTCATTTCTGTTTTGGGTTTCATTGTTATGATTTTTTTTATCAAAGATTTGTTTGGATATTTATTATTGCTTGTATTGATGATTCTCCTCATTTTTCTTTCAACTATTCCATTTTCTTTTTTTCTTAGAGGGCTAAAACCTATTCTTTTTTTGATCCTCTTTACTGTAGTTATCCAACTATTCATGACCAAAGGGACTCTTTTGTTAGCTTTGGGTCCCCTAAAAATAAGTCTTGAAGGAGTTTTCGCGGCGACTTACATCTTCCTCCGTTTAGTGCTTCTTGTTTTTGCCTCATCTCTCCTCACGCTTAGTACTTCACCTATTGGACTAACCAATGCTTTGGAATACTTACTGCGTCCTTTTAAAGTTATTGGAATACCAGCCTCGGAGATATCAATGATGATGACTATTGCTCTTCGTTTTATTCCAACAATTCTCGAAGAAACTGATCGATTAATAAAAGCTCAAACTGCAAGAGGAGTTAACTTTGAAAAAGGAAATTTATTTAAGCGACTCCAACAACTGATCCCTATTTTAATACCGCTTTTTGTTTCAGCTTTCAGACGAGCTGATGATTTAGCCATTGCTATGGAAGCAAGATGTTTTCAAGTTGGAAAAAAACGCACTCATTTAAAAGAGCTCAGTTTTACTCTGCGCGACTGGCTTTTTTTTGTTTTGTTTTTTGTTCCGGTACTATCTATCGTCTGGTTTTATTAAGTATTTATGCATTTTCTTGCACGATGTTCCTATGATGGAGCGGATTTCTCGGGCTTTACCAAAAGTCCACCTCAACAGAGTATTCAGGAGACCATTGAAGAAGCGCTTATTCGATTATTTGGGGATATCTCTCCCGTAAATCTTGGGATTAGCGGAGGATCTCGAACAGATAAAGGGGTACACGCTTTGGATCAATGTATCACTTTTCACGTTCCCGAAGGTATTAAACAGCAAGCCTTAAAGTCAATTTTGAACCATCATTTACCAACATCAATTCGTATTGTAAGTCTTCAAGCAGTTCCTGAGGACTATAATCTTCATCGAAATATCAAGTCCAAGTCGTATATATACCTTATTTATCATCATCAAGAGATTTCTCCCTTCTTGGGCAGATATGTATGGCATGAAAAGAGATTCTTTACGCAAGAACAATGGAACTCTATTTTTATATGCTTTCAAGGGGTTAAAGATTTTAGAGTTTTTGCCAAAGAGCCCTATCGTTATGACTCTACTGTTTGTCATCTTGAAAAAATCGAAGCAGTTTCTTTGCCTGAAATACCCGCTACAGTCCTTTTCTTTCAAGCAAACCGTTTTTTATACAATATGATTCGCCGAATTATTGGTTTTTCATTCCTTATGCTATTACGTCAGGTAAGAGTTCCTGACACTTTTGAAGAATTAATTGATGAGTATAAGAAATGGACCACTCAAAGAGCTCCAGCCAATGGTTTGTATTTGTATCGAACCCATCTTTCAGATTAAAAAAGAAGAATCCTAACTAGTATTGTTTGACTTTTTCTTAATGTCCGTAAATGATACATTGCAGACATGGTTTTTTTTACTCTTCAATAATTCTTTCTGCATCCTCATCTTCGCAATTAAAAACACTTTCCCCGCAATAAGAGCAATGAGTGCTATACCAACGATAAGGATGAGAACAATAAATGCAGGACCATCTTTTCTCTTGTTCCTCCAACCACTTTTCTTCTCCGATTTCTTTGATTCTAATGGAGTTTTCTATTGCTGTATGGTGATGAGGAAGCTCATCTTCAGCAAAATCAGTAAGTAAATCACAGGGAAAACGTGAGCATTCTCTACATGAGGCTACTAAGTGTGTTTCACAGCAATTATTGATTCCACAATTGTACCCCCAACATGTCTCAGTGACTTCACCACATCCCTTGCAACTCAGCTCATTTACTTCACAACCAAGGTGTTTGGCTAATTTCTCTTGATAATCTGGATGGATGGTAGCAAAATAAATGTCACAAGCTCCGCAATATAAGCCACATTTACCGATAATACTTTTGTTCATAGATTCTCCTGCATGATCTTGCTAATCCACAGTGTAATCAAAACACAGAAATACTTCAATAAAAACATAGTAAAAAAACTCGATTAAATTCCCTTTTTAAAGTAAAATACAAAAAATACTATCAGAGGGGGAAGAGCATGATTGTTAATATTTCGATCACGAGCAGTCAGAAAGTACAATGCATTAACATAAGTGAAAAATTGGATGAAGCTGTATCTGATTTGCAACTCAGTGAAGGGGTACTCTTTGTCTATGTTCCACATACTACTTGTGCTTTGACCATAAATGAGTGTTGCGATCCAGATGTATTCCAGGATATCATCGAAAAACTAGATCAGATTGTTCCCCAAAGCTATAACTACCACCATTGTGAGGGCAATTCAGAGGCTCATATCAAAGCCGCCATCATCGGTAATCAACGTTTTATGTTCGTCCACAATTCGAAAATTGTAAAAGGGTCTTGGGAAGGCGTTTATCTTATGGAATTTGATGGTCCTCGCAATCGAAGAGTTCTTGTAAACGCATTAAGTAACAAGTAATTTTCCTAATCTTCACGTACCAACACAGTAAAATCGCTTTGGATTGATTTTCCGTGTGCATCAATGATATTTAAATAAACTCGATAGCTGGCCTGGTTTAAATAGTTGTGCTCAAGCAGTATTTTGTTGGACCAAAGGGCTGAAAATACTTCTTTGTTTCCGTCTCCCCAATCCAATCTCAGCTCAAAAGGAGCTGTCATGTGTTGCCATGATACATCTGCTTCAAGTGCTTTATTTCTTGGAAGGTAGCGATTTCCTGTGTTTGGATCCAAAACTAAATTTTTCAGTTGTATAGATAAATATGGAGCAGGATTCCCTTGTTGGCATTTTTTGATCAAAACTGGCAAAAGAACATTATCAAGGATTTTTCCTTGACTCAGAACAGAGATCATCACCGAAGCTTCTTTATCTTGAGTAACTTTTTTGCTAGCTTCAAAATACATCAGATAACTGGTAGTGCTATGGGAACCAAGAGTAGGCAAATCAAATTCATAGGAACCATCAGGAAGAGGAAAACCTCTAATACCATCAATTTTCTGGAAACCAAGATCACGGCTCGGAGAAATAGTTAACTTTGTTTGTGGGATTGGATTGTCGCTTGGATTTTGAATTGATACTCTCACAGTGAGTAACTCTCCTGGGCAAAGCTCATTTTTAGAAGCTTCAAGCCAAAGTTTGACTTGGTAGTTTGAACGAGAGATTTTCACTTTCAGTGGATTGGAATGTGCTGAAGTAAAACCTTTATTATCAACAGCTTCCAAGGTATAGTACCAGTCTTGATCTGGTGATGCTGTGCGATCAATGAAGTTGCTTTCACTTGATGGCAGTTCAGCAATGAGAGTACCGTTTTGAAAGTAAGGAGCAAAAGTATTCCCTTGTTTAATGAGAGGAGAGCTGGTGTGGGAACGATATATTCGATATAAAGAAATAGGGCAAGTACCTTGCTTGGGTTTGTTCCAGTATAACTGAACAGTCTCTCCCGTTTGAGCTGCAAAAAGGTCCGGTTTATAGGGAGGAATAATCCATCCGCTCATCACCCCAGGAGCTTGAGCAAGTAAGTTATGGTTTGAATCATAAGCAGAGAGGGTATAATAATACTCATCACCCCAGGAAATATCTTGATCAAGGAATTGATGAGTGCCTATTTCAAAACGTTGAACGGATTGTTGGCCAGCATTCAATCCAGTCCAGGTACGGCGATGAAGGATAAAATAAGCTGGCGAAGTGAAGGTATTTATAGGATTACTCCATTGAAGCTGAATGCCTTCGCATAGGGTTCTTGCAGTAAAACTCATGGGTTGCACTGGTTTCCAATCGTAGGGTAAATCGTTGTCATTTATCCAAGCAATGTTTTCTCCAGATAGAACAAGGGCATAAGGTTGATGGAAGTTGTGAGCAAGGTCGCTAGTGATAGGATCCATGGAAAAGACTTGGATTCGATAAATACTCTCATGAGTTCCAGGTAGAACGATTTGTTCCACATTGTTGATATGATCAAAACTATTTGGATTAGCTAATGAAAAACCGTTCTTCATTTGATTTCCACGGTAGTTGGACATATCGTGCATATCTAAGATCTCTAAATGAAGGTTGTTGATAAGATCTTTTTGATTAAGAGCAAAAGAACTTGCATTTGGAGGAATAAGCGCGTCAGCATAATCAGTCCAGACGAGAGTAGCTTTAAAAGGTAAAGTGGATTCAGTGGCTCTAATATAATAGGTGTCAATCATTTTTTGGTTGGATAATCCGAGTTGATGTTGGTCGGGATCGTAAGCATTTATGTGCAAAACTTTTTTGTTTTCAGGTATTAAGGATTCTTTAAGGTTTATTAGTCCAAAACCTGTAAATGAGTTTGGATCTTTGGGAAAGGGTTGATTATCGTAGGAATAATAGTTTGAACGAATGACATCGCTATCTTGAAGACCTTGCTTTCCACCATTGATAAGAGTAGCCTTTACTAAGGCAGAGCTAATCTCATTAGAGCTAAGTTGATGATGGTCTCTATAAAATTGTCGCACTAAAACAGCAGCCCCAGTGACTACTGGACCTGACATACTCGTTCCAGACATGCTAGTGTAAAAATTGTAAGGGGAGCTCATATGGTTTCTGTTGACAGAAAGAAGGGGATCACCAGGGGCAACTACATCGGGCTTAATTCTACCATCATGAGTTGGTCCAGTACTGGAAAACCAAGCAATATAACGTTGGATGGATTGTGTTCGTCCCCATGAACTCGGGTGTCCAACTGGGACGCCGTTCTCATTCTCAAGCGCTCCAACACATATAAGGTTTTTTGCATTAGAATCGGCAGTGATTGTTCTTGTTCCGCGTGCAAAAGGGTAAGGACCATAATAGGTGTAATATGGGATATAAAAGTTACTACCCCGATTGTTACCTGCTGACTTAACCATGGTGAAATCCATATGATCCCACAAAAAACGATCAATATCACGAGCACCAGAAGAATACTCACCTGCACCGTTGATATGATAATATGCACTCCAGTTATACCCCCAGCTATTGTTGTGAGTTCTGGCTCCTGCTTGATAAGCTTCATTTAAAAGTGCATATAAACCACCAATGGTATTGTAATATCCTTGGTTTCCAAGAAAATTCTGAGCTACGATACGTGCATTGTAAGCTATGCCTTTTTGTTGACCATTTGGACTGGAAGCTCCTGTGCCTGCTACGGTGCCTGCTACATGAGATCCATGAGAATGATAATCGTCCCAATTGCTAGGGAAAGTAGCAATTACTTTATCCGAAAAAGTGGGATTCCAGAAATCTGGATGAGTACTTCGAATGCCAGTATCTGCAATACCTGCAATTTCTCCGTTACCGTCCAAGCCTTGAATGGTGGCAACATTTACCCCATTAAACATATATTGGGAAGCGATAACTCTTACCGCGCGATGATTGTAGATATCGTATGGCTCGTAACGATCAATGCTAAGTACTTGTGAATTAGTAGCAATGACACTAAGTGTCTCCAGGGGAAGGTCAGTGATGAAAAGTTTTGAAATAGGTGCCATATCCTGAAAATCGATTTTTTCTCTGGCAATCTTCGTTTGTTCAAGAAATAAAGTCATATTGAATGGATGTTGAACTTGGATTTGGATGGAGCAAAGCTCAGGGAGTTCTGGTGTTAATAGAAAATAAGGATGAATTTTTGCTGAATATGGGATAGCTCCCCATGATTGCACAAAACGTAAACCTTGTATCTGAGGTAAAAACTCAGTATTAGCTATGCACAGCCAAGCATATTGATGAAGCGGAAAAAGTAACTCGATACCGTATGTTTTTACTGTTTCCTTCCATTCATTTTTTTCTGGACCAATCCATTGCAGAACAAATAAACCAGAAGACTTGTTTAGACTTGGATTGTTGAGAAAATAGTTTGGTGTTTGTATGCTTTTATCTGCTTGGGAATAGATAAGATGGTCGTTAAACCGAATGATACGGATGTCTTTTTCTTCAAGAAAAAGTATTCCTTTTTCATCAAAAAAACTAATTTGGTGGATTTGAGCTTCAAGCAGTACGAAAGTGGGATATGCTTCAATAAGCTTCATGCCTCTACGTTCAAATTCTGTAAGCATCTCAGAATCTGTGGAGTATGCTCTTATGATGATGTTTTCAGAGGCTTTGATAGGAGAGATAGAAAAGACAAATTGAAAAAGCAAAACACCAATTACCAAAAGACATAACCATTTTATCTTGTTCATCTCGAAATCACCTCTTACAAAGAAATTATCCCTAGCTATATTATACTCAATTCCCTCATCTAATAACAGGATAAAGCTAAGTTAATCCGTCTAATTCGAAAAATTACACAAGTGGTTTTCAATTGCTAATTGATCTTGTTCCAAGAAGTCCTGATTTTTAGGCTAAACAAATTTCATGCTTTTCAGTATAAAGGTGTCACAAAACCAAGCAACCTGAAATAAACTTCTGAGTAAGTTCGTGTTTCGCTTGCTGAAAAAAATCCGGATTCTTTTGTATCTCGATGATTTTTCCATGAAGCAAAAATCCTATTCTATGAGAGATTCTTCGAGCTTCAAACAAATCCTGAGTTACCAAAATAATACTACTTGAAAAGTCAGAAGACATAGAGCAAACAAGATCTTCAAAAAGCTTAATGCCCTGGGGGTCCAAATTAGCAGAAGGTTCATCAAGTAGTAGCAATTGAGGTTTGATTAGCCATGCTCGAGCCAGTGATAATCGAGTCATCTCTCCGCCAGATAAAGTATGCGCTGACTGTCGATAAAGATGAGCGATTTCAACTCGTTCTAATGCTTCCAAAGCATCAATTCGAGAGATTTTAATGCCCCGCAAAGGTCCGCAAATCAAGCAATTTTCTAAAACTGAACCTGAAAAAACCACAGGCTTTTGAAAGAGAAGGTGCATTTGACGTTTTAATGCCAATCTGTCCTTATCGTTACGGGGGTTGGTAAGGGCAGAGAAACCTGAAAACTGGTATTCAATCGAGCCTTTGGACTCATTGATAAGAAAATTGATGATACGAAGGATGGTTGTTTTCCCTGAGCCGTTTGGGCCAATGATTGTCAAGATTTCAGAAGGAAAAGATGAAAAAGAGATATCATCCAATATAATTCGTTCACCGATACTTTTCTTTAGATTGTTGAGTCTAACTACTGGATCTGGCATATCTTCTATACGCTTTATTTTCAGTTATTGTTACCAGCAAAACATTAATCACAAAGGAAACAGTGATCAAGATAAGGCCTAAAGCTAAAGCTCTTGCAAAATTTCCTTGTCTGGTTTCAAGCATCAATGCGGTAGTAAGGGATCGTGTATAAACTGCAATGTTACCTCCTACAAGCATAGCTGCACCAACTTCACTAATAGCAGCACCAAATGCAGTAATAAGAGCCCCAAGTATGGCAAGACGCATTTCTTTGAGGACCATCCAACTGATTTGCCATCTACTTGCTCCAAGAGTGTGAGCTAAAGATGCAATTGAGGGATCTACTGCCTTGATTCCGAGATAGGTGAGGCCAATAATGACTGGCAAAGCTAATATAATTTGAGCTACTATCATGACGTGTGGAGTGAAAAGCAATTGCAAACTGCCCAAGGGTCCTTGCCTTGAATACATTAAATAAACTAAAAGGCCAGCTACAACAGGAGGGAAACCCATAAAAGTATAAATCAGATTAACGAGGGTTTTTTTACCCCAAAAGGACGAGAATGCCAGAAGGATTCCTATTGGAAAACCTGCCACAGAAGAAATAAAAAGTGCATATAAGGTCACTTTGAGTGAAAGGCCCAAGGCTTGATAAGTTGCTGGATCCAAAGCAATGATCAAGCGAATGGCTTCAAGAAATCCTTCTAGCAGAGTATTCATTACTTCAATAGAATGCTTATTGCTTTGATTTGAACTCTTCTGAGTCTGGGAAAAAGAGAGGAGAGCCAAAATCAGCCGTACCAAATTCAGCAATGATTGTTTGACCTTCCAAGCTGGTAATGAACTTAGCAAATTGCTCTGCAGCAAGGAAGTTAACAGAAGGATGCTTTTCTTTACTTACTGGTATAACACCGTAGGGATTGAGGAGTGGCGTGGATCCTTCAAAGAGAAGGGTCAAAGAGATTTTTCCATCTTTGGTGTATTTTAAATAAGTAGCTCTATCAGTAAGAGTGTAGGCTAGCTTTTCATCTGCCATCAACAGAACAGCTCCCATCCCTTGGCCAGCGCTGATATACCACGGTGTGATAGGTTCAATCCCAGCTTCTTTCCAGAGTTTAAGTTCTTTGCTGTGGGTTCCGGATTGATCCCCTCTGGAAACAAAAGAACTTTGAGATTGAGCGATGAGTTTTAATGCTTCAATGGCATCACTTGCTGTCTTTATGCCCGCGGGATCTTCACTGGGACCAATGATAACAAAGTCGTTATACATGACATCCATTCGATAAGCCCCAAATCCATCAGCCACAAACTTGTCTTCTTTAGCGCGATCATGTACCAACAAGCAATCTGCGTCTCCTTGTTCACCAATGGTGATGGCTTGACCAGTGCCCACAGATACTACTTTAACAGTCACAGGGAATTTGGCTTCAAAAGCAGGAACAAGAACTTTGAGCAAGCCCGAATCTTCAGTGGAAGTGGTGGTGGCAAGAATCATAGTAGAAGGTTCTTGTACTTGCACGGGTTCTTTGGGTTTACAGGAGCTTAATGAAGCTATGGAAAACAACAAGAACAAAGTAACAAAACAAGAAAATAACGTTTTATTGAATCTATGCATTTTTTAATCTCCTTTTCAAATATAGGAAGGCAATACCGTTTCCAGCATTACCCTATCGGCGGAGAACCATGGAGATTTCTCTTTAGGTTTTTCCGCTCGAAGATCCAGTGTGAATTATATTCAGCAATAGACTATTTACAAAGAATTTAAAAATTATTAGGATACAATATTTCAGTCAATCATAATTGTATTTTAAAGCATTTCTGAGAACTATACATTTTCTCAAAAAAACAGTAAAATCTCTCTATTATGTTAAAATTATTCCAAAAAAAAGATGGACAGTCTCTCTTAGAGTATGCCTTGATTATTGCTGTTTTGGTTTTAGTGCTCATAGCTGCTGTTCCCAACCTCAGATCTTCGGTTCTTGGGGTTTTTACCCGTACTCAATCCACATTAATACAGGATTCAGATCCTCATGATCCTTCTGAACCACCTACCCCTTCTCCTTATCTTTGGACCGATGAACTAAAAAATCTTGATCAATGGAATCCCGTGAGAGGTACATGGGAAGCTTCAAACGGCGTTTTGCGCAATACTTCCAGTGGTGAAGGACGAATATTCACCCCTTATTCTGGAGATGATTTCATGGTGGATATTGATATAGCCCATTTACTGCAAGGCAACGGTTATGGAGTGTGGCTTAGAGCTAACGAAGTCGATGGTAACAACATCAATGGCTATACTTTCCAATACGATCCAGGTTATGGTGGTGGAGAGTTTATCATGCGCAAATGGGTCAATGGCTCTGAAAGAGCTCCTTTTGCTAGAGTGAGTGCAAAGGGCTATGATTGGTATGATCCTCACAAGGTGCAAGTCATTGCCAACGGAGACACCTTTACTGTAATGATCGATGGTCAACAGGTGCTAACAGCACAAGATTCCACATATACTTCTGGTCAAGTGGGCTTACGTACCTGGTCCACCACTCGTACAGAATTTCATGGTTTTTCGATTGAAGTTGTACCACTTGAACCGGCATCCTAAGAAGCACAAGAGCTTAGTTGTTTTCTGATACTTGATCGGGAAGGTATCCTCGGTATTGAGCTTGAAACAATCTGGCATAATAGCCATTTAATTCGATTAGTTCTTCATGAGTTCCCATTTCCCTAATACCATCATCTTGTAATACTGCTATCACATCAGCTTGCTGGATAGTTGAAAGACGATGAGCAATAGTAATAGTAGTGCGATTGATCGACAAAGTTTCGATGGCTTTTTGAATTTCTGTTTCGGTTTCGTTATCAAGCGAAGAGGTTGCTTCATCAAGGATTAAAATGGGTGGATTCTTTAAAAACACTCTTGCAATAGCTATCCTTTGTTTTTGTCCACCAGAAAGTTTTACTCCCTTTTCTCCCACAAATGAGTTCATGCCATCAGGGAGAGATTTTATGAAATCAAGAATTCTGGCTTTTTCTGCAGCTTCTTCTATTTCTTGATCGCTAGCATCTATCTTTCCGTAGGCAATATTCTCCTTGATGCTTCCCCAAAAAATACTAACATCCTGCTGAACAATACCAATGTTACTTCTTAAAGAATATAGGGAGTAATCACGAACATCGATTCCATCAATTCGCACAGAACCCTCAGTAACATCAAAAAAACGAGGAATGAGATTGGATATGGTGGTTTTTCCAGCACCTGAGGGACCAACCAGGGCAAGATTTTGCCCCTGTGAGATATTTAAATTCAGTTTGCTGATAACATTTTGATGTCCATCGTGGTATTTGAACGAAACATGTTCAAATTCAATATGACCTTTGCAATTGTTCAAAGATATTGCATTGGCTCTATCTTTGATGTCCGATTGAACTTCCATGAGTTCGATGAATCTTTTAAAGCCAGAAATGCCAGATTCAAAGCCTTCAATAAAAAACATAAGACGGCGTACGGGTTGGAGGGTAAAAGCAGCGTAGAGGAGATATGCCGCAAGATCACCAATAGTGATCAAGCCCTGCACCACATACCATCCCCCAACTACAAGAACTGATAGGTTAAGCAAATCCACTAAAAAGCCATTACCTGACATGAAAACAGCGATTGCTCGATACACTGATTTCCAAGAGTTTCGATATTGCAGATTCACATTTTCAAACTTTTTTATTTCAAAATGTTCATTCGTAAATGATTTGGTAAGTCTAATGCCCGAAATGCTGGATTCGATTTGAGCATTCATTTCCCCATGACTTTCTCTGACTTTGTTGTAGGAACGCTCAATTTCTCTACGTTTAAAAATGGAAAACAACAACAAAAGTAACATAAAAAAGAACACTATAACTGTTAAGCTTGGATTTATTTGAAGAAGTATAAAAAAACTTCCTAAAATCATAATACTGGAAATGAACAGATCCTCAGGTCCATGATGAGAAAGCTCTGCGATATCACGCAAATCTCCAACAAACCGATTAATGATCTGACCTACTTTTTGATTGCTAAAAAAATGATATGGTAAAGTTTCAATGTGTTTAAAGAGGTCTCGTCGCATATCGAATTCAAGCAAAGTGCCCATGTAGTGACCGTAGTAACCTACTATATAACTAAAAACAACACGAAGTATAAATAAACCTAATAAAGCCGATCCAGCAATGAACATATAATGTAATTGTTCAGAAGGAATCCATAGATTGATAAACTTCCTTGTGAACAATGGAAAAAGGAGATCAATACAGGCCAATGAAAAAGCACAGATCATATCCAGGAGAAATAGTCTTAAATGAGGTTTATAATATGCCAAAAAACGCTTTAATAAGGCAAACTTAAAAAGTTGACTCATGGTTCCTCGCTAAATTGTATGGGTTAACATATTTACACATCATACTATGAATAT
>DAOSES010000007.1:0-94839 GCA_035363255.1 Caldisericia bacterium | reverse complement strand
TCTCCGAAGCTTTCGGAGCTATCGTGGAATGGGATGCAGCTACTCGTACAGTCACAGTCATTTACGAGAAATAAGAAATAGTTATTGCTTAGTTAAGTGATTTTTTACCAGACACTCCTTTTTAAAAAGGAGTGTCTGGTTTTTTGTTATTAATATAAAACAATGAAAATAGAAAAAAGTCTGTGGATCAGTGTAAGCATCATTTTAGTATCTTTCACTCTGCTATCTACCGTATGGCTTTATGATTTTTATCAACAAAAAGTTGTTGTTTTAAATCAATCCCAAGAAAAGAAAAATAATACATCGACAAATGCAGTATTCTCTGAAGATATATGGCGAAAACAACTTGAAATGTTTCTTGAATTTAAAGAAAAAGAACTAGTTAAGCCAAAAGTAGAAACAAACAAAGAAACACCACAAGCACCAGTTCATGATACAGGCTTGAATTCTGAAAATATTCCTCCAGATCAATCTTCAAAAAATGAAAAATCGGAAGCAAAAGAAGCTTTTCTGTTCTCCTCTCTTACCAACAGTCCTGGATCTATTTCAATTTCAGGAAAAGCTGTTGGTTATACTGTCGAAGTTAATGATAGTCCAGTGCCTATTAATAATGGTTCATTTAGCACTGGAGCAGGATCAAGTTTTACAGCGACCTTCATAGATGGACAAAATAGAAGAGTAGTTCGTGTTTCATCTCCCTCTTATTCAACCAATCTGGCTGTTCAATATTTAAGCATTGGGATTGATCCGTTTGCATCCTATATGACTCTTCATGTCAAGTTAAACTTAAAGCTTCCAGGTTCTATGACTGGAGAGTTAATAAACACAACTAATGGGTCTGCTTCTTCAACAAGCACTCATAATGGCGAGTTTAACCTTTCGGTACCTTTAACAGAAGGAAACAATGCTATCACTGCTCGAGGATCCTGGTTGACGATAAGTTTGGATTTACCAAGCATTAATGTCAGTCTTTCCAATTGAAGATAGGTTTAAAAACTATATAATGAATATGCCCAAGCATTTTTATTAGGAGATGAGCATGGACGAAGAACTTATAAGCTCTGAAGGTGAGATTAGCCTTAACGATATCTGGAACATAGTTAAGCGAAGATGGATATGGATAGTAGTCATTACTGTTCTCTCTACTATGGCAGGGTATATTCATGTGAGTCAAATCACACCATTATATCGTTCCACTGCTACTTTGGTCGTTCAAACTCCAAACACCTACTCATCCATGGCTTCAAGCCCATTTCCAGACTATTATTCCAGCGAACGTTGGGCGCAAACCTATGCAGAAATGCTCAAAGGTGAACCTATCCTTCAAGAAGTTTCTCGTCGCACGCTACATCCCAAGATTTCTCCTGGCGAGTTAAGAGGAGGACTATCTGTAGAAGCCGTCAAAAACACTTTATTGCTTCGAGTTAGCTTCACTTATGGTATGAAAACATATGCAAAAAAAATTACTGATACTATTTGTTCCGTCTTCATTGAGAATATCAGCGAATTTTATAAATCCAATATCCAAAGCTCTACTCTAAGACTCGAAAAACAGATTGAACAAATGGAGCAAGAGATCGAAGATCTGATTTTAAAAGTTTCAAAACTTACTCCTGGAAGCCAGGAATCCGAATCTAGCAGAGAAGAATTAAGCAGAAAACAAGAACTTCGAAGTTTTTTATACCAACAATATCAATCTCAGAAAATTACCGAATCCCAGATTATGCCTTCAGTGAAGATATATCAGGAGGGCACCCAACCAACTTCTCCTGTGAACAAAAAATTCCAGTTAACTATGGCTATAGGTTTTGTTTTAGGTCTATTTGTAAGCTTGCTTCTGGCATTTTTCTTAGAATATTTGGATGATTCCATCAAGACTGAAGATGATTTAAAAAAAATATCCAATCGAAGAATACTCGGAGTAATCCCCTGTTTTGGTACAAAAAAAGAAGGCTACTACATGGGTCATTATTCAAGGTATTACATTAAAGATCAAGAAAAAGCTTAGACAGCTTCTCTGATTCTGCTTTCCAGGCTTCATTATTAGTTTGTTTGTTGGCTTTCTCAAGATACAATAAGCCGATTGCTTTACACTTTGCGATGGCTTTTGCGTTTGAATAGTAGTGTGAGTTAAGCATATCAGGTAGGGTGAGAATACCAAGGCTTGCATCTTTGTGAGCTGTTTTTCCTGTCATTTGAGAGTTAGCATAAATGTCCAACAAATCATCGTATAATTGGAAAGCAAAACCATAATGTAGCCCGAAAAGGGAGTCTTCAGTGTTCCAGAGGTCTTGATCTTTCAAACCACAGCATAATCCAAAAAGACTTGCTGTTTTGTATATGATGGATTTTTTATACTGTCTGATGCTTCGTTTGGCATTGTTGATGTCTTCCAGCTCCCAAATCTCTCCAAGGCACATCTGATGTAGGGTAGCATAGAAGTGATTGCGCCAATTAGGAGTTAAATCATTGCATCGATTAAAAATGATACTGAACATTTTAAAGCCAGTGCTTATAGCTTTTGAGCTAATATGCTGGGAGTGAAGGGTCGAAAAACCTCGTCTAAGGGTGCTTTCGTCAACAATATCATCGTGAACCAATGAAGCTGAATGGATCAACTCAAGCAAAACTCCCAGCTTGATCTTCTCATCGAAGGAATTGATTAGGTGAGAATGAAAGACAAGTCTTGAGCGGAGTTTTTTTCCAGACAAGAGAAAGTCGATGTTGGAGGGAGGAAAACCCATGCTATGGCTAATATCTAGCTTAATGGTTTGGATTATCTGATCGACTTGAGTTAAAAACACTTCCAAAGAGGGTTTAGTTAGCATTGTTTTCTATAAAAAAATCACGTATTAAGTCTGAAATCCAACTCATCCCCTGGACTTTTCCTTTACTCAAAGGAGTTTGGGATTGATACACCAGGTAAGGTACGTGTTCTCGGGTGTGGTCGGTATGGTTTTGGAAGGTGGGATCATTTCCATGGTCAGCAGTAATGATCAGGAGATCTTCTTTGCTTAAGCTTTGATAAAGCTTATTAAGCAGGGGGTCAATTTGTTCGAGAGCATTGACATAAGCTGGCAGATCTCTTCGGTGACCATACAACATATCTAAATCTTCTAAGTCTACAAAGTAGAAAGAAGCTTGCTCAGAAGAACTTGAAAGGAGTTTGTTGAGTTCATAAAGACAGTGTCTATCGTCTTGACATGTTATTTTCTGATCTATCAGACCTGGGAACAGATTATCAATCACGTGATTAGCGTAGATTGTGATGTTTTGCTTTTTCAGAAAGTGAAGGAGGTTTTCCTGAGGATGAATATAAGGGAAATCTTTACGATAAGGAGTTCTTGTAAAGCCTTGGGACTTAGAGCCAACAAAAGGACGGGCTATGATTCTTCCTATAGGTTGTGTAGAGTGGTAGAAAGAACGCACCAACTTACAATAGAAGTACAACTGAGACAAGGGTACCACTTCCTGATGTGCCGCAATTTGAAAAACAGAATCAGAAGAAGTGTAAACAATTAAACTGCTTTGATCTATGTGCTCAGGCCCAAGACTTTGTATAATCTTGGTTCCTGAGGAGGGATAATTACCAATAATCTTACGATCCAGAAGATGTTCCAGGGTAAAAATGTCTTGGTGCGAAAAACCCTCGGGAAAAGTGGGAAGCTTTGGATATACTACTCCCATCAGTTCATAAAGCCCGGAAAGAGTGTCTTTATTTGGGTGCTCGGGTACTAAAATATTTTGGTGAGATTCAGCCAGAAGACCATGGTATTTTAAAAAAGGAGCTTTGATCTTGGGACTTGCTTGGAAGATATGTTTTGATGTGTAAGCACCCGAGTCTCCAAAAAGGGAAGCATCGGATGTTTCACCTGCCCCAAAACCGTCAAGCACGATAAGAATAACTCTTTTTACACGCTTCATTACCTAATATTATATGAAACTTAACCTTATTGCCAATTCATGATATAATTCTGTAATTATGTGGAAAAAATGGTTTGATACAACAGAACGATTTATTAAGAAGTATTCAGGTTTAATACCTAAAATCAATGATTTGGAACCCAAGCTGCATCAGCTCACAGACCAAGAGCTTCAAGCTCAAACTGCTCAATTTAAAAGCAGAATAAGTCGAGGTGAAACTCTGGACTCTCTCCTGCCCGAGGCCTTTGCAGTAGTAAGGGAAGCGAGCATCCGAACTCTTGGAATGAGGCATTTTGATGTCCAATTGCTCGGAGGCTTGGCTTTATATAAGGGAAAAATTGCGGAAATGAAAACAGGCGAAGGTAAAACGCTTGTATCGACTTTACCAGCTTATCTTGAGGCAATTTCGGGCAAAGGCGTTCATGTGGTGACAGTCAACGAATACCTTGTTAAACGTGATGCAGAATGGATGGGCTCCATTCACAAGTTCTTACAGCTTGAAGTTGGGCATATCGTAAATGACATGCATCCTTCTGAGCGCATCAAACACTATCAAAGAGATATCACCTACGGTACCAACAGTGAATTTGGTTTCGACTACCTCAGAGACAACATGGTGCGTTCCATCAAGGATCGCGTACAGGGAAGGCTTCATTTTGCCATTGTGGACGAAGTGGACTCCATATTGGTGGATGAGGCTCGTACCCCCCTGATCATATCAGGACCTGCAGAAAAATCGACAGACCTTTATGTCCGAGCAGCAAAAAAAGTCCGTTTGCTCAATAAAGATGAAGATTTTACAGTAGATGAAAAAACAAAATCTGTGACCATAAGCGAGGAAGGAATAGCAAAACTCCAACGTTTGTTAAAGGTGGAAAACCTTTATGGCAACGAGCATATCGACTTACTCAGACACCTAAACCAAGCGCTCCGTGCCTTGTACTGTTTTCACAATGAAGTTGACTATATTGTCAAGGAGCAGGAAGTTATCATTGTTGACGAGTTTACTGGTCGTTTATTGCAAGGTAGAAGATATTCGGATGGGCTCCACCAAGCTATCGAAGCCAAAGAAAACATTCCCGTCAAAGATGAAAACCAAACACTCGCTACTATCACTTTCCAAAATTATTTCCGAATGTACGATAAACTTTCAGGGATGACAGGTACCGCTAAAACAGAAGAAAACGAATTCCGTGAGATCTATGGCCTTGAAGTGGTAGTGGTTCCAACCAACAAACCTCTGGCAAGAAAAGACGAAGCCGACATCATCTACAAAACCGAGCAGGTTAAATTTAGAAAAATTGTTGAAGAAATCACCCGTGCCTACAAAAAAAGTCAACCAGTTTTGGTAGGTACCCGTTCCATAGAAAAATCAGAAAAACTCTCCCGTATGTTGAGCAAGGTAGGAGTTCCCCACGAAGTGCTCAATGCCAAGTATCATGAAAAAGAAGCTGAAATCATCAAAAAGGCAGGAGAACGCAAAGCAGTTACTATCGCTACCAATATGGCAGGTCGAGGTGTGGATATTGTATTAGGTAGCGGAGTAAAAGAGGCTGGGGGTTTGTATGTGTTGGGGACAGAAAGACACGAATCCCGACGTATCGACAATCAACTTCGAGGTAGGTCTGGGCGCCAGGGAGATCCTGGTTGTACCAAGTTTTTTCTCTCACTGGATGATGAATTGCTTCGTATCTTTGGAGGAGAACGTATTACCAAGATCTTTAATACTCTCCGGATTGACGAAGAAATGCCTTTGGAAAGCGCTCTACTGTCCCGGGCAATCGAAAATGCCCAAAAAAAGGTTGAAAACTACAACTTTGACATACGAAAATCTTTGCTTGAATATGACAATGTTTTAAATAAACAACGTGAGATAATATATGAAGAGCGGAAAAAAGTATTGGAGTGTGAATCTGTTGAAGATCACATTCAAGATATGCTTAAAGATGTAGCTGAAGGCATAGCACATCGAGGAAAAGATCCAGATAATAGATTTGAAATAAAAGTGGAACCAATAAATTTGGGCATGCTCGAGATAACAGGCAAAAACCCCCATTATAAAGACCTTAGCGATATTAAAGATATAGATCAATTCGTTCTCGACCAACTAAGTCAGCAATATAGGCAAAAAGAGTCTTGGATTGGTTCGGAAAATATGCGTCAAATAGAGCGACAGCTCCTCTTATACATCGTTGACAACAAGTGGAAAGATCATTTGTATAGTCTTGACCAACTCAAAGAAGGCATTGGTCTTCGGGGATATGCGCAAATTGATCCTTTGTTGGAGTACCAAAGAGAAGGTTTCCAAATGTTTGACCTGATGCTGGCATCGATCAAAGAAGAAGTCATAGGATTCTTGTTCAAAATACAACTTACCCCAATGTCAGTCAAAGCCAGTTCAGACAAGCAACAAAACACTGACAATCCCTCAGATTCTTCTGAAAATGAAAACAAATCAAGGCAAAGCAACACAAAATTGTCTTCTTCAAAGAAAGCCGAAACCCCAGAAAAAGAAAGAAAAACTCATAAAATTGGACGAAATGATTTGTGCCCGTGTGGTAGCGGTAAAAAGTACAAAAAATGTTGTGGTGAAAAAGCATGATCGATATAGCCCAATACTCTGAAAAAAACAAACAATATCAGGACAGGCTTGGAAAAGCAAAGGAGTTTCTTTGACAAAGGTGCTTGGTTTGAACATTTAGCTCAACTCGAAACAAAAACGCTCGATCCTGATTTTTGGACAAAAAATACCGATGAAACCAAGGATACTCTTGTAAAGCTTGAAAAAGCCAAACGTTTTAAAAGCCAATGGGATGAGTTGCTTCAGCTTAGTGACGAAATGAACACAGCTCTTGAGTTGTTGGACCTGGACGAGAACGATAATAGTGTGGTTTTGCGTCTCCAGGAAATAGACTCCAAGCTTTTGGTTCAACTTCGTGATTTTGAAATGAAGTGCTTCCTCAATGGACCATATGACCAGCTTTCCTGTTATCTATCCTTTTCCAGTGGTGCTGGAGGGGTTGATGCGATGGATTGGACTCAAATACTGTACAAAATGTATCTTAACTATATCAAGCGTAAAGGGTTCAAAGCTTCCATTCTTAGCATTTCTGAGGGGCAAGAAGCTGGAATAAAAAGCGCTACTCTGGAAGTTTCGGGTGATTATGCGTTTGGCTTTTTAAAAAGTGAAAAAGGAGTTCATCGCTTGGTTCGCATATCCCCTTTTGATGCCAACAAAAGACGCCACACTTCATTCTCCCTGGTGGAAGTGGTGCCAATCATTCCCGAAGTCATGTTCGAAATTGACGAAAAAGACCTTCGTATTGACACTTTTAATGCCTCTGGCCATGGTGGACAAAATGTTCAGAAAAACGATACAGCAGTTCGTATTGTGCATGAACCTACAGGAATAGTTGCAGTGTGCCAGTCAGAACGTTCTCAACAGTCAAATAAGGATTCCGCTATGAAAATATTACGCTCAAAGCTTATGGCTAAAATGGATGAACTTCGCTTGAAAGAACTCAACGAGTTAAAACTACAACAGGTTTCTGCAGAATGGGGAAGCCAGATAAGGTCGTATGTGCTTCAACCCTATACGATTGTAAAAGATTTACGCACGGGATATGAACAGGGAAATGTAATGGAAGTCCTGGAAGGTAATCTTGATGAATTTGTATGGGAGTATATCGGTTTTTCAGCTGCCAGACAGAATCAGGTATAAAGCTGACATAGGAGGAATAAGGATGTTTGATAAAATTGAATTGGATCAAAAATGGCCTTCAATAGAGGAAAATGTGTTAGAATTTTGGGACAAAGAAGATATCTTCCTCCGAGGGCTTGAACTATCCAAAAATCGTCCTCCTTTCGTTTTTTATGAAGGTCCTCCCACTGCCAATGGCAAGCCTGGAATACATCATGTACTCGCAAGAATATATAAAGACTTATTTTGCAGGTATAAAACCATGAAAGGATATCATGTCCCTCGCAAAGCAGGATGGGATACCCATGGACTCCCTGTTGAGCTTGAGGTAGAAAAAAGACTCAAAATCAGCGGAAAAAAGGACATTGAAGAATATGGTATTGCTGAATTTGTGGCAGAATGCAAAAAAAGCATATTTACCTACAAAGAGGATTGGGATAAAAACACCAAACGAATTGGATACTGGCTCGATTTGAGTCAACCCTATATCACTTGTTCCAATTCCTATATTGAGTCGATATGGTGGGCGCTGAAAAAAATCTATGAAAAAGGCTTGATTTTTAAGGGACACAAAGTTGTTCCTCATTGTCCTCGTTGTCAGACTACCCTCAGTGCGCATGAAGTGGCGCAAGGATATGACGACCATACAGTCGATCCTTCCGTTTTTATCAAATTCCAACATAAAACTGAAAAGAATACCTTTTTCCTTGTGTGGACCACTACTCCCTGGACACTCACTGCTAATGTAGCCTTAGCGATCCAAGAAAAAGCTAGCTATGTCAAAGTAAAATTTCAAGAGGAGTATTTGATTCTGGCTCAAAAAAGATTGGAAGCAGTCTTTAAAAAAGAGGCTTACGAAGTGGTTTCTGAGTTTAGTGGAAAAGAATTGATCGGTCAAAAATATCAAGCTTTATTCCCTTATGGTGGCGATGAAGTGCAAGATAAGGCGTGTCGTATAGTATGTACCGATTTTGTAGGGCTCGAAGATGGTACTGGTATTGTTCATCTTGCTCCTGCTTTTGGTGCAGACGATATGAACGCAGGCATAGAAAATGATCTTCCTGTGTTGATCACAGTTGAGTTAAACGGGTATTTTAAAAATGAAATCACAGAATTCAAGGGGCTTTTTATTAAAGATGCCGACAAGGTGATCATCAAAAACTTAAAAGATAGAAATCTATTGTTTCGCTCAGAAACGATTGTCCACACTTATCCTTTTTGCTGGAGATGCCAGTCTCCCTTGGTGTATCTTGCAAAAGATTCCTGGTTTATTAAAACCAGCTCGCTTCGTTCCAAGTTGTTGGCACATAATGACACTGTAAAATGGTATCCTCAACATATTCAAAAAGGACGCTTTGGGGAATGGCTCAAGGACGCCAAGGATTGGGCAATTAGCCGCGAACGTTTTTGGGGCACTCCCTTAAACATTTGGGAGTGCAGTTCCTGCAGTTATATTCAGACAGTGGGAAGTATTAGCGAATTGGAAGAGCTTAGTAAGCAAAAACTCGATCAGCTTGAATTGCATCGTCCCTTCATTGATAAAATTGAGTTTGATTGCCCACAGTGCAAAGCAAAAATGCGTAGAGTAAAAGAAGTGCTCGATTGTTGGTTGGATTCAGGATCCATGCCCTTTGCCCAATACCACTATCCATTTGAGTGCCCAGACTTTGAAAAGCGTTTTTTTCCTGCTGATTTTATCTCTGAAGGAATTGATCAGACTCGTGGATGGTTTTATACCTTATTAGTGATGAATAGTATATTGTTTGACCAAGCACCCTATAAATCCGTTCTCACCTTTGAATTAGTTCTTGATGAAAAGGGTGAAAAAATGTCGAAATCAAGGGGTAATGTGGTAGATGTCAACGAAATGATTGATCAATATGGTACCGATGCTATACGATGGTCTATGTTTTTTTCGTCCACTCCTTATGTGCCACGTCGGTTCAGTAAAAGCATCGTATCTGATGGATATAAGAATTTTATTTTACCCCTTCTTCATGTTAGCTCTTTCTTCATTACCTATGCAAATATTGATCAATGGGAAGCTCCTGCCAATCCAAACGAAATCCCTTGCAGTAAGTCATTCATGGATCGCTGGATTGTATCTCGAATGGAAAGCCTTGTTCAGCAAGTAAATTCCAGCATGGATGATGTAGATGTTACTGACGCCTCAAAGCGGATAGCTATTTTCGTGGATGATTTAAGCAATTGGTATGTCCGCAGATCTCGAAGGCGATTTTGGAAAAGCGAGAGCGATCAAGACAAACTTGAAGCTTATGCTACTCTGTATTACGTTTTATATCGGCTTTGTTTGTTGATTGCTCCCTTTGTTCCCTTTACTTCAGAGTACTTGTTTGGCAAGCTTAATACGAAGACTCAAAACGGTCAATCCTCCAGTGTTCATTGGATGGACTTTCCAAAAGCTGTGACTACAGCAATTGATCTTAATCTTGAACAGCAGATGAATCAAATGCGGGACTGGATTACTGCAGGTTTAAGGGCAAGAAAAAAAGCCGGAATTAAAGTTCGTTTTCCTTTATCTTCCATGAGTATCATATCAGAGAAAATACTGGAAATCGATGAAGATGCCATGCAAGTTATCACGGAAGAGCTCAACATAAAAGAAATCCATGCGGAAAAAGATATATCGAAATATGCGAACATGAAGCTCAAACCCAATTTACCTGTGCTTGGGAAAAAAGCAGGAAAACAATTACCCCTCATCAAAAAAGCGCTTTCAGAGCATCCAGACCCCTTCACTCTTGTTCAAGAAATCCAAACCAATGCTTGTTATATGCTGAGGCTGGAAGATGACTCTTCTCTGAAGATTGAAAATGATGATTTCTTTTCTGAGCTGGAAACCATAGATCAAAACTTTGTGGTCGAAGCAGCTGGAAAAGAACATATTGTTTTAAACCTTACCTTGAGCAATGAACTTCAACAAGAAGGATTATCAAGAGAGCTCATCCACTTTATTCAAAATATGCGCAAAGAAGCAAACCTGGAAGTATCAGATCAGATAGAAATCTCCTACTTTACTCAAGAAGCTCGAATCCAGGAGATGCTCAAATCTTTTGAATTATTAATACTCAGCGAAACACTTGCCAAGAAGATGACATCGTCTGGAAACTCATTAGAATCGGCAAAAGTTTTGTTATTAGAAGCCCCGAATGGATATAAGGGAGAAATTGAGCTTGCTATAAGTCGCTTTTCTTTTTGAGGCTAAAGGGAAGATGATCAGTTATGATACTTCCCGAAGAGTTTAGTTTCTCTCTCAGGTCTTTGCCAAGCGAAAAGATATGCTGATGAGCTATTCCGTCATAATATCTTAGCTTTCCGCTAAGACGTTTCTGAATTCGAAGGTTGATTTCCTGAGCATCGAAGGCAAGAGGATCAGCTTCGAGCGAGGCAAAAGCAAAACCCCAGGTGGTATCGAAAGAGGGAACATAGACTGCATAAGACCTAACTATGGGAAATACTTCTTTCATGGTTTTGATGATGGATGCATGCATTTCGAAGGTATTTATTCGAAGGAGTGAGCCTTGGGCAACCAAAAAACCATTAGGATTTAGTTTGGACTTACATATGGAAAAGAACTCTTTGGAATAAAGCATTTGGGAGGGTCCACCGTTGACTGGTTCGGTTAGATCAGTATAAATGGCATCGAAACTTTGATCCTCCTGTTCTTCGAGAAGTTTTCGTGCATCCATATGAATCAGGGTGACACGAGGATCAAAAAATGATCCCTGATGCCATTCGGGGAGTTCTTCCATATACATTTGGATCGCTTCTTGATCAATGTCACATTTGATTACACTTTCCAGTGTTTTGCATCTAAGAATTTCTCGAAGCGTTGCTCCTTCTCCACCTCCACAAAGAAAGACTTTAGTAGGAGAACAAGAGCAACTCATCAAACCAGGAAGTACTAAGCTCTCATGATAGATGTATTCGTCAAATAGGGAAGATTGAACATCACCATCAATAAGTAGCATTTTTCCGAAACTTATTGAGTCTATGAGTTGAATTTCCTGGTAATTGGTGTTGAACGATCGAAGAATTTTGCTAAAAGCGTGATTATGTATTTCGGAAGATGAAAAGCGATCTTTAAACCAAAGCCACCCAGACACTATTCCTCTGCCTTTTGGTGGGTATAGTTGCCGTCAGCTTCAGGCAAACCTCTTACGATTTCAGTAACATGCATGTCTCCAGCTTCAAAGGCTTTTGAAATGTATTCAAATGCCTTTTTGGGATCAGCCGTTTCGCCACAAGTATAAATGTCAAGTGCGGCATAACCATTTTCGGGCCAAGTGTGGACGGAGAGGTGGGATTCGGCTATCACCACTACGCCACTTACCCCCTGCGGGTAGAAGTGGTGAAAAGCGAGTTCTTTTATTTCGGTCTTTGCTTCTATCGCAGCTTGCGATAATATTGCTCTCACTCCTGCTAAATCATTTAATTTTGATGCATTACACTTTGAAAGTTCAACGATAAAATGTCTCCCTAAGGTGTGCATTCCACCAACCCCCTTTCCCAAGGTTAATAACCAGTATAAAAAACAAGAGATAAGTATACGAAAAAAAAATAATTATCAACTATTTTTTTCCATTACTTTTACTTTAATTTTTCTGGGAAAAATATGGGCAATAATTTCCTGGGGTAACTGGAGCAGTTCAATTTCGCCGTAGTGCTCTCCAGCAGACCATTGTGATGCATCGATGACTGCTTCCAGTTTGGTGATTTTACTTAAGATGGATTTGGGTCCAAATAAACGGACTTGTATGCCTTCAGCTTGAAAACTGCTTTCCAGGGCCTTATCAAGATTAACAATTTTTATGCTGACAGAATCAAACACTAACTCAATGTCTTCTTCCACTTGGATTTGCATTTGATAGCCAGCTTCGGGAATGTCGATCACCAGATCTGGAATAGGAGCAATAACAAGCTGAAAAGTGCTTGATTCTTTTAATCCTTCGATGTTAACTGCTTCTGTGAAAACTGAACTAATATTTTCAAGGAGAGCTCCATTTCCTCGGATAGTTACGAGAGGAGGGGTGATTTGAACAGATTTGATCCGATAAAGAGGTTTTCCTTGAAATCTTGGAACAATAGGTACAATCTTACTGACATTTGAACTGATAACTGGAACATAAACCTTAATGATACGTTGATTGATTTCGAGATTGTCGATAGGCTCCTGCTGATCGTTGACTAATACTGCTTCGATGGAACTAAAGATATCTGCATTGGCATTGCTGATATCAATCGTGACTCGAGCTTCCATGATTTGATTTACCTGACTCTCTGGACCTCTAACGATGATGTTTTCGGGGTTTAAGTCGATACTCCCCATGACGTTGCCTTTCATAAGTTCTCCCTTGAGCTGGGGACGAACCAGTACTTCACGAGAGATTATCTGCTCAAGTTTCACTTCGAGCATGGAAGGTGATATACTTTCAATAGCAATTCCTCGTGGGTAACTGAGGATGGGCTCTTTAGTGTAGGAGCCAGAAGAATAGCCTGTCATATCAATAACTGCTCGGATACTTTTTTCTACTTGCTCAATGGAATTGGCTGGAGCGCTAAAACGAACTTCAATGTTTTTTTGATCCACCTGCACATGATATTGTTCTGAGATATTGGTAAATTGTACCTGGATGGTGATTTTCTTTTCAATTCGCACTCCAAATACAAAAAAGATATAGATCCACAAAAACAAAGTCAAAAACAGAGCAGTGCACTTTAAAGCAAAGTTGTGTGACAA
Organism: Caldisericia bacterium; assembly: GCA_035363255.1. GTDB lineage: Bacteria > Caldisericota > Caldisericia > UBA6126 > UBA6126 > T3SED10-260. The sequence goes on along the minus strand of DAOSES010000007.1, from coordinate 81,454 downwards.
CCATATCTTGATTTTGTTCATGCTTTCTTTTTACCTTTTTTGCGTGATTTACACATCACCACCAGCATTTCTTTTAATTCCTGTAATGTAAGGTTGGAAGTGATGCGACCTGATACAGAAAGGGAAATACGACTATCCTGCTCAGAGACTATGACAGTGATAGCATCTGTTTCTTCGGTGATGCCAATACCTGCACGATGGCGGGTGCCAAAGTTTTTGGAGATGTATAAGTTTTCTGTCAGGGGGAGAATTACTCTTGCAGAAAGGATCTGATCATTTTTTACTACTACTGCACCATCATGGAGGAGAGAAGGGGGAGTAAAAATGGTAACAAGCAGTTCGGTGCTAATTTCTGAGCCTATACAAACACCAGACTCAAGAAAGGGATTGAGAGAGGTTTCTCTTTCAATGACAATAAGTCCTCCCACTTTTTTCCTCGATAGGATATCAATGCACTTGCAAATGTGATCAATAGACTCATCTTTAAGATAGGTGTATTCGATTAAACGAAAAGCATTACCTAACAGGGTTTTGCGAGTACCTATTTTGCTGAGAAAGCGTCTTAGTTCGGGTTGAAATATGACTGCCAACACCACAGGGAAAGAAATCGCCAGGATGGATAAAAGATTGGTAAGAATCCAGCCGAGCATTGCAAAGCCAAAATAGAGACTCAACGATTTAACAAGGTTGAGAAGGACTGCAATAACAAGCATACCAATGACCAGTTGGAGAGCTCTGGTGGATTTAAACCAGACTAAGGTATAGTATATGAGTATGCTGACAATAAAGACATCCAACAAGACAACCACTGTGAAGTTTTCCATACTAAAAAATGTAAAACTTTTTTTATAAAAAGCAAAATCTGAGCCTACAATATTGACAGTAGCTTATGCAATGCTATGTTATTTGAAAAGGTTTAAGTTCAACGGAGGTTTTTGGTGAGAGGGAAAGTTAAATGGTTTAATTCCCAAAAAGGATGGGGCTTTTTGTCTCCTGAAAATGGTGACTCGGACGTATTTGTGCATTACTCCAGGATCGATATGGAGGGTTATCGAAATCTTAAAGATAACGATGAAGTGTTATTTGAAATAGAAGAGGGGGAGAAAGGGCCTATTGCTATCAATGTTCGCAAAGTAACTTAAACTGATTTGCCGTCGTATGCCTGAATGAAGGAGGAATAACATGAGAATTAGCATAAAGAGCGAAAACAATGGCTCGTTTGATGAGACCATGCTGGATTATGCCCAGGAAAAGATTGGTAAAGTCGAAAAATTCTACAATGAAATTCAGGACACAAGCTTGGTATTAAGCGAAAAAAAAGGTCGAACGACAGCAGAAGTTACAATCCGGCTAAATGGTAAGATTATTCGCGCAGAAACCCAGGAGCTAAACCTGAGAACAGCGATTGACCGTCTTACCGACAAACTCGAAACTCAAATGAGAAAATTCAAAGAACGTAATGTGGATCGTCATCGAAAAAATGCTAAAGATACTCATGAACAGGTTCCTGAAGCATTTACACCCAACTCAGAAAACCCTATTATTCGTACAAAAAAGTTTACCATCGAGCCCATGTCCGACGAAGAAGCCATAGAGCAAATGGAGCTCCTGGGGCATGATTTCTATTTATTTTATCGCATGAAAGGCGAAAATGAAGGCCTAAGCCTGATTTACCGAAGAAAAAATGGTGGGTACGGTTTATTGATGCCTGAGTGGAAATAAGCTTATGTCCAAAAGATCTTTGAGTTTTCTGACCAATTGGCAATGGAATGGCATAAAAGTAGCTGATTTTTTGCTTTTGCTCCTTATACTTGCCAGCTTGATGTTAATCATCAACAAAACCTCCCTTGCCAAACAAAGCATTCAATATATGCAGGTAGTAAAAATTGATCTGGTAGTACCAAATTTGGACACCCAAGTAGCATCCCAAATCAAAGTTTCAGACCTGATTACCGACCAAAAGGGAAATGCTTGCTTCGAAATCATTGAAAAAATTGAGCGTCCAGCAGAGCATCCCGTGATTGACAACAAAGGGCAGATCATAGTGGCACAACACCCCAAAATGGTAAGTTTATTTCTCACCCTTCAATCCCTGGAACCCTTGGAATTTCGTCACGGTATCAAATACAACTGGCAAGTCATCAAAATAGGAGGTTCACTCATTTGGGAAACCCGCTTTTGTAGATTTGTCGGCTTAGTTCGCAAAATTAATTAGTTACGAGAAAATTAGTTTTTTGTTTTTGCATTTTATTATTTTTTTGTATAATAAACTTAGCCATGCTTTGAAAGAGGTGAAACTGTATGAAAAGGTTTTCAGTTTTACTAGTGGTTGTTGCTTTTTTAATACCACTTGTTGTATATGGTTTGAATGGAAATTTTGATCGTTCCTTTGCTGATAAGGGTTTGGAGCTTGAGACGCCTAGATTGTCCTTTGCTTCTTCCGATCTTCCTTCAGATGAATCAGAGCCCCCTCACATCCTACCCCACGAAGAAGCTCAGCTTCCTCGAAGGCTTGAAGTTTTCCCTGCTCCAGAGGGCTTTAAAGGCACTATCAAAGAAATAGACCGACAAAATTTAACCTTTATCCTCAGCGATGTTAGCTTTTTTAATCCTCGCACCAATATGCAGGAAACGGGCGATTTTCTTATCCATACCCAGCTTCACACCACTTTTCTTCACAATCTATCTCCTATGACAGGCTTAGCTCATCTCACCCAGGGTATGGAAGTGGTCTGCCAAGGAAAGAAAACAAACTTTGACACCAAAGCCATGGAAGAAACTGACTTTGTTCATTCTGGTCGTTACCACGAAGAAGGAGAAAAGACTCACATACCCTTTGCTGGCATGGTTTCTCAAGTTGATCGATCCAATAATGCTCTTATAGTTGAAGGATTTATCTTCCCACATCATCTTGTGCAAAATCCTTACATCATCAAGATTACTTCTAATGCCTTCTGCCGAAAGCTTATTCTTGGTGAAACTTTTACTAGCGATCTTCCAAACGGAAGCATTCCCGAAAACTTTATAGACGGCATGTTCATTCAAGGAATGGCTGAAGTATCTTATGGCAACGATTTTTGTTCGGCCCTTGACATAACTTTTATATTCGAGAACTAAATGACAGAAATAAGCAGGTGTGGGAGGGATAAATGAAACGACTATCTCTTAAGTTAATTACAATATTTGTGTCCGTATTACTTTGCAGTATTTCTTTCTTGCAGCTTTATTCGCCTCCAAAAGCCCAGGCGTTGGTATCCAGCGGTGTTTGGACTGACATTACCCCAAACAATCGTTCGTTATCTGCAGGACAATTTGCTTGGTATGGTGACAACCAAACTCAATACGGCTTGCATACGCCATTCGCTGAGCTTGTTGAGCAAAAGCCAATGTCTGAAGGCGGAAAAAAGGATATTCACTGGTTCGTGGCTATACCTACGACTGGTATGTATTCTGGAAACCCAAAAGCAGCTATACTTCACTCTGTCGACAAGGGAAAAAGTTGGAATGATATCACCCCCACTGATTTGTATGGTTCTCAGGTTGGATTTCAAGTCGTAAAAGAGCAATGGTTCACCGACAACAATCCCCAGAAAAGTAGATGGAACAGCAAACTTCTCTTATACAGCACCAAATCCACTGATACTTTCAATGTAGCTGGGTACAGTAACTATCGACCAAATCTTTACCGGTATGATGGTGATGGCTCTACTGCCACCTGGCATTCTTTGATCAACGAAGAAACTGGCAGTTTCGCTGGCGATCATACTTTGGGTTCAGCTTATTATCATCGTTACTACCAGTACGGTATTGGTTTTAAAGCTCATCTTGCCATTCACAATGGTAAGTTGTTCTTGTTATCTTTCCGCCTCATTTCAAATTCAAATCCTGCTTCTTATGTCATGACTGTCCATGCCTTTGATGGAACCCTCAACCAAGTTGTAAGTTCTAATTCTCCCTTGGTGTTTACTCAAAAATGGGTATCAGGTACTTATTCCAACTATGCTTACAACCCCCCCGCAGGCATTTTCTATTTCAAGAGTTTGATGGGACATTTGTTTATCGGCACCGACCGAACTACTTATGCTTCTCCTTGGAATGGGCATCAAGATAGTTCTTCGGTATTCTATCAATCCAATACTACTGGTGATAATTTCTATACTAACTTTCCTCCTACTCCACCTCCAGTGGGAAAACCTACAACAGGTCGCACTCGTATCCCTCCCTACTTTACTCAATCTTGGATGTATTTTGCCCATACTACTTTCACCATCGATATCGGGGGAACAATTTATACTGCAAGGACTGACACGAATACACAGTACTTGTATCAATCCTGGAACTATACTTCTACTCTTCGCTATTCATGGGCAGAAACTAATTATTGGAATCAATGGTTTAAAGACAAAGAATGTACAGTTCAATATATTCAGGATTCCAACTATCCTGGCCAACCCGATCGAATTTTAATACAACGCATTAATGCTTATGCTTCTCCTGGCACCGCCATACCTATCACTCTCGAGGCCTATAAGGGGTACCTATATGGTGGTTTTGCCCAGAATGCCAATAGCGTTCCTGGTAGTTCTTACCCTGGACCAAAGATTCGTCGCACCAATCGCGTAGTCGATAATCTTGGCAACCCCTGCGTTTATGTTAACCAAACGTCAGGAGTTCGAAATGTGGCTCAGTATTTCGGAAACTGGCGTTCTTGTGGCAACGTGGTTGACCCAGCTTTTTCTTCTCGCAACGGATCAGGCAATCCTTTGTTTGGCAACAACAATGCTATCACTGCATTATTGAAAACCACCAAACCTGCGTTGGGAGGCGGTTTTGAAGACGACAAACTTTATATCAGCCACTCTGCAGGTTCCTGGTACACTGCTCAGAGTTGGGTGGGTTTGTTTTCCACCGAGGGCAACTTAGCTCCAGCACCCACGTTTGGAAGACCTACATTCACTCGTACCCCAATTAATGGCAGTAATGTAAATACTACTTTCCCCATTCAGATTCCTCCTTCTCCTCCCTATGTTCCTACTCATACTGCTATTACCAATTCATCTACCAGATACTTCTTGTATGGCTCTGACTATACACCTTATATAACATCTTGGGGTCCTTACTACTTTAATAATTTTGTCAACCGAGACTGCCTAATCCAATACACTGCTGGTCCTGGTGCCAACGAAGTTACTATTCAGAGAATAGAATTTCCAGCACCCTCCCCTGGCGATGATTTGCTCTACAAGCTTGAAGATGATGAATGGAACTACTATGATGCAAATTTGAATCACGACCCAAGTATTAATCACTATCGCGGTACTGGCTCTCAGTACAATATTTATACCGCTTACGATATTCAAATATCGTCTCTAGGTCTGGTTTTTATGTTCACTACTCCTGCCAACAAACCTGCTGGTGAAGGTCACTCAAGTCGTCGTTTCCGAATATTCAACGCTCAACCAAGTATAGGTGTTATTGCAGATCCAAATCCCCTGATTATTGAACGGGGTCAGTCTAAAGACATTACCTTTTACCTTACACCTAGGGGAGGGTTTGGACAGGATGGTGTGAAGTTTAATATACAGATTCCTGGTCAAACTGGGATTTATCTGCCTTCAAAAAATTCTTTTGGTGATGAATACCCCGAGAATAAGTACTTTTCACAAAAAATGAACAATCAAGGTGAACCCGTATTTAATGCTTCGTTGTATTCTTACCGACTGACTCCTACAGATTCAATCAATCCAACCTTCCGCACCACCATGTCCCAACCTTTGGGTACTTTTGATGCTGTGTTGTACATTTATGATGAATTAACAGGCTTGATCAATCCGTATCCCTTCAAAATTACTGTCAGACCTCCTGCCCCAGGCTATACCGCTTCTGTCTTTCCTCCCAACAAGCAGATTCGTGCAGGTGATAGTTTTTGTTTCGATGTGAATATTGAGACTCGCTTTGATTTTGAAGACAATGTAATTATAGGTATTTTCTGGACAAATGATGCTCCGCCACCCCCCAACAATACCAGCTTTGAATGGAAAGATAGTACCTATATTAATAACAAGATGAGCGATACAATTGTCGAAGTATTTACTCGCAAAAACATGGGCACTCAATACCAATTCTGCTTCCATACTCAAAAAGATGTAACCCCTGGTCCTTATAAATTTCAACTCTTCTTTTTCTCTAGCGTCGAAACCCAGAAAATCACAGTACCTGTCCAGATCCTTCCTCCTCAACCAACATATCAGATTCAGACCATGCCAGTCATCGGCAAAGCCGTTCCTGGTGGCGCGGTGCAATATCTTGTTACTGTCACCAGTATTGACAATTTTGTAGGTGACGTGGCTCTCCACATTGAAAATCTACCCAATACTGTTCAGCTCGTTAGTCTGACGCCATCTACCGTTAACTTAAGCCTTGGACAGCCTGTAGCCTATGCTGATCTTATTTTACAGACTTTCTCATCCATATATGCACCCGACAAGCCCACCAATTTCTATTCTAAAGTAATAAGCAGTTCTGTGATCAACCTTTCCTGGACTCCTTCCTTTAAAGGCACTCATGACATTGCTGGGTATGAAATTTACCGTGGACCAAACGAATATATCGAAAAAGCTACCAAAATTGCAGATGTTGGACCTAATGTAGTCAATTATGATGATGCTCAGGGTATCGAACGAGGCACTACCTATGTTTACTTCATTCGAGCCTATGACAACCAGGTTCCACCCAATTATTCCGAGTTTGTAGCTTCCAACGATGCAACTCCTTTGCGTTCACCTTCCCTTAGCCCTCAAGCAGTTGTTGCTGATACGGGTACCCTCCCTGGCTATTACCGCTTTTTAGTAGTTGGAGATGCCTGGGGTACCGACGAATGGGGCAATCTGTATCCCATGACTGTCCCTGCAGATACTGATTTGTTGGTTTATAAGCAGATTGATCAAATGAAAACACCTTCCTTTGATACATGGGGCATGTTAGCCTTATTACTCGGTCTTTTTGTGTTCATGTTCATTCAAAAAAGAAAAAGAGAAAGCTACGACCTTCAGTAGCTACTCTATTTGTTTTTTAAGGATGATTTTTGAAGAAAACTAAAAGAAACGGATGGCTGGGAGAAATCCAAAGCCGTCCGTTTCTTCTTTTTTTTGTCTTGTTTTTTGTGTATCTTTTCACCTTGCAAATAATCACCCATGCTTCTTTTTTTACTCAACCTTTAAGCTGGCTGACTACTACCACAACATTCACAGTTCTCAAATGGATTGGATTACCTGTAAGCATGGAAGGATGTTTTATCCTATCAAGCCGTGGAATCAACATGGAAATCATATATGAATGCACTGGAATTTATGGCATCATCGTGTATATTTCAGCTGTCCTTGCGTCTGATAGGGGATGGTACAGAAAACTGTATGGCTTATTGCTTGGTATTCCTCTTATCTGGTTGACCAACCTGATACGTTTGGTTTCAATTTACTGGATTTCCTATGAATACCCCCCCATTTTTGATTTTCTACATACCTATTTTTGGCAATTGTTTTTGATTGTTGTTGTTATTCTTATTTTTTATTCCTGGTATCAAGCTCCAAAAACACAAAAGAATGTCAGCAAAACAAACCTATAATACTTTTTACAGAAAAGTTACCCTGGTCTTATTATTTTCAATTGTTCTGGCAGTTTTGTTTTTCATATGGTACCCTGTGGCTCCTTATTATGTTATTATTCGCTATTGGTTAAGCCACAAACTACTCGCACTAGTAGGTTTTTATCCCGAGTTTTCTTTACCACAAAAGCTATCCATTCAGGGAGAATACTTCTCTTTTTTGCCTTTTCTTGCTTTAATGATTAGCACCTACAAAACAAGTATCATGAAGTACTGGAAGTATATACTGAAAGTACTTGTACTCATAGTGCTGATGGAAGTTTGTGGTAAGTTTTTTGAGCAATGGTATAGTTTTCAAGCATTTTACTTGATTTATGTTTTTTCGATTTTTCTTTTAGCAAGTGCAAGAGTCGCCTTACCTTTTGCTGCATGGCTTCTTTCTATAGAAAACTCCAAAACCAAGCTTTTTTAAGACCATACTGAGTCTTTTTTTTATTTCTGAACCTAAGCTTTCTCATGCTGTATTTCTTTTATGTTTACGAAAAAAGAATAGAAAGGTGGGTAAGCATGAAAAAAGTATTAGCTACAGCGCTAACTATCTTGCTTATATGCACTATGGTACTGGCTGTTAAATCAAAGGATTTTGTTCAAGCAAATGCTTCGCCACAAAATGCAGTTTTTGTAGCAGTGCGTTGGGTTCAAGTCGGTAAAAATCGAGATCAATCCAATCTTGCAGTAGGTAAGATATTTCCCTGGCAACGAGCCAATGAAGCAGTTTGGGGAAATACTTCTTATCCTATGCCAAGAAGCAATGCGCCGAAACCAGCCAATCAAGGCACTAGCTCCAAGCCTCTATATTACACTGAGTTTTATTTAGATGTGAATCCCTCTGGAGGTCAATCACAGCTTTCCAATCATTGGCATGCAGTACTTGACGATTCAGGTCAGATCTGGATAGATCAGGACGGTAGATTTCAGGATGCACGAGAATCAGGTTTGCCTCCGGATCGCTGTGATCAAAATACTCGTAAGGTAGACCCGACAGGTTTCAATAATACCCTTGGACCCTTTCTTGCTGGTGACTATATTCATCTTGATCATGATAAAAAATATCCTTTTTCTCCTCGTGGGGGAATTGGAGCTTATCCAGCTTATCAAGGCAACTTCTCAGGAAGAGTGTTTAAAATTGGTTATTCAGAACTGGGCTCTGATTCAAGTAAAGTATTGATTCTATCTGAAGTATTGTTTGCTTCATGCAATCTCGGTACCTACAATCTATCTGTTGAGACCGATTTGTGGTATGGTGTTCAACCCTCAGCAACGGCAGCCAGATTATATTCTCCTTTTGGAGATTTACAGATAAATGCACAATCCATCCAACGAAGTACTGTTCTTGATCCTACGGGTACAAAGTTTTTTGCACCTGCTACCACTTTTCAAAACATTAGACTCAAGTATCGCTCCTATATAGGTGTGCAGATTTGGAAAGATAATGGCATCAATGCAAATATTGCCGGACCTGGAAATACTCGAGCCAACAATCTCTCGGATGATTACTCCAACGGAAACTCAGGAGAAGAATTCCTGGGTATGAGGAATGGTGAAAATGATACGGACGCTCTTCTACCTTTGATTCCTCTTCCTCCCTTGGTAAGATACTATTCTGCCAATAACTCGGATCGATTGGGTTGTGGTTCTGCTATTTATGAAGATATCGATGATACCTCTATTGTTTCTGCTGGGGATCGTCGAATCAACCATGTTCGCTTAAATATTGGCGGAGTGATTATTGATTATCCTCCAGGTTCAGTAGTATCTGAAGGAGATGCTGATATAGGACTGCCTTTGTTGAGTCTAAGCAAAGAGAGGTATTTTGATATTAATCAAGATGGTCTCTTTGGAGTGGAAGATTTTATTTACTGGGATGCAGACGAAGATGCTAAAGTGAGTAACGGCGACATCCGTTTGACCAATGTCAATTATCGTGGAAAAACCTATCTTTGTGGAAGCCAGATTTCGATTGGTGATCTGTGGATATACGAAAATCCTGTTACTGGTATCTCCATGGGCAAAAATGGCGATTTTCGTTGTATGGATATCGAAGTTTTGCCTGGACATTATTCAGTATCGGCCAAAATTAGTCCTCCTTTAAAAGTAGAGCAAACTTCTACAATTGAAGTTAGAATACTTCCCCCACTAAGCACTGGAGAAACAGCTTATGTTGTACTGAAAACTCCCTCAGGGAACGATTTTATTAGGGAAATCCGTGAAACTACTCCTGTCCATGTGTTTACTTATACTCCCTATGAAGGAAGCTGTTCACCGTTTGGAAAGCAAGAATCCCTGATCTTGGAAGTGTATCGGGATTTGGACAAAAACACTGTAGGAAATCAACCTCCCGATGCGCAGTATGGGCACTGGAAGATTGATACTAATTCTGCATTGCAGGACTATAAAAATCGATATGACTGTAAAATGCTTGATTTGTTAAAAGTAGAGCCAGAAGATATCAAAGGACGACTAAACGTTACTTGTTTAAGTAATATTGGTGTCAGGTATCCCAATTTAATCATCAAACTGCTTGATGCAGACAACCCCAATGATATTAACGATCCTGCAAATATGGCAATCTCTTCGGTTTCAAACAGAAATATAGTAGCTAATTACAATGCTTCTGGCGCCGGGATTAGTCACTTTTTCACAGCGATGGATGCTGTCAGCAATCGTTATATAGTTCAAGTCAATCGAGATTCTTCCTATTTGGTATGGCAGTGGAAAGACAAGCCTAATCCTACTCCTGGTAAAGGTATGGTAGGAGTTCTGGATTTGGAGGATGATGTTATCGGACCTTTTTCTTCTATTAATGGCGTTCCACTAAGCAATGCACGATATGAAGATAAAGATTGCTCTGATGCTGATAGAGAATGTTCAGTCTGTACTACTGGGAGCTTGCCTCCATTAGGTCGTCTCACAAAGGGAGATACTTACGGAGTTTTTGATGGTAGTTTTGGTTGGATAGAAACCGATGGGGTATGGGTTTTTGTGACTGCATATGGCCATGGTTTGATAGGCAATGATGGAGGCGAAATACCTTTAGCTCTTATTCCTCGTGAGGAAAGTTCAGATCTTGTTGTGAGAGTTTTTTCTGCTAATGCTCTTTATGATTATAATTCAGCGATAACTCACCCTCCTTATTTCATTACAAGCTCTGGCCCAGGAATAAACTACTGTGGCTTGATACCTGTAGGTTGGAAAGCATCTGATCCCCAACCCCCACCCCCACCTCCGGAAGACCCGAGTCCTCCCCCAAATCCAAAGCCCCCAGGAGGTGGTTCAGGGCATGTTACCTTCAGTGAATTGGTGGTGGTGGATCATGCACTTCGTTTTTCAAAAACATCCTACGATCAACAAATCAAACCTGATTACGATCCAGTGCTTCGACATTTAATTCGAGACTTTCGACCCTATCCTGGCGGACAAACACATACCGGAAGAGCTGGCAATCTTCAGCGTGAAGGTCGTAATGCTTATCCAGCTCGTTGGGAAAACATGTTTGTTAAGATGGGTACAGAATTTTTACCCATGAGCGATTATGGTATATATTTTGTACTAAGAGATTCTCGTGATGGGGGTATAATACATTTTGAAGCTCAGGATCCTGGCAAACGCATAGCTCGTATTGATATCAGGGGTCCTTTCATGACTCCCAGTTTTCCTCTCAGTAATAGCAATTTTGGGGGATTACGCAATATTCCCATAAGCTACGATTATTCTGGTGAAATTACCATTGACTCCAGCAATTATAAAGAGTATGAACTTCTGGGTGCTGATTGGACCAATATCGTCAATCCTGGAATGCGAGAACAGGTGAGTTATCCCTCTAATTCCAACTCATATCTCGCTTATACAAAACGCTTGAATTACCAGGGGATTCCACGAGTGATTGTGATCGACGAACTTATACCCATATCCAATGGACGAGTCACTATTGAAGTCACTACCGCAGATGGGAGAAAATCTGTCCTGGTGGACTGCTGCGATGTGCCTATTGAAGGAATCCCTGTCCAGGGACTTGAGTTTTCTCGTTTGACTGGAGGCATCGAATATGGTAAAGACAGTGAGTTTTCTCTCACGGTAAAAGAGTATACCAATATTCAAAACACTCGTTATGCAAATGATGCTTTGGTTTATATCTGGCAAGACAGAGGGGTGCGTTCACCCTATGGTGAACATCTTATGGGTTCTGGAGATGGCTGGCTCACTGGAGCTCCTGAATCTTCTGTTGGAACTGGGTCGTCTGCTGCTTATTCTTCCAGAGATGATCTCAATGGGGATGGGAAGATATCTTTCAATGACTGGGAAACAGAGATCATTGGATCCTATGATCTTGCCACCAACACTTGGTCTGGAGGAATGATAGATGCTCGCACCTTCCAAGTGAATAATGGCCTTTTTACTTTTCGTTTAAGCGAGAAAAATCGATGTGTTGTGGATATGGTGGGTATCGACTTCAATGAAAACAATATCATTGATGATGCAGAGATACTGCCAGTCATTCTCACTGCATACAAATACGGAGATGATAATAATGATCGATCTTTTGGTCCTTTATATCAGAGCCCTGTAGATAGCAAGCTTTTTTCTCATGAAGTATATCTTTCCGGGCAAACTATCATTCCAATAGGATTTAGCAGTGGCCCCAAAAAAGATTTAATCATCACTACACTACCTTCTAAACTTACAGCTGGTATCAGTCCTGAACAAATATTCAAAGGAGATCCCTTTACCATTATTGTGAAACGCGAAGATGGCACTCCCGTAGATCTAACGCAAAATGGTTCACTAAGCGTTAATGAAACAGCTGCCTTGTTTTTCGATGATATTCCATCTCCGCTTCCTGATTATTATTGGTTGAGAACGGATCTGCACAATAGTTCGAGCGATGGTATATCCAACGAAAAGCTATTTTCTGCTTCAAATCTCATACAGTATGATTTTTCAAGCGCAAAACAGGGGATCTACCGGTTTAAGAATTTCGTTGTTAATGATGCAGGGAAAATTAAGCTTAGGGTACTAACCAAAGATAGAAGAAGTTTTGGTAGTACTGAAGTATCTGTTGAACATCCCAAGATCACTTATACTTTACAAGATATGGACAAGCAGGAAGTTACTAAGCCAGTGATTGGTGGGCTTTACCAGGTTCATGCACAGCTCAAGGGAGCTGATGGGAAAAACCTTGTGGGCTCAGGACTTCATTTTATACCCTATATTACTGGTATGAGTGATATATGCAGAGAAAAACCATTTTATCTGGCTTATTCTATGGAGCAAGTAAAATCCAGCGATGTATATTCCCTAAATAAAGCTTACTCCACTTTGTTTGATAAACAGAAGCGTACTTTGAATAAGCCTGATTGGTTTGGAAATGGGTGTTTGTACAACCAGACTTATGATAGCTTCTATTTATTCGGCGATAAGAATGGGGATAAAAAAGTAGATAAGCAAGATGCTTATGCTACGACCGATGGAAGCGTGAAGTTTTATTTATTTGCGAGCGATGCTGTTCAAGTTGGAAGTCTATTGGGCTGGAACAATTTGATTCATGATGCAAAGCTTTCAGATGTAGCCGGAGGGAAGCCTGAAGACCATGGCAATTCAATACCACGAAGGTATCGACCTGATGGTACTTTTGCTTTAGACTGGTTTGGTTTCAGCCCCAGTGGCATTACAATCCACAAACCCTTATACCAAATTACTGACTTGCAAGGTAAGAAATTTACTTATACGGCTTTTAATCCCGAAAACCCAGATTTGATTAGCGGACAGGAAAATCATCTTATGATCACCCTGGATCCTGATGCAAAATACATGAAGGGTTTAGCGTTCTATCATCAAGATAAACTTCTTGAGAAAGTATTTTTAAAGCCTGGCGACAGGACACTAACTCTTAAACTGACTCCAGCGATGAGCGGGGAAGGTGTGATCCAAGTAAAAGGCATACTTGACTATTCTCCCTACATCAACGAGACTCTGGAAACATGTCAAAATTTGATCTTGTTTGATGTGGTTCAAACAGCTCGTTTGGAAGTGGTGAAAGGTCATTATCTTTATACCGATCTACGATCAGAGGTTGTTGTTCAGGCTTTCGATGCTGGCAATAAGCCTTTCCAGGGTGATTTTGTAGTAATTAAAGGAAGCAATAAGGAATGGAAAGAAGAATTGGATGCTCAAGGTAGAGCAAGCTTCACGCTCAGTCCTGAAAAAGCTGAAAACTTGATAGTAAGTTTAGAAAAAACTAAAGTAAGTCAGAATCCAATAATTAAAGTCTGGGATTCAAGTATTGCACCTACTTTAGAGCTTGATGCCTATCCGCCTCAGACTGCAGAGAAAGAGATGATTTTTACCGGCTGGACCTGGCCAGGATCTCATTTGCTGGTAGAGCAAAAGGTGATTGATCTTTCACCCGATGGAAAGTTTTCAGTTAAAGTGTTTCTTAAAGAGGGCTTGCAGGTGATTGAATTCAAAGCCACTCATCCGAAGGGCTTGAGTACTACAGTCAAAGCAGAAGTAGAAGCTATTTGGAAAGGACCAGAAATATCAGTAGATCCCTTTAGTGATGACTTGTCAGAAATAAATGAATACACGGTAACAGGTCAGGTCGAACCTAAGGATGCGACGGTATATGTCAATGAGATTAAAGCTGAAGTGCTTGATGGGGCTTTTTCTGCAAGGATCCCAGTGGAACCAGGTATCAATCGAGTCTTGGTAAGAGCAGTTAATGCTTTTTCTCATGAGACAAGCTTGAGCCTTGAGCTGAAAGTATATGTAAAAACCCTGATATTACTTACCATCGGACGTATGGCAATGGTAGTCAATGGAAAAACTGTTGTTCTTGATGCTGAACCTTTTATTCGAAGCAGTCGAACCATGGTACCAGTGAGAGCTATTGCAGAAGCTTTTGGCGCTGAAGTGGCTTGGGAAGCTAAGAGCGAAACAGTTGAGATAGCCTTGGAGGGTATGTTTATTTCGATGCAGATTGGCAATTCGATTGCAATGGTTGGTAGCAAGGTTTACCGTTTGGATGCTCCCCCAATCATTCACAAAAGCAGAACCTTTGTACCCATACGTTTTATTGCAGAGGCTTTTGGATCTCTGGTGGAATGGGATGCCAAAGATCAAGTGGTTACTATACAACGATTGAGTCTTCCTGCTAAATAGATCTTAACAGAGTATAAAAAAACCCTCCCGTTCCATTTAGAACGGGAGGGTTTTTTTATTTTTTAAAGGCTTTCTCCCCAATTGTAAGCGAGGAGTATCAAATCCAATCCATCTACCAAACCGTCATTATTAAAATCTGCACGAGCATCATAGTTTGTATCACCTTTTTTGGTGCCAAAAGCACGAGCAAACAAAACTAAATCTTCAATATCAACTTTCCCGTCACCATTTACATCTCCAGGTAAATAGAGAGTGACAAGACTGGATACTGAGGTTCCTTTGGAAGGCATTAAATCGAGTGTCTTGTTTCGAGCAACGGTGTCGTCGATCTTAAGAAGCATTTCACCTTTGTTGATTCCAGACATAAATATCTGCATCAACAGCATATCTCCACTAATGGAATTCTCCACTGGAATACTTACTTTGATCAGAGCAAAACCTTTTTCTTGATTGATTTCGCTTGATAGGGTAGCACCTACTGAAGGATTGCTCAATGCAGCATTGAGCTGAATGCTCGAAACACTTGCCAAAATTGGATCCCATGAAAAACGAAACTCAAGATAACTGATTTCTTTCGCTCCCATGATATTTATATCGATGGGAGTGTCGTGATTCCTTTTGATCTGTGGAAAAGTGGGATTGATTTGATAAGAAAGGTAGCCTGCTTGAATGGATAAAACCTGGACTCTAAAGTGAACAGTACGAGTTTTTCCCCCTCCACTTCCTTGCAATGAAAGTGAGTAAGTCTCGTTAGGAGACGATTCGCTCGCAGTAAACATAATCTTGACTTCTTTGGAGCTGGCTTTGGGTTCTAATATGGGGGGAAGGATTTGAGCTTGAAGGTTGGAAGGCAAGTTTAGGATACTAAATGTGACTGGAGCATTCCAGTTAACGGTGAAGGTAGGTTGGAACGAAAAATCTTTTTGTGTACCTGCAGTCATGCTGATGAGGAAATTGGGAGGAAAGTTGAAAGAAAAATCTCCCTTTTCTTGAATAATTTCGAGGGTTAAAGGGATCTTCTTGCTTGTTTTTTGTGCTTTACCAGTAAGAGAAAAAGCATAACTTCCTGTTGGAGTATCAAGAGTTGTGAGAACTGAGAAGACAGTTTTTTCTCCATTTCGGAGTTTTTTGCTTTCGAACTTGGGTTGCAGATAAGTGGGTAAGCCTTCAACATCGAGTTCTATTGCTTCATTAAATCCATCCCAACCTTCAGCAATAACTTCATATTCAGCATTTTCTCCAGTATAAATCGTTTTTGATATAGGTGTGACTCGAATAGAAAAATCACCTGTCATGTTTTCAAATACCGACACTGAGAAGACTAAGTTTTCCTGTTTGCCTCCTCCGTCACCTCGAACAGTCATCTCAAATTTTTGTGGATTGGCTGTAGCAGGAACTTGAATGCTAAGTGTAGTGGAACCCGGAAGGCTTATAGTTTTTGGATTGAAAAGTGCCTGAATATGGTCGGGTAGTTCACTCACTACAGAAAAACTTACGGGAGCATTGAATCCACCTGAAGGCTCTGCAAAGATCTCTGCCTTAATGGCTGAACCAGCATTGATTTCTTTTTCAGTACTTGCTGTTTTTAGTGAAAACTTTCCTGGAGCAAGATTCTGTACTCTGAGTTCTATGCTTGTGGTTCTTCGATAAGTTCCGCTGGTGCCAAGGATTGTGATGGGATATTTACCAATGGGCGTATGTGGATTTAGTTTGATGCGCATGATAGTTGAACCTGGAAATTGGTTGACTTCTGGAGGAAGAAATTCTACCGAAGCCCCTGTAGGAAGGTTGTCTGCTGATAACTTTACAGGAGCTTTAAGAGGTGAGTCTGCTAGGATGTTTATATTGATATCAGTGGATTCTCCTTGAAATAGGTTTACTAACTGTTTTTCGGGGATGAGCGTAAACATGATGCTCGAAGTGAAAGCATAAAGCTTACCACTATTTGTTCCTACAAGTACTACCCCTCTTCCCACCGAAGGACTCCCCTGTATGGGCGCATCAAGAACTTGTTTGAAGATCAATCGCCCATCTTTGCCAACAATATTAAAAGCTTTGTCCAAACCACCAAACAATATCTTGTCGTCAGCGACTACTGGAGAGCTTGAGATCACGCCCCCACCCGCTGCATATCCCCAGATTTTTTCCTTGCTTTCTGTGTTTAAACGGGTGAGTTCAGATAATTGTATGTTAGCTTGTTGGGCAACATTTAAATAGTAGATAGTTTGGTCATTTTCATCTAAAGCAGCGGTGGAAGGTATTTCTGCGGCAGTAAGAATTTGCCATTTGGCAGATCCATTATGATTTACGCGATAAAAGTATTTATTCTCGCCTGCTCCTCCAATATAGATACCTTGTTCACCGACCGAAGGAGAAGCTTTGAAGCTCGATCTAAACCCATTGAATGACCAGAAGATCAAACCATTGGTGGATGATAGACAGTGTAAGTGATTATCATATGAACTGACATATACTCGGTTGTTGTAAAAGGCTGGACTGGAATGAACAGGGCCTTTTAACTCAGTCATCCAACGTTGTTCACCTGATTCGATGTCAAGCGCAAATACGCGATTGTTTTCAGTGCCAAAGTATACTTTATCGTCTCCGATAGAGGGAGAGGAACGGATACTTGAGCCAACATTTCTAAACCAAATGGGTCGGCCAGAGGTGATGTCAATACAAAACAACAAGCCATCAAGAGTTCCAACAAATAACTTGTTACCGTGAATTCTTGGAGAGGAAATCCAGGGAGGAGGATCGTCAGGACCTTCTTCTCCGATATCTGGAAGTGTTTTGGATGAAATACCAAGGAAGTAGTCCCATTTTAATTCACCAGATCGTATGTCTATGGCATATAGTTTGGTGGCATGATGTTTTGAGGCTCGAGGAATTTCTGAGGTAAAGTAGGCGGTGTCACCGACGATGGCGGCTTGACTACGAATCGCGCCCTCTGCTTGAAAAATATATCTGGTTTCAAGAGCATGAGAAACAGCTTCTTTGGTGTAATTGGTGAGTTGGTTTGAGTTTCCAAAACCAGGCCAATCAAATCTCTTGGTGCCCTGAACAACCAGGGATGCACGACTTAGCTCTCTTCTTCCACCTCCCAAGCCCTCCACGGTAAGGGAGTATCTGTCTGGATCTACAGTGATATCGACAAACACTACTAAGTTGGTTATTCCTGGCACTTCTAAACGAGCTTCCTGAAAAGTGCATTGAAATCCTGAGGGGGGGGATAAAACGGATAGTTGCACACTACCTCTGAATTGATCCCTGCTTCCAACTTCAACTTGGTATACCACAGCATTACCCGCATTGACTTCAGCTGTTTGTGGGGTCATCTGAATGTAAAAACTACCCTCTGAAATTTTCAGTATCTCTACAGTGATTCTGACCTTCCTGCTCCGACCTGCAGTTTCAGCAATAACGAAAAAAGTGTGAGTTCCCGGTTTGGTTTCTTTGTTGCTTTTCAGCTTTAAGGAAGCATTACCGCGACCCTCTGAAAGTTTCAGAATATTGGGGCTGATGATTGCTTCAAAACCCAAAGGTACACTGTCTGTACGAAGAAACACATTTTGAGAAATACTACCTGAAGATTGGATCTGTAAAGCTATATTCGTTTCTTCGCCCTGGTATAAACTAAGTTCTGAGGGTAGGGCAGAAATGGAGAAATCGATGTTATCTGCAAAGGTAACCACGTTGTTGGATTGGGTAATGGTCAGTTTGTTGTTGCTGATAGCGGGGGAGGTGATAATTTCTCCTCCAAGGGCATACTTCCATTGAAGCTCTCCTTTAAAATCTAGAGCATAAATGTTGCCATCAGCTGAAGCAGAGAAAACTTTATCTTCACTTATAGCTGGAGTAGATAAAATACGACCTCGAGAGGAATATTTCCATTTTACCTTGCCATCAGCTCTTCCAATGGCATACAAAACGTGATCTTCTGATCCAATGAAAAGGAAGTTAGTGTTGGCGGTCAAGGAAGAAACAAAGTTTGCTAAAGGTCCTGATCGCCAAATAATTTCACCAGTGTAGGCATTGATGGCGAAGATTTCACCTTTGTTGTTGATTGACTTTGAGGCAATATACAGTACCCCATCATAGAATACAGGAGATGATTTACATTCACTCGGACTATTAAATGGCAGGTCAACTTCAAATAGGTCGGCAAGACTTTCGTAGTCAAAAGCATATACCCTACCTTTGGAGCTTACAGTAAATACTCTGTTAGCACCTAAAACTGGAGTGCTTAAAATCGGAGAGTTTAGTGCTTTTTGCCATATTTGATTGCCTCCTGCATTGATGCAATAAAGGATATCAGTAGAAGCACCAGCAAAGATTTTGTTGCCATATACCAAGGGGGAATGACTGCTAAACTGGCCAAAGGCAGCAAAATTCCATAAACGATACCCTTCAGTGGAGTAGCAGTAGAGGTAAGAAGGTCTGTCTGAAGCTCCTCCAGTAAGAAAGTATATTCTGTCATTGCTAACGGTTGGGGCACCCAGAGGGAGGGGGTAATTGATAAATTCTTCGCTCTCCCATCTTTTTTGGCCACTTTCTGTTTCCAGGGCATATAGTTTTCGGTTGTCGGATAAAACGTATGTGGTGCCCTGGCTAACAACGGGGGAGCAAGAGATTGAACTTCCAGTTTGGAATCTCCATTGTTCCAGCATTGAGTCTGTTTTCAGCGAGACACTGCTTTCCCCAGTTCCTGATTCATTTTGTCGGAACATTGGCCAATGTTGAGTTGGAGTTTGTTCGGCCGACGCGCGAAGATAAGGAAAAGGCAATAGCAGCATTACACTTAGTATCAAAGATATGAATCTATTTTTCATGAGTAATCACCAACTTTCTCAGACTTTGATCATGCTTGTTGAATTTTTCCGGGTCAGGAAAAATTATGTTTATGCTTTGGGTTTGAGGAAACCACTCAACTTTTGAGCCAAAACTCTCAGCAATAAAACGTATAGGTACAAAGGTAATTCCAGGAGGTTTTAGCAAAGGGGGAACATCGAGAGGAACTTTTTCTCCGTCAATCAAGGCTGTTTTTGAACCAAGCCAAAGGGTAATGTTCTTTTGAACCAGGGGGTGATCCAGAGAAATGAGAATCCTTTTTTCTGTTGGGAACCAGTCAACTTTGGATTGAAAAGATTCTGCAATAAAGCGTAAGGGTACAAAAGTCCTGTTTTGTTCTATAAATGGTGCTATTTCCAAGGTTTTGATTTCTTTATTGACCATAGCCTTGCGACTACCTATGCTGAGAGAAATTTCCACAGAAGGAAAGGGATTACGAGTGATAAGAAGGTCTTGGGTGCTGGTATTTGATGCTTCATCGATAGCGATGAAGCGAATTAAATTGTCTCCATTTTTTAAGGGAATAAGGCATTCAAAATTGCCCAAGGAAGATACTGGGTACTTTATGGCATTAACCAGGAGAGTAACGTCAGCTTCGGTTTTTCCTTTGATCAATATTTCTGATTTGGTGGTGGGATTGGGAAAGGGATCCAACTCAAGCAAAGGGGGCTTGGTGTCAATATAAAAGGTATAGACTGGAGGGGAGGGATCGATAAGATTGGCTTCATCTTTTGCTCTCACAGAAAAGACATAGGCTCCGTCATTGCTTAAATGAAATGTGTATAAGGTATCCTTGGAAAAAATTGACCAGGCTTCTTCATTGATGCGATAAGAATAGAAAAGGTTTTCAATTTTACTCTCATTGTCACTTCCTATCCAGCGGAAAGTTACAAAAGCCTGATTGTTAAACCGAGGAGGGTATTCAATGATTAGGGTTTTGGGTGGGATAAGGTCTTTTTTGTTAACAACAATCAGAGCCTTGTCTGAGCTGGCTTCAATCTCTTCCAGTTGGCTGTTGAATACATGGAGTTGTTGGAGTTGTATCTCGCTACTGCCCTCTTTTAGAGCCCTACCTTCGATGATTAGTAATACTCCTTCACCGACCACTCCTCCAGCTTTACCCTCACGAGCCAAACCAATATGAATCTTGTTGTTTTCTTTTTTCTTGAGAAACAGGGTAGTTTTATCGCCTGCATTTAAAAAAGTTCCTTCACTGATGTCGTTTTCATTAATGTCTAAATGGTTGGGGTCAAATACCAGGTCCAGGGAAAAACCCTGCATACTACTACTTGATGATATAAGTAATTCAAGCTTCCATTGCTCATGAAGCTCATTATTGATAACTGATGGGGAAAAGCTTAGGTGACAACTTGAAGAATAGGGGGAATAGGAACCATTTATGCTCGAAGAGTTTTGGGATGCTGGGAGGTAAGGAGACATTTGATCAATTTGGCTTCCCTGGAAGTAATGTTGAAGGATTTGATGATAATTTAAACCTTTTCTGGCTTGAGCTCCAGCTCCATATTGGGACATTCCAACCCCATGACCCCATCCTCTTCCAAAGATATAAAGAGTTGTGGAGTCTTTGTTTTCAGGATTCATATAGTCTTTCCACCAGGCAGAGGAATAATCGTCTTTCCATATCAAAATATTAAACCAGGTGCTTTTCAATGAAAAAATAGCTTGGAATTCAGAACCACTGAGTTCGATAGCCCCTTTTTGGTGATGGAGTGAAACTTTTCGAACTCGTGGTGAAGCCCCAGTTTCAGTGATAGTTAAGGACTCAAGGGATGAAAGACGTTCAGGGCGTCCTTCAGAAGAAAGGTATTTGTTTATTTCGATGAGAAATTGCTCTTGTTTGATACTTTTGTACCATGTAAAGTGAGGAGATCCCTCCTCTCCTTCAGAAACAACCCCTCGGAGATAGGGTCTTGCTCCTCCTGACCAAACTAGTTCATTATTTTCAGTGTGCCCTCCGCTGGTAGAGTGGAAGACACTCTCAATTACTTGATTATTAAAGACAAGAACTTCGTTTCTACTTGCTTTTACTGCATTGTCACTTGATGGAAAGTACCTACATCCAAGATAAACCTGGGTGTAGGTATCGTCAGTCACATCATATAGAGCTTTCACTTTTCTGGCTTGAAGGACACGTGAAAGCGCAAAAGACCTGCTAGCTACTGCCTGAGCTTTTAAAGCTTCTAGGTGCCAATTGTTTGGCATTTCTGCTGGAACTACACTTCTAAGGTATTCTTCGATTGATAATTCGTTGACAAGCAATAAGCTTTGGGAGGGAGAATATGCAAGGATTAATTTTTCAGGATATGTACGAGAGGCAAAATTGATAGTTTCGTTGCTGGGAGTGGATATCTCCCAAACTGGGACTTTGTCTTGATTTAAGACGAAATAATCAGACTTAAGATGAAATGAGTTTTCTTGAAAACCAATAGAGATACAAGCTTGACCAGTGGTGCTATCTTGTACTGTAAAAAGATGTCCGGAGGATTGAAGGAGACTACAAATAAAAGCTGCATCCTTATTTTTTTCAAAAGGACCAATATCAAGAAAAAATTGATTATTGTCGGAAATGCCTATGAATACTTTTAAGCCACTACCTTTAAGACAGGACTTCAATGCTTGTACTTGGTTTAAAGCTTGATCCCAGCTCCACGATGAATTTGATCTTGAAAAAAGAATGGTTTGATTTGGATTACCCAGTATATCGAATATCAATTGAGCAGAATGTAGGGTTAGGTTTGTGTAGGGAGAGCTTGATGGGGATATTAGCCATTGTTTGCTGTTATTGCTCAATTCAATGGGAGATTTTTTGCTGGACAAGAGAACTTTGATTTTAAATTCATCTGATCTGGGATTGGATGCACTTGCAGGAAAAGATGGTGTAGATAAAAATGTAACAAAAAATAACAAGAAAAGCCACGCTAGTTTTTTTTGAAGCAGCGTACTCATCTTTTCCTCCCTAACTTCCACCCGCATCAAATGGTAATTCTACGGTTGGCAGGTTGAAAATCCTTACTATTCATGCATAATTATATTGTTTAATATAGTAAATATCAAGGTATTGCAAGATTTCTCACCTCATTTTATAGCAGTAAAGCAAAAAATAGGCCAAAAATGAAAATGGTTTTGCTGGATGCTTGACTTTGGGCATGGATATTTTATATATTTAAGTCGTGATTGTAAAAAATTTGTTGGGTTTATGGTAGCTAATCTCTTTTTGAAAAGGAGAGTATTAAGAATGGTTAAGAATAGAACTTTTACTCTATTGATGGTATTTGTATTTCTTTTTTCATGGTGTTTGACCAACATTCAACACGGATTTGCAAACAATCCTCGCCATATCCTTATCTATGAAAACAGAGCCGAAGTTATTGATCAATACAGGATTTCTGGTTTTCAAATCATCGAAACCTACGAATCCTTTTTCCTCACCCAGATCAACGATCAACAAGAAACTTTTCTAAAAAAGAACAAAGTTCGATTTACCTATATATCGGGCATTGGTTCTCTTCGTTTTGGTGGCTACGAGTTTAAGCCCGACACTCAAAAGAATATCATCTACCCCCAAGCATTAAAGGGTTCCATAGGAGTTTATGCTCCCGAGGACGAAGCTATCTTTTTGCTTCAGTTCGTTGGACCCATCAAAAACGAATGGATTACCGAACTAAACCCAAACGAATATACCTTATTTCCCGTTGCTGATTTCGGATATCTTGTAAAAACTACTGGTTCATTGGCGCAAACACTGCGCGAGAAAAGTTACGTTTCCATGGTTGGCTACTTGCCTCCAGTATTGAAGATTTCCCCCGAGCTTCAGGCGATTGGCTCTTCCGTGGTTGATCTAGCACTAATCACTTCTCATGATTTTGTTCTCCACCATTTTCTCAACAATCATCAGATCGATACAAAGCTTGCTACTTTCTCCAAGATAGGATCACTAGGGTTTCTTGAGCTTAAATCCCAACATACCAATCGTTTGGGAGCTTATTCTCTTAATTCAAAGATTATTAGTATCACCCAAAAAGCTGAAGCAAAATTGTTTAATGCTGAAGCTGCGCAGGTAGTCAATATTCGTGACAATCTTCACAACGACAAACAGTTAGGGCTTACAGGAGAAGGACAAATTGTGGCTGTGCTTGACTCTGGACTATCTACTGGAGATGAACTTACGCTTCACAATGCTTTTAAGGATCCTGGCAAAATCGTTGCTCATCATTCAGCAGATAGCAATTGGTCTGACAGTGGAGCCCATGGGAACCTCCATGGTACCCATGTAGCAGGGACTATTGCAGGCAACGATCCAGATAATCAGCAATATAGAGGAATGGCTTATAAAGCAAATCTGGTTATTCAAAAAATGTACTTTAGTAGTGGTCCTCCTCAAAATTTACCACCAGCTGGTCCAAACCATAGCCTAATTGAGTACTTTAATCTTGCTTATAATTCTGGGGCTCGTATTCATAGCAACAGTTGGGGTAACGCAAATTCAAACACCTATGCATCTGATGCCGTGGTTATGGATACATTTCTATGGGAACGAAAAGACTTTTCAATACTATTCGCTTCAGGTAATTATCAGACAGGTGTCTATTCTTTTGGATATCAGGCAAACGCAAAAAACAATATTGTAGTTGGTGCAACTGAAAACAATAAAGCTGGCTTGAATCCAGACAAACTTGCTTCTTTTTCTGTAAGAGGTCCTGCTGGCGACGGCAGAATCAAACCAGATATTGTAGCTCCAGGACAACAAGTTCGTTCTACTGTCGATCCCAATGCTTACACTAACAAGAGTGGTACATCCATGGCTACTCCTGTTACCTCTGGTTCTCTTGCTTTATTGCGACAAAAATATGGAAATGTTTCTGCTGCCTTACTTAAAGCTTTATTAATCCATGGAGCTAAGTCCAATGGACTAGTCAACCAAAACAATCAGCCTGTTTCATGCCCCAATTCTGCATTAGGATGGGGTCGCGTGGATGTTGAAAAATCTACCGAGCCTGGCATCAATTACTGGGATGTTACTGGCACCAATGGATTAATGACTGGTGACACTTATTCTGTTAATATCGAAGTATACGATTCAACCAAACCTCTTAAAGTCAACCTGGTATATACTGATGCTCCTGGCACTCCTGGAGCTTCCAAAGCTTTGGTTAACGACTTGAATCTTGTGGTGCGCGACCCTCTTGGAAACGTATATCGTGGTAATCATTTTAATAACAATGGTGTTTCTATTACCCCAGCTGTTATTGCTGACGACCTTAACAATGTTGAGGGAGTTTTCATCGCCGATCCAGAAACAGGTATGTATCAAGTGGAAGTTGTTGCTCTATCCGTTCCCCAGGGTGAACCAGCAACGGGTCGTCAGCCCTTTGCTTTAGTCGCATCGGGTAGTTTTGAAGATCCTGGACCTGATCCTGAGCCAGTTATACCCTCTTATTCTCTTGAGGTAGTACCTTTCAACCGTGTGGTCGTGCAAGGTGACTCCACCAACTATCAAGCTAACCTTAAATCTCTCAATGGTGCCCGTGGTTGGGTAGAGCTGAAACCCCTCCAGTTTGGTGGTGGATTCGGTGATCCCTCCAATGTTGGTATTTTTTATGATTTTTACCCCAGCAATCGAGTGTATTTGTCAGCTGGTATGTCGGCTTCCATCATGATACGAGTCAACACTTCCGACGATACGCCATTGAGTTCCTATCCCATGACAGTGATTTCAGAGCTTCGAGAAGAAAGTCGGGCAGAAATCGTATTACTCGGTAACTATGCCAACTTTAATATGGATCTTATCCAGGAGCCTATCTTCAATCTCTCTTTACGTCCCAACCATGCTACTATCTATCAGGACGAGAGTACTTATACCCAAGTGACAGTTCAACCCCGTTTCGAGTTCAATGAACAAGTAGACTTTGAAGTTATGGGTCTTCCCCCAAATACTACTTATACGATGGACCCCAATCCTACCAGTAGCAGTGTTATCCACGAATACAGATCCATACTGACCATCAAAACCGAGAAAACGACTCCTGACGGTATCTATGACGTATCTATTGTTGGTTCTGCAGAGCTTCCATCTGGAAAATATATAGAGCGTAAAATTGTTTTCCGGCTTGAAGTATTACCAAGAATCTCACAGCATAAAGTCGAAGTTTACCGTAGATCTTTCCCTGATTCTGTTCAGGCTCCATGCAAAGAAAACGATAGTAGCAATGTTGTTGTAAAGTATCGTATTCAAATTAAAAACATTGGAAATGAAAAGCTTTCCCGCAATCGTATAGAAGTTCGTCTTGATCCCAATCTTGAGCTTATTTCTTCTGAGCCCTCAGGATATTTCACGGATGGAATCCTCAAGATCGATCTCTACGATTTAAATGAACCATTGAACTCTCGCCCTGGTGACTGCTGGCCTTCCAGAGATTGCAACTCCATAGGATATCCAGGTTTTAGCGATAATGATGGTCATTATCTAGTTATTTACGCTCGCTTAAGCAAGACTGCTATTCAAGTTTCATCCTCAACACTCCTCGAAAATCGCCTAACTTTTATATCCGATCCCAATTACAGTGAAAGCTTCCCCTTCTATACCATGCTTCACCCTTGCCCTGGAGCTGAAAATCCACTATACTTCAGAGCCTATGTGGAAAATCTCAACCCTGATGGCACAATAAGTCTTAATTCCGAAGTTCGTGTTCGTTTCAAAATCGAAGGTGGATCAGGCAATTATACCTTCACTTGGAATTGGAGCGATGGCACTGTCTTAAACGACCAAGCTCTGGATAGCAATGAAGTTGTGCTTAAGCATACCTACCAAAAAGCTGGAATATATCGAGTACTTATACAAGCCAAGGATTCCAACGGAAGGTTTAAAAAGGGTGAAATTATTTTACGGGTTAAGTAAAATACTTGAACCAAGTCTTGCCTTGCCTTGTATTTTGTGTATAGCTTCGTAGTGACGAGGACCCATCGGTTAAACCTTGATCAAGGTTTAACCGATGGGTTAGTGCATATAAATTAGATTCATTCAGAATTTTAGTTGAGGAGTGTGAATGGAAATGCGTAAATTTTTTAGTTTGTTTTTAGTTTGCTTACTCATGGTATCTGCGACTTTGTTTAGCTCTACCCAGGGTTTGTCCAATCAAAGTGCAGCTAGTGAATCTGATTTTTTTCTGCCCGTTACCCCTGGTATAGCTGGCGCAGCTTATTTTTATTTCACAAATAATACTCGCAGAGTGTCTACTCTATTTGCTAAAATCACAGAAAAAAAGTTTCCTAAGGGTCCTCAAGATGCAGATTGGTTTACTCAATTTTGCTATTCAAATATCTGTTTTTTGGACGAAGGGGAATCACCAAATAGAGTTCAACCCAATCGTAATGAAGAAATGCACATTACCATGCATCCCATGGATACTGCAAAAATAGGCGATAAAGCAAAAGTTACAATCGAAATCTGGCCCACTTCAGACACCAAACTCAAAGAAACTGTTAGTGTCTATTCGATAGTGGTTGAAAAGAAATTGGTTAAAATGCAGATTAATTCCAAGCAAGCCTCCGTTGCTGGAAGCAAAGAAACCAAAAATGTTCCCCTCGATGTTCCTCCCTTTATCACCAGTGGACGCACTATGGTTCCACTCCGTTTTATTGGCGAAGCACTAAATGCCCAGATTGCTTGGGATAATGCTACCCGACGTGTAAGCTACATTTTGGGCGATATGACGCTTTATTTCTGGGTAGACAAAAAAGAAGCCAGGATCAATATTGGACCAAAATATACCAAGACTATACCTCTCGATGTAGCCCCAGTAATTGTCCAGGGACGCACTTTTGTCCCAGTTCGTTATGTGTCCGAGTTTTTAGGAGCTAAAGTTGGATGGGAAGCCTCTTCTCAAACTGTGAGTGTTGATTTCCCAAGTGAAAACAACAAAAAGTAAGCCGATTTTAATTTCAGACCCCCTGGTCTGGTTAGGAGTTGAACAATGAAAAATAGACAATTTAAGTGGGTTTCAGTTTTGCTTAGCCTTTGTCTTGTGGGCAGTGTTTTTATGCTCAACAGACCCTTTGTCATTGCATCGGGGGGCTCTTCAATTGAAGAAGTAGACTATACCGCTAAAACCTCAATGATAGGTCTTGGTGGTTTCCAAAAAGGTGTTTTCAGTCAACCCACCTATCTCAATGTAGAACAACAACGAGTTTATGTAGCTGACAGCAAAAACAATCGTTTACAAGCTTTCATTAGAGGCAATGTCTTCCAGCTTGCTTTCGGTGGATACGGCCAAAACGAAAAAGAGTTTGATGGTATTGCTGGTGTTTGTTCTACTCCCCAAAACCTTTATATTGTCGATTCAGCCAACTCCCGAGTTCAGATCATAAGCTCTCAAGGCGACTTCAAGTCGCAATTTGGTTCTTTCGGAAGCAAGGAAGGCGAATTGGTATTCCCTACCGACATCGCTCTCTTTGGACAAAAGCTTTTTGTACTCGATACTGGCAACAACCGTGTCCAAATGTTTGATTTGAATGGAAAGTATCTATCCACCTTTGGTCGCTCTGGCAAAGGGGATGGCGAATTCAATCATCCTCTTGGGCTGGCCGTTTCTGAAGATAGAGTTTTTGTTTCCGACACAAGAAATCATCGAATCCAGATTTTTGATCACGATGGCAATTATCTCTCCAATTTTGGCTGGTTTGGTACAGAAGAAAAGGCTTTTAATCAACCCAAGGGCCTTATGATTGATGATGCTACTCTCTACGTAGTAGACTCTCTCAACCGCAGAATTCAAACCTTTAGTACTGCTGGAGTTTATCAAGGGCAAATCACCTACGACGGACTAAAAAGCCCCTATGATGTAACCAGCCTCGAAAACAGGATTATCGTCTCCGACCAGCTAGCCAATAGAGTCTTTGTATTTGAAAAAAATGGGCGTTTTTATGGTTATTTTGGTGTAGAAGAAGAGACTAACGGTCGTTTTGTAAAGCCTGTTTCCGTTACTGCTTCAGAAGATCGAATCTATGTTTTGGATGCAGTCCAACAAAACATTCAATCATTTAAAGATGGTGGCGCCTTTGCCAGTGTTTTTCCTTCCGAAGAAATGGCAAAAGCAAATTTTAAGCAAATACAAGCCATTGAGTATGCCAATTCAAAGCTATATGCACTCGATTCTGAGAGCTCATTTATTGCAGTTTTTAGTACTGAAGGTCGTTTCGAGAAGAAATTTGGCAAACCTGGCAGTGAGCCTGGAGAGATGACCATTCCTGTCGATCTTGCCATTGCTGACAACAAAATATTTGTTGCAGATGCAGGCAATTCACGTATCCAAATTTTGGACATGGAAGGCAAATACGTTCACCATTTTGGTACCCTTGGCTCCAATGATGGTCAGTTTATGGTTTTATCCAGCATATCAGTACGAAACCAAGTCATATATGTTACCGACTCTGGAAACAATCGAATACAAATGTTTGATTACGAAGGCAAGTTTCTTTACAAAATAGGGAAACGTGGCCTTGAAATCGGTAGCTACTACGGGCCTAAAGGCTTGTATGTAGACGCTTCCAACAAGGTCTATGTTGCAGACACGCTCAATAATCGTATTCAAGTTACTGATATGATGACTCAGCAAACCCAGGTTTTTGGCAAGTTTGGTTCTTTAACCCAAGTTAAAGAATCCAGTATTATTAGAGGAAATGAGATTTTTGACTACAATCCGAAACTTTTGAAAAGCTCATTTCTTTATCCTCAAGATATTACCGTTTTTAAACATAGCGTGATTGTGACTGATACCTTCAATCGAAGAGTACTGTCTGTTCCAATGACAGATATCTTTGGTACCCAAATGTTGCACCTGACTCCCTCTTATCTTGATTTTGGATCAGTCAAGTCTGACACTAAAGTCGAAAGATCCTTTCTTATCCACAATCAAAGTGGTAATATGCTCAAAGGTACCATAAAAGCTGATAATCCTTCTGTTAGCATCGAACCAACCAGCTTCCATGCTCCCTCTCAGGAAGTTAAAGTAACCATTCATGGCGAAAAACTCGAACAAGGTAAAGATTACAGCGCACAAGTTACCGTTGAAGTAGAAACAGGAAGCGATACCAGTGTTTCCCAGCAAATATCACTTCAATTCAGAGCTGATTCTGCTCCAGACTTTTACACTGAGCTCCAACCCTTGTTTGTAGCTTCTGCTGATGAAGAATTTCTCATCCCTGTCAAAGTGGTTCCACAGAACGGCTTCAATGGTGTTGTTTCTTTTGTTGCGCTTGGTCTTCCACGCAACACCACCCCCACTTTTGATCCCCCTTCCATCAATCTCTCCGAACGCAACACCACCTTTTTAAAATTAAATCCCACCTCTCGTATGATTGAAGCAGGAAGCTATGAAATCGAAATCGAGACTCAGGCAGCCAGTGGGGGCCAAAAAAGACGAGCAAGCTCCACTTTTATTTACAAGCAAAAACTTGATTTGGTGCCTCATACTGTCTTAGGAGAGCTCTTTACTGCAATTTGGTGTATCAATTGTGTTCATTCCCATACTGCTATGAATCGTCTTCATTATGAGTTAGGTTCAGAAAAGGTTGTTTGGCTAGAGTACTATGTTCAATCTCAAGGCAAGGATGAACCCTCTCCAAGACTTACTTCTATTGATAGTGAAGCTCGTATGAAGTGGTATCAGTCTGATCAAGGTCTCCCTACTATATATTTTGATGGCACTGACTATCTTAAAGGTTTACCCAATAGCGATGATACACGCACAGAAGAAGGTAAAGCTCGAACAATGTACAATGCCTATCGAACCAAAGTAATGGAAAAACTTAAACAACCCTCTATTATAAGCATTGGGGTGCAAAACTTTTACGATTCATCTGCCAAAAACGGAAGAGCTTCGGCCACAATAACTGCTTTAGATAATGTTCCTTTTCGTGATCCTCGTATTTATTTTGCTCTTACAGAAACCGACATTCCCTTTGATGCAATCAACGGAGATAAACTACACCATTTTGTAGTTAGAGATATGTTGACGCCTACAAATGACGACAAACATGACTATTTGGGAACTCCAATGAAGTTGACCAATGGAGAGAATTTTGGAAGAAAAGGGGACGTTTACACCCTTGAAGTTGATTATACCATCCTGGATATCTATAATCTTTCACGCATGAGTTTGGTTGTTTTTGTACAGGACAATGTTACCAAAACTGTGCTTCAAACTGCTGAAGTACCTGTTAAAATCATCAACAATGCGTCTTTTAATCTAATTTCTGATCATAGCTTAAACCAAAAACGGACCAAAGGCGAAGAATCTACTGTAAGTAGTTACCTGGTCAATACGGGTACTCGCTCAGAAGTGTTTGATATTAGCGTGTTAAACAAATCTCAAGATAAATGGTTGTTTAAAGTTTTCGTCAATGGAAAAGAAAATGATGCCTCTGGGAATGGCAAATTTACCTTGAAACCCTATGAATCCGCTAAAATAGATATTAAAACCAATATTCCTGCCAACGCAGAGCCAAAATCCGAACAACTTTTTACCATTACCGCGTTTTCAGTTCGATCCAGAATTTCACAAAGCCTATCGAGTCGTATTGAAATTGTTGAATCTCGTCCTCCCAATTTCAACCTATCTGTCGAAGCTTTAGCTGAGCAGGAAATCATGGCTGGCGAAAGCATATCTTATAAAATTTCTCTTACTCCCGATCCCTATTTTGAGGAAGATGTCAAACTCAGTATCAAAGATTTGCCTTCAGATATTGCTAGTGCTGATTTTCAGCCTTCCAGTGGCAAGGTTCCTTTTGATTCCATCCTTACGATTTCGGTTAAACCTGAAACCCAGGATAAAGATATTTCTATTGAATTGATCGCTGCAGGAGCTAAGCTAAGTCATAGCCAGCGTTTGGTTTTTGGAGTCAAGCGTAATCCTGATGCTCTTCCTCCTCAGCTTGAACTTGCTTATCCTCCAGATAACTTTCTCACCAACAAAAAAGAGTTGGAAGTTTCGGGCATTACCGATCCTACTGCTAGCTTGATTATAAACGACAAACCGATCACTGTTGAAAAGAATGGTTCTTTTGTGTTTCCGATGGTCTTAGAGGAAGGGCAAAACCTGATTCAACTCAAAGCTACCAATCGTAAAGGTCTCGAAACTGAAATCATGCGCTTGGTTACGCTAGACACACTGGCACCAAAACTTGATATCAAACCCATCCCCGAAGAGGTAACTCAAAAACTTGTTTTAATTGAAGGAAAAACTGAAGCTGGTGCTGTCTTGACTATTGATACTCAAGATGTTGTAATTGATGAAGAAGGTAAATTCTCTTACGAGTATGAGCTTCTCCATGGCTTCAACTCAATAGAAGTCATTGCGATCGATAAAGCAAGTAACACCACTGCCATTTACCTGGAAGTCAGTCTTATTACTCTGATAAAACTCCGTATTGGCTCCAATCTTGCACAAGTCAACCATCAAGACAAGACGCTTGATGCTCCACCCTATATCAAAAATGGACGTACCATGGTTCCTATTCGCTTTATTAGTGAAGCACTCGGAGCCAAGGTCGACTGGGATGGCAATCTTAGACAAATCACCATTCAGAAAGATCGTTTTGTTATTCGTATGGTGATTGGCTCAGTTGATGTCTTTATTCGTGAAGAAGGTAAAATGGGAGAAACTCAACAAAAACTCGACGCTCCCCCAGAAATCACGTCAGGACGCACTTTTGTGCCTTTACGTTTTATCAGTGAAACCTTTGGAGCAAAATTAGACTGGAATGCAGAGCTTCGGGAGATTACAATAAAAAGTTAACTACTTTTGAGGATTAAAAAGGGGCTTGCAAAAGCCCCTTTTCAGTAATAAAAGCGCTGATAAGATCCCCTGGACATACATCAAAGGCTGGATTAAGAGCCTTGAAGTATTCCGGGGGGTTTTGCTTTCCTGAAGCACATTGGAAAAACTCGTAGGCTTCCCGAAGTTCGATCTCGAAATCTTTTCCACTGGTGGCACTAAAATCGATAGTGGAGGTGGGAGCAGCGATGTAAAATGGGATCTGGTGGTAGTATGCGCTCAAGGCAAGCATATAGGTTCCGATTTTGTTGGCTGTGTCTCCATTGAGTGCAATTCGATCTGCACCCGTGATCACAAGATCAATTTTGCGTTCTTGCATCAAATAAGCTGCAGAGCTATCTGTGATACAAGTAGCTTTTATATGATGACGATGTAATTCAAAGCTGGTTAAACGAAGCCCCTGTTGTAAGGGACGAGTTTCGGTATAGTAAACTTGTAAATCTTTACCCAAAACACTCGAACCATATAGAATCACCCCCAGAGCTGTTCCCCAGCCGTGCATTGCCAGAGATCCCGTGTTGCAATGGGTAAGGATACTACAAGTGTCAGCTACAAGTTCCTGTCCATTCTTTGCGATGTTTTCTGAGTCTTCAAACATTTGTAGTTCATATTCTTTAGCCTCAGTAAAATAAACTAAACTTTGTTCCTCAAGGCTTAAATGACGATGTTTGGCATAGGATGAATCAACACAAGAGGATAGCTGAATTGCAGTTGGTCTTGCTGTGGACAGTTTTAAAACCATGCTATCCATATCAGCTCTGTTTTTGCACCGCAAACTAGCAAGGTACAAACCACACAAACCTGCAAAGCCCAATAATGGAGCCCCTCGAATTGCGAGGTTTTTTATGGCATCAATTAATTCTGTAAGCTGGGTAAGATGGATGTATTTTTCTTGAAAGGGTAGCAAGCGCTGATCCAGGAGCAGAATATGGTCTGAAAAAAACTGAAGGGAGGGAAAGGGATCAAGCTTCATTAGTCTTTTTGTTAATTCTATCTTCTATCTTTTGGGTGATTTTTTGTTTTAACTCAGGCAGACCTTCTTTGGATAAAGCTGAAATCAAGATTCCGTCTCCGTATTGTTTGACGAGAGAGTTGAAGTTGGTTTTTTCAGGATACAAATCTGCTTTATTATAAATCAATAACTGATCAATGTGATCGGCTTTCAAGTCCTTTAGAGTCTGATAAACGGTATTTAAATGTATGGGAAAGTCAGGGTCTGATACATCAAGCACAATCATAATCAGATCTGCGAATTGTATTTCCTCAAGCGTTCCTTTGAAAGCTTCAACCAATTCGTGAGGTAGTTTTCTTATGAAGCCAACGGTATCACTAAAAAGCACGTTTCCAATGCTTTTATTGAGATAGCCTTGACGGGTTTTGGTCTCGAGGGTGTGAAACAACAAATCATCGGTAGGTGTTTGATCTCGAGTTAAAGCATTAAATAGGGTGGATTTCCCGGCATTGGTATAGCCAACAATGGATATGAGAAGCAGATCGGAATCAATACGTTTGTCACGTTTAGTTTTTCGTTGTTTTTCGAGGGTTTTGAGTTGAATCTTGTGTTGATGTATCTTTTGATAGATAGAGCGTCGAGTAATTTCTGCCTTGCGTTCTCCAGGTCCTTTTCCACCGATAAAACCGACTTGTTGATCGAAAGCTTTGTTTTGATGGACAATTTCAGGAAGTCGTTTTCGGAGAATAGCTAATTCAACTTGAATTTTACCTTCTTTGGTGGTGGCTCGGGAAGCAAAGATATCTAAAATAATTCTTGGTCGATCCACAATGAGCACATTGGTCGTTCTGCTTAAGTTGCGTATTTGTGTATAGGAAAGCTCATCGTCGAATACAATCAGGTCAATTTTAAGGGCTAAAGCAAGGTTTTTGAGCTCTTCCAGTTTGCCTTTGGTGATAAAGGTAGCAGGATGGATCTTACTTAAATCCACTGGAAAAATGACTTCACTTTCAATGTTTAAAGTTTTTAGCAATAGCTCCATCTCGTTGGTGGTTTGGGGAGTATTGCGGTCCCCTACAATGATTGCAGTTTGTTTTGGTTTATTCATGTTTTCCTCTGTTTAACATTTCTTTTGCATGCATATAGGATATCTCGGAATCTTCATTTCCACCAATCATTCGGCTGATTTCTTTGATTCGTTCCTCTTCGTTTAAGCGGTTTAACTGAATGAAAGTGTGATCTTTTGTTGTGTTTTTGCTAATATTGAAATGTACATGAGCTTTAGCTGCAATCTGGGGAAGGTGGGTAATACAAATAAGCTGATGGTTGGTGGCTAATGATTGAAGTTTATCTCCGATGCTATGTGCTATTTGTCCTCCTATGCCTGTGTCTATTTCATCAAAAACGAGACTGGGAGTTTGATCGACTTTCCCAAGCATGCTTTGAATAGCGAGCATAATGCGGGAGAGTTCACCGCCAGAAGCAATTTTGGCGAGAGGCAACAAAGCCTGCCCAGGATTGGTTGAAATAAGGAAACTCAAGCTGTCTATTCCATTATCATGCAAGAAAACATTTTGTTGGTCAATGGGAAGGGAGCTAACACTGTCACGTAACTCCATGTCGAGGGAGACTTCGAAACGTATCTTGTCCATTCCGAGATCAGCTAATTCTTTACTTACTTCTTCTTCAAATTTCGATTTTAAAGATTTTCGTTTGAAACTCAGTTCTGAAGCATGAAAGCTTAAACTCTGTTCTAAGTCATTAAGCAGATGGCTCAAATGATCACGTTTGTTTTGAGCTTGTTCCAGGTTTTGAAGTTTGTCTTTAAGATGCATTTGCGTTGAAGATATTTCAGCAATCGAATTCCCGTATTTTCGCTTAAGGTTTTGAATCAGGTCAATACGGCTAAGCACTTGATCCAAGCGTTGAAGATTATAGTTGCTTTCAATAAGCTCTCGCTCCCTGCTCCAGTCGTGCAATAGGTCTTTGAGGATGGAAGAGCAGGTTTGGAGCGATTCAAAACTTTGTTTTAAGTTGGGAGTATAGTCTGAGATACTTGATAAAAGCTGGATGCACCGGTGAAAAGTTTGTTCAATAGAAAAACCCTGCCGATTGGCTTCGTTAAAAAGTTGTTGAATTTTGGATAAAGTTTCGATAATTCGCTGTGAATTGGCAAGAATATCTCTTTCTGCCATGAGACTCTCTTCTTCACTTTGGTTTAGCTTGGCAGCTTCAATTTCATTAATCTGATAAGTGATAAAATCTATTTCGTTTATGCGCTCTTTTTCTGATTCTTGCCAAGCGAGGAGCTCTTCCTTGCTATGGAGATAAAGGTTTCTGTTTTTTTGAATGAAACTTAAATGTTCTGAAAACTCTTTGCCAAAAAATCGATCAAACAGCTGAAGTTGGTTTTTTTTGGAAAACAAGTGGCTGGTATCATGCTGACCATGTATGGATATCAATTTTTTCAGAATCCGCTTGTACTCTTTTATAGGAACCATCACCCCATTGATTTTGGTTCTGTTTTTTCCCGAGGAGCTAAGGTAACGTTCGCAAACCCATTCAGATTCAGTATAGGGGAATTCGTCTTCATTGTGATGCATTTCACGAGGAATGGCAAAGGTAATCTGGACATGGGGGCTTTCGCTGGGATGGTAAATTTGTTCTTTGTTGGTAGAATCACCCAGACCAAAGCGGATAGCGTTGAGAATAAGGGTTTTACCTGCCCCTGTTTCCCCGCTGAATACGTTTAGACCTTCTCCAGGTATGAGGAGTATGTCGCGGCTCAAAATAAAACGATGGATGTGAATTTCTTTAATCAAGACTCAAAAACCCCATTGAAACTTTTGGTTTAATGTGTGATAAAAATTCTTTTCCTGGAGCACAATCATTTTTAATGAACGATGATGACGCTGAATGGAAATTCTATCAAGATCTTTGAGGATAAATTCAGAAGTTCCATCTCGTATAAAGCGGGTTTTGTCTCCTTTGGTAAAAACATTGATGAAGATTTTTTCTTTTTCAGGAACAATCAATGACCTTCCGCTAAGCTTATGAGAACAAAGAGGAGTAAGGACATACACTTTACAGGTGGGATCAACTACGGGACCCCCCGCTGAAAGAGAATATGCAGTAGATCCTGAAGGAGTGGAGATAATGATGCCATCGCCTCTGAAAGAAGCAATTTTCTGCGAACCCAGATAGACTTCAATGGATAGTATTTTTTCGATGGGATCTTTTTGGAGAACAAAATCATTAAGGCAGGCGTAGGTTTTAACCAGCTCTCCATTGCGTTGGATGCTGGATTTGAGAGAGGAGCTGGATTCGATTGCAAATTTACCTTCGAGAATTAGTTCCAGGGACTGGAATATTTCCTCTTTTTCGATATTGGTCAAAAAACCGGTAAATCCAAAGTTGATACCTATGATGGGAAGATCTTCCATAAGAGCATATTGAGCGGCATGGAGGAAAGTGCCATCACCTCCAAGGCTGAGTAAAAGGTCAGGTTTCTGCCCGGAGTCTTGATTTTTATAAATGGGATGTTGAGGAAATATATCCTGTATCTCTGGGGCGACAAGCACTTCAGAACCTTTTGAAGTAACAAAGCTGGCGATGTTGTGTGCGATACGTATTAAATGATCAATCCGTTTTCGAAAATAAATCCCAATTCTCAAACCAAAGCCTCAACTTTCCATTATTTTAAGAATGCTTTGGTATATATTATCTACAGAAATTCCGGAAAGCTCTAATATTTTTTTTCTTTTCATTGTGGTGGGAAAAACAGATCCTAAAGCAAAATGGATATGAGGTATGGGGTGGTGATGGGAAAGGAAAGTGCTGATTTGATGACCAAAGCCTCCCTCCAATATCCCATCTTCAATTGTAACCATCAAACGTGTTTCTTGAGCACACTTCAAGATCATTCTCTGATCAAAGGGTTTTGCGAAACGAGCATTAACAATTCGAGGATAAATATGATTTTTTTCAAGCTTTTGAGCTACCTCAAAGCTTAAATCTTTAAAGGGACCCAGGAAAACGATACTTAAATCACTTCCCTCTTTAAGGCAGG
This sequence comes from Caldisericia bacterium, assembly GCA_035363255.1. Lineage (GTDB taxonomy): Bacteria > Caldisericota > Caldisericia > UBA6126 > UBA6126 > T3SED10-260. The sequence continues at coordinate 43,910 of DAOSES010000007.1, read as the reverse complement.
ATGCTTGTCCCAGTTGGATGGGTAAGGGATCTATATCCTGGGGGGCAGTCTCCTTGGGGTAGCGGATGAAGATGGGGCCCTGATCTTGAGCAAGCGACCATTGCATCATTTTTTTTAATTCATCTGCATTGGATGGAGCAAGGAGAATAGTATTTGGTATTGGAATCAGACTGCATAAATCAAAGATACCCTGATGTGTTGGGCCATCATCAGAAACTGCTCCAGCTCGATCAACAGCGAATATCACAGTTTCTTTAAGTATACAGCAATCGTGAATGATCTGATCATACGCTCTTTGTAAAAAGGTAGCATAGATACCGACTATAGGGCGTAAACCCTTGTGAGCCATTCCACAGGCAGAGGATACCATGTGCTGTTCAGCGATCCCACAATCAAAAAAACGATCAGGATGATGTTTTGCAAACTCACACATGCAAAGGCCCTCCGACATAGCTGCAGTAAGGCCTATGACTTTTGAGTTTTCGTTGGCTATCTCCAGCAGAGTGCTCCCGAAAATTTGAGAAAATGTTTCACCACTGGGCTTGGTTTTGCAACATTCATTTTCGATGATAAATGAAGGAGAACTGTGAAATAGTATTGGATTGCTTTCTGCATAATGAAAACCCTTGCCCTTGCGGGTATAGGTATGGATCAAGACTGGTTTGTTGATACTTTTTGCTCGTTGAAACATTTCACACATTTCGCTGATATTGTGACCATCGACTGGACCAATATAGAAAAAACCAAACTCTTCAAAAAACATTTCTGGGAATAAGGCTTGTTTGATCATTGATTTGGCTTTTTCTCCAACTTGTTCGAGAAAGCTACCAAAACCTCCCCATTGTCGAAGGTGTTGTTTATAACTTTTTCGGAGCTTATAGTAGGTTTGACTGCTTCGAAAACGTGAAAAAGCTTTTGCCATAGCCCCTACATTTTGTGATATCGACATTTCATTGTCGTTTAAGATGGCGATTAAGGGAAGTTGGTGATGACCTATATTGTTGAGGGATTCGAAAGCTTCTCCCCCAGTAATGGAGCCATCTCCAAAGATAGCAATGGTATGAGAGGACCTTTGTTCTAGCTTTTTTTGAATGGCAAAACCCGAAGCTATAGCCAGAGCAGTGCTGGAATGCCCAGAGATAAATTTATCAAAAGGGCTTTCACGGGGGTCGGGAAAACCACTGATACCACCCTCCTGCCTTAATCCAGAAAACTGGTCCCATCGATCACATAAAATTTTGTAGGCATACGATTGATGGCCAACATCAAACAAGATATCGTCTATCAGGGGATCAAAACACTTTAACAAGGCAACTGTAAGCTCAATGACTCCAAGATTGGAAGACAAATGACCCCCATGCTTTGATACCGTTTGGATAATCAGATTTCTTAGCTCATCACAAAGCTGATAAAGCTCAATTTCAGTGGCTTTTCTAATAAAATCAAGAGCTTCTTTTTTCATTTTTTTAGAACTTTGCTTTTTCCTGCATCAGGAGCATGATGTTGTAGAGAGATGCATAGGGATATATAGGTCGAAGATGGTCGAGATAGGAATTGACTTCTTTAAGGTAGTGATGGTATAAGTCGAGGCTTTTTTCTTTGCCTATCAGTTTTACGATATTGGGTGCAGTATCGCCTTCTTGGTAATCTGCCAGATCATCAGCTATTTGGAAGGCATGACCGAAGGATCGACCTAATTTGCCCATAGTGTCTTTAATGTTTGTGGGAGCTTCAGCGAGAATGGCTCCCATAATGAGAGCAGACGAAAACAACGCAGCTGTCTTGTGCTCGTCGATGTAATGCAAGCTTTCTATTTTCATGTCTTGTTGCATCAACTCGAAAGCTTGACCCTCCACCATGCCAGCTATTCCACTATGTTGTGAAAGACATTGAATCAACTCGACCACTTGACTTGGATTTAGAGTGCTTTGGGTATCTGCGCTCGATAAAAGCGTAAAAGCATGGGTGAGAAGTGCGTCTCCTGCCAGCAAAGCAACATCTTCTCCATACAGGATGTGGTTGCTTGGTTTGCCTCTTCGCGTATCGCTATTGTCCATACAGGGCAAATCATCATGAATCAGGGAGTAGGTATGAATAAGCTCAATAGCACAAGCAGGAATCATGGCTTTTTGAATATCCTTCCCTGAAGATAGGGTTTCGTAGGCAGATATTAGCAGAAGGGGTCTGATTCTTTTTCCGCTGGAAAACAAACTATAGGAAATCGAAGCATAAAGGACTGTTTTTTCTTTGAGTTCGTCCATGCAAACTTGAAGAGATTGCTCCACTTTTTGCCGTTTTTCATGAAAAAAAGCATCCATCTCATTTAAATCAAACATAACAAGCTCCTTTTTTTAATATTTAAAAGGAATTAGGTATCAGGGTCTGGATGATTTTGTTCTTGCACATGTTTTCGATAGATTGCTCCGAGTAAGCCATTGACAAATTTGCCAGAATCTTTGTCACCATATTTTTTTGCAATTCGAACTGATCGGTCAATCACAATTCTTGGATCTTGCTCGGGGCGGAATAAAAGCTGGTAAATGCCTATTCTTAGCACCTCTTTATCGCTGGTGGTGATACGGTCCATCGTCCAGTTGACAAGAAATTTCTCGATGATAGCGTCAAGCTCAAACTTTTTCTCAAGGATTTCCTGAACAAGACGGATTACAGGAGCGTTGATAGGCAACATCACAAAATCATCAGAGAAAGTCATTTCATTGAGTATGTCAATGGGATCATTTCGAAATTCGCTTTGGTATAGCAGTACAAAGACTCTGTCATGCAATTCTTGGTTGATGGCATTTGAAAAGTCGGACATATTGGAGCTTGTTAGCTATTGACCCGTTCAATATACTCTCCACTACGGGTATCGACTTTCAATAGATCACCCTCTTCAATAAAAAGCGGAACTTGAATTTCGAGACCGGTTTCAAGAGTGGCTGGCTTGCTTCCACCTTGAGCAGTGTCGCCGCGGTAGCCAGGTTCGGTGCGAGTGACTCGAAGGTTGATACTGGTAGGTAGCTCTACTCCGATGGCTTGATCGTTGTAAAACAATATGTCAACAAAGTTGTTTTCAATAAGGTAGGAGGATTCTTCTTCAAGCTCTTTTTCTGACAATGAGAGCTGCTCGTAGCTTTCAGTATCCATAAAAACGTAATGGTCACCATCTTTGTATAAATATTGCATTTTTTTGTTTTCAAGATAGGCATCTTGTATCTTTTCGTCAGGTCTAAAGGTGCGCTCTATAGTGGAGTTGCTTTTGATGCCACGCATTTTTATTCGGACAAAGGGAGAACCCTTGCCTGGCTTAATATGTTGAAACGAAGTAACTACAAAGAGTTCTCCATCTAATTCGAAAGCTTTACCATTTCGCAATTCATTCGCAGTAATCATGCAAAAACCTCCATACAACTTGTGAACGAAATTATACTTTTTCTCTTGAAACTGTCAAAAAGACTGCTATAAAAAGCATAACAGAAAAGCAGGATTATGTAAGTTTATAATTTTCGGAAAGGATAAAACTATGCCAGAGCTTGACAAAAAAGTACAAGGGCAGGACAAAAAGACAAGCCCACCTGTCTTGCAAGAAAAAAAATCCGGATTTCTTTACGTGATTGTATTTTTGCTCGGAATTATTTTTGTTCTGGTTGGAGCTGGTTTGTTTGAATCTCTCTTGGGTCACACCTACGAGAGTCAATTACAATCCATTTTCTCCACTGCTATGGCCTTATGTCTTTCGTGTATAGGTCTTGGAAAAATCAAATTTGGGACTTTGCTCGATCTTTCCATATATTTAGCAGTATTTTTAGCAGTTTATAAGCTTTTGGAGGTAAGAAATGTCACAAAACAATAAATACCTCAATCGCGCATTAAAAAACAAAGTACAGCTTTTTGGTTTTTTATTTGGGACAGGTATTTTTTATTTTTTAGCCACCCTTCCCCCTATTATTCTCAAACGAATCCCTATGCCCTGGTTGGTATGCTGGTCTGATCCTTTTGCCCCAGGCGCTTGTCCTGCTGGAACCTTCCAGCATTTTTTCAATACAGGTCACTTCCCCTTCTTTGTACTGGGTATTTTCCTTCTTATTGGCGCATTGTTTGGTCGAATGGTCTGTGGATGGCTCTGTCCTTTTGGCTATCTTCAAGATATAGTCTATCGTATGCGTAGCATCACAAAATGGATTATTGTTACGCTTTTTGCTTTTTTAGTAGTCTATCTGGTTTGGACCTCACCGATGTTTGCTCCCATGTCTCTCAGAAACATGATCAAAAGCAAAGATATAATAGGTATGCTTGCCTGGGTAGGACGATACCTCGGTATCTTTGGAGCAATATTTGTGTTGTTTTTCCTTAAGTTTAAAAAATTCACTATCAGTGTTAAGCTTTCCAATTGGGGTCGTTTCTTCTTCTTTCTCTTTCCTTTTCTTATCTTCCCTCTATTTGTAGTGGATCCAGTTTTAAATACTGGTGGCCCGTGGTTTTGCAAGGTATGCCCTTCAGGAACCACTTTTGCAGCAATTCCCCAATTCCTCATCAATGCACTACCAAAAGACATGTTTCCTCTCTTTGGTCTTGCCAGAAATTCCCCCTTCATTCCCTATGGTATGGCTTCCTATCAAGATATCAGAGGTATGGGACAAGTCATGTTTGGCTTAAAAATCTCTACCCTTATATTGTTATTATGGGTCACCATGCTTTCCAAAAGAGTGTTTTGTAAATTTGCCTGTCCAATAGGCTTTATCTACTCTGGCTTTAACTACTTCTCCGCTGTTCGCGTGGTGGTTGACAAAGTAAAGTGTAAAGGCGAAAAATGCAATGTTTGCTGGAAGGTATGTCCCATGGATATCAAACTATACGAGCATGGCGCTACTTCTCATTGTATTGCTTGTCTCGAATGTGTCGATCGATGTCCTTTCAAAGCTGCTCAATTGGTGAGACCCAGCTTCTTAAACTTTATGTTCTCACGCAACAAATACGCTATAGCTCCAAAAAAGTAAACAGAATCTGTCTATCAAGCCCGACAGTCCAACGGTCGGGCTTTTTTTATTTTTAAAAAACACAAGGAATCAGTACAATATATCTTAAAATAGATGAAGAATTTAGTAGTTTTAAATGATTATGATGAGTAAAGAATCGATTCGTGTTCGCTTTGCTCCGTCCCCGAGCGGGAGCTTGCATTTGGGGAGTGCTCGAACAGCCTTGCTTAACTTCCTATATGCGAATCATCATCATGGCATACTGATATTACGCATCGAGGACACCGACACCCAACGTTCCAACGAAATTCACTCGAACGCAATACTTCAAATGCTTGAATGGCTTGGCATAAGCTGGAATGAGGGTCCCTACTACCAATCTCAACGTCATGAATTCTATCAAGAGATCAAAAATAAGCTCCTTGAAAGTGGAAAAGCATATCCATGTTTTTGCTCTCGATATGAGTGTGAGCAACAAAAAGAAAATCAAAAAAACCAGGGTCTGGATACAAGCTACCCCGGAACCTGCAGAAATATCCCTTATCATGAGGCCATGGAAAAGATATCCCAGGGCTTTCCGCATACGATTCGCCTCAAGCTATCTGATGCCAATACGATCAAATTCAATGATCTTATCAAAGGAGAGCTTGTTTTCAAAACAGAGGGAATAGGGGATTTTGTTTTGTTTCGTCAAGACAACACTCCCACCTATCATTTAGCTGTTGTGGTTGATGATGCTATGATGAAAATAAGCCATGTGATTAGAGGCGAAGATCATCTAAGCAACACTCCCAAACAAATAGCTCTTTACCATGCTTTGGGTTTTCCTATTCCTCAATTTGCTCATCTTCCACTTATTCTTGGTCCAGACAAGGCAAAACTCAGCAAAAGACATGGAGAAACTTCAATTGAAGAGTTTAAGGCTTTGGGAATATTACCCCGAGCATTGGTAGTCTACCTATTTCATTTAGGCTACCCAGTCACAAACTCCAATGAACTTCCCAGTCTTCAAGACATGATTGATCAGTTTGATTTATCTCGCGTTTCTTCTTCTCCATCTATATTTGATCTTCACAAGTTAAACTGGACCAACCGAAAAGTTATTCAAGAATCGTCCAGTAGCGAACTTTACCCTCTCATTCAAAACTCGATAAAGACCATAGATCTGAGTGAGGAGAAAATTCTGCAAATTATTTCTCTAAGCAAACACCAGGCAAAATCCATTCATGATTTTTATGATCTCTTGCTTCCTTTCAGTGAGTATTCAATCCAAGAAATCGATCCCAAGGAGCAAGCAAGCCTTATCACAAGCCAAAACATATCATTTTTAAATGAGTACCTGCTTAAGCTTCTGGAAGCCTCGAAACTTGAGTTAGACTACGCAGAGAAGCTCTTCGATGAAGTATTGCTTAAGCAGCAAGTATCAAAAAAAGATGCAGTAAGGATAGTACGATTTTGTGCTACTGGTCGCTTGCTTTCTCCCTCACTTTTTGAGACACTTGTTTTGATTGGTAGGGATGAAATTAAGCGTAGATACCAGCTATTTTTAAAGAAATGGGTGTGAAAATGAAAAAAATACATAAAATTCTACTCATCATTGCTTCCATCTGTTTGGTTTTTGTCATCATCTTTGGAATAGTGCTGATACGATGGAAAAACTCTATAGTGGTTTCCTTGCCTGAAATCAAAGATATAGCTGAAAATCCGCCAGTTTCTTCGCAAATATTCGATCGGAACGGGGAGTTTATTGCCAGCGTTGAACTGGATGAATACCGTATAGCTACCCCCATGAGTGCTATTCCAATGCATGTTCGTTACGCTATTGTTGCGTCTGAAGATGAACGTTTTTACCGACACAAAGGGTATGATTTGATTGGTATTTTAAGAGCAGCTCGAAACAACCTTCTCAACAAAAATCGAGTGGAGGGAGGTAGTACCATCTCCCAGCAATTGGCTCGAGGCTTGTTTTTAAGCACCGAAAGAACCTATGATCGAAAGATAAGAGAAGTGTTTTTAGCCATCAACCTCGAACAAAAGTACACTAAAGACGAAATTTTGGAATACTATTTGAACTATGTTTATTTTGGTCCGAGTCCAGCAGGAAGATCATACGGCATTGAAGCAGCTTCACGTAACTTTTTTGGAAAAACGGTTTCTGATATTAGTATCGCTGAAGCAGCTTTAATCACAGGGACGCTCAATGCTCCCTCCCTTCATTCTCCCTGGGTTGACAGAGAAGCTTCCCTTCGTCAAAGAGATCTGGTTCTTGCAAAAATGCTGCGTAATCGATTCATTTCTCAAGAGGAGTATGAAGCCGCACTCAAAGAAGAAATGGTTTTTAAAACTCTCGAAGATAAAACTCAATTTGAATCAAAATATTACTTTGTAGATTATATAAAAAATCTTGTTTTAGACCTGTTTCCAGAAGAAGCTTTGCTCAAACAAGGTCTTAAGATTTACACCACCTTGGATTTAACTATCCAGGACATGGCTTTTGATTCCTTAAGTGAAACTTTTGATAAGGCTGAAAAAGATAAGTATTTCAAGACAGACTATCTCGATCACTTCGGAGTTATTCAGCCCCAAGGGCAGATTTTGGTGCTGTCTCCAAAGACTGGGGAAATCCTTGCGATGGTTGGAGGGCGAGATTTTAGCAAGACTCAGTTTAATCGCAGTATAGCCAAAAGACAGCCAGGATCTTTGTTTAAAATATTTGATTATACTGCAGGCTTGGAATCTGGAGTCATTGGTACTGGCACCCTGATTGAGAGTGAAGCAATGTCTATGCCAGACCAAGAAAACGTCTGGATACCCGAGGAGTGGATCGGCGAAAAACAATTCTTCGGAAAGCTTACGGTAAGGGAAGCCTTGGTTAAATCTTCCAACATTTGTGCAATCAAAGTTGCTCAACGTGTTGGATGGGAGCGCTTAGCCTACTTTGCAGAAAAAATGGGCATAAAACGAAGTGTGTTGCCGGTGCCAAGTATGGCAATTGGCAGTCTTGAGGTATCTCCCCTCGAAATGGCAACTGCTTTTGGGGTTCTTGCCAACGATGGGATGCGAGTTGATCCCATGGCAATCACCAAAGTGAGCACCAAAGATGATAAGCTTCTCTTTGAATTCAATCAAAAACCTGTCAGAGTCATCAAAGAAGAGACAGCTATCTTGATGAATGACTTGTTTCAAAGCGTATTTGCAAACGTTAACGGATCTGTAGGATTTGATGCGGGTGGTAAAACGGGAACATCGGAGGATTTTCTGAGTGGATGGTTTGTTGGATATACTCCGGAAGTTGTAGCCTGCGCCTGGGTAGGACGTGATTCTCGTGAGGTGGAGCTACCCCATGCAAAACTATGGGGATCCTCATTTGCTGCTCCTATGGTGAAAAGATTTCTACTAAAGCTTTCTCCCAAGCTCGAAAAGGTAGCTTTCAAAACTAAAGCGGAAAATGTGGAATCAGCATATTTATGTCGCGACAGTGGTCTTCGCGCAACAGATGATTGTCCCGAAAATTTACGAGTATCAAGCATCTATTTGAAAGGTTTTTCTCCGAGTAAGTATTGCACTTCTCATGGCAAAGAATTTGTATTTCTCAAGATTTGTTCTGAGTCTGGTGAGTTGGCTACAGAGTATTGCCCCCATATTGAAGAAAAAGGCTTCCTCGAAGGTATGGAGCCAAAAAAGAAATGCACCCTACATGGCAATCCCATAGCTTTTTCCCTCCCAGCAGGACCATGGAAAGTGGGGCAAGCAGTTAAAATTGCTTTTGAAGTTAAACATCCTAAAGCTGATAAAGTTGAAGTTTTTATCAACAATCGACGAGTGATTCTTCTTGAACATGGTATATACTCCTTTGAGTGGATTCCTGAAGAAGCTGGACCGATCAAAATTATGGCAGTATTACGCCATGATGAAGAATATATTACGATGATCAGCACTGATGTTGATATATCCTCTTAACACTTCCAGCTCTCTGCTTCGAAAGAAAAAGCCGTATCGTTTAATCGGCAACCTTTTGCTGATTTTATTGGTGAGTCTGGTTTTTTTCAGTAGTGTCTTTGTTTTGCAGATATGGATCTTTTTTTCAAAAGATTTACCAGAAACTAAAGCAATTGTTATTGCTGGCGAAGAATCTTCTGAAGTATTGGATCGAGATGGCAGGGTCCTCAAAATTCTCTATTTAACTGAACGCAGAATCTATGTTTCTTTGACAGACATTTCACCCTTTGTGATTGATGCTGTTGTTGCATCCGAGGATGAGCGTTTTTACAAACATATTGGCGTTGATATGAAAGCAGTTCTTCGAGCAATTGCCTCCAACATTATAAGCAGGGATTATGCTGAGGGTGGAAGCACTATTACTCAACAGCTTGCACGAAATGTGTTTCTTAGCAAGGAAAAAACCATTACTCGCAAGGTCAGAGAAATCATCATGTCTCTTCGTATTGAGCAACGTTTTACAAAGACTGAGATCCTTGAGTTGTATCTCAACCAAGCTTATTTTGGCGAGGGATGTTATGGGGTTGAAACTGCTGCTCGGAAGTATTTTGGAAAACATGCAAAAGAATTAAATCTTGAAGAAGCTTCCCTGTTGATATCAATTCTTCCAGCTCCTTCAGCTCTTTCATTGTTTTCTCCCTCTCAGCAGATCAAAGACTATCAAAAAAACGTACTCAATAAAATGGTTGATAATCATTATATCACCCAGGATCAAGCTGATAAGGCTTATCTCATGGAAGTAAAAATCTCCAATCAAAAAGCATTCTCAGACAATGAGACCATCCTGCCTGATGGATTGGATTATTACATCGACTATGTCAAAGAGGAGGTAGTCAGTAAATTGTCTGCTCAGGAGCTATACAAAGGTGGCTTGCGAATACACACCAATTTACATCCTTCCATTCAAGGTCTTTGTTTTCGCAAATTTAATGAAGTGCTGGCTCAAGCAGAAAAGGATGGGAAATTGCCATCTTCAGTCCAGGATCAAGCAGGGGTGAAGCAACCCCAGGGGGCAGTAGTCGCAGTATCGGCAAAAACTGGTGATATATTTGCCATGGTAGGTGGTCGCGACTACACCAACACGAAATTCAATCGGTCTTTAGCTGAGCGTCAATCCGGATCGAGTTTTAAAGTCTTTCCATATGTTGCTGCCATTGATCAGGGGCTGTTAGGCCCTGAAAGTATTTTGGTCAGTGAAGCAATGAACATCGACGGCTGGAGACCCAAAGAATGGACTTCAGGCTATTTTGGTGCTATGACAGCCCGAAGAGCCATTGGAATCTCCTCCAATATCGCATCAGTGAAAGTAGCACTTCGTGTAGGACTCGAACAAACAGCTGCGTACGCAGTAAAAATGGGACTTACTACCCCAATGCTTCCTGTGCCTTCGATGGCATTGGGAAGTCTTGAAGTCAAACCCCTTGATATGGCGATAGCCAATGCAGTTATTGCAAATGGTGGAAAACATTGCAAACCTTCAGCCATAAGCTTGATTGAACGCAGAAAGACAGGCCAAAAACTATTTCAAGCTTCCAAAGAATACCAACAAGTGATATCTCCCCAGGCAGCCTACCTGATGACAGAACTGCTTAAAGAACCTTTCAAATCATCAGGAACTGCTTCATCACTTGATATCCCTGGAGTTCCAATGGCGGGAAAGACTGGTACGACTGAAAATTTCAGAGATGGCTGGTTTGTAGGTTTTACTCCTTCTGTGGTATTGGCAGTTTATGTAGGATCAGATAGTAAAGATATCGACTTATCAGCAGTGCAAAATTATGGTTCAGTCTTTGCAGGTCAAATCTTCAAGCAAATTGTACAAACACTTTATCAACAGAAATTTTTCATAGATCAGGATTGGAAAGAACCTCAAGGGCTCGTTCAGGTTCGTATATGCAGAGAAACCGGTTTGAGAGCAAATTCATCATGTCCTGCGATAACTGAAACCAGAGTAGAGAGTTCAATTCTTGGCATTTGCCCAAAGAAGCATACTCTTCCGCCTCCAACTGAAAAGAATCCCAAAGAAAAGACGGACAACAAAGAGGACAACTCATCCGAAAAAGAAAAAAATCAGGATCCCGAGGCAGGAAAAGCTCCCGAGAGTAGCGTACCACCTCCAAAAGACGAGACCCCTCCCCCCCCTCCTCCTCCCAAAAAAGAAGAGCCTGACCAATCACTTTATACTCCTCCTAGTGTTGATACGGGTGATTTTAGCGTATATTTTGGCTCAGCCAATTTACGTATCGGATCTCCCACCGAAATCGGATTCAATATATTTGATCCTCGAGGCAACTCAATCGAACTCTATCTGAATGGTCAATTGGTTGCCATTTTAACAGACTATCCTTATCGATACTATTATGTACCCGATATACCTGGGGTAAACCTGTTGCAAGCAATTTTGCGATCTTCTTCAGGAGATATTATTGGTAATAAAATTCTCAATTATTATGTGTTCCAATGATCAAGATGTCTAAATCTTTTTTCATTACCATCGAAGGGATAGACGGTTCGGGTAAAAGTACTTTAATTACGAAACTCGAAAAATACCTAATTCAGCGACAAAAACAAGTTTATTTAACCTCAGAACCCACTTCCTCCATTATAGGTAAGTTTATTAGAACTTATCTCTCACCAGAAAAAGCATATCAATCTAATTTCCTTGCTGAGTTATTCTTGTTTTCTGCTGACAGAGCTCTTCATGTTGAGCAGCTCAAGACCTATCTTTCCCAAGCTTATTGGGTGCTATGCGATCGTTACGTTGATTCTACTATAGCCTACCAGGGAAAAGATGAAAAAAATTTAAAAACAGTTTATACTATATCTCAGATATTGTTGGATATGTTGACACCGGATTTGACTATTTTGCTTGATGTAGATCCGGAAAGGTCCTTGCATCGAATAGATGACAGGGAAAAGGAATATTTTGAACAAATGGAATTGCTAAAAGACATTCGAAGTAGATATTTGGATTTAGCCCGACTAAACAGTGATCGCATAGTTCTTATCGATGGAAATCAAAGCCCCGATAAAGTGGAAAGCGAAGCCATCAAGTGCATCGATGGCAGATGTTTCAATAAAAATGAGCCTTAAGGAGGTTTAAGCAATGAAGCTAATCATTTCCATCGTTCAACAAGAAGATATGCGCGAATTGCTGGATCACTTGTTGTCAAAAGGTTTCAAAGTGACCAAACTAAAAAGTATTGGTGGTTTTCTTGAAGTTTCAAATATCGTGTTGCTTATTGCCGTAGAAAACGAAAAATTAGACGAAGTCTTAAGCATTATTCAAGAGCATGCTCACAGTCGAGAGCGTTATGTAGAAACCCTTCCCTTTAATTTGATCGAAGGAATTTCAGGTTTTAGTCTCCCAGTTAAAGTTACTGTCGGAGGTGCTCAGGTTTTTATCATAGACATCGAAAAGTATATAAAATACTAAATGAGCATTTCCGCTTTATTCGATACCCAAAAACAGGTTCATGAAATCTTGTCCTGTTTTTTATCGCGCAACAAAATTCCACATTCCCTCTTGTTTGCGGGTCCTTCAGGAAGCGGAAAGACTTTTTTCGCTCAGCATCTGGCACAAGACTTACTTTGCATTCAAAGCAAACACGGATTTGCATGCGGAGAATGCAAATCATGCAGAATGCACTTATCTGGTGCCCATCCCGATTATTATTATTTTTCATCCCAGGATGGAGCTTCCATTGGAATCGATACCGCTCGTAAAATTCAAGAGTTTTCCTCTTGGAAGCCAGCTTATGCCCCCAGAAAAGTTATCCACATAGATGATATTCATTTTTTAACCATGGATGCCTTTAATTCCATGCTTAAAAGTCTTGAAGAGCCCAATGCCTCAACCATATATCTCATGACCACTTCTCAGCTTGATTCCATTCCTGCCACTATTCTTTCTCGAACCGTAAGCCTACCCTTCCACCGACTATCGTTAGATCAAATAAAAATACTACTCAACAAAAATGCCTGCAATCCAGCACATATTGATTTGATTGTCCTCTTGTCGCAAGGCAATATGAAAAAAGCTCATGAACTCATGAATGAAGAAAAATACAACGAGCATATGCAATGGATCCAAAAACTTATCGACTTTATCATAAATCCCAGAAGTGTTTTTCCTTCGATTTCCAAGAATGATACTCAAAACTGTCTTGATATTTTTAAAATTCTCATCAAAGAGTGTTATTACATGAAACTTTCAAGCTACAAAAGTAGTATAATAGATATGGACCAGCAACTTTTGAATTTAATTAGCAGTCCAACTGCTATGGAACGATTATTGCTTGCGCAGGAAAAGCTGATTCAGCTTGAGATTGATTTGCGTTTAACCCGAATCAACCAAAAAAGTAATGTGGATACATGGATGATTCAGGCAAAACAGCTTTTATATTGCCATTGATTTTGTTTGTTTTTGGAGGAGTTTTTAATGTTTAATAAATGTATGGCTTTTTTTGTCTTATTTTTTATGTTGTTTTCGCTGAATATTTCCTCAGCTCACGAAAAATCAGCTCCCAAAATTGACCCTGTCTTTCTAAATGAATATGGCGAGAGTCAGGAATGGGTCCAGATATTGATTGAATTCAAAGATGATCCTGGAGTGGAGTTTTGGTCAAAAACAAAGCAGGATCAAGTTTTTGAAGATGTTAAGATAAAACAAAACGCTATTTTAAACGAAACAAGTGAATATCAAAACATATTAATGTCCAAACAGGAAGATTTCTTAAGCTCCCTTAGTCAACGAAATATCAAGCTCATTCCTCAGGAGCATATCACTCTTGTGCTCAATGCCATGAGTGCTGAGATTCAAGGCAGAGACCTGTCAAAACTTCTTAACGATCAAAGAATCTTGTTTATACACGATGACCGTCCCAAATTTCAGCCAGTGCGTGAAATTATGGCTGGCACTACCGGTTCAAGTGAAGCCTGGAATGGATTTTCTGAGCAAGGTATCTCCCGACTTACAGGCAGAAACAAACTTATTGGTATCATAGATACTGGTCTTGACAAGGATCATTCAGAGTTCAACCGTCCCAAGAAAGTTCGTGGAGGCTACAATTTTGTCAAAGGAAACGGTGACTACAGAGATGAAGAAGGCCACGGAACCCACGTAGCAGGCATTTCAGCCGGTCAAGGAAAAACAGACAAATATCGAGGAATGGCTTACGAAGCCGACCTTATGGCATATCGAGTGTTTACCCCAGAACAACAAGGTGCAAGAAATGTCATCGCTGCCATCGATCGCTCAGTTGCTGATAAATGCGATGTTATCAATATGTCTCTTGGCTTTGCGGGAGGCGAAAATTCAAAAGGTAGCAGTGCTTATCACCGTTCCATAGCCAATGCCTCCAAGGCAGGAGTTTTGGTGGTGGTTGCCATTGGTAATGATGGCTCCCGAAGATCAGATTTACCCTGGACTGCAGGATCCCCTGCGATTGTGGAAGAAGCTTTTTCTGTAGCAGCTTCCAACGACCGTACTATCGAGGCAAGTCTTATTCTAACTCCTCAGGAAGCTTCCAAGGTAGTCATGCCTGCAGTTCAAGTTTCCCCCACTCCCCAATTCACCAATCAACTCCTTGAAAAAGCTATTGTGCCTGCTGGATTTGGCTCGGTGGGTGAACTGAAAGATCTTGACATAAAAGATAAAATTGCTCTCATTCAAAGAGGACCTCTCCCCACTGGCATCACCTTTCGTGAAAAGTTGGAAAATGCTTATGCCAAAGGGGCTGTAGGAGTCATCCTTTATAATCATACTTCTGGGGACTATATCAATCCTGGTATTTTGGATGCAGCAAGAAACGAAACTGCCGCACAAGTGGCTTACCTTCCTCCAACTCTCATGCTCAGTCTTGAGGATGGACTTCTTTTAAAAGCAGAAAGCCAGAAGACCTATTCACTCGAAGTTTTGTACCAAAACTTGAAAGTGATTGCTGATTTTTCTTCCATGGGTCCCACCCCTGACGCTGCATTCAAACCAGAAATTTCAACTCCCGGAGACAATATTCTATCTACTTTCCCCGGAGGTAAGTATGGCTATGCCAGCGGTACTTCCATGGCAAGCCCCTCCATGGCAGGTTTGGCTACTCTGCTAAAAGAAGCACGACCCAAATGGGATTTTAATCAGATTAAATCCGCATTTATGAACACTGCAGAGCTTCTTATCAACCCCGCAAACCGTATGCCCATCACTTTTTTTCTACAAGGTGCCGGATCTGCCAGAATTGATAGAGCAATCTTTACCCCTGCCTTTATAGAGCCAAGAGCACTTGTGTTTTCAAACGCTTCCCAAGAGTTTGAACAGGTTTTTACAGTAAGTAATGCAAAAGCCGAAAAACAAAGCTTTGACTTAAATTATCAAGTATTTTTACTGGATGGCGAAGTTTCGCCAATCGAGCTTAGCTTTGATTCAACAAATCTTTCCCTTGAACCTTCAAAAGATGCCCAGTTTACAGTCAAATTTAAAGTAGACAAAGAACGTTTTCTTAGAGGGAGATACGAAGGAATTGTCAAACTTGGCTCAGATCTCCACATTCCCTTTGTTATTTGTAGAGATAATGTATCCAACCTGCCTGAGCCCATATCTGACATACGTCTTTCCACTGCACAGCTCCAGTTCTCTACTCAATCGGCAGAGCTTACCGATTCCGTTTTGATCAATTTTTCTATGAATGCTGGCACCGTAGTAACTGTTCCAAGTGGAAATTCCACTATGAACATTGGAAGAAATTATGGCAACGTCAAGATAGCCATTGTTGACAATGAAGGAGAAGAGTGGGACAGTATTTTATCCCTTAGCAATGTTATGGTTGGAGAATACTCAATACCCTGGAATGGAAAAAATCGAGAAAATCGCTATTTCCTCCCTAAAGGTTCCTATTTCATTTCTGTCAGCATGACCAAACTTTATTATGATAGCAAAGAAAAAGCATATAAAACCACCAACTACGTTGAAAAAAAGCAAGCTTTCCAGGTAATAAGTTCTGATGTTCCAGATCCCATTACTGCAGTTTTCTCCTCACTTGCAATTTTTCGCGAGTATGAAGAGTTTCCCCTGGACCTTAACTTCGGTTCTCTTTTATCGCTGGAACAAAATGCAAAAGCAGTCTCTTCCATCGAATTTGAGTTAAATTATGATCCCGCAAGATTAATGTATCGTAGTTTCCGGCTCAATGGTTTTATGAAAGATATCGAAGACGAATTTGATTTTGACATAGATGAAGACGACAACAATGGTATTATCAAGGTCAAGTTCTACTTTGATCAAATGCCCCTCAGTACTTTCCTTGACCAAAAGAGTTTTACCCTCGTTTTCAGGACCATTGGCGCAGGCAGAGTCCGCTTTTCTAGCAAAGGCTTTAGAATCATACTAGATACAGGAGAAAGCCAGAGAGTCAAGCCTATGATGCCAAGTATCCGCATCCAGAATCGTGACTATCTCCTTGCAGACATCAACAACGACAAAATTGTAGATCGCTATGATTATGCCATCTTCAATGAAGCTTATGGCACTAACAGGGGGGATGCAGCTTTTAACGCAAGTTGTGATTTCAACCAGGATCTACGAGTGGATATGTCTGATTTGATGATCATCACCCGTGAAATGGGCAAGATGATTTAATATGACATTTACGCCAGGGGGGACACATGAAATTTGAGCTAATACCTATCCACAATCCCAATGCATACAATCTAATTCTTGGACAAGCTCATTTTATTAAAACCGTCGAGGATTTGCACGAAGCTTTGGTGCAATCCTCCAGCGGGATTGAGTTTGGTTTGAGTTTTTGTGAAGCCTCTGGACCATGCCTTATACGATCTTCTGGAAACAAGCAGGAATTAATCGATCTTGCAGAGGAAAACGCTCAACTATTATCCGCGGGGCACAGCTTTATCATATTCCTTGATAAAGCTTTTCCCATCCAGGTGCTCAATGCTATCAAGGCGATACCTGAAGTTTGTCGTATCTATTGTGCCACTGCCAATCCGCTACAGGTCATAATAGCACAAAGCGATCAAGGCAAAGGCATCCTTGGGGTTATTGATGGCTTTTCACCCCAGGGCATTGAAAATGAAGACCAAAAAAAACAACGAAAATCTTTTCTAAGGGATATCGGATATAAACTTTAACATACTGCAGTATACGGGAGGATCTTTCACTATGAAAAAAATCATATCAATATTGCTTTCCTTGCTTTTTGTCTTTTTTACGCATCCAGCGTGGACAATAGAAAGTAATATTCAAAAAATAGACCAGGCACTGGTACAGGAGCTAAGCACCTCATCTCTTAAAGTGCCTGTGATTGTTGAGCTAAGGGATGATCCCGTATCTAAATATATTCTTCGTTACCAGACTCAACAAAAAAAACTTGGACTCGATTTGAGCCTTGAACAAGAAGAAAACCTTGCTCAATTGTATCGTGAACAACTTGGCAAAAAACAGCAAGCACTATTCAAACATCTACAAAGAAAAAATCCAACTATTGAATTCAGTAATGATTTTTCTGAAGTTATTCATGGTTTTGCTATTCGCGTTCCTGGCAAAGATTTGACATCTATCGCTCTGCATCCCTCTGTTTACTATGTAAATGATATTCGACTCGAGTTTAGCAGTTTTCGACGACAGGCTTCTGAATCTACTGGTGTCACCAAAATTTGGACTGCCAATGACGATACAAAAGCCAGCGGAAAAAAGATTTTGGTAGGAATCATTGATTCCGGTATAGATGCTCAACATCCTGAATTTAAAGACAAAATCAAGGGAGGACTTGATTTTTCTGGCGAAGGCAATTATGGCATTGATGCCAATTTCCATGGCACACATGTGGCAGGAATAGCCGCAGGTCTGGGTCAAAACAATAATTCCAAAGGGATGGCCTTTGATGCTGATTTAATGGTTTATAAAGTAAATTCAAGCAGACAACCAGGGATACCTTCAGAAAACATATACAAAGCTATCGATCAATCGGTAAAAGATAAATGCCAGGTGATCAACTTATCTCTGGGCCATGTGGGGAACGGTTTTGTTGCCAAAGGGGACACCTTGATGCATCGTTCAGTAAAAAATGCTTCAAATGCAGGAGTATTTGTAGTGGCCGCGATTGGAAACTCAGGCTCAAGAAGCAAAAATATGCCCTGGGTAGCTGGAGCCCCCGCCATCACTGAAGATGCTTTTTCAGTGGCTGCATCCAATGATCGCGATGGAAACACCCCAAAGATCTCTTCATTCACTTCCATGGGTATCACCCCTGATGCTTGCTTTAAACCAGAAATATCTGCACCAGGCGTTGATATACATTCAACCCTTCCACGAAAATATGGATCATATGCTGGGATGAGTGGCACTTCCATGGCATCACCCGTAATAACAGGAATTGTAGCTCTAATAAAAGAAGTCAGACCTGAGTGGACAGGGGATCAGATCAAATCATCCTTGATGAACACTGCTGACCTGATTATCAATCCCGCCAACAAGCTTCCCGTCACCTACACTCTTCAGGGTGCAGGTCAAGCCAATATTGTCAAAGCACTTAAAACTCCAGCATTCTTAGAGCCAAGAGCTTTAGTTATAGAAAACTGGGAGAGTGGTTACCAAAAAACAATCAGCATCAAAGGAAACACTGATGCAACTTATACAGCACAGGTCGAAATTTTTACCGAACAAGGTGAAGAGCTTCCTTTTGCTATAGAATTGGACTCCTCCAGCATTATGATAAAAAAGGCTCAGACATCCTCACTTAAAATAAGCATTAAACCAAGGGAAGCCTTAAACAATACCTTTATTAGAACTCGCTATGAGGGCTTAATTCGTATAGGTAGTCTGCATTTACCCTTTCTACTGTACCGAGAAAGCGTGGAAAAAGAGAATAGCTTAGCAATTCAAAAGGGAGTTTCAGACATTCAAATGTCAAAACTGCATATGCTTAAAGAAGCCCAAGTATCTCCAGAATCCATGCATGTGGTGTTTTCCTTAAATACTGGGAGCGAGCAAACATTTGAAGATCAAACTTCAAATTCAAATTACGGAACTGTGAAAGTCTATCTTTGTGATAAATATGGTTTGGATTGGAGTCGTAAGCCCGTTTTTGAGCTAAACACTGTTCCCGCAGGATACTATAGTTTTTCATGGAATGGTTCTTTGGAAAGTGGTGAGCATATACCAAACGGGGAATATATGCTACGTTTCGAATCCTCTGCCAAACAAGGAGATGAAGCTTTTTCATCCAGGTTTGTTTTCTCTGACGAAAACTCCAAAGTCTATTCAGAACCTGTTTTGGCTTCTCCGAAGTTGCTTATGTCTGGAGATAAGGCTGAACTTACCCTTTACTGGGACTTTTTTGAGCAGGAAATAGAACAACTCGAAATATATCTGAACATTGACGATCGTAAAATGCTCGATCTTGAAGTTGAGTTGGCTGAATTTCCGATGGAAGCCAAAAAACCTGTGATTCGCAAGACATCGATGAAGCTCGAATGGGAAGGCAAATGGAATGAAGGAATGAAGAATCAGCGATACCAGTTGGCTAAGTTGCGTTTTGCCACCAAAGGTCTTGGAAGCGTCTCCTGGACCGCAAGATGCTCAATCAAAGACAAAGCTAAACAGCTTATACGAGTTTATCCCTCGCTTCCAGAAATGACCCTGAGTCGGCGTTCATTTTTACTCGGAGATCTAAATCAGGATGCCAAGGTTGATTTCTTTGATCTAAGATTGATTTCAAGATATCTTGGTCAACGAGTCGATTCCACCAATTCTTTACACCTTCTTTGTGATATCAACCAAGATCGCTGGATCAATGAGGAAGATAGCAGCATCCTCATGAAAGAGTATGGCCAAAAATTAGAATAAACTCATGATCTGACTACTTACTGCCAATATCAGATCTTGAATGATATCAAAATAGAAAAGGATCAATGAAAGTATGAGGCCATAATTACGATTGTCATTTTGTTTCATATTTCGTTTGAACAAAGCGCCCACTACATACCATCCGTCAAAGGGGGGCAAGGGAAGCAAATTGATGAGTCCAAAATGAAGGTGAACTCTCGACCAGAGCTCAGTAATGGCTGCAAGGTTTAATGATATAGCTTCCAAGGGGCTAACACATAGCTTTAGCAGTATGGCTAACAACAGATTAATAATCGAACCTGAGAGCAGGATGATGCATCGGTTGAGTCGTTTTGATCCTTTCATCGCTTTGTCTGAGTTGATGGGTCTTCCCCAGCCCATCTGAAGACCGATCAGTGGGATTAATCCTATCCAATCGATAAAATCAAATGAAAAAAGTTTGAGTTGCTTTTGGATCTTGATGTTGATATCTCCCAATAGATGAGCTACATAGAGCTGAGTATTGGATCTTAGATGTAAAGCGATCAATGCACAAAAGATAGTTACCAGGATGCCAGTCAACCAATCTGAAGTATTGGTTTGAGCTTCATTGATGTTTTTAAAGTAAACAAGTCCAGTGAAAGCAAGAAAAAAGATAATTTGATCATAAGATAATTTAGGTATTTTCATGAGTAACTCCTTGAGAAAGCAATATAGCCATGTTTTTTTCTTCTTCCAAAGTTTCCAGTTGTCCATCGATTTTCATGATCTTTAGTTGCCTTAGCACCTGTCCAAGTTCTTTTCCTTCAAGTTCTGTCCACTTCTTGATCTGCTCCCCCGAAGCCTCAAGCTTGATCAAACGTAACTTGAAAAAGTAATGTTCGATAGCTTTTCTTTGAGAATTATTACAAATACTTGCCAGGGCTGCCAATTCCTCGCTTCGATAAGTTTCCAGTAAATCTACCAGGATTGAAGCTTTTTCCAAGGGCATTCCGTTCAATTGTTCCAGTGTAGCCTGATAATGCTTCCTGAAATGGTAAATCCAGCTTTTCTTTTTTTTGTTTAACTTCAAACGCTCCATGATGTCCTCAAGTTCATCGTTGCTGATCGATAAGGTCAGCAGAAGAAGGTATAATATCCACCGATCTTCCTCGGCGAGAAAAGGAGTAAGTTTCTCTGCTTTAAAAATGGTTTGGAGCATATTTTTGTTGATCACTATGTTGGATGAGAGCATGGGAATAGCCTCAATATCATTTAGTTTGCTAAGGGCTTTGGATATTGAAATCGGCTCTTTCAACATGCTGATAAACTCATTTAATATTCGAAAACGTGAAGTGCGCTCAAAAATACCTGATTTCATGGCATTCAATGCAAGTTCTTTGGTTTTACTTTCCCACGAAAATTTAAACTTTAGTAGGTAGCTAATGGCTCGGAAAATTCGTGATGGGTCCTCAATAAAGCTTAGATTGTGAAGGACTCTGATCTTTTTTGCCTTCAAGTCTTCGTAGCCGTGATAATCGTTGATGAGTTGCCCATAGCGCTCCTGATTGAGACAAATTGACAGAGTATTGATGGTAAAATCTCTACGGTATAGATCTTCTCTAAGGGAGCCAGAACTCACTTTGGGTAGGTCTGCAGGGTGTTCATAATACTCTGTTCTTGCGCTGGTCAGGTCAAATGAAAGATCATCTTTGATGATTATTTTTGCTGTGTTAAATTTGGCATTGCAGATTACTTTGCTTTCTGGATAACGTTTTTTATATTGTTGAGCGATGTCCAGAGCATTTCCATCCACTAATAAATCAATATCTTTTGCGGGAAGACCTAACAACAAATCTCGCACACAACCTCCCACTATGTATAAAGGCAAGATCAATTGATCTGCTATCTTTGCAATAGTCTGAATCACATTAAGACATTGTTGAGAAATGAATGCTTCCATCAACAACTTTATCTCCACTGGATCAGGGGGTTCTTCAGATCTATGATTTCTTCGGCCCTGGTTTTTGTGTATGCCATACAAGGCTCGTAGTAAGTCAGATCGGGTAAGAATTCCCATGATTTTACCCTCCGATATCACAGGAAGGCGCCCAATATCACGATCCACCATAAGGTTTTCAGCTTCTTTGAGAGAGCTTTCAGGGCTAATCACCACTGGGGTACGAGACATGTAAAACTTCACTGGACGCATACGAAGCTTTTCTTCGTTCATTCGTTCTATGTCTTTACGTGATATGATTCCTATGACTCTTTCTCCATCTACCACCGGAAGGCCAGAATGTCCATATCGAAGCATAATTTTCAATGTTTCTTCTGCTGAGGTGTCAGAACTGACCACTTTAACAGGACTGCTCATGAAGTCTTTTACCTGACGACTCATGCGAATATGCTTTTTTATCTTTCTTAGGACATTGATAGCAAGCAGGTTGAGATCCATGTGTTTGTCTTTTATGAAGGCCGATCCTGCCTGAGTATGGCCTCCGCCCCCATAATACTCCATAATGCGGTGTATATGGAGTATTTTCTCATCGGTTGATCTTCCTACGATCAATAAATCCTGTTTAAACTTTACCAATACAAAAAGAGCGTCCACTGCAGTAGCCTCTAGAATTCGATGAGCAAGAAATGAAACCCCTTCGACATACTTTTTTGATTCTACTGCACAGATTCCAATTTGAACTCCTTTAATTTCAAGAATGTGAAGTGCAGCGAATAGTTGAGTATAAAGGGATTTTTGTGATTCAGAAATGGGAGGGAATACGAAATCCGATATAACGTTTAGTTTTGCACCATTTTTTAAAAAGAACGCAGCAGCTTCCATGTCCCTGACTGTGGTGGAGGTAAAACTCAGAGATCCTGTATCTTCATAGATACCTATCAGAAACAAGGTGGCTTCAATAGCAGAAAATGCTATTTTGCGATGTTTAAGTTTTTCATAAAGAATGGTCATAGTACTCCCATAGCTTTTAAGGTATCGATGAGTTCCTTTGATATGGGCTTCAGTAGGATGATGATCATAGATCTTGATCGTGATTTTGCGTTTCTTCATTTCGGCTATTAGGGGTTTGATCCTTGAGATGTCTTGAAAATCTGTAATCACCACTAACTCAACCGCCTCGAAGGATACGTTGTTGATAGGAGTCAATCTAAGATAGTCTTTGTATATGGATAAAAATCGTTGAACTTCTTCTTCACATGAATAGTTCAACACAGGAAGCATATCTGGATAAAGCTTGGAAACTGCGATAGTGGAAGCTATGGCATCGAAATCAGCATAAGAGTGAGATATGGCAATAGCTTTTGGTTTGATTTTCTCGTTCTTTTTCATGAAAATGGCTTAGTCTTTTTCAGTTTCAGTTCGATACCAACTTTCTGCTTCATCTCCTTTAAATAGCTGTTCCAAATCTGCTTCGTCGCTGATGATCATGTCCACTAACCATCCTTTGCCATATGGATCTTCCATAAGAGGACTGGGATCATCTTCCAGCTCTTCGTTGACGTTGATTATTTTTCCAGGAAATGGAGGCAGGATATCCAGATTGTCTGCATCAGAATAGATGGTGGCAATAGCATCGTCTTTTTCACATTCATTGTCAATATAGCTAAGCTCAATATCGGAGATGTCTCCTAAATGGGAGATAAAAAAAGCATCCAAACCAATTCGGGCCTGTTTGCCTTTTACCAAAACCCATAGATGTTTCTTGGTGTAAAATCTACCTTCGCGATACTCAAAGCCATTGATTTTCATAAGCAACCTCCATCTTCTATGCTAAAACTATATTCAAAATCTGAATGGAATTCAAAAATCCTATAAAATATTTCCAATATATAAATATAATAGGTATGTAAAAAAAAAGCTAAATGAGCAATCCTTAAAAAAGGGGAGAAGTATGAAAAAAGATCTGGTAAACATTAAAGATCTGTCCAACGAAGAAATCATGAAGCTCTTTGTTGCTGCCGACGAAATGAATCACGCCATCCAAAACAAACAAAAACTCGATTTGTGCAAAGGTAAAATTCTGGCAACTTTGTTTTACGAGGCCTCCACCCGCACAAGACTATCCTTTGAATCAGCCATGTTTCGTCTCGGAGGCTCAGTTCTTGGTTTTTCAAGCACTGAAGGCAGTTCAGTTTCAAAAGGAGAATCCCTGGCTGACACTATCCGAACGGTAGCAAGTTATTCTGACGTAATTGCTATCCGTCATCCCAATGAGGGATCAGCGCGAGTAGCTTCTCAGTTTTCCAATGTCCCTATCATCAATGGGGGAGATGGAGGGCACCAACATCCTACCCAGACCCTACTCGATCTTTATACCATTCTCAAAGAAAAAGGATCTTTTGCTAATCTGAGCGTGCTCATCTCGGGCGATTTAAAGTTTGGTCGTACCACTCATTCTCTGGCTATTTCTCTCGCAAGGTTCGGAGTTAAAATGTGTTTTGCTTCTCCTCCAGGACTGGAAATGCCAGACTATATCATGCGTACATTAAGCTCCGAGTTTCAAGTAGTTCCCAAAGTAGCAAACAACATTCGAGATTTTATCAATGATGTGGACGTGATTTACGTCACTCGTGTTCAACGGGAGCGTTTGGGTGAAATGGAATACCTGAAATATCGTGATGCCTACGTGGTTTCAGAAGAAATGCTTAGATCAGCCAAAAAGGATGCCATCGTGCTTCATCCTTTACCCAGAGTCAATGAAATAGCTCGAGATGTCGACAAAGATCCCCGAGCTCTATATTTCAAACAAGCCTATAATGGAGTTCCAGTGCGTATGGCTCTGATAGCTACTTTATTGGGGGTGATTTAACTTATGAAAACTCAAATGTTAGTCAATGGAACTGTGATTGATCATTTACCCGAAGGCATGGGTCTTCATTGCCTGGAGATTTTAAAAAAGCACCTTCAAGGAAACGAAACCTTGATAGTCTTTATTAATGTTCCTTCCAGCCAACAACAAAAGAAAGACATGATTAAAATCCAGGATTTTTACCTTGATGAAGCTACCTCAACCTACTTGTCCCTATTAGCTCCCCATATCACCATCAACATCATCAAAGATTCCCAGGTAGTCAAAAAAATCAATCCAGAAATTCCCTTCGAAATCAAAGGAACTATTGCCTGCGTCAACTCCAGATGCATTAGCAACACGGAAGGATACACCCCCGAATATGACGTTCAATCAAAAGAGCCCGTTATTCTCAAATGCAAATACTGCGAATTTGAATTTACCCCCGGATAAACCCAAAAACAGCATATCAGAAAAAAACCTGACCTGGTCCTTACTTACACTCGCATGGCCAGCCATGATTGCGATGGTTTTTCAGTCCATGAGTAGTGTGAGTGATGTGTATTTTCTTGGCAAAATCAACAACCCCAATGCGCAGGCAGCCCTGGGGTTTTATGGGGTCTTGACTGGCTATTTATCCGCCTACAATTCGATTGTTGGCAATGGTTCAGTATGTGTTATTGCTCAATATTATGGAGCTGGTAAAATCAAGGAAGCAGGTGTCGCAACCGTTCAGACCATCATCATGAAACTATTTGGTTCATTGCTCCTTGCCCTTCCTTTTATCATCTTTCTTCGCCCTTTAATGGTTTTGTTTGGAGCTCAGGGGGAGGCATTGGAAATGGCGGTTCAGTATGGTCGTATCCTGCTATTAGTTTTCCCTCTCCACAATACTGGTTTTACATTTAATACTGCCCTACGAGCTTCCGGCGACTCCTTGACTCCCATGTATTTGATGCTTAGCACCTTGTTGATCAATCTGGCTTTCAATGTGTTATTCATCCTTGGTGTTGGGCCATTTCCCAAGCTTGGAATCCTTGGAGTAGCCTACTCAACCGCCTTAGCACAAATCTACCTTCTTTTTGCAGGTCTCTGGGTATATACCAGTGGAAAAAAGACGATCCAGTTTTCTCTATATCAATTGTTTATTCCTCACTTTCCGACCATGAAAAAAATCTTTTCCATTGGTCTTCCCACAGGTTTTCAGGGTTTGGTGGGAGGTTTGGCAAATTCGATCATGGTGCGTATTATTGCTATGTATGGCATGCAAGTAGTTGCAGGATACATTGTTGTTACTCGAGCTGCCAGTCTTTCTGGAATGTTGATTTCAGGGCTTTCATTTGCTACCTCAGCCATTGTGGGGCAAAACATGGGAGCCAATCGCCCGGATCGATCCTATCAAGCTACCATCACTGCTGCATGGATTGCTGCAGTCATTACTAGTGCGTTTTTTATCATCTTTTCGCTTTTTCCTGCTCCAGTATTGAAGATTTTTACCTCTGATCCAAATTTACTCAAGCAATTTAGCTCTCTCTTACCCTTATTTGCTTTCCTTCAAATTACAGGCGCACTTGCTGGGATATTTGGCGCTCCTCTTCTTGGGACAGGCTATCTCAAGGTCAGCCTGTATGTATCTCTGATCACTACTTGGATTTTCCAGCTACCTGGCATGTATTTACTAGGAAAATATTTTGGACAAAATGGGCTTTGGATTTCCTTTGTTATCACTTCATTAGTCAATTTATACCTTATTGCTCTGGTGTTCAAGAAAAAAAATTGGATGAGCAAGGTAATATAAGGTGATCAAAACAGTTCTTGATTTATCAGATCTTAAATGCCAGGCTTGTATCAAAAAAACAATCCATGCTTTGAGCCTAATCCCAGGTGTTCATGGGCTAAACTTTGACAAAGAAAACCAGGTGTTATCCCTTCAAATCGATTCATCAAGATTAGCTCAGGAAACACTAAAGGAAGTACGGAGTTGGATAGGCCAAAATCCATGTCAGTGCAGGATTGAACAAAAAAAAGAATCCCCTGGCCATGCTTTTTCTCTCCAATTAGAGGGTCTGCACTGTGCAGTCTGTGCCGCCAAAATTGAAAAACAGGTAGCTAAGATTCCGGGGGTAGCCTCCGCACAATTAAACATCGCAAGCAAAAAACTTTCCATTACAATTTCAGAGAAAAAAAACTCTGAGCTACTACTCAAGAAAATTGAAACGATCGTCCATGACCTGGAGCCCGAAGTTAAAGTCCAAAGATCCTTCACAGGCCTTGAGTCCCCCTGGACTTTTATCACCATCACCAAAGTACTTCGATTATCACTGGGTTTAAGCTTTTTTGTTTTAGCTTTGTTTGTAAAATCTATTCCTCTCTCTGCAGGTTTTTATTTCATTGCTTATCTCATTTTTGGCTGGCAGGTACTGCTAAGATCTATTAAGAATATCAGACGTGGGGACATCTTTGATGAATACTTTTTGATGAGTATCGCAACTTTAGGTGCTTTTGCTATAAAAGAATACCCTGAAGCAGTTGCGGTGATGCTTTTTTTCTGGTTGGGCGATCAATTTCAGCAGTTTGCAGTTCACCAGTCTCGTCAGTCCATTCAATCCTTGGTAAAGCTTCGACCCGATAAAGTAAATGTGCTTCAAGAGGGTAAGCTGATCTCTTTGGATGCAGAAAAAGTAAAGATTGGTGATGTTTTTGTCCTAAAAGCTGGCGATAGAGTGGCTATCGATGGTATCATAGTAGAAGGCTCCTCACATCTCGATTTATCAGCCCTAACTGGAGAATCAGAGCCCTCCATCGCAGTCAAAGGTCAGCAGGTACTGTCCGGGTCCATCAATTTGAGAGGTCTTATTCATGTGCAAGCCAGCAAAGTCTTTCAAGAATCCACCATGCAACGTATCATGCAACTTGTTGAATCGGCTTCTGAAAAAAAAGCCCAAAGCGAGCAACTCATTACCCGACTTGCCAGAGTTTACACCCCTCTGGTGGTGCTTGCTGCGCTCTTTTTGGCTCTCGTCTGTCCATGGGTTTTTCCTTCTATTCCCTGGAACATATGGCTTTATAGGTCCTTTGTGTTTTTGGTAGTTTCTTGCCCCTGTGCTTTGGTCATATCCATTCCTCTTAGTTTTTTTAGTGGGCTGGGTGCTGCCTCACGCGAAGGGATTCTCATCAAAGGAGGAAACTACCTGGAAGCATTAAACTCAGTTTCAACCATTTTGTTTGATAAAACAGGAACCCTTACTCATGGGCAGTTCAAGGTAAGCAAGATTTTACCCACTGCTAGGTTCCAAGCCTCTGAGGTGCTTTATTACGCTGCTTTGGCTGAAAAATATTCTCTGCATCCCTTCGCCTATCCGATATTGCAAGCATATCAAAATGATCTACCCGAGATACTTCCCTTGGAATACCAGGAAATAGCAGGCAGAGGAATTATCCTAAAGCTTAATCAAAATGAAGAGATACTTGTGGGGAATATAAAACTATTGAAAGAGCATCATATTGAAATTGACGACACCTTACAGGAAGGCACCAGCGGTGCCTATGTTGCTTTTAATGGCCATTTGGCAGGCTTTATTGCTTTGGAAGATGAGCTTAAGCCTGAAACACATGGAGTCATGGCTTGGCTAAGAACCTGGAAGATCAAACATTTAGGCTTACTTAGTGGTGATAGGAAAAGTGTTGCCAACAAAATAGCTCAAAGCCTAAATTTAGATATGATACATGCCGAACTCATGCCTCAAGACAAGGCTACCATCATGGCTTCTTTGCGATCAAAAATGAGTAAAAAAGAAAAACTGATGTTTGTGGGTGATGGCATCAACGATGCTCCAGTGCTTGCCCAGGCTGATATCGGCGTAGCTATGGGTGCCTGGGGCTCTGATGCTGCCATTGAGGCTTCAGATATTGTGCTGATGCATCAAGATTTACGCAAGCTTCCTCGAGCTTTTCAAATTGCTCGAAAAACCCGACAGATTATCGTACAAAATATTGTTTTTGCCCTTTCAGTGAAGATCTCAGTTTTGCTCTTAGGAGCTTTTGGTTTTGCCAGCATGTGGGAGGCAGTTTTCGCTGATGTTGGAGTTACCCTCCTGGCAGTCCTAAATTCGATGAGAATCTTGGGGCAAAGAAAGCATAATTCATTTCAGGGTGAAAGGAATCCAAGCCATGTCAAAAAAGAGAATTGATCTGAGTGTTATCGGTCCCATCCTTTTTCTGCTCGTGATTGTTGCTGGCATTAGCATAGCCATTAACGTGCTAAGCAAGTCTGGAGCAGTGGTCAACAAGAGCGCTCAAAAAACAGAAACAAAAGTGAAGCAGGAGCCTGTCGAGGAACCTTCCTGGAAGTGGGACGTCGAGAAGCTGGGCAAAATTCGTGTATTGGATATTGGTCGAGATGATTGTGTTTCATGTGCACAAATGAATGAAATAATGCTTGAAATGAAAAAAGAATTTAGGGATAGCGTGAGTTTTGAAATTGTTGATTTAGCAGAGTTCCCTCAGCTTGAAAGCCAGTATAATATAAGCGCAGTTCCAACCATTCTTGTGATGGACGGTTTGGGTAGAGAACTATATCGAAAAGAAGGAGTCTGGTATAAAACTGAGATACGAGAGTTTTTTGCCAAACTTGGATTGGAGCCGTAAAATGGCTTACAAGGCTTCTCTTTCCATGCTTATGACATGCATCCTGCTTATTTCAATCTCACTTAATGCGTGTAGCATAGAAAGCAAGAAAAACGAACGCAAAGAAATACAAACCATTCGCTATTATCCTCCCAATTATCAAGAACTCGACTTACCTTCCACCCGTTTGGATTTGGTGCGTTTTCATCATACCGAGGAATGCGAGGAATGCTTCCTGATAGGCGAAGCAGTGTTGGATATCCTCAACAAGGAGTATTCTCTTGAGCTTGAACGTGGAATGATCACCTATCGTGCAGTCAATAGCGAATATCTTGAAAACAAACCCCTGCTCTTGCAATATGGAGTCATGGAGGAAGATTTTGTCACACATACCCTGGGAATGGAGCTGGACAAGATAGAGCAACATCACGATCTTTGGCTGATCACCAAAGATAGCATACAGCTCAGACAAGCTCTGGCGCAAATCATTAAGGAACGACTACAATTAATAGGCTTGAATTCTTGATATATAACGAAAACCTTATATAATAATTTTGTTATATATTTTATGAGTGCAGGTGATATGATGAATAAAGAACAAAAGACCTTTTTATGGCTATTAGGATTCTTTCTATTTGCATTTTTCATGCCCCTGGGGTCTCAGCTTTTTAAGGATGCAATCTTTTCCTCCCTCTATTGGCTCAACGATTATGCCAGGGCTCATGTTCTTACTTGTTTGGTTCCAGCTTTTTTCATTGCGGGTGCTATTGGAGTTTTTATAAAAAAAGATGTCATTTTGTCTTACCTGGGTCCTAAAAGTAAAAAATGGATAGCTTATTCCATAGCTGCAGTTTCCGGAGCCATTCTGGCGGTATGCTCCTGCACGATTTTACCCTTATTTGCAGGAATACGTAAACGTGGAGCCGGCCTTGGTCCTGCAAGCACCTTCCTCTTTTCTGGTCCTGCCATCAATATCGCTGCCATGTTTTTGACCATATCGGTCCTCGGATACTCCATTGGTCTGGCAAGAATCCTCTTCGCAGTGTTGATATCCATCCTGATTGGCTTGACCATGCACTGGATTCATCCTGAAAAAGTAGAGGGTGGGGGATTGTTTGTGGGAGACAGCGAAGATCACGATACCTCTAAAAGCACCCTGAGTTTCTTTTTTATTTTTTTAGTAGGCATTCTCGTCATCAATGGTTTTAAAGTCGATCCAGGCTATGTTGTCTATAAGTATGCTGTGATGATGGGCATGGCTCTTGCAGTTACCTTGCTTGCTATATTCAAGTTTAAACGAAGCCTCGCCAAGGAATGGTTAAATGAAACCTGGACTTTTACCAAGATTCTGTTTCCAACCCTATTGATAGGAGTCATGCTGGCAGGTTTTGTGATGCCCTTTTTGCCTGAAACCCTCATCCAGGGCCTGGTAGGTAGCAATTCCCTTCTCGGAAACTTTATTGCCTCCATTTTTGGTGCTTTTATGTATTTTTCCACCATGACCGAGATTCCTATCATGCAAGGGCTTATAGCCAAAGGAATGCATAAAGGTCCTGCATTAGCACTATTGCTTTCTGGTCCATCCCTGAGCTTTCCAGCCATGTTGGTAATCAATCGAGTACTTGGCTTCAAAAAAACCTTGACCTATGTGACATTGGTGGTAACTTTTTCCATGCTGGCAGGTTTAATATATGGAGCTTTGCCCTAAATTTATGGAGGTTGTGATGAAGATTCAAATCCTGGGGGTGGGATGCCCCAAATGCAAAACGCTTCTTGCCAACGTAGAAGCAGTAGTTCAAGAGCTTGGACTTAAAGTGGAGATCGAAAAAGTCACAGAAATACAAGAAATTGTATCCTTTGGCATCATGTCCACCCCCGGCTTTGCAGTCAACGGTAAGGTCTTATCCGCTGGGAAAGTGTTGACTACTCAGCAGATCAAAGATTTGTTATCCAAAGTGGAAGAATAAACAGGTGAAAAAATGAAAAACAAAACTTGTATTCAGCGAGTCTTATCTTTTGTAGTTTTATCAGTGATGATGGGGCTGATGTTTCATCTCAGTGCCTGTAGTTTAAACAAAAACTCCCAGCCCATCCAGGAAGAGGCTCTGGGTATTCCCCGCATGATCGACCTTGGATCCACTATGTGCATCCCATGCAAAGAAATGGAACCTATTCTGGAAGAACTCCAAATTGAATACAAAGATCGACTCTTGATTGAGTTTATCGATGTGACAAAGAATCAAGATAAATCAAGAGAATATGGTATAAATGTGATTCCCACCCAAATTTTCTTCGACGAAGAAGGCAAGGAGTTTTTCCGCCATATTGGCTTTTTCTCCAAGGAAGATATTTTAAAGACCTTTACCGATCACGGCCTGGAGTTTTAGCGTGGGGCAGGTATTTACAACCTTAAATCAGTGGCTGGCTGGATCGCTGCTAGTTGCTTCTTTCGGGAGTTTTGTCTGGGGTATTCTCAGCATTATTCTCAGTCCCTGTCACCTTGCAGCAATTCCCCTTGTCATTGGCTATATCAGCTCGCAAAAGGATCAAACCACTAAAAAAGCCTTTATTTCTTCTCTCTTACTCTCCCTTGGTATTCTTGCTTCTATCATTATTCTTGGCGCTATCACGCTATCTCTTGGAAGACTTGCTGGTGATTTAGGTCCCATCACTAACTATGTAGTTGCTGCAGTATTTATTTTTTTCGGACTCTATCTAATGGGACTGGTAAAACTCGACTGGGGTGGAGGTCTTCCTGCAAAAGGAATGAAAAAAACTACCAATCCCTGGGCTACTTTTGTTCTTGGTTTTATTGTTGGCGCAGGTTTAGGGTCCTGCACCTTTGCCTTTATGGCACCCATACTAGGGATAGCTTTTCAAGTAG
The DNA here is from genome assembly GCA_035363255.1 of Caldisericia bacterium. GTDB lineage: Bacteria > Caldisericota > Caldisericia > UBA6126 > UBA6126 > T3SED10-260. The sequence continues at coordinate 11,804 of DAOSES010000007.1, read as the reverse complement.
CTGGTTCAAATCTCGTTCATGCCATCCTGATTCTTTCTTTCTTTACTATCGGACATGTAGGAGTCATTGTATTAGCAGGAACTTTTACAGGAGCAGTTCAAACATATTTGAACTGGACAGAAAAATCCAAGGGAGCCACCATCTTAAAAATCATCTGTGGAATTTTAGTACTTATCGCTGGTTTTTACATGATCTGGAAAGAGATTTTTTAACTCAAGCTTAAGCCTTGTTTACTGTGTCTTCATGATAAAGCGCATCCATGATTTTGCTTTTGTTTTCCACAAACTCTGGAGAGCTTACATAGCTTAGCTTTCGCATCGATGGGGGATGAAGCTTTAAACTGAGCACCATTCTGGCAGGCAAAGGTGAAAAAACCACCACCTGATCCGAAAGAAAGACTGCCTCGTCGATATCGTGCGTGATCATCACAATGGTCAAATCCAAGTCCTCTTTCATGGCAAGAAGCCATTCCTGCATCCTTTTTCGGCTGATGGCATCCAATTGGGCAAAGGGTTCGTCCAAAAGCAGGATATCGCTTTGATATAGGTAGGTGCGCAAAAGGGCTGCCCGTTGGCGCATCCCCCCAGACAGCTCTGAGGGGTAGTAGTTTTCAAAACCTTCCAACTTGAATTTACTCAAATAATCCATCGCTTTGGCTCTGGCTTCAACTAAGGGCCATTTTTTTATTTGTAGGGGCAAAATGACGTTTGCCAAAAGGGTTTTCCAGGGGAACAGGCAATCCTTTTGCTGAAGGTAGCCCATACGACCTGTTTTGCCCGTATAATCCTGCCCGTCAATCAGCACCCTGCCTTGATCTGGAGAGATCAACCCTGCCAGAAGGTGCAGGAAGGTGCTTTTTCCGCATCCACTGGGGCCGATGATACTTGTCACAGAGCCAGTCTCAACCTCCAGCGAGATATTTTGTAAAATCTCCAGACCATCCAGCGTTTTGGACAGCTTTTCGGCGAAGAGTTTAGTCATGTGCCAGGAATTCGATGGTATAGGCTTGCTTGATATCAATAGCTTCAGACAATAAGTCGTTTTCAATCAACCATTCCATATAATTGTTCCAGACTGCTTCCTTCATATATCCCCAGTAAGGTGCATCGTCCTGATATCTGGGTGACAAATAACGCTGACTGGCAAAGATGAGCTCTTTATCCAGCTCAGGCACTTCCTTCAACAGGATTTCAGCAGCTTTATCGGGGTTTTGTATAGCATAATCATATCCACGGCTGACGGCTTTTAAAAAGCTTTTTACAAACTCTGGTCGTTCGGAAATGGTTTTTTCGCTTGTGATGATCACCGGGGTATAGAAATCCAGACGGGGGTCTTCGTCCTGCAAGAGAAAAAAGGTCAAAGGGATTTCTCTAAGTTCTGCCAGGATGCCATCCCAGCCATAGTAGATCCAGGCAAAGTCAAACATGTTTTTTTCCACTGCGGCCACAAAGCTTGCAGCCCCTGAGCTTAGCATTTCCACCTTGGAAAAGTCTCCTCCATATTTGCCAACGAGGGTTTTCAATAAGGCAGTTTCCACTGGAGAGCCCCAACCTCCATATCTTTTTCCTTCAAAGTCTGCGGGAGTTTTAACTCCTCGATCACTTGGAGCTGCAAAGCCAGAAGTGTTGTGTTGCACCATAGCTGCAATAGCTACCACCGGGAGCTTTTCTGAGCGTGCATAGGTCACTTCCTCCTGATAACTCACCCCAAAGGGAGCCTTTCCACTCGAAACCAGGGCAGAGGTCCCTCCTTCCTGAGCCAGGAGAATATCCACTTCCAAACCTTCTTCCTCGAAGTAGCCCAGGTTTTTGGCGCAATAGAGACCAGTATGGTTGGTATTAGGGGTCCAGTCCAATAAAAGGGTAATTTTCTCCAGGGGCTGTTTTTTACCACCCGTACAACTTATAGAAGCAAAACAAAGACAAAGCACCAAAAAGCCAATAATTTTTCCTTTCACAGTTCTTCCTCCTTAAAACTTCCCTCACGTGTTTTTGAGTGTATCAGCCATGGCATGGTATGATAGGCTATGCGGTGAATGAGCCCTACCATGAGCAGGCTGAGGGTAATGACAATCACAATGGCAGCAAAAGTTCTTTCGATGGAAAAAGTATGCAGGGTGCGACGCATGTATTCTCCCAAGCCTGCTTTAGCTCCCAACCACTCAGCAATCACTGCTCCCATCACGCTGTAGGTGGCTGAAATCTTGAGCCCGGAAAAGAAAGAAGGGAGTATGGAGGGGAGCTTTAAATGGAAGAAAAGATCTCTGCGAGAGGCTCCCATGGTTTTCATTAGATCCATAAAATCTCCATCCATCTGGGACAAACCATGTAAAAGAGCCATGCAAACAGGGAAGAAGCATATCAGGACCACAATAGCAATTTTCGGACCCATCCCAAAACCCAGCCAAAGCACTAAAAGAGGGGCGATAGTGATGATAGGAATAGTTTGGCTGACAATCATAAGAGGATAAAAGGTTTTGCGTATAAAACTGGAAGCGTCCATGAGCAAAGCAATCAACACAGCTAAAATCAAAGCCAGAGAATATCCGCTCAGAGTTTCGACCAAAGTGGTAAAAGTATGCCCCAGGAGCAAGCTTCGGTCCAGATAGAGAGTATGGATCACTCGGGATGGCGGAGGCAGAAGCCATTTGGGAACCTGAAAAATCCATACCATCAGCTCCAACAATAGCAATGAAATGATCACAACCGTAGGACCTACGGGCAATTTGATGCGCTTTCCTATTACAAAAAAAATGGTTCACTTCCCTCCGCTGGTATTATCCAGATCAGGTAAACGGGTCGGAGACCTCTCCCTCTCAGCCGCTGTCAGCAGCTCCCCTGCAATACTAAATTTTCAATCACCACCAGTATACAAAGAAAAATCAAACTTCGCAAACCCAAACACCAGGGAGGGTGAAAGCTCCCTGGTGTCTGGGGGATTGATCAGCAAGTTGGGGGTTGGGGTTCTCAGTATTTGTCTGTGTGACAGGAATGATTTTGAGTTTGCTTCATTGTTCGCATTATGCCTATCCAATAGAAAATGCGAATACCGCAGTGATAGAGGATCCCGAGTAGCAGGAAGCATGATTTCCATGGGTGTGGTAAAAAACGATTGATAAGAGCACAAAAAATCAAAACTATATAATTGGCATGGTCGATGGTAAAACCCTTATTGTAGCGAGAATCCTCGAAATCCTGCTTTTGAATAGTGATTAAGTAAGCACTCTTTTCGCAATAGTTAAATCCAAAATGGAGTAGTAATAAAATTATTAAAGTAGGTAAGAAAAAATTATCACCGAGTATGAAAGAATTAGAAAAAATACTTGTTAAAACATCACCCAGCCAAATGAAAAACAAAAATATTAGCAATAGGAAGATTTCAGAAAAGTTCTTTTTGTTAAGAGGTATGAGATTTGAAGGCTGTTGAAATAAGTTTTGGATAGCATGTAGTTTAAATATATGCAAAGAAAGAAAAGCCGAAACAAAAAGAAATAGAATACAAAAAACATATATAGAAATAATCATGAAATTATCGTCCAAGAGGATTCCACCTATCCCAAGCTTCCCAAGCACAATCAGTAAAATCGCTTTGACAAGCTAAAGCACAGAAAAAACTAATCGCATATATCGCAATCGCAAGCCACATAGCAGCTTTTGATAGAGCAGCTAGTGCAGTTCTTGAAAGTATTTCTAGCCCTGTGCCAATAACTACAATTTCAGCCAACAAATCCTTAATTCCTCCCAAAATTGATTTTCCGAGTTTTGTACAAGAGGATAGACAGGTTGCATATTGATTTAAACACGCTGCATGAGCTTTTTTATACTGTTCAACTCTATAATCTCTCCATGGATCGTTTTTTTTATCCATATAAACCCTATTCGGATCGTAAAACTCGAATTCAGAAGGCTTATTGGTGTTCTGATGACTCACACCATCTGCCACCAACCACATATTCCACCAGGAAAGTAGCATGCCACCACTAATTGAGATCTCGCTTTCATCAAAGAAAGCAGGACTGGTTGGATCTCTCGGCATAAGCATGCCTTCTTCGTCCGGATAGCGTATGTTTTGAAAGAACAGATACAGCTCAAAGGGGGTTAGCAGTCTGTATTTCCAAGGTGGCACTAATACCTTTATCCCCTCAGGTAATTCATACCCCAGATTACCTGAAATACCCTGCTCCAGGTTAATCACCACCAAATTGTCGGGATTCCAGCTATCCATCATTTTCCCCGTATGCAGATCGTAGATAAAGGAGGCTTTGGGATTGCCCCCGGCATCGGTCAGAAGGGTAGTGTTGCCCAGGGCATCATAATGGTAATAAAGCTCTCCCGAATAGCTGGCACTGCCATAGGTCATGGAGAGGATTCTTCCACTGGGGTCGGTGCTGAAATTTTGAGTGATGGCCTGGCCTCCACTGCGACTGGCATATTCCAAGCCCTGGGGCCCCCAGTAATAGCTCCAGCTTTCCATCTGCAAGCCATCGATACTGTAAAGTGAAGAAATCAAGTTGGCTTGATCGTCATAGGTAAAATCATAGCGATACACGGTATTCTGAGTATCGGTAAATTGAGCACTTGCCAAATCCTTGCGACTATTACGTGAAAAACTCAAGACACTGCTATCGGGCAACTCAATGCTTTGCAGTCTTCCCTCGCTGTCATAGCTGTAATCTTCGGTACCCTGTTGCCCGGGATAGGTCACGCTCTCCAGTTTTCCATTGCTCAGGTAGCTGAAACTAAAAGTACCCTCATCGGAAAGATTTACACTGCTGGGTCTTCCCGTGGAAGCATCGTAGCTATAAGTTACGACCTGATTGTCACTGTCACGAGTGACCGTACTGACTCGATTCAAAGCATCATAGGTCAAATCAAAGCTCTCACTCAGGGGAGGATTTTGCCCTGCATACACCACGGTATCATAGCTTTCGAGTTGTTGATTGCCGTTATAGCTGGGAGTGGATCCCAACCATTGCACTTGAGTGATCGAATTCTTTACCGTCAAACTACTGACTTTTTTGTTGCTCCATTGCTGGCTCAGGGTGGTATTGTTGGGATTGGTGATGCTTTGCAATTCTCCCGCACTGCTCCAGGCATAGCTGAAGCTTTGATTGCCTTTGGAGCTGACTTGCAGTTGACTCAGCCAGAAGCGATTATTGTAGCTGAAGGCATACGAGCTTAAGTAGCCTCCACTGCCCGAAGCCGTGGAAGGAAGACCCAGGGAAGTATAGCCTTGTTGACCACTATAGCCCAGACTCACCGTTCCAGCGCTTCCTTCCCAGGAAGTCATGTTACCTGCAGCATTGTAGGTATAATCGTTACTGTTATGGCTTTGAATCAAACCGTCAGGGGTATAACTGATACTTCCTTCGGTGGGATGGGAAGTGACTCGCCCCAGGAGATCATAGGTATAATTTCCCAGCTCATCGGAGAGCAGATCTCCTCGGACATTGTAGCTGTATTCCACGATGCCCTGTACGGGATGATCCATTTCCGTCATTCGTCCCGCATCATCGTAAGTGAAGCTGGTGACGCCCTGTCCTTCATCTTCTCGTTCGACCAACTGATGGTTGAGATTGTAGCTGAAAGAAGTAGTCTTTCCAAAAGGATTGGTCTGGCTTTCCAAACGACCAAAGCCATCATAAGTCATGACGGTATCTCGATTCAGATAATCACTGACTTCACTCAGCTTTCCCGAAGCATCATAGGCATAGCTAGTAGTCTGGCTTTGACTATTGGTGCTACTCGCTGCCAACGCTTGATAGCCCGGGGATCCAAAATGAATCAAGGCTGGATTCGTGGAAGGATCATAGCTCTGACTGGAAGAACATCCTCCCGCACTGACCGAGCTAAGCGGAGCGCCATTGGCATTGTAGCTTTGGCTGCTGGTGGTCTGATCCACGCTGTTGTAAGTGCTGGTCAGGGCATGAAGCATGTTGTAGCTATGGGTCACTTGACTTACCAATCTTCCCTGAAGAGTTAAACCTTCGTAGGAAGAGATTTGATCGGGCAGACCTGAGCTTTTGTAGCTGTACAGGGTTTCGTTGCCTCCAAAATCGATACTTCCGCTCAAGGCTTTAGTCAGGGCACTATAGCTGTAGCTGGCACTTTTTGTGCCCCCGGTGGTAGGAACAGTGACGCTGGAGACAAAGCCCTCGCTTTGATAGGCTATGACAGTGGTTTGACTTAAGCCATTGGTAATATGGGTGGGGGACATGGGGTGATTTTGATCGTTGTAGGCAAGCGTGGTATCCACCCACACCGCAGCAGTAACTCGTTCGCTTTCCTCAGTCAACAAGCCATTCAGGCTGTTGCTGGGGGTGTAGGTCCAATCTTTTTGATAAGGAGTTCCTCCCTGGTAAGGAACAGGTCCCAGGATACTGGTGAGATGCCCAACACTGTCATAACTCAGGGTCGTTTCTTTCTGGTAGGCATCTTTCACGCTCGTGAGCCAACCTTCCGTGCTATAGCCCAATTGCTGGGAACTCAGCTCCAGGCCTACCTCCTGCCATTGCTTCAGCAAATAGCCTTCGGAGTTAAAACCAAACACAAGGTCTTGATTTTCTCCATCCGTAAAGGTGGTGACCATGCTGAAACCCTGCACGGAAGTGTCATAAGAAAAAGAACTGCTGACATTGGCAGGATCCGTCCAGCTTTCCATCCAGTCTGTAAAGCTTCCACTGCTGTAATAGGAAAGCTCGTAAGTATTTCCCATCAAATCGTCGTGGCTGTTTAGAAAACCGCTAGTGGCATCATAGCCAAAGGAGAAGGAAGGGGGAGTAGCTTCACTGGAGGGAGGAGTAATGGAAAGGAGTTTTTCTCCCAATTGATCATAAGACATCTCCCATACATATCCTGCAGGATCTTCAATCTCCACGAGTTGCCCCGAGAGATTCCATTCTAAAGTAATGCTTCGACCACTGAGGCTATCTTCCAGAGCCACAGGACGCCCATTGTCGTAAGTAACTTCCAAGGCTCCGCTGCTGGTTTTGTCTTCGATGCGCTGAAGTTTGCCATCCGAAGCATAGAGGATGCTACCCTGCCCCAGAGGAGTGATAGCTATATCCCCGGTTCCCAGCACTTCTGCTTTTCCAGCAAAACCATAGGGATTGAGATAGCTGGAGTTTAAGCTGTCCCATTCAAAGAGCGCTTGCTCCCCCGTAGGGCTCAGCCACAGCAGATCCTGGGTTTGATTATCGATTGCTACAGCAGTATGAAGCGAGCTCATCCAGCCTTCTCCCAGTCCTACATTTACTTCGCTGTTGCGATGATTGTAAATCAGAGACAAGCTCAAAGGCAGAGGAGTGCCAGGCAAATTCACGACTTGAACCAGCATCATGCTGTTGCCGGTGGTCATATTCACTGCCAGGGAACTCCACTGGGAAGCGGGCATAAAGGCCATGCTTCCTGCATTGCCGTGCATCCCCGCTAAAGGGTCTCCTTCATCCAGCAGGGTCGGGGGATAAAAACGACTACTGCGATAGCTGGGAGAAGCCAGCATTTGAGCAAAGGAGGCAGGAATGCCTATCAGAAACACCATCACCAGGATCAGAAAACTGGCAAGACAAGAAGAAAAAGCCGATTTAGCTATTGCTCTCTCTCTCTCTCTCTTGACGGAACAAAAGAACGCTTCAAAACCATACAAATTCTCCTTTCGAGCACAAATATAGATAAGGGGGAATCCCCATAGCACCCAAAGGAAAAGAACTGGAAAGCACGCCATTCATAAGTTTGCTGCACTTATTCATTGCCACTCCATGAAACCAATTTACGTATGACTATATATTAGCAGTATGATAACTAGCTTGTCAAGTAAAAAAAGGGAGAGTGGGGAGGTATTTTTCTTACTTTTGGGCAAACACCAGCATCTCAAAAGCTTTGGTAGTGAGTTAATCTTCTTGGAAAAAGCCCTGTAGGTTTAATTTGTGTTTTATTGATTAATCTGTTAAATCCTGTTCACCGAATGAATGGTTTTTAAAATTCTTATCCGCCATATCCAGAGCATAATTCGTGCTCCGTTAATAAGTAAGAGTGGAAACATTGGAAAGCACCAGCCACCTATAAAGGCTGAAAGGGCCCACCAAAAAATAGCAAGCACAAAACAAAATCCTTCTATCGTTCGAAGGTATTGATATTTCTTTTCATTGCCAGCGTCAAGCAAGTTTTGATTTTGAAATAAGGGAAAAGCCATTTTTTTAGATAGAAGCCGTGATAAGGGGGAGTTTTGAAGAAACTGCATATCAGAGAGCATGAGTTCAATAGAATAAAATACCAAACTCAAGGTACCAATATTCACGAAATTGAGGGGATATTTACCAATTTCCAAAACATAAAGAATCAAAACAACAATCATTAAAAGCAAAGGCAGAAAGCAATGAAACATGAAAAATTCATGATCTCTGACTTTTCGAGTAGCCTGAATATGGGGATATAGGATAAGAGCTCCTGATGAGCTCATTATGAGAAGATTTGCAATCGAGAGTATCATAGTTTAATATCGTTTCTGATAGATTTGGTATGAATTTTCCATGTCCAAAGCATCCCCCGCGAAACTATATGGATCAAAAAAAGCAAATTAGTGTACATGGTATTCGTAAAAAACCAAAACCATAATACCGTTAGAGCTAAAAGGAGACCATACCACAGGTTTAGTGAAGGAAGTTGTATGCGATGAAGGTTTGAGGGAGGAGTAGAGGTCATTCCGAATTCCATGTTAAATAATCCAAGGGAGATCAAAATTACTCCTGCATGTGCTGTGAATTGCTTATTAAAAAAACTCCAATAAAGAGTCACAAGAAGGTAGAAAACTATCAGCGTCAGGTAAATATAATGTTTTTCAAACTTGCTACCCATCCACAACTCTTTGGAATACTTCTTCCAGTTCAACATCAAATCCAATGAAGCTGAAAGACAAATCAGAATAATCGAAAAATCAACAAAATTCAAGCTTCACTTCCCCGCTGAAAACGATGCAAACTCTTCCTCCTACAGGTGTATGACTTAATGTTATCAATAAAAAACTAAGCTTGTCAAGCAAAAAAGGGGAGGGGAACTAAGCAATTATTATTTCATTGAAGAGTTAAACTCTACAAGCTGTTTCCAATTGATTGCTCCGGATTCACAACAGAAAGTATTGTTAAACTCTCGGGTAAAACGGTTGATAATTTGAACATAGGCTTGTTCGTATTCTTCATTCTTTTCTTTTGCCTTGAAACCTAAAGGTTCGATGATATCGGTGTAAAGATCAGTGTTTCCAGAGATAAATTCCCAAAACTTCTGACCGCAATATTTAAAATACTCCCCTTTATCCGGATTTGCATCTCTTCCATAACAACAACCATTTACAGCGGTCACTAATAGTTGGGAGTTACTTGTTCTGAGTGTTTTCTTTGCAGTTTTAAAATCTGCTATCATCTTTTTTATTTGCGAACTATTGCCCCAATTGGGACCTGATTTAATATTAACAATGTATCTTTGACCATTTGCAGTAAACTCCAAGTCTATGTTTGGTATTCCAGATTTTTCTCCTCCATATGTAAGAGAGTTGATATAGATAGCCAAACCCTCCAGCCAGTCACCAAAGATACCCTCTTCGCTTGAAGATAAATGAGCGTCAATCAAACTTTTTATAATCTGTTCCGATGTCAGGACATATTTTGCTTTGAATAAATACGGATTTTTCCGTTTTAACACCTGGCTTAATTTTAAGTTTTCAAGGCTTTGAATTCTTTTTTGATGAAAAATGCCAATATGTTCCTCAACATAGTTATTTACGTCGCTTATTTTTAGCTTTTTCATAGCTCTCCTTTTTTTCATATAGAAAGACTTCTACTGGGTTTACTTGTTTACGAGCCATTTCACAATACTCGGGAACAAGATCAATACCGATAGAGTTTCGACGCATACGATTGGCAACAATTAAAGTGGTACCTGAACCCATAAAAGGGTCCAGCACCAGATCAGATTCCTGGGTAAAAAGCTTGATAAACCATTCAGGTAATTCTTCGGGGAAAGCTGCGCTATGATTTTTATTGCTACATTCTGTGGCCAGATGGAGTACATTGCTTGGATAGGCCATAGTGCGATCCAGCCAGTTGGAAATATTCTTGCCAAAACCACTTCCCACTTGAGAATTATCCCTAATTTTATCCTTGGTGCTCAGGTTTTTTAATCGGGTTTTGGACCATTTCCCCATGGGTATCATCACTGCTTCCTGATACATTTTAAAGTGTTTATTCTTGTTGAATTGGAGAAGTCTTTCCCAGGAGTCTCGGAATCTGTTGGGCCATTTTCCTGGATAGCAGTTCTTCTTATGCCAGATAAATTCTTCTGTCCAAAGCCACCCTTGTTTGCGCATTTCGAGTATAAGTTCAAGAACATAGGTGCTTCGTTCGCCATTCACTACTTTTTCTTTTATGTTAAGAATAAAGGTTCCCTCAGGTTTTAATACTCTTAGCAGTTCAGCAGATATTGGCAAAAACCAGTCAACATATTTTTTTGGGGATATTCCCCCATAAGTGCTTGATCGTTGATCAGCATAAGGTGGCGAAGTAACAATCAAATCAACAGACTCCGAGTCTATGTATTTTAATACTTCCGCGCTATCTCCCACAAGAATATCCGTGCTAATATTCAAGGTATCATAAGCCATCTTTTATCCTTTTTCTCAATTGTATTAGCTCTTTATTAATTAAGAAAAGTATATCGGTCTTGCCCATTTCAGCAAACACTCTTGAGTATTCGGATTAAGAAGTTGGTATTCTTTTTATTTCTCCGCAATTACCAGCATCTCAAAATCTTCGGTAGTGAGTTTGTCTTCTCGGGAAAAGGCCCCCTGTGGTTGGTTGATCAGTAAGATTGGGGTGGGGTTCTCATAAACCAACTACAAAGGTTTGAGATAAAAAGAACCAATAGGTTACGGTATTTCATTCTCTATTGTAGCGTTGAGTGCTTCATTATAAGCTCCAGATAATGAATTCTTTGTATTCTGAAGAGTAGAAAAAAGAGTTTTGACCATTGAGTAAACATACATCAAGCAAAGAAAAAGAACAAGAAACAAATAGTAGGTATTGAAAAAGACCATCACAACAACCAAAAAAACGGTAAAGAATAAGGCAAAGGTAATTAATAGAATAGGGTGTTTTTTTGCAAAAACAGTTTGAAAGCTCATTAAACCAACAACCTCTTCTTTATCATTATGTTTATTATGGAATGAAGCATGCAACAAAACAAGATCCAGAAACTTCTCTCTCGAGATAAACATATAAGAGGGTTTGTAGTTTGAAAAAAACCTCTTGATAAAGGCAATGTATTTTTCATCTCTTAATTGAGCCTTGAGCTGACTGATAGCGTTATATAAAGCTGATTCACTGACACATGAATTGATCCATGGAGGAAAAAAAAGTAGGAAAGGCAATAAAAACTCAGGAGATCCTTCTGCACTTACCCAACCAAAAAAGCATACAACTCCAAGACTAATCCCAGCACATAAAACAAAAATGGATTTTATTCGAGCTCTCTCAATTTCAGCTTTAATCTGGCTCAACTGCCTTTCATTTATTCTATGATTTTTTTGTTCCATGATTGCTCCAATTTTAGCGGACTAGTTTGGTCGGAAAAGTTCACAATCTCTTGAGCATGAGTTGTAAACTCGTTGCAGGTATATATTGTTCTGTAACAAAATCAACCATAAGGGTACCTTAATGAAAAAGAGAAGAGCAAAGTAAAGGATAAAAAAAGGATGATAGCCCAACTAAACTGTACCCCATACACTGGATGAAAGTTAACTCTATTTAAAGTGATAAC
>DAOSES010000006.1:0-103432 GCA_035363255.1 Caldisericia bacterium | reverse complement strand
AGTTATAATATGATACTTGGCACTTAAGCTCTTCATAGCGCTTTTTCGAGGTATTATATAGAATAAGTAGTTTTTGTATTGCTTTCAATAAACGCAATTCATGAAGATGATATCTTATTTATGCCATACTAAATATAGGAAGCTTATACTTTTTTTTGATATCTTTTTACTCTATTGTTTGACGTTAAATACTGAATAGATAAGGGTTTATTGTCTTGTTTAACTGAGTCAACACCCCCGTCCCTGCGACTCAGTGTATGGTATCGGATTTTTGTCTTGGGTAATTCTTTAATAGCAGTTTGACTACTTCATCCAATATGGCTAGATCCTGGCTTTGAACCAAGCGAATTCCCAACTCGGTGCAAAGCATGCTAAAGAGGTTGAGGGTCTCGGGGGTGCGAGCATACAATGCTGAGGGTCTTACCTGGTATTGATCGAGGAGCTGTATGAGGTGATTTAATATCTTGCTTTCTGGTGATTCATGATCATTGCATACGATGGGCTCTAATACATACCCCGTTTGATGATCGGCTATAAAAACCATTTTGGGATAATATGGTTTGAAGCCTTCTTCAACCACAAAGGGCATATGCTTGAATTCTACTTCCCATTGCATTTCTTCGTGGATCGGATAAGAAGCCAAACGCTTTCTCACCTCGGCTTGATCAAGATGCATAAAGACAAAATTGGGAACAAAGGGAGGAGGATATACCCAGGTATTTCGCCAAACTGGAGCGCCAGTTTTACTTATCGAGTTAACTCTTCGAAGCAGGATCTGTCCCTCCTTTGGGGGAACCAGGTATGAGGGATCTTTGGCTACATTGCGGGATATGGTGGTGACTTGCTGAAGAATCGTCGTCATTAGACGGCATTCTGTTTGCGACAAACTAAAAGGGATATAGCCAGGTTCATAGCTGATAAAACCTGGGCACATCGGATCTTCTTTTAGCTTGGGGTCATATTTTTCTGCTTGGATTTGTTCTTCGATCAACAGGTCATTCCAAGCTTCAAAGGTGCATATTATATTATGCATTTTATATATTTCTTCATCATTTTGACTTAGGTCTTCAACGCTTGATCTCATAAGGGTATGCAGCCCATCAAATCCAAAATATGCAGCCAGACCATAATACTCTTCTGCTGAACCCATCACCGAACAAAACAACAACTCACCGCTGACAGGATCTTCTATGCCGAAAAAATCTTCATTATCCATATACTGCCAGCTTTGAAGCTTTCTGAAACGAAGAGCTTCCTTGAAAAGCTGGTTCCAATCATCCTGGGTGGGAGATTTCCATTTTCTTGGTTTTCCTATCTGCTTGTTTTCGCTTGATATCTTATTCAAGGTTTTCCTCACTTTTCTGGATAAAGCTCAAAATGCTGGGGATCCATCGTGCATCAGACAGGGCATATATCATCTTTTGCCCTTCTCTTCGAAAGCTTATCAGTCCTGCTTTTTTAAGAATATCCAGGTTTCTGGAAGTATTGGGCTGGCTGGCATTGATCACATCGGGAAACTCGCAAGCACAGTGCTCGCCATCCATGAGATAAAACAAGATACGCAATCGCAAAGGGGAAGACAAAGCCTGGAACAGATCGGTCAGATTACGTATATCTTGTTCAGATAGCTCTTTGTTCTCGGATTTAATCATCACTACAAAACCAGCATGGATTCATCCTGATTGAAAGCATAGAAACGAAAATAAAAAAATGCCGAAGGAGGGACTTGAACCCACACGAGGAGTGAACCTCTGCAGATTTTGAGTCTGCCGCGTCTGCCAGTTTCGCCACTTCGGCTCCTAATTCCATGCAAGTATATCCCATTTATTCCTGATTTTCAATATTCCTGGTTTTGGATTTGGGACGAGAACGAAAAATCAACCAAATACCGAGGATCACAAGTAGTATGGGCCAAAGTCTGAGGACGCTTTGAAGAGAAAACCAGGGCATGCTTGAGATATAAAGAAGTATTCCTGCAATGATCATTAATGTTAAAGGCCACAAAGGCATGGACTCTGTAAGCGCATGAACCCAAAGCACAGCTCCAATACAAGCAAGCAAGAGAGGCCAGGAGACAGATAGGGGAGAGATGAACTGCCACCGAACTAAAATCATGAAGCCTCCCAAAGCGCAAAACATCAGAGCTGGCATTAGAATGCCTTTTCGCTGAAACAGAAAAAACTCAGTAAGCCAGTAAAAACCGATCAAAAGCATCACAACAGGAAAAAAATACACAAGCAACTGGGAAGGAACGGGGAGGTTTCGAGCTATTAAATAAAAACCAAGACCAAGCAGTATTATAGCAAAAATGATCCGAAGCCAATCATTTCCTGTGAACGCATTTTTGGTTTTCACGGCACTTTCCTCCTTATGAATTTCCAACAATATACACTTGTACCAGATTGGTTGAGCCTGAAACACCCATAGGCAAGCCCAGGGTAAAGACAATGCGATCTCCCGCTTTTGCCTGGTGCAAGTCGATAAGATATTTTACTGCAATACTGATGCTTTCTTGAACATGGTCTGTGAGAGGTACATGTAGAGGAATCACTCCCCACATCAATTCACAAACGCTAATGATATTGGCATTGCTGGTCATGGAATAGATGGGCACCTGGGGGCGATACTTGGAAATTCTGCGAGCGGTGCTTCCAGAGGAAGTAAGGCAAACAATACAGGAGGCATTGATTGTTTTTGCAATACGAGATGCTCCATTGGCTATGGCGTCTGATACATCATTTTGAACAAAACGGCTTCGTTCATCAATCAGCTTTTGGTAGTCCACATGACTTTCGGTCTTTTCGATGATTTTTCTCATCGTTCGAATCACATTGACAGGATCCTTAGATACCGCAGTTTCAGCTGAAAGCATCACAGCATCAGATCCATCCAGAATTGCGTTTGCTATGTCTGCAGCTTCAGCACGAGTTGGAGTGGGAGACTCCACCATCGACTCCAGCATTTGGGTAGCTGTAATTACAGGGATGCCCATTTGATTGCAAAATCGGATGATCTTTTTTTGGATATGGGGAATATCTTCCAAAGGTAGCTCAATGCCAAGATCCCCTCGAGCAACCATTATCCCATAGGCGGCTTGAGCTATCTCTTCCAGGTGGCTTATGGCTTCGTGCTTTTCGATTTTTGCAATGAGAAAGATATTTTTCTTTTTTTCCTTGATGATTTCTTTGATACGTTGTACATCACCCACCGAACGAATGTAGGAAAGCGCCATAAAATCACACAAATCGTGTTCACATAGAAACTCCACCCATTCCAGGTCTTCTTCGGTAGGAAAACCTATGCGGAGGTGGGTACAGGGAAGATGCACTCCTTTGTTGGGTTTGACAACGCCATCATTTAAGGCTTCAAACAAGACATAGTAGGATTCTTTGTCAATAGCTCTGAGACGAATATTGCCATCATCAATAAATAGGTATTCGGTGACATTAACATCTTCAATAATCTCGGGGTAGTTTAAGCTAATGGCATTATCTACCGGATAATCACAGGATGGACAGCCCTCTTTTACCAGACAGAGCTGGTCTCCTGTTTTTAATACGATGGGCTCTTTGACTCCGCTGACACGTAGTTTTGGCCCAGGGATGTCAGCGATAATGCCCACATTTTGTTTTGCAAGCAATGCTCCTTCTCTAATGACTTTGGATAATCTTATAACTTCCTGCTTGCTGGAATGGGATAGATTTATCCTAAACAAGGTAGCTCCTTCACTTATCATCTCTGCAATAAGCTCTGGTTTATCTGAAGCAGGTCCCACGGTGGCAATTATTTTTGCCTGGTGCCGCCTGCATACAGTCTTAATATCCATTTCTCACTTCCTTCTTAACATCTTTATTCATCCTATGTATCTATTATAGGATAGTATCTTTTTTTAAGAAGAGAGACTTGTTTGATCGCTCTTTTCTTCATCGACGTGACTTGTAAGAGGGGAATCAACCGGGCGTAAAACACTTAGGTTTTTTGAATGGTGTCGATTGAGCAATTTTTCTGCAAGCAATACGATGGATGCTGTCATAGGGACGGCGATGATGATTCCCATAAAACCAAACAATTTTGCAAAGAGCAGTATGGCAAAAATGGAGACTGCTGGGGGAAGATGCACTTGTTTTCTCATCACATAAGGAACAAAGAAATAGTTTTCCGTAAACTGAACAATCGCATAAACAATCAAAACCCCCACAGCTTTTTGAGGAGATTCGATGAGCGCATAAGCTAAAGGAGCCAGAGCTCCAAGGAAGGGACCAAAGAAGGGTATGATCTCTAAAAAGCCTGCAGCAATTCCAAAGACAAGAAAGTAGTCCAGACCAATGATCAAGTATCCAGTAGTGGTCAAGAGCCCCACATAGAAGATAGCCAACAACATCCCTATAATCCAATGCTTGAGTACATCTTCGATTTCTTTGAGAGTTTCAGAAAACAACGAACGGTCTTTCTGGGGAATAAATCGCAAGGCCATTTCCTGGTATTCCATAGGGTTTTGAGCTATAAAAGCGGCTAATACTATGATGACTACAAAGTTTGCTACAGATCCTGAAGCGACGCCAATATAGGATAGGGATCCGCTAAAAATCCGCTGGAGGTTTTGGGCAAGATCGTTGAGCAATGCATCGAACTTTAGACTTCCAAACAGAAAAGGAGCTCGATCTTGAAGTTGTGTGAAAAGATCCTTAAGCCCTTCGGTAAATTCTGGTAAATTGGACAGAAGTTTTTGAATCTGGCTGATGAGAGGAACAGAAATTGAAGCAAAGGGGGTGATCATGATGAGAATAAGCGCAAACAAACCAATGGAATATGCAATCCCCTGCTTCATGCGAAAACGATAGGAAAGGGCTGAACTGATTGAGCGGATAAAGACTGACAAGATAACTGAAAGAAAGGCGATTAGAAAGTAATCTCGTGCATAATAAATGACATAACCAGCCAAGAGTAAAAGGCTAATGATCACCACAGTGGTAAGTACTTTTCCAGCAAATGACTTTTCTTCTTCAGGCATCCAAAGCTCCCTTCAATAATATGTGAGTTGGGCTTAACTTTTCTCCGGATTAAATAGAATAACGGAAGATTTCACCTGTCTTCATGAGAAGGTACAAGCTTTTATCTATTAACACCATGGAGAGGGTATCGAATCCTTCTTGATAAATATAGGTCTGAGAAAGCTGAGTTTTGGTATCGACTTTCAAAACCCCATTCCATAATCGAAACAACAGAGCGCGGTTGGTTAATAGGGGGGTTTGCCTGGGGCATTCAATATATACCGAGACATTCAGCTCTCCTGTGTCCATGTGATAAGAACGCAAGTATCCATCAGGGAAAAACTGAAAGATTTCTCCATTTTGGATGAGGGGTGAAGAACTTATAAATGGGTGATTGATTTTATGCCAGCGCAGGCTCCCATCTTGATTGAAGCAATGTAAGGCCCCTTCGTAGGTGGAAACAGCGATATAATCCTGGTGAACTGCGGGAGCCTCGGTAATGGTGCCCTGGAGATAATACTCCCAGAGAAGACGTCCCTGAAGATTTAAGCACAAACATCTTCCTCCAATGGTTCCTGCAAATACTTTTTTGTTATTCTCAGCAAGATCAGCCTTCACTGCACTACCTGCGTTGAATGTCCATTGAATCTTACCACTATATTTGTTTAAGGCATAGATTACTCCATCAGAACTACCAAAAATTACTAAGCTATCTACCACTAAAGGGGCAGAGGATACATGTGAAAAAAGATTGTTGCTCCAGATTTCTTGGCCGCTTTTCCAGTCGAGACAGACTATTCGAGCGTTTTTAGTGCCAAAGAAAAGCTGATCTTCCCACAAACTCGGATGAGAAGGATCGGCATATGACCAGGGCGAAGTCCACAATATCCTTTGATAGTCAGGATCATAGCGTAGTAGTTTTTGATCTTTGTTGTTGAGTAGGAGATGCTTATCCAGGGCAAAAAAAGTTTTGATGGGGTACCCGAGAGTAAAAACTCCAACCAGAGACGCAGTATCAGCAACATTGATAGGATAGAAACCGCTTCGTTGGAAATTTCCTTTATAGGTATAAGATCGAGAGGGGGCTTGAGCAAAAACTGCCTGAGAAAGTAGTAAAAAAACCATTAACACGCTGAGAAAAAACTTTGTCTTCATTTGTTTACTCCAATTCCATGCTAATAGTAATCTTTTTTTCATTGGCTTCCCACTCAACTTTACATCCCAGATTTTCAGCCACAAAGCGCAAAGGAACCAATGTTCTTCCCGGAGGCACCACCATTGGCACCACCTTGGGATTTTGTGAATCAATGGAAACCTGCTTGCCATTCACGGTGGCCTGAGGATTGTTGAGCTGCATGATGATAGTGATAGTTTTAAGCTTGATAGTAATGGTTTTGCTGTGGGGTTCAAACTCGATTGTGCCCCCCAGAGCTTCCACCACTGGTCGAATGGGTAAAAGCGTTCTTCCTTCGTAAATACTAGGACGAGCATCCATTTCAGATATTTTGCCATTAATGCTGATTCGATTGGATCCTATTTGAAGAATAATCACAATCTTTGCTTCAGGAGGGACATAGCCTCCGCTCAATCCTTTGGTCTTGGCTTCGATTGTGTTGGAAGGCCAGGAATTTCCAGAATTATTGAAAGCAAAAATGCGATAAAAATAGGTGGAACCAGATTCAAGCCCAGGATCGCGGAAGCTTTGGGTATCTTTGGGAAGAGTGATGATCACTTTGAATGAAACCTCATCCACCTTGCGACGTTCAATTTTAAAACCTTCTTCATTGTCGGACTTATCCACCCAGTTGAGAACGATATCTCGTTCATATATCTCGCTGGCTACAAGATTTTCTGGCGCTTTGGGCACCGATTTCTCTTCTTCAGCGCGGATGCGCACCATCACAGTATCTGTTGGAGTGGATTCTCCAAAGGTATTGTATGCAGTCACATAAAAGAAAAAAGTGTTGCCTGGGAGATATAAATCAGTAATGCCATACTCGATGGTATCCTTTGGAAGTTGTTGATATAGGGAAACATTATCGATATCGTTCATGGCATAATATATTCTAAATCCTGTTTCATCGTTGGATTCGTCAGTCCATCGTAACATAATCACTGAGCCCTCCAGGGCTCCATTTAGATTGGTAGGTGCTTTGGGAGGAGCTTCCACAGGGGGTAGATCTTTTTCAATAATCCTGGTCTCAACCACCACTTCGTTGGAATAGGAGGACTCGCCGATGAGATTGTAGGAACGGATGCGATAGTAGTAAAACTGCTTGGCTTCCACTGATTGATCGAGATATGAGTTGGTGTTGGCAGGGAGCTGGATGATTTCTTCATAATCACTGCTTGGAGTTCGACGTTCGAGCTTGAATCCATCTTCA
Organism: Caldisericia bacterium; assembly: GCA_035363255.1. Taxonomy (GTDB): domain Bacteria; phylum Caldisericota; class Caldisericia; order UBA6126; family UBA6126; genus T3SED10-260. The sequence goes on along the minus strand of DAOSES010000006.1, from coordinate 96,057 downwards.
TTGCTGGATTGGTCTTTCCAGGTCAATTCAACTTCTTTTTCGCTGATAACTCGGGCATTTAAATCCTGAGGAGGGAGCGGTGCATCATATGCTTCTTGAGGGGGTGGCGCTTCAGTGCGTGCAAATACCTCGTTTGAATAACGAGATTTGCCTGTGTCATTAAAAGCGCATATACGATAGAAAAAAGTAGCAGGATAGTTAAGTTGAAGATCCAGGTAGTATTCACTGTCTGGAGAAATCACAGCTATTTCTTGGTATTCTTCTCTTCCAGTCTTGCGTTCAAGGGAAAAACCTTTTTCATTGTCTGAATAATCTTTCCAGGTTAGATTGATTTGATCATACATTGCAGATATCATCAAGTCGCCTGGGGGATCTGGAACCGTTTGAGCAAAACCCAGGGGCAATGCTTGCATCATCAAGGCTATAGACAAACAAAAGCTTAAAATTAGTTTCATTGGTATCACCTCGTTTTTTCCTGATCAAGTATAGCGTTGGCTCGTTGTAGAAGTTGTCGAATCAACACCAAGCCACTCCCATATGAATCCGGGTCACGCAATGCCTGAGCTAAAAACGATCGATAGGATTCCACCAACTCCATATACACATGCACAAATCGCTCATTGCTGAGTTGATATCCTGCTCCATCCCAGGTGTACACATCTGTCCATATCAAAGCATCCAATGCCGCATTTCCCTCCCCGGAAACATCGCTATACATATTTAATACATCTTTAACCCCGTCTCCGTTCAAATCGGTGATCTGGATGGTATTGCGATACTTTCCCTCGGAACGAAAAATTTCTTGTATTTTGCTGGTATTGGTATCCAGGGTGAAAAAAGAGATTCTTTCCGCACCTTTTCCTGACCCCCCAGGCCACCAGGCACTTATTAGCTCTTTGTTTTGATTGCCATTGATGTCAGCTAGATAATAATCCATGAGTTTCCAACCAAGATATTTTTCCTTTTTTTTACCTTCGGAGTAGTGGTTGATAAGTTGTTTGTTTAAATCAAGGATGGAGAGATAGTTTGGGGTGGCAAAAGCAAGGTATTCTTTTTCATCTTGCGCCCATGATAGCATTCCTACCAGGTTGCTAACATCGAAATCAATCCAAAAGGGTTTTCTTAAACGGTATTTTTTTGGATCAACTGCAGGTCGGATGGCAGGTTGAATGCCGTCTGTAACTAAAACAGGCTTGATTTGTTGGATGGAATCCACATAAAAGATTTGACCGTTTTTCGCATAGGCAAAAGTATAGCCATTCATTGAAAATGAGACTCCTTGAAAAGCCTGGTGAGATTCATCTATCAGCTTGGTGGTACGCATATCGGTTTCGCAAAGCCACAAGCTATTTTTTGCGTAGGAAGTGCCAGCACCGGAAACCAACTGGAGAGGCTTGGGGTGAGGGCGAGTGCTTAGAAGGCAAAACTTGGAATTACGGGAAACAAAGCCCCAAAAATCCCAAACTTCTTCAAATGAACGAGAAAGCACTTTACGACTTGAAACTTCAAGGACTTGAACGCCCCAATCATACGATGAGACAGCTATTCTTTTGCCATCAGGAGCAATTTTGATCATATCTCCCTCAGGATTGGGCAACTCCATCATCGAAAAAGTTGCAAGCGATGACTCACTTAACTGGCCATTTTTGTAGTCATAATACATCAAATGCAAGTCTCTGGCAGGATTTTGACGCAAAAAATAGAAACCTGTTCCATCAGCTTTCCATGAAGGAGCTATATCGTTGGCTGAAGTTAATTGGCGTATATTGCGAGCCTGAGGATCTGAGATATATATTCCATTTTGTGGACGAACAAATAGAATTTCTTCGTTGGGAGGAGACAGAAACAATTTCTCGTCTTCCTGTGGAGGAGTTCGATTGAAAAAAAGATGTCTGGCAAGGCGATACAAACCAAACAAAGCTCCACCAGCTATACACAATAAAAGCAATAAAATCACTAAACGGGCAATCAATCGCTTGATCCGTTTCCTTCGCTTACGCACAGGAAATACCTCGCTTCCATTATCCGTTTTATCATCATTCTAAGAGGCTTTTCACGATTTGTCAATCTTATCAGAACATTTATTTCAATGTCCTAATTTAAGTTGGCTGGTATCCCCCTTGCTTGACGAACTATCAATGTTTCATAAAGTAAAGAGTAATGAAAAATGTTAGCTTGTGGGAAAGGATAATACACGATGCTCAAGGCCTTTTACCGAAGAAGAATGTTTATTCTTACAACCTCTTTGTTTGCCTATTTATTAGTTTTCTTTCAACGATCCTCACTTAATGTATTGCAGGCAGACCTTCAATCCGAGTTTGCTTTGACGGCTTTTCAATTTTCTTCACTGAGTGCTGTTTATTTTTATTTATATGCTTTTCTTCAAATTCCTTCTGGTTTATTGGTCGACTTCATGGGATCTCGAAAAACCAGCACCTTTGGTTTGTTACTGGCAGGGTTTGGATCCTTACTTATGGCTTTATCCAGAGATTATACCTGGCTATATGTCGGTCGCTTGATTTCCACCATTGGAGTAGCTCCTGTATTTATCAACACCCTCAAGCTCAATGGTGAATGGTTCAAGCCCAGAGAGTTCATGACCCTGACTGGGATTACTCTATTTGTAGGCAATAGTGGGGCGATGCTTGCAAGCTATCCTTTATCCTGGGTTTCCAGCTTGTATGGCTGGAGAACAGCTTTTGTCGTGATTTCCCTCTTTACCATGGCTATTGCTGTGGTTGCTTATTTTGTTGTCAGGGATAAACCGTCCGACTTGGGATTTGAAGATCATTCCCTGCCAGCTGAAGCCCTGAGTTTGAAAAAAACCTGGGAAGGCTTTATCCAAACCATCAAAAAACGTGTCTTGTATTTTCCCATTTTTATCTATGCTTTTTCCTTCGCTGTGGTTCAAACGCTTCAAGCGGCATGGGGAGCAAGATGGTCTCAAACACTCCTTGGAGTTGATCGAGTAGGTGCTGGCTTCATTGTGATGTGGATATCTCTGGGAGTGATGTTTGGCGCACTCATTGGGGGTCGTTTGGCAGACAGATACGGAAGGGCCTTGCTTATGAATATTTTCCTGGGAATGTTTGCTATAGTTTGGTGCTTTTTGCCTCTGGCTCTCAAACTTCCCTTTACGGTAAGTTTATTGTCCCTGTGGATGTTCTTAGTGGGTTTTTTTGGCTCAGGTTTTTCCATCACCTGGCATCTGGGCAAAGAAATAGCAGGCAGAAATTACAGTGGGATTGGCATGGCTTTAGTCAATGGTTCAGGATTTTTATTAGCAGCAGTGTATCAACTTATTTATGGAAGAATCCTAGATCAATACCGCTCGGGAGATCAATACCTATGGGAAGGATTTGCAAGAGGCAATGTATTGTTGATTGTCTCAGCCATCCTGGCTTTTACCTTGTCGCTGATCTTCTATTTTCGCCATGTTGGTGCTTCCAAAAACCTCCCCCAAAGCATTGCAAAATAAGCTCTAAGGTCTATAAATATCACATGAATCTATGATCAGTGGAAAGGAGTTTTTCATGAAAAACGGATGGAAAACTATTATAGTGCTGATATGTCTTATGGTCTTTGGCTTTACTGCATGTTCAAGCATGAAATCCAATGAAGCAGCAAATGTTGGATCCTCCAAAGATTTAGCCTACACTCAAGAGGGAGAGGCTGACCGATCGCTAGCCCCCACAGAAGATGGAGGAGCTACTGCTCAAGAGCCCAGAAAAGTCATTTTCACCGCCAATGCCCGTTTACAGGTGGACAATCCCAAAGAAGTATATGATGCTATAGTTAGCGATGTCAAAGCTCAGAAAGGTTATATCTCCTATTCACAACAAAGCGAACGAGAACATGGGATTATTATCCATGTAACCGTTCGAATTCCCTCCAGCAAACTGGAAGCCTTTCTACTATCACTCCAAAACTATGGCAAGGTGCTCAACCAGGAGATTGGCTCAGAAGAAATTACTAAACAATATTTTGATACTAAAGCACGTTTGGATAATGCCATCAAACAAAAAGACCAATACGAAAAAATCCTGTTAAAAGCTGAAAAAATTGAAGATATTTTAGCAGTTCAACGAGAAATCGATGCAGTTCAAGAACGAATCGAAATGCATCGCGGTCAAATCGAGCTTTGGGATCAGCTAGTAGATTTTTCTACAGCTACGATTGAGTTGATTCCCAATCCCAGAGTTATCGAAGGACAAAAGAAAAGTGCCTGGAATCCTTTGGGCTGGAAGCAAATGTGGAGTGCCTTCACTCTTCGAGCTGTCCAGGTAGCCAACGCAATAGTGCATCTTTTTCAATGGATTTTTGTAAATTTGATCATGCTGATCCTACTGGCTTTAGTAGGCTGGATTATCATAGTATTCCTTAGAAAAAACAGAGGAAAAAAGGGGGTCAAGTAAAATGAAGCGCATCCTGGCCTGGATTTGTTGTATATGTATTCTCCTGTCTGTGATGGTAAAGATGCCAGCTTATGCTGATTCTGTGGACGTATTGGGTACAGCCTTGGAAACCTTTGGCTACGAACGTAGTGAGATAAAAAATGACCCCATGATCCTGGAAGCGCTGATTTCCACAGAAGCAAAAATGGTATTCCCCTGGTTTAAACGCTGGTGGAGCGCCCCTTTGGATGTACCAAAGCATGCAAAACAACTCACTTCTGCCGTTGCTGGCTTGTGGAACAGAGCTGATGGACTATTCCAACAATTCATCATGGGTGCTTCCCGAACAGGCAATACCGTCATGGCTATTCCCTCTATCAAGCTCGAACCCTGGCCCATCGCCAAGGATGAGCCCTTGCTGGATGGCATCAAACACGTTTATGCTCGTATGGGCTACGACTTTTCTGAATTCAATGCTGAAGCTGTAAGAAAGCAAATTGGCGATACTCCTAAAGAAATTCAAATTGCTCTGGCAGATTTTCTCTATTCCTCAGCCAATGCTGTAAAATATCGCGATCGAGCCTTGCGCAATTATCCCAGGGAAAAATGGGAAGAAGCTTTCCGTTTGGCTCAATCACTTTCAGGTGAAGGTATGCCCCTCAAAGATACCGATGCTCTGGTATGGGATTTAGGGCAAAACTTTGACTACAAAGACCTTTACTACGGAGCCATCCCTTTAATGTATTCGATTTTCAAAATGGAAGATGTATTGCTCAAACAAAAAATCAGTAGTTATGGCTACGATTTCGAGCTTGACACTCCTCTTGGCAAAGTAGCATTCCAGGGGAGCAGCAAAAGCAACGAATACTTCGGCGACGATTATCTGCTCATAGTAGACTGCGGTGGGAATGATATCTACACAGGGGCTGCTGCAGCCACTTCCTCTTTTTATCATCCAGTTTCTTTGGTGGTGGATTTGGCTGGCAACGATCAGTATACTGCTAGCAAACGCGATGCCTGTGCTCAGGGAGCAGGAATTTTTGGCTACGGTATTCTGATGGACTACGAAGGCAATGACTCCTATACAGCCGCTTACCACGCTCAAGCTGCTGCCACCTGGGGAGTAGGTCTTCTTTGGGATAAAGCTGGAGATGATACCTTTAAGTCCCGCATATTCTCTCAGGGTGCTGGACAATATGGTATTGCCAATTTGGTCAACATCGGTGGTAACGATCATTATTATTCTTTCTATATGTCTCAGGGCTATGGATATACCATGGGATACGGTTTACTGTTGGATACCGAAGGCGACGATCGCTACATCGCTGAACCCTTTGAGCTACTCACTCCTGGCGTTTTAGGGCACAACGACAATGTCAACTACTCGCTTTCCCAGGGTTGTGGCTTTGGACGAAGAGGCGATTTGTATGACGGTCACTCCATGGGTGGAGGGATTGGTATTTTGTCTGACCTGGCTGGAAACGATCATTATACCGCTGGAATTTATGCCCAAGCTTCGGGATATTGGTTTGCTGTGGGTATTTTACATGACAAGGTAGGCGATGATAAATACGAATCCTACTTCTTTACCCAATCAGGAACCGCCCATATGGGTATCACCGTTTTACTCGATGAAGCTGGGAATGATTTTTACAATGCCCGTCAAGCTATTTCGATCGGAGGAGCCCACGATATCTCCATTTCCTGGCATATAGATGTGGGAGGAAACGATCATTATCAGTGCTGGTATGAAGAGGAAGTCAAAGATCCTGATACGGGAGAAATGAAAAAGCAAAAAACTTCGGGGGGGATTTTAATCGGCTCCAGCACAGCCAATGGAATGGGTTTTGCGGTTAATGTCGGTGGGGACGATATCTACGAAGTATTGGACTTGAAAGATCGTGGTAGAGATAGCCTGGGTTATGCTAATTACGTGGTGGATCCCAAAGCCTGGAGTATTCGTAACGTCTTGCCTGCGGTAGGCATTTTTATTGACATTGGTGGCAACGACACTTATTTCCGAGATATCTGTAAAAACAACACCTCATGGCAACAGGAATCCAAACAATACCACTGCCGTAATGCCATAGGAATCGGTATCGATATCGAAGAAGGCTATCTACCTGAAATCACCTGGTAAAACCCCAACAATCGGGGACGGTTCTTTTTTGTTAGGGAAGGACTGAAAATGATCGGTTCAAAGGCGATTTTGCTTGCGTTATTAGCTCTTTTTAACCTATCTTTGCTGTCCTGCCAAAGCTCGAACACTTATTACACTGATTTTTCCCGTTTAATAACTCAGAAAATCCCTCCAAGACAGGCAAAAAGAAACCCTTATCCTTTGCTCAAAACAGACCTGAATGACACGATCCTGAGTGATTTGCACTATAGCAAGGATGGCGGTTTGCTAATTAAAAGCAATGAGGATGTAGAAAGAAATAGCTTCATTTTCCGCTTTGATCCTTCAACGGGCAAGATCGTGGATAAAAGTGAAAAAATCTATAATTTTGGAGGCTATGAAGGAGAGAACAGACATTATTGGTTTTATTCTGCCTCAAAAACAACCACTTTACTCTTGTTTTCCAAATCTAATCTTGCGGAAAGCACCCTCGGAACTTCTGGTGTGAATAGCTTAAGCATTGCTGAGGATTACTACATCACTCTGAACGGAACACAGAGCATCGAAACAATGTCTTTTTTTTCATTAACTGATAAAACAAGTTGGACCATATCATTGGTAGAACAATCCAAAGCTAAACTTGCTATTAATACAGAGTTTCTACCACTTATTTACGAAAACAACGATCAAATTCTTTTGTTTTCTTATGATGCTGAAGTAATTGCTCCCTCGGACCTTTCATCTGCAAAAAACCTTGTCACAGAACATAGCACCTTGTTTTATTGGGTGTTCAACCGATTGGATGGCAAACTGATCAATGCAGATTTCTTGTCAAACACTGCCCATGTAGCAGAAAACTATGAAGCTCTTCTCTGGAAAGCTGATGATTTATTCCACCAAGAGGGGGATGCCTTGTTTTTCTATCGCCACTACCAGGGAAAGCTAGTGCTTGATCGCTATCACTGGGATGGTAAGGGGACTTTGGATAAGTTGTGGAGTTTTGAATTGCCCCAAGACTTATGGGTGGATCAAACCAAGGAAAGGTCTTTTTTCCATCCCAAGCTGTTTTCAGATTCACTCCATTGCTGGTTAATCCTGCAACAAACTTCTTCCTTGGTTTCCGATAAGACTTTTATGCGATCCTATTTGCTTGGGATTGATAAAACATCAGGCAAGCTGAAAAGTGAATTGTGCTTAAATGAGGAGAAAACGGTAGAAGAGTGGCAAATGCTTGAAGATCGTTTTCTGATCAGTTTTGACCAGGGGCTTGCATCCGTTAACAAAGCAGATCAAAAAATCCAGTGGCAATACCATTGGAAGCATGAAAAAGATTGGCACACGAAAGTTCGTCTCCTTGATTCTTTTGTCTTTCTTCTAAGCTATCGTCAGCCCAATCATCAGCAAATTTTACTACGAACTATAAGCAAAACTGGCAAACTCATCCCTATCGCCTCCTTTGAAGATAAGCCCGAACTTCTCGAAAAGATGGAATCCAATGAGCCTGGTTTTTTTGTCCCTCCATACGATCTGTTTGTTATCCCCAGAAAGGACCACACTCATCTTGTCCTCAGCAACAGAGGAGAAGTCTTTCAATATGAACCATAAAGGACTAATGTCGCACGGGGACGTAGCACTTGCGACATTTTGGAATCAGGTAGCATATAATAAGGAGGTAGGTTGTCAATGAAAGTAAAAAAAAACCCTTATAAGCAGTTTTGCTTAATACTTTTGTTTGCCTTATTTCTCATTTTAAACGTTATTCCAGTTCGAATTCATCAAATCCAAGCTACTAACACTTTTATTACTGGCAACACCAATGGCAACCTACACAACTGGGGTTCTCTCGCTTCGCAAGGAGAATACATCTACTTTTCCAATTGCACCCGTGGTTGTAGCTTGTTTCGATCAAAATTGGATGGATCGGAGTACACCCCTTTGTCATCAAGTCGAACAGTTGATAATATTAACATCATTGGCGATGAATTGCTGTTTAGAGAGCAAGTCGGTATTCAGTACTTAAATCTAAACAACCTGGATCAAGGACATGATTTATCCATTTACTCCAGCTTTGATTACCATTGGGACGGTGAATGGATATATTCCCTATCCACAACTAGCATCATCAAAAGGTCTTTAAGCAACATTGCAGAGAAAAAAACGGTGTATTCTGTTTACCCTTCCTCAAACCAGCCCTCCACTGAAAGCTATACCTCATTGCTTCATCAGCTAAATCTTGCCCCGGAAGGCTTTTACTTCACCCAAGCCAAGGACGATGAGGCTTTTATCATGTTTTGTAAGCGAGACGGAACAGAAGCAAAGCAGATTGGGCCTGACCCTGCCAGCTTCCTTCTGGTGGAAGGGGATTGGATCTATTATCTGCATTCAAAAGAAAACAACACTCTCTATCGCATGAAAAAAGATGGAAGCAAGAAAAGCCGACTAAGTCAGCTCAAAGGCATCAAATCCATCAATGTGCTTGATCCCTGGGTTTATTTTTCAGTCACAGAGACTCCTGGTCAAAATCTTCCTGAATATACTTACCCAACAGATTCATTCACATTGTATCGGATACACTCAAATGGAAAGCATCTTGAGCTTTTGGCTTCCAATACTGATGGAACTATTCATATAGCTCAAAATCATGTTTTCTATATACAAAACTGGAATTGGAAGATTTTTAATCCAATGGATAAAAGTCATCGTAATTTTGATGCCTTAATCGAAAGCAAGCCTATAACGCAAGAGACGCAAACCCAAGAACTGGATGAAAACAATCAAGCACTCATCCCTTACCGAAATTCAAGGGGGCACATGAGTTTCCATGAGAATCAGGTGTATTTTTTGTATTCTGATGGAGTATTCAGTGGCAAGATCATCCACAAGTCCCTAATTACTGATGAAGAAGAGCTTATCAAAGATGATGCTCTTTGGTATGATATCCGCTACACTTCGCAAGGTTTGTTGTATAGGCAGGATTATGTCAATCGAGATTCCATCTACTCTGGAACCCTCTTTTTGGATCCATGGAAAAGCGCGAAGCCCAGGCAAATCCTGGATTTCCCTGCTTCTTATTTGGTGCAGGATCCTTGGATTTACTTTTCAACTAAAGCTCAGGGTTATCAGCTTTTCAAGCAACATCTTGTTACTGGGGAGCGTTTTGGTATCAGTAAAGATCATAGTTATTGTCTGAATTTAAAGGGAAAGTATCTAATATATGCACGAGCAGAGGATGGGAATGTTATCCGAGTAGGAATCGATGGAAGCGATTACAAGGTTTTGCGAGAGGGTAAAGCAAGCGATTTGATCATTGATGCTGTCCACCTCTACTTTTTAAATGAAGAAAAACATCTGTATCGTATGGATTACCAGCGCACCCATGAAGTATCCCTAATCGAAGAGCCTGTAAGGACTTACAATCTGAGTGAAAATTGGATCTACTATATCCCTGATCGCTTGCCTACAGAGGTTTATAGAATCCGGAAGGATGGCACCAATAAAAGCAAAGTTACCTCCTTGTATACCGAAGATATCTACACTCACGAGGATCAAGCCTACTTATTCTCTTCGTTAACTGAGCAAGGTGTCCGAGGGATATTCCAAATATCCTCAGAAGGGCAGATTTCTTTGTTTTATGCAGATGCAAAAAATCAAGTGGAGGAAATCGAAACGGAAGTGCAATTGCTGGAAAGTGAGATAAATGAAGAGATATCCCGACCAGAGAGTAAGGCTTCAAGCCCCATTCAAAGTGCATCTTCCCCCTGGGCTATCCCGTTTTTCCTTGTTCCAGCATTGATCCTCGCGGGAATTTGGGGGATACTATTTGCCAAAAGGAAAAAGGCAAAATAATGTCACACGGGGATCCAGCACTTGCGACATTTTAACGTGCCAACACCCCCATCCCTTTGGCACATGCCCCATCGATTCGAGGTTTGTGGTACTCAACAACAAATGAGAACCGTCCCTACTTGTTCTTAGGTTCATAAACAAAGTAAAGGCAATCGGACTCCCATTCTGACCATGCTTCTATAGAGCTTTGTTTTAACTCCTCGACCAGACTGGGCTTAGGAAATATTACCGTATTTGCATCTTCTCCAAAACGTTCGCTGGCAAATTGCAACCAGTCGTGAATAGAGGAAACGGAGGGTTCCAGCACAATACAGTGAGGTTCTTGGCTCTGTTCAATCCAACCCCGAGTGCCATTGATCTTAAATAGCTGAAAATCCTTTTTCGCTTGCTCCCACCAAGCTTGACTGATTTTCTGCATTTTGAAGTATTGAATAATAAGTCCCTCGCTATCCCTAAAATAGGGCAAAGCTTCGATTTCTTCCCAGCTTGGCTCCCAGGGTTCCACTTGAAGAGGTCGAGGCTTGCAATCCTCATTCCAACTGAGAATCAGATAGCTTTGTTTAATTTGCATACCGTAAGATAAGCATAAATGTTTGCTAGCTTCATTTTTAGTAAAGATGGCACAAGCAATGCGCTTTACTAATCCTTGGTGAAGCCTTTCCAGGGCATACTCAAGTTGAGCCTTAATCATCAGGTGGCTTATCCCTTTTCCTTGATGGTCAGGTCGTACACGAAGACCACCCAACCAAGCTGAACCATCATGTAATAGTGCCACATGACTTACTGCAACAAGCTCTTTGCTTGAAAAATCTTCTGCGCCAATGAAAAGACCTGCCTGATTCAGCCAAGTATGAAAAATCTTTGGCACGTAGTCATTGCCATCCCAGATATCCTTAGATATCTTTACAACATCGGAGTAATCATTTTCCTCGACTGGACGTATAATATAGTGAGTTTGACTTGAAGAGATATTTTGAATTTCGTTTCTATTCATGAGGTTTCCTCCGTATATGAAATATCAAACTATTGCATATAATTTTAGCAAATAAGGAATTCCTATTTTACATATAGTAGAGTTATACATTTTCATGCATAACTATATATATCAGTGCTCATGGAGCTTAGACTAGCCTTTAAAACTTTGCCGTTTTAGTTTTCGATTGACAAAAAAGAACCGTCCCCAATTGTTAGGGGAGGGAGGCGATGTGGTCAGCAAGGACTTGGAGTTGTTGGTAGTCTTCTTTTCGGGGCATGCCTTTGATTAATACGGTGGGGAGTAGTTCCAGTTTGAGCCCTGAAAGCATTCCTGCGATCTGCTCTACCATCTTTCCACCCCAGCCGTAAGAGCCAAAAACGCCAGCGTAGCGTATTTTGGGACGAAGAGCGTTGACTAAAAAGGCGGCATTGGCTGCTACAGGATGAGCCCCAGCAAGCACGGTAGGAGAACCAAGCAACAAGACTCTTGCATCCACCAGGGCTTCGGCAACTTTTCCAAGATCCGCATGCACCAAATCAAAGACTTTTACTTTCACCCGGCGATCTAAAAGGAGCTGTGTCAGGGCTTCAGCCATTAAACGGGTGCTGTCATGCATAGAAACATAGGCTATGATCACTTCATCGGCAGTTTCATCGTTGATCCATCTGGCATAAGCCTTCATCACCATGCTCGGATCCTTGAAAATAGGTCCATGGGAAGGAGCGATCATGAGCGGATCAAGCTGAGAGACAATATCCATGTTTTTGGCTATAATCCGACGAAATGGAAGCATGATTTCTGCAAAGTAGCGTTTGCAAGGTTCATAAAAACTACTATCCCCAGTTTCGTAAAACAACTCACTCGAGGCCATATGGGATCCAAAGAAATCGCAGGAAAAGAGGATACGGTCTTCTTGAAGGAAGCTGACCATGGTCTCAGGCCAATGCACCCAGGGTGTGTTTTTGAATTGCAGGGTACGATTGCCCAAGGAGAGGGTTTGCCCATCTTCGATGACCATAAACTTGTCTTCAGCAATGTGTAGGTGTGTTATAAGTAGGTCTTTGCAGGTTTTGTTGCATACTACTTTTGCCATGGGGAACTTTTGAAGCACCTTTGGCAAAGAGCCTGCATGGTCCTGCTCGGAATGTTGGATGATGATATAGTCAAGGGATCCTGCACAGCTTTTATCCAGCAAGGTATCGAGCAAGTCCCACATCACAGGATCGACGGTATCAATCAAGGCTGTTTTTTCACTAGCTTTGACGAGGTAAGCATTGTAGGAAGTACCATCCGGCAGGGGAATCAAAGAATCAAACAGACGACGGTTCCAATCCATGGCTCCAACAAAATAAACATCATGCGCTACTGGACGTAAGCATGCCATTATATTACCTCCTCAGATACGATTAGACAAAACAAGGCTGGAAGAGCTTGCTTCCGACCTTAGCAATAGAAATTAAGCAATCTTTTCGAATTGATCCTTGCCAGCTCCGCAGATGGGACAAACCCAATCTTCTGGGATTTCCTCAAAAGGGGTGCCAGGAGCAATGCCGGAATCGGGATCGCCAACCTCAGGATCATACTCATAATTACAAATCACACATCGATACTTAGACATGTTTTTACCCTCCTTGGGTGGTATTGATGAAGCTTTATCCTCGCCTGATTTTTGATAGGTTGCGGCAGTTGGAGGAGTGGTGCCTCGTTTGACTTCATGGTAATAGGCATAAGTCATGGGTTCTTTTTTGTTTAACTGCTCTGCGCTGATCAATTTGCCGATAAAAATGGTGTGGGTTTCTACTTCAATGGATTTTTCTACCTCAACTTCGAGATATCCCACGCAATAATCTTTGATGATAGGAACATTGAGCTTATCGGTCATCAGTTCCAATCCGTCGAACTTATCCAATTCTCTGCCCGATTTGAAACCAAACCTGCCAATATGGGAAAGGGGAGTATCTTTTTCAAGTATCATGACAGTGAATCGTTTGCTTTGGCTAATCAATTCGTGGGTAAAATTGTTGCGATTGATACTGGTGGCAATGGTGGGTGGTTCGGCTGAAATCTGGAAAACCACGTTGACTACCTGTCCACTACGTTTTTGCTCATACGCTGAGTTTACGATATATAATCCATAACTCAGCTTGAATAAAGTGGTCAAATCCATCATACACCTCCGTAAAAATTTTATGAGCTGGCTGCTTTATGGATGGCTGGAATCTCAATTTTGTTGCTTTGATTGATATGGGTGATATTGGTATCAATCTCTGCCCAAGTGTCCATATTGAGCAGTTCGGGTACTCGCCCTTTGATGCGAGTAATCATTCGATGTATTCTTGGGTTGGATTCGTCAAATATCATCCAAAGTTGAACATTGATATGTTTTTCTGGGGTAGCAGTAGCTTTTGAAGATAACTGATACTTTTTGGTGTTGTAGCCATTCATTTTTTCTGATCCAAGCTCTTTTATATCGAAATCCTTGTCGGTAAAGTTGAAGTAGTGGGATACCATGAGGATATCGTCGGCAATAAAAGCATCAGGCCTACTGGAAGTATTGATTTGTTTTGGTTCTTGCCATTTGTCTAAAAATTTCACATAGATGGCATCATCCACATAAAGCACTTCTCCCTTATCTACTTGTTCATCATAATTTAAGTATCTACGATGTCTGCTTTCAGAGATTAGCTTGTACTCATGTCGTTCATTCAATGGTTTGATAATCCTGACAGAATGAGCTCGGAAATCACCCAAGAACGTGGGATCGATCACATAGACAGGATTGCGGGGTAAAGGCTCAGCGGGTTTGGTAACGTCTGACAAGTTTAAACGCTTTAAGGTGTATTTGACTTTATTGACACCACGGACGATAGTGACAGTTTCATTTACAGCCTGATATCCTGGAATAGTTGCCCACACTGGATAAGACCCCAAAGGTAGGGAATCAAATTTAAAACGACCCTTGGCATCGGTCTTGGCAAGGTTTGTGCCAATCTGAACGGTAACGTTTTCAAGAGGTTTTTTGGTATCTTCAGCTATAATCTCACCTTCGAAGCTGCCTGGTTTTTCGAGCATGGGTGACATATAGAAATCTTCTTGATTAGTGCCTTTTCCAAGGACAATACTGCGTTGATAAGCATGAAACTTGGGATGTTCTGCTTTAAGCTCGTAATAGCCAGCTTCGGAAAAGATTTTGAATCTTCCCTGTTGATCACTTGTGCCTTTAAAGGTTTTTCCATTGCTTGTATTGCGTATTTCAATCTGTACTTTTCCAACTGGCACCTGGTTTTGAACATCGGTAATCACTCCAATTAGAGCTGTTTCTGAATCTTTGATGCCTCGTCGACATCCTTGATTGACGCTAATAAGTGATAATACCATGAACATGACCACGAGCCAATGAGTCCACTTAATTAATTTCGTCTTCATTTGACCACTCCTTTTCATCTTTACCAGGAGGATACACCACCACAAAACGTGAAGGCTCCTCTCCATAACTTTCTGAATTCAAGCCAAATCGGGCTGCTAGTTGATGTTCAAGCTTTCGAATTTTGGAGTCTGCTGCAGGCAAACTAACTGGGGTTTCGGTAATGAATACTTGCTCAATGAGTTTTTCAATACGTTCCAGGCTGAATACTGCTTGCTTTTCATGGCTCCGGTATTGCGAAACAAATTTTTTCACTTCGCTGAGGGTATTGGAATAGATAGAATAGATGGGGATGTTCATGTTTTCGCCCATGCGCAAAGCATCTGAATTCTTTTTTCGAAAGGTTTCGGTTGTTAAAATCAAACTGGCATCTTGCAAGCGCTTTACCATTACTCCATCAAAACGAGCCCCTTTTAGGGCTCGATTTAAATAGTGGGCACTAATCCCAAAAGGGAAAATTCGAACCTGCTTTCGTTGGGAAATGCTGAGTAAGGGATCTTCGGATATTTTGGATCCTTTTCGTTGGAGAAAGTGTTGGTCAGACAGGGAGTTTTCTTGTTGTAGATCAATGCGTTCAGTGCTTGGATTATCGACCACATAGCTTGCTCCGTCATTACTGCGTTTTCTTACTTCAGGAGCAACTGGAAAACCTCTTAAGTAGCGATCCACCGTGCTCTGTACATCTTTATATATTGCAAACTCTTCGCGTCCATGAATTTCGATCAACACATTGAAAGTGGGCTGGGAAGTTCGCTCAAGTACTGTTTTTTGGGTTCCACGTCTTGCAGCTTCTTCATCACTTAAAATCACACTGGTGATCCCTCCCACTAAATCACTAATGGTGGGATTGAAAAGAACATTCTCGAGTGTGTTGCCATGGGCAGTAGCGATAAGTTGGACTCCACGCTCAGCGATAGTACGGCAAGCGGAAGTTTCTTCGGAAGTGCTGATTTCGTCGATGATAATGACTTCGGGAGTGTGATTTTCTACGGCTTCGATCATGACTTGATATTGCTCGCGGCGAGGAGGAACCTGCATTCTACGGGAAAGTCCCACAGCGGGATGAGGAGTATCGCCATCCCCTGCAATTTCATTGGAGGTATCAACAATAACCACTCGCTTGGATAATTCTTTGCTTAATACTCGAGCACTTTCGCGCAATAGTGTGGTTTTGCCTATCCCAGGTTTGCCAAGGAGTAGAATGTTTTTACCAGATTCTACCATATCCTTGACAATGTCAACTGTACCAAAAATAGCCCTGCCAACTCGACAGGTGAGACCCACAATTTCTTCATGCCGGTTACGTATGGCTGATATACGATGAAGGGTGCGATCAATTCCCGCACGATTGTCATGGTCAAAATGATCAAATTGCTCCAAGATGAGGTTTAGATCTGCTTTTTCAAGTTTTTTGCTGGATAAGGCTTTTACAGCATGATAAAACCGTGCTTCTGGAAGTCTTCCAACGTCCAGAATCACTTCAATAAGGTCGTTCAAATCTCCTGCTTCTTGAATACTCTTTCTGAGCTCCAAGGGAAATACTTGCAGGAAAAGTGCTATATCTTCTGCAAAAATATCCGAAATCCTATCCATATCAGTTTAATTATACCCTTTTTTAAAGCTTACCACAAAATCACCTTCAGCTCTCGTTTACTGTGCTTGTTCCTGCTTGTGCTTCCATGCCAGGCTTTCCATGGTTTCTTGCATGATTTGAACCGCACTTCGAATTTCATTGATATACATGGCTTCACCAAATGATACCTGCACTCTGGGTCGAAAGATTGGTTTGAAAAGCGATCGAACTCCACTCACATAAAGAGGTATCACTGGAACTGAGGATCGTTTGGCTAAAAAAGCGAAACCTGATTTGAGAGGAAGCAAAGCAAGCTCTTGGGTACGGTTTCGAGTGCCTTCACCGAAAATCAAAATCAATTCCTGATTTTGACTCAGATATTGGGTCACCTGGTGGATAAAAGCACGATCGGTGGATGCTCGATCTACTGGGAAAGCTCCAAGATGAGATATCAGGGTTCTCATACCCCAGGAATTGAATAGTTCTTTTTTTGCCATAAATCGAATTTTACGTTTGGTGATTACAGAACCAATGATCACTGGATCAAGCACTGTGGCATGATTAGCAAGGAGAAAGCCTCCTCCCTGCAGAGGTAAGTTTTCCAGTCCCTCTACTTTGATACTGCATCGGAGCCATAAGAGGGCTCGAACCACATACAAAGCAAAGTAATAAAACATAGCTTAGAAAAGAAAAAGGTTCAAAAGATAGTTCGCAATAGGCTGAACCACTGCACTGAATATCCCTGGGAATCCAAATAAAATGACCACAAGAATAAGAAATCCGTACCGTTCCAGAAAGATAGCAATATGATTGTATTTGGGGGGAATCATAACGGTAATCAGCCTGGATCCATCGAGGGGAGGAATAGGTAAGAGATTAAATATAGCCAATACGATGTTGATAAAAATAAAAGTGTAGATAAACTGGCTCAAAACATAGATACCCATAGGAATAATGAAACGAGCCAGAATAGCACCTGCCATAGCCATAATTAAATTGGAAGCAGGCCCCGCAAGGGAAACGATAATCACTCCCTTTTTATAGTTCTTGAACCGATAAGGGTTGATAGGCACAGGCTTAGCCCAACCAAATCGAAATATTACAAGCATTAGGGTGCCGATAGGATCCAAGTGATCCAATGGATTTAGGCTCAAGCGCCCTTGGTCGGCGGCAGTGGTATCCCCCATTTTATAAGCCGCCAGCGCATGAGAAAACTCATGGACGGTGATGGCAACCAAAACAGCAGGAATATTTATAAGCAGAGACATAATGAAATCAGGTCTCATCAGAGCCCCAATTCATCGGAAGCATTCTGCATCGCCTCAACGCATAATCCTACAAACACATCCAAAGTTAAACCCAACTCAGTACATGATGCTATCTGATCTCTGCAAGCTCCAGCAGCGAAGCGTTTTTCTTTGTAGCGCTTCATAACAGTTTCAGTATTTAAGGCAGAAAGCTTACGCATGGGTGTCATCAAGGCAGAGGCTACAATCAAACCTGTCAAAGGATCGATGGCATAAAGAGCCTTAGCCATGGGAGTGCTTCGTTCGCAATGCCCTGAATGTGATTTGATGGCATCAAGGATCTCGGGGCTAAGGTCGGAGCCAGCAAGCATGTCCATCGATATGATTCCGTGTTTCTGAGGGTTTTCTGCAGTCAATTCGTAGTCTATATCGTGTAAAAGCCCTGCCAAAGCCCAGGATTCCTGGTCTTCCTTGCGAGTTTCAGCCAATTTGCGCATGCAAACTTCAGTGGCCAGCATATGTTTGACCAGGTTTTCCTTGTGAATATGCTGACGAAGAAAAGTCAGTGCTTCTTGGCGTTCAAGCATTTTTTAATGCCTCCACTTTATCGAGTTTTTCCCAGGGGAGATCCAGGTCTGTGCGACCAAAATGCCCATAGGCTGCTATTTTTCGGTAGATCGGTCTACGCAGTCCAAAATACTCAATAATGGACCTGGGTTGAAAGTTGAAGGTTTTGAGTACTTTGCGGTAGAGCTCTTCCATTGGAATTTTATGAGTTCCGAAAGTATCAATATAGACTGAAATAGGTTCGGCTACCCCTATGGCATAAGCCAATTGCAATTCACAACGATCAGCAAGACCAGCAGCTACAATATTTTTAGCTGCATGACGGGTGGCATATGCCGCAGAACGATCCACCTTGGTGGGATCTTTGCCGGAAAAGGACCCCCCACCATGACGGGAATAGCCTCCATAGGTGTCTACAATTATCTTACGACCAGTTAAACCTGAGTCAGCTTCGGGGCCCCCAATACAAAATATTCCAGTAGGATTGGTGAGATAGCGGGTATTTTCATCCAGAAGGGAGGCAGGAATCACAGGCAGTATAACGTGTTCTTTTAAGTCTCTGGCGATAGTAGCTTGGGAAACATTGGGAGTATGCTGGGTGGAAATCAAAACGGTATCCACTCGAAGCGCTTGCTGATTCTCATCATATTCCACCGTTACCTGGGTTTTCCCATCGGGTCGAAGATAAGGCAACAATCCTGATTTACGAACTTCTGCCAGCCGATGGGCCAGTTGATGAGCCAAAGAAATAGGCAGAGGCATAAACTCAGGAGTTTCATTGCAAGCATATCCAAACATCATGCCCTGGTCTCCTGCTCCACCAGTATCCACTCCACAGGATATGTCGGGAGATTGTTCTTTTACCGTATTGATTACCCCACAGGTTTCAGAATCAAAACCACAATTTTGATTGTGATATCCGATTTCTGAGATGGTTTGACGGGTGATTTTGGGAATATCGACATAGCATGAAGTGGTGATTTCACCCATCACCATCACGAGTCCCGTTGTGACAACCACTTCGCAAGCCACTCTTCCCTGGGGATCATTGGCAAGAATTTCATCCAGTATAGCATCTGAGATTTGGTCACACACTTTGTCTGGGTGTCCTTCTGTGACAGATTCAGACGTGAAATATCTCCGATTAACTTCTTGTGCCATTTAGTTGCAACCTCCATCCAAATTCATTTTATGCTTTAAACATACTTTAGCTGTCAAGGAAACGTTCAAAATTATTGAGATTTATGCATCAGGTAAATCTAACAGGTTTAAACCTATTTCATCGTCAAAATAGCGATCTCCAAACCCTGGCATTTCTTGCAGAACAATTTCTGCTGTAGCGCTGATGATGGCTTGGTTTAAATGGCCTCCAAAGACCCTTTGATTTTTGTCTGCAATCGTGGCATGTAGGTGAAGATAAACCTCTCCTTTGAAGGTGGATAGATTTCCTAAAAGACTTGTTATTTCAAAATCGCCTACCAATTCGAGGGATTGATATTGTTTATTTTCACATTCAAATAGTCCGATAGTAATTGAATTGCTAGCTCCAATACCCGATATTGATCCTCCGGTCAAGTGATTCTTCTGACAAAAAGCCTTCAAGGTCTGCACGATTTCTTCGCCTTTTTCAAGTCGAATTACCCAACGGTCAGGATTAATTTTTTTAGCTTTCATCGCATCCTCCAATTTGTGTCCTTACTTATGCTTCCCAAACCCACACCAATACATGTATTTCTTTGGTTTGAGGCAACCAGTCAACCTTACTATTCAAGACCTCCGCAACAAAACGCAAGGGAACCATAGTTCGTCCTTCCATTATCATTGGAGGAACATCAAGGATAACTTTATCTTGATTATTTATCAAGGCTTCTTTCAGCCCGACTTGAAGTTTGATGGTTTTATCGCCCAAACGAAGAATTATCTCCTTGCTCGAAGCAATCCACTCCACTTTGCTCCCCATAGCTTCAGCTATAAATCTTAAAGGAACCAGGGTTCTACCACTCACAATCTGGGGAGGAGCATCAAGAATTATAGCTTTTTCGCCAATATATGCTGTTCGATTGGCAATTTGAAGCTTGAGCAGGGTTTGTGCCTTATATCTATATACCCAGGTGTTTAGCTTGGTTTGGTTTCCCGCCCTGTCGGTAGCAAACCACTGAAAATCATTTCTACCAAAAGCTAAGCTTGTTGAAAATGTGGCTACCCCTGACTCATCAAGATCAAGCTTGTTTCCGTTAACAGCCAAATAAGCCTTTGCTTCACATCTTACTTTCATTTGCAGGTTGTTTTGAAGGGTGTGGGTAATGTTTTGATCGGGAGAAATCAACTCAATCTGAGGAGGCTCAGTATCAAGATATATCGTACGATGCTCTTCAAGTACATTCCCAGCATCATCCTCAGCTCTGAAAATAAAGCGATTGGGTCCTTCCT
This sequence comes from Caldisericia bacterium, assembly GCA_035363255.1. GTDB lineage: Bacteria > Caldisericota > Caldisericia > UBA6126 > UBA6126 > T3SED10-260. The sequence continues at coordinate 75,481 of DAOSES010000006.1, read as the reverse complement.
TGAGGGAATAAGTTTTTTCAAATACTCCATTTCTACCGAGGGTGATGGACTCGTCGTTGATGAATAAACGTGCACCAATGGACACAGACCCCTTCAAGTCAATTTGTTTTCGATTGCTGATAAGCCCATCATTAATATGGATGACAATAAACAACTGCCGGTAAATGAGAGTGGTTGTTTCAGTCCAAACCGCTTCAAGTTGTCCGTCGGTGACTAAAGCACGATAATGATAAGTTTCTCGCTCTTTGACACTCGTATCAAGATAATTTGCTGTGCTGCGCCAATCAAAATGTTGAGGTATCTTGCTCTCTTGGGCTTGAGATCGAAAGATTTGATAATAAGTTCCTGCACTAAGCGGATTCAAATGAAGCATCACGCCTTCTCTTTCGCTAGTGGAGGTTAGCTCAGGCACAGTGATTTGTTTTTTTGGAAGCACCAGCGGATTAACTTGAATTTCTGCAAGCTTATTTCCAGCATGGTGCACTGGCAATGAAAAGCTAGGAATAGGTTTCGGGCTTTGTAGCTGAACAAGTAGCTCAGAGGGCAAATATTGAACCTTGACTCCATCAGGAAGTGCAGGGAATTTTTGAGGCTCTTCTATTCCATCTTTAAAGAAAAACCTTTGCTCAATAGCTTGATTTTCATATAAGGTGGGCTGCCAGCTCAAGTTCTTGGTTTCAACTGCTCGCGGTTGACGAATCGATACTCGTAAGGGTCGGATATCTTTGTGATCGTCAAGTTTCATGCTGAGGTAAAACAGATAAGTACCTTCAGGAACATGGCTAGGTATGTCAAGCATAAGTCTTAGCAATTGTCCTGATACAAAACGCTCAGGAAGCAGCCAAGCCTTGATTTCAGGATTTTCACTTGCCACTTCAAGATATACAATCTTCTTGTAATATCCATGAGTATATAAGTCCAACTCAAGCACAAGCTCTTTGCCAGCATCCACTATGGGTATAGGCGGTAAACTTTCTACATGCCATCGATAGGGCAAGCCTTTAACAATCGGAACCGAATGTCGTTGATCAGAGTGTTTCCATTCCAGGCGCGTGTCTGAAGATAGAGGGACTCCATCAATATGCAAACGATAACAATGGCCAGGAAACAAGTCTCTTTTTGGCCAGCTTTTCCATGGCTTTTCTTCTGGAGCTTCCTCACCCTCCCCAACTTCTTCTTTGATGCCTGAATATATGGAAAACTCCACTGCTGGAATCCATCCCGATCGCAATGGAATCATCCATTCAAACTCTGTAAAATCATCTGAGACGGTAATATCTTGCATTGTAATATCCGAATCCTCCAGCTCATAACTTAATTGGACCACTTGCATAGAGGTATTTTCTGATTTTTTTAGAAATACTGGAGCATAGGCTTGTTGATGAAAGCTGATTGCTGAATCTGCTTGGTCTAAAGCAAAATAACCCCATTCATTGGTTTTTGCTATGCTCTCTTTTCCTTCCCCATCTTTAATGTCAACCCCCATCAGCAAATTTCCAAAAGGATCCACCACTTGTCCCTGCCATTCATGTCTTTGTTCTTGAACGAGCAAAGGGATCCTTACCAAACCCTGAGGTTGGCTTGATTCAATCAAGCAATAGGCAGTTCCAGGGGGGAGATCTTCTGGGATGAGGATTGTTTCTGCTTGCATCACTGATGCAGTGAAATTTTTGTCGATCAGCAATCTTCGCGCTTTACCCTGTGTTTCAATTGAAATGCTAAGCTGAGTATCCATCGAAGGAAAAACTGCAAGCTCTATTGAAGCTCCTGGATGGTAAGAATCCTTTTCAGTGCCAGGTTTCTGCCAGGCATAAAAGGGGGGAGTCCATGATAAGGGAAGATCAAGTTCCAATGGTTCATTTTGATTTGCGCTGACATATCGAGCTTCAGTGAGAGCTTTGGTGCCTGCATACTCCACCATCCATCGATACATTCCTTCTTCCAGATCCTTTAAGACAAAATGACCCTCTGCATCCGTGTAACTTTCAGCTCTGCTAAATCCATCCCACACCCAAATACGCGCATGAGATATGGGTCTTTGATAGAGGGAATTAAAGAGCTTTCCTTTGACTTGTATGTTTCCCTTCCTATTTTTTTTGATGTTAATGGAATGCTGGGAAATTGACTGCTGTCCATCCTCTTTTACTGCTTTCACTTCTATGAGCGCTTCTCCCTCCAGGTCTGGAGTAATAAAGTATAAATCTTGCAGAGCTTTGCCAATTAAGGACTGGCTCAACACTAAAACGGAACTTTCATTCTGCTTGATCCAAACTTCCACTGAAGCTGAATGAGAAGGTTTTAAGGTGAGTCCTATTTGTTCGCCCACAAAACAGACAGCTTTTTCCCCTTTGCTGAAAGAAGATTTCATTGAAAAAACAAAAGAAGGATTGATCCGAATTTCGGCTGTGTTGGATCGAGGACTCAAACTACCATCGCTTCTTACTGCTCGAACTACATACCAGTAAGATTTTCCTACTAAAAAGTCATCATCTACGTAGGTACGATCTGTGATCAAGCTGTAGTTGAGAGGCACAGCATGCTCAAGGGTGGGATATCGTAATGATCGATACAAGTTGTATCCTACGACCTGATCTGCCGCTTCTGCAGGGGGACCCCAGGTAAGAGTAATGCTACCTTTTTCTCTGATATATCTTGCTCTTAGGTTGGTGGGGGTATCGAGTTCATTTTGTTGGACATAGATCTGACCTTCCAGTTTGAAGAAACCCTCACTTCGCTCTCCATAGATCAGATTTATTGAATAGTTATATGCTCCAGAAACCACTTGATTATCGGGTTGAACTATCAACGGAACCTCGATAGGACTCTCACCCACAGTTCCTATGTTGCGATTTTCAAATCTGAGCCAGGTGGGTCCATATGCCAATTGGATGCGAACCTGGCGTGTTTCTCCTTTGGGGCTCCATAAGGAGATAGTGGATTGCACGTGTTGCCCTGCGGAAACGATGGGATTCCAGGTGCTATCAGGTACACTTGCAAGAGTGCCTCCAGTTTTTAACACTTCAAGTTGGCAGGAATACCAGGAACTGAGCTGATCTCCTTCAGCTTTGATCCATACACTATATTGTGCTGGGGGAGTGTTTAAACTGGTTCGTACTTTAAACTGAATACTTGCGGGGGCTGTTTTGGCTTCCTCTGCTTGAAATTCGGAATAAGGAGGAAGCGTTTCAGCTTTGATTGATACTTTGGCATTAAAATTGGTGAATTTCTCAACTTTCACCTCAAAAATAGCTTCTTCACCCTGTATGACTGTCTTCTTGAGTGGTGCAATCGAAGCATCAAAAGTGCCTCGAGACAGACCAGTGACCTGGATAAGTCCCTTCCATTCAACCGAGTGAAGGTTGTTGCCAATACGCACTGTGACAGAATGATCTCCTACAGGGCAGTTTTCAGGTATTACGAGCCAAACACGTCGTTTCTCGCGCAATAAGGAAGGCAGAGAAGAGGGGAAAACAGATAACTCAGAGGGTCCTTCCACTATTTTAACTTGAAGATTGTTAATGCTTCCTTCGTCGAGTGATATTAATAATGGGACTTGTTTTTCCCTGCGTTCATGGGTGGTGGCAAAGATTTGAGGTGGATCCAATACAAAATTAATGTTTTCATTAGGAAGATCAATTTCCACTCCTTCAGTGATTTTGCCTTTGCTAACTTCAACCCCATGCTTGTCTGCATACATGTCTTCGCTGGTCATTACACGAACAACGTGGATTCCAGCAGGAACATCGGGTATTTCAAAAAAGCCTCGTTCGTCAGTAAAAGCTGGGGCTGTAGATTGCAAGGGTAAATATACTTTAACTCCTTGCATCGCCTTGCCACCCAATCGTACTCTACCTCCGATGACTCCAGTTTGCATGTTGGATATGAGTTGAAATTGGTAACGAGCCTCACCGCAGAGCTGTTCTTCAGCAGGAACCAAGGCCAACTCGACCTTGCCCAAGCGTTGTGCTGGTGTAGGTCGCCAAAAAAACCGTTGTATCTGGTCTTGTTGAAGGTGTAAGCCCCGAAATAGTGGTTTGGTCTCACGAGAATCTGTAATCATTACATCAGCTTTCATTGAAACAGAGGAACGTAAAAAAACCGTCATGGTTTCGCCCACTTCAAAAACACTCCCTGAAGGCTTGTTGAGCCATAAATCCATGTCGGGTATCCGGTAGGTTTGAAGGCACCATTCCTGGAAAGAAGTTTTTTCATCAAGAAATATTATCTTTTCGAGAGCATCAGATGAGCAGGGATGACTTACTCGCACCTTGTAGGTACCAGGAGGAAGCTGTTTAAAAACAAAATAGCCCTCATCTTCAGTCAGTTCTTTTCCAGCAGACGGGCCACTGATAATTTCAATCAATGCACCTTCCAAACCCAAAGGTTGAAATGGAGAACACTGTGTGATTCTTCCCTGGAGGCTTAAAGAACCTTGCTGTTTTCTTTGAATAACAAATTTTCGCTGATTTTGAGCTTTGGAAGTGCTGTTTTGAGCTTGTGCAAGGATACGAACTTCAAAATCTTCAAGCAAAGGATAAACTACTGGAATTTGAAGGTATTTTTCCACTTGAGCTGATACTTCGATATGCTCTTGCCATAATATCGTTTGTTGACCCATGAGTAGTTCGATGGTGAGCCAGGATGCATCGTTGCAGGTAACATAAAGATGAAGATAAGAATCTTCAAGCACAAAACGTTCAGGATCAGTCCTGAAGTCCATTCGCAAATCTCGAGCATTGCTAGTATGGATCTCAAAGGGAAAAGCCCATGCCATCATCATCAGACTGATCAGAACAGCAATGATAAGGCGTTTAAGCATTTTGACCTCCGATTCACCCTCTTTTTTGGGCTATTTTTAAAGATATCCCATAGATGGAGGATGCTAATAAAAGCATTAAACCAAAGAATAAGGGAAGCAAGATGATATGAGCAAGATTTCGAAACATTAAGGCTTGAGTAAAAAAAGCTGGAATGATTCGGCCAATTACAAAACCATCACGAATTGAAAAAAAGGCACCCTGCGCAAGGAGAAAAACAAGGAAAGTACCAGCCGCAGACTGAAAATCTACAAAAAGATCCTTGAGCTGTAAGTCGAGCCAAAAACCAGCAATAAGCGTCATGCCCGTTCCCAGCACCAGAGTGGATAAAATCAAAGGCCAAAGATGAGCTGAAAGGATCCAAACCCAGGAAAATTGGTGTAAGGAGGGCAATTGAATAGGCAAACGAAATACTCCATGGAAAAATACAAGCCATAAGGCAATCCAAAGCAAACCAAACAAGATCCCGCGATAAAAATAGGGCAATAGTAACAACCAGGCAATCAAGAGCAGTGCCAACAAAATAACTGATACAATCGTTGGAATCATATTGGCTTTTTGGTTTTCGTTGTCAAGAAACTCACGGTAATCTTGATCCATTTGCTGGATTGCAGACAACATTTGCTTGTAGTCAGTGCTTTTGGCATATTCCAATTTGTCAGAATATTGAAAAAAGTAACCGGTTGAAATGGCTTCATCGAGACCAAAGTCGCTCAGACCATATAAGGCATTGCTAAGATAGTTGTGTCCTGAGAAAAGCATACGATTTAATAGCTCCTTATCCTCTTGAGGAAAAAGGGTAAAGCATGGCACTGCCATACAACCAGTAGGTGAGGGCAAACCAAGGGCATAGGATATAGTGGCAGTAAGTTCTTGAACATTCATCAGTGGAAGTTCAATGGATGGATCAACTTTGGAGCCAATAAAGGCTAGGGGAACTGTGTAATGATATCGAGGCTTAAAAGAGATAGGTAATCGAGGGTTTGGAATCAGAGAGCTTATAACTAACAAGGTTCCTGGATCGGTTTTCTGGATCAATTCGACGATTTGGTCGGCCATCTCTTGAGCATTAAAAGAAGCTGAAGACCAGGAGTCGTTGCTGGCATTTAATACAATCAAAGAAGCATCGTTCCAATCCTTTTCAGGATAGGATAGCTCTTGAAGAACGTCGGTAGTGTAGGCTTTGAATCCATAATCCTGAACTATCTTGAGCAAAGCGTCTGACTCTCTGGATGCAATTTTCAAAAAAGCATCTGCACGGAGAGGATTTAACCCAGCTTGAAGGGTTTGATAGTTAAAGTCAAGATCATGCATAGTTTCCCAGGCAAGAAAGGTGCTTGAAAACTTCATCTGAGTATCATTTTGCTCTGCTTGGGCTTGTTTGACTAGTTCATATACTTCTTCTGGCATCCCATTCAATAGCAAGAGAGCTACTTTTGGGTATATTGGATCGATAGGTAAGGGCCGATTAAATGATTCCTCTTTAACCAAATCCTCTACATCCATAGGTATTGGCATCTGTCGCGACATTGCCACAAATTGCTCAATCCGGTGTTTTGTAAAAAACAGCGCGCCTATTGAACAGATCACTAAAAGCAACGGTAACAGATATATCACCCATTTTTTCATTGAATGCTCCTTCTGCTATTCAAGCTAAACGTTAATTATAACAGGAAACTTGCTCTTGAAAAAGTTTGTTGAGCTGAATAAGCTATGCTTTTTTTTCGGCTAAGGTATAATACCTTTTAAAATACGAAGCATAGGAGAGGTATATTTGAATGAAACGAACTAAATTAGTACAACTTTCCCTATCCTTACTTTTTATTGCTTTCTTTGCCTTGAACAATCTACACTGTGCTTCCAAAGCAGACACCAACAAACTTGTACCCATTCAGCTTAATGCCAACGAAGCTTCCCTTTTGCTTGACATAGGTGTTAGCAGACAGGCTGCTTTTCGAATGGATTTATCCAAAGATATTCAATGGGCTGAATTTTGGGTGGATTATTACTACAACGGCAAATTTATTGAAAAACAGTTTAATAGCGGTTTCAGCATGAAAGACCGAAAACGCAGCACAAAACTCCTTTTAACTCAAATTGCTTCCATCCCTGGCTCAACTGATGAGCTTTGGACTGTCTCTATCACTGGCAAACATCGCATGACTCGCAACATCAACCTCGCAGATCCCAGTGGAGCTACCGGATGGAAAAGCAGTCCCGAGCAAGCAGTAGTATTAAATCAGGCCATGATGCTCTTTGTGTTAACTCGCAACCCATCCTCCCCGGAAGCAATTGAGGAAGCTGTCTTTCTGCAAGATCCCATCGCCTGGAACAAACTGATGAAAAACCAACATGTCTATGTCTTTCGTATGCAATTTAAACAGGAGAATTAAACTTTTTAGCTTTTTCCCAATAATTATTAAGCTCAAGGGAGGAAAGTTTACGCGAGTCTAAGCCATCTTCCTGCATCATTTTTTGAGCAGTACGATAACGAATCTCAAACTTCCTTCTCCCTCTTTCCATGACTTTGATGGGATCGATTTTTAAGTAACGGATGGCATTAAAAACTGCAAAAAGCAAGTCTCCCAGCTCATTTTCTACTGATCGTTGATCACCGTCGCTTAAGGCATGTCTTGTTTCGTCCAATTCTTCACCAATTTTGTCTAATACCTCTTCTGCTTTTTCCCATTCAAATCCATCAGCAGACGCTTCCAACGATATATCCATGATCTCTTTTAAAGGCGAGGGATAGGTCTTTTTTTCTCCATTTTCCGTTTTTTTGATGTCTGACCACTGATGCACCACTCCCTTGGGAGTTTGCTGAACAATGGATCCAAAGACATGTGGATGTCTTCGTTTAAGCTTCTCTAACATCACATCCATCGCATCGTTGATGGTAAAATTACCCTCTTCTTTTGCAATCTGGGCTTGTATCAAGGGCTGTATCATCAAATCCCCCAACTCCTCTTTGAGTTGTTGCATATCTTTGCTTCTAATTGCTTCCACTACTTCATAAGCCTCATCCATTAAGGACTCCACCAGTGTTTCATGGGTTTGCTCCTGGTCCCAGGGACATTTTTCTCGCAAAACTTCAATCATTTTGCATGACTTGAACCATTGCAAGTCATCAGCATTCATAATAGCTTTCATCCATTCATCCGAACTAAGAATCATGGCCTGTTGCGCCTCGGTTTCGATGGTACCTGGCCGTCTTGATCTAACTATCCGGATTGCACGCTGTGGAGCTTCCCCGTAAGAAACCAAAACAAGAGCGGCTGTAGTGCCTGCCCTCCCATAACCAGCTCTACAATGCATATAGACTTTTACACCCTGTTGCTGATAAAAGTGGACATGTCTTACAAGCTGAGACACCTGCTCAACTGTTGGCAAGCCATAATCCGCTATTGGCAAATGCAATCCTTTAAACCATTCTTCAGGAAGATGATAGGTACTTTTCGTTTCTTCTGTAAAACGTATAAGCATTCTAAATCCCTGCTGATGGAGATACTCAATATCACTCTGCGTAGGATAAGGACCAATTGCCAGGACCTCATCCATGATCCAGTTCATGGTTAAAGACATTTCAGAACCCCCTCAATCACTTGCATCAAATCGGTTTTACTTTTTCGGATCATGATTGCTTCTGGTTTGAATCGGATATGGTTACCAAATTGTGCAACCAGTTGCGAAAGACTTTTTGCTTCCATTTTAAAACGATGGTGCTGATAATCAAAGTTGAAATGAATGAAGATGTCTTCAATTTGTACTGAACTCAGCCCTTTTTCGTATGCTTGAATTCTTAAATCAAGATTATGAACAAACTCTTCCATTTCGCTGGGAAAAACCCCATATTGATCTTGAAGATCTTTTACTAAGCGGTTAAGTTGATCTCGTTTTTTTATGGTAACCAACTCTTGATAAATTGCGAGTCGTTCTCCTTCATCCTTCATAAAGGAGTCAGGGATATACCCTGATAGAGGAAACTCAGGCAGATCAATTGGTTCGGGGCCAATGCCTTTCTTAAAGCGAAGATCCTCGATGGCTTCTTTTAAAAGCTGGATATACATATGATATCCCACTGAGCGAATGTGACCATGCTGTTCAGGTCCAAGAAAATTTCCTGCTCCTCGAATTTCCATATCTCTGAAGGCGATTTTGAGTCCAGATCCTAATTCTACATATTCTCGGATAGCATCAAGCCGGGCTTCCGCTTTAAACTGGGTTGCTCGTTTGGGGTCATAAAAGAAATAAGCATACGCTCTTCGATGAGATCTACCCACTCTTCCTCTGAGTTGGTACATTTGGGCAAGTCCAAGAAACTCGGAGTCATCTACGATTAAAGTATTAACCGTAGCTATATCGATGCCTGATTCGATGATGGTGGTGCAAAGCAATACATTGAGCTTGCCTGTTAAAAAATCAGTAATCACCCCATCAATAGTGTCCCCTTTCATTTGACCATGGGCTACACCGATTTTGATTTCGGGGAGAATCTTTAAAAGATTATCTCGTATTCTGAGAATATCCTGTATTCGGTTGTGAACATAATATACTTGACCATTTCTTGCCAACTCAAAGCGAATGGCTTGTTGTAGCAATTCTTCGTCATATGGCATAACATAAGTTTTTACTGGTTTACGTCCTTCGGGAGGAGTATCAATACGTGATATCTCTTTGATCCCACTCATACTCATTGATAAAGTGCGGGGAATGGGAGTGGCCGATAAAGTTAAAACATCCACATTTTCTTTGATTTTCCGGATTTGCTCTTTGTGCTTAACTCCAAACTTGTGCTCTTCATCGATGATAAGAAGACCAAGATTTTTGAAAGCTATATCCTTGGAAAACATGCGATGTGTTCCAATCACCATTTCTACCGAAGCTTTTTCGAGCCCTGCCAGGATTTCTTTTTGTTTTTTTGACGAAACTAGTCGAGACAGACAAGCCACTTTAATAGGATAAGGAGCATATCGTTCTTTAAAATTCTCGTAATGCTGATTGGCTAAAATGGTGGTTGGCACTACCATAGCCACCTGGAAGCCATCCATGATAGCTTTGAAAGCCGCTCTAATAGCTACTTCTGTCTTGCCATATCCTACATCACCTGTGACTATCCTGTCCATGATCTGCGGAGCTTCCATATCCTGTTTAACATCATGTATTGCCTGCATTTGATCAATGGTTTCTTCGTAGGGGAAAAGTGCTTCCATTTCTTCTTGCCATGGAGTATCGCTTGCAAACCGGATTCCCTTGGATACTTCTCTTTTTGCATAAAGCTCTAACAACTCCTGCGCAAGCTCTTCTGCTCCTTTTTTTGCCTTGCTTCTTGCTCTTTCCCAATCGGCACTCCCAAGCGAATTGAGGGGGGTATTTTCGGGATCTCCAATATATTTGTTCACCATATGAATACGCTCGGGTGGGATATATAGCTTATCACCCTTGGCATATTCCATCAATAAAAACTCTTTTTGCTTGCCTTCAGCGTCTTTGACTACAGTTAGGCCACGATAAATACCGATACCATAGGAATAGTGGGACAAAATATCTCCAAGTTTTAAGTCGTCCACCGACTTAATCGGGATACCTTCCTTAAAACGTTTATGTGTTTTATGGGGTCGTTTCCAGCCAAAAAGTTCCAGGTCGGTCAGGAGAGCTGTTTTCAACTCGGGAGCTGAAAAGCCTCTAGATAAGTGGGCATCATGGATAATTAGATCAGGATTAAGCAAGTCAACTCCAAGGCTGGACAAGATCTCCAAGACTCGCTTCTTTTGCTTGCTGGCTATCATAAGGTGACCTTGACGAGATAGATGCTGATCGACAGTTGTTTTTAAATCTTTCTGAACGATGGTGTCCATATATCTGACAGGTAAGGCATAATGACTTGAAGTAGAAACAGCTAAAGGTAGAGCTTCAAGCTCCCATTGGCGAGGTTTTAGTATCAACTTTTGTTTGTTCTCTTCAATAAACGCTTCAAATGGAAAGGGTAGGATTTCTTTCTTTTCTTTCTCGACCGACCTGATTTCAGAAATTTCCTGGGTTAAACACTCCATAGAATGAGAGAATTCTTCCTTTTGAAGCCAAACAATAGGACTTGAATCGTCAAAATAATCAATCAACGTACACTCTCTTGTGCGCAAAAAGGGGAGATAGTGTTCGATGCCAGAAAACAAGATGCCCTGTTCTAGTTTTTCAAGATCTTCCACAATAGGTCCTGATATAGGGAGTCTTTTTTGACCCATCCATTGTCGAATAGCTTGAGCGGTTTTTTTAAATTGCTCTTCATTAGCTATCACATGAGTCACAGGAAGAATCTTGTAGTGTGATATCTTTTCTACACTGAGCTGAGTGATAGGATCAAAGAAGCGCATGCTTGATATTGTCTTTCCTACCCATTCAATTCGAACCGGATACTTTGCACTGGGAGAAAAGATGTCCACAATCCCACCTTTGACTTTCAGATCACCCACTCGCTCAACACTCAGCTCATGATGATATCCCCAGGGAATGAGGGTGGTGAGGAGCTCCTCCACTCTTAGGGTCTGTTCAAGCTTCAAGTGGATAGCATGAGATTGAAGATCGATGGGGTCTAATACTGGATTGAATAAAGCATAATAAGGAGCAAGAACAATAACATGATCTTCCTGTAAAAGGTTTAAGACCTGAATCTGTTCCCCAATTTGCTCTATGGAAGGGGAGATTTTTTCGTAGGGCAATACAGCAGTGTCAGGAAATAGCACCAGACGGGATGATTGTTCGGGTTCAAGAAGAGCGTATAGGTCTTCTAAAATATGCTCAAGCTGGGTTTCACTTTTGGCTGTAATCAGTAGCTTTCCAGGATTTTTGTATATAATTTCAGCTACCGCAAGAGAAGCTGCAGCTCCAACAGCATTATATATCGAGAAATGATATCGATCCTTTTCAAATATTGCAGGATCAAGAGAAAAGGGAGGATATGCTTGAAAAAGACGAGTAAATGAAGGCCAGTTCATACTTCAGTGGAGTTTTTTCGATGAAATTTATTAGCTGTATAGGCAAAACCTTTGTTCATATAGTCCAGTACCATCTTGCAAGCAGTGTCCAGAGCTTCATCCAGCAAAGCTCTTTCGCCCGAACGAAACTTTGAAAGCACATACTCTACTACATCTTCTTTTTCATATGGACGACTTATTCCTACTCGAATTCTGATAAAATTCGTGGTGCCTAGTCGCTCAGCGATTGACTTTAAACCCTTGTGCCCCGCTGTACTTCCATCCGTCTTGATCCTAACAATTCCACAATCAAGATCTAAATCATCGTGAATGACTATCAATTTTTCTGAGGGTATCTGCAGTTTTTTTAGCAATGGAGCGATCGAATCGCCAGATAAGTTCATAAAGGTGTAGGGTTTGGCAAGTAAAAAAGCTTCGCCTTCTTTGGGCTGTATATTGGCAGTTAGTGCCTGGCATTGAACGGTACGAATTCGGGTGTTGTAGATTGCAGCAAACCGATCGAGCACCATGTATCCAACATTGTGACGAGTTAGATCGTATTCAGCTCCTGGATTGCCTAAGCCTGCTATTACGAACACTGCACTTATCGACCGTTAATGATTTTTTTTATGCTTTTTAGTTCTTTTCGGATCTCAGTAAGATTTTTAGACATCTCGTAGAGGAGATGGATAGTAATATTTCGAATATCATCGTCAGCAAGCTCAGAATATTTGGATCTAAGATCAGGCGAAAAGCCTTTTCTGGACCTATCAGAGAAAAAGGAGGCATAAAAATCTCTTTCATACTCGTCAAGGTCTTCGTCGTCTAATTCGTAATCTTCAACTTCTGCGGGTTTAAGGCTGTTGATTTGAGAGATTAAAGCAATACGATGCTGTGCTTCAAGCTCTTCTTCTGATCGAGGCGCTCCATCAGGCACCTGGAGGAAAATTGTGGGAAAAGAAAAGTATTCCACTTTTTCAATATTTACCAATAGAGGGTATTCATCTAAAAAATCCATCAGAGCATAGGGAGAAATCATATAGACTTCGCCAGATCGTAATACAAAAACTACCGTCCCCTTGGCAGGACGCTCTTTTTTTATATTTTCAAGCTGTTCAGCGTAGGATTCAAAGACTGTTTTTTCGAGAAGTACATAGCTATTCCAATTTATCTTTGTAGCTGTTTCAGGCAAGATGTGATTTAGGTCGTCATGGATTTTATCCATATATTGAACCAGACAAAAAATCTTATCTGATTGCAAAATTGCTGAATTGGTATCGATATTGTTTGAACGTAGATGGGTTTCTCGAAGCTCGTTCTTTAAGAGGCCTTTGACCACCTTTTTTGCTTCAACTAAATTCTTCGGATTCAATGACTCTTCCTCCCGAGCTGTATATCAAGCTCAACTATGCTTATTTTCATATTTTTACTCTATATAATATCATAAATTTGGTATAACGTGATAGGTATCTCTTAAGTGTTATTTTTATGTTGTTTCCTTAGCGCTATCCTCGTATTCTGTACGAAGATTTTTTATCAGCTCTTTCACAGGAATAATTTTTTTAGACCTCCAAGCATTGGAACCAGAAAAAGCAAAGCCTTGAGAAAAATCTCCTTTTTTTGCATGGATGAGCGCAGAGGCTATGCAATACGGAGCATTCTTGTAATCACAAGTGATAATGCAGTGAAATGGGCAAGAAAATGGTTTTTTTTCTCCTGCTTCGACTTCACACAAAAATGAGTTCTTGATAGCCCTTCCAGGAAGACCTACTGGACTCTTAATAATTGTTATATCTTTTTCCTGAGAGCTTAGATAGGTTTGTTTGAAAGCCTCATCAGCATCACATTCATCGGTAGCTACAAAGCGCGTTGCCATTTGAACTCCAGCTGCACCCAGCTCAAGGTATTTACGGATATCTGCTCCTGTATAAACTCCACCTGCCGCGATAACGGGTATAGCTTTGCCATACTTTTTTTCAAGATGTTGAGTTTCATTAATCACTTCAGTAAGCAAACATTCCAGTTGGAAGGAAGGGTCTGTGATCTGTTCAGGTTTAAAACCAAGGTGGCCTCCAGCCTTCGGACCTTCCACCACAAGTGCATCAGGTACATAGTTGTATTTCTCGTGCCATCGGCGTGTGAGAAGGTTAGCTGCTTTTGCGCTTGATATAATGGGTACAAGCTTGGTTTTAACATTGTTACTGAGGTAGGAGGGAAGATTGAGAGGTAGCCCTGCTCCTGCAAAAATGATATCTACCCCTTCCTGTATGGCTGTGGCTACATAATCTCCAAAATTGGAAAGCGCAACCATGATATTGACACCAATAATCCCTTTAGTCATGGATCTTGCTTTTTGTATTTCTTCACGCAAAGCCCTAATATTTGCTTGCATATAGTTTTTGAAAAAATCGGGTTCAGCCATACCAATTCCTGCAACTGCAATAACACCAATACCTCCTTGGTTTGCAACTGCAGAGGACAGACCCGATAAGGATATTCCAACTCCCATGCCCCCCTGTATAATGGGAAGAGATGCCAGTAAATCCCCAATTCTAAGGGCTGGAAACTTCAGATTCTTCATGATGCATCCTTGCTCAATTAAGAGAAAACAATTTTTCTGTATTATACCACAAGGCAAATTAAAATAGGTAATTCTTAAGAAAAACTCTAAAGAAAGTATTGACGAATGAATTAACTATAATATTATTAGTTTAAAATTATGATAACATAAGAAAAGGGTGATAAAATGCATTTTAACACAAAGGTGCCAATCTATTTGCAGATCTTAGATCAAATTAAGTACAAAATTTTACGCAAAGAATACCGAGCAGGATCCATGACTCCTTCCGTAAGAGCCCTTGCCGCCGAATACAACGTTACCAACAGCACTATTCAGCGCGTTATGTTTGAACTTGTACGTGACAGGCTTTTAATTCCAGCTCGTGGAGTAGGTTATTATGTTACTGACGACAAAAACCTTATCAACCGCCTCAAAGAAGATGCCTACAAAGAAAAACTGAGCGAATTTTTCCAGGAACTCAGAAGCCTTGGTATTTCAAAATCAGAACTCATCACCATTATTAAGCCATATTCAGATCAGTGGGATGATCTGCATGGGCGCGATTGAGCTAAAAAAAGTATATAAAAAGTACTCCACTCAATACGCTTTAACAGATATAAATTTAACTATTTTTCCAGGGTCCTTGCTTGGTTTGTTGGGGCCCAACGGTAGCGGGAAGACATCTCTCTTCAAGCTTCTGTTGCGTTACACACAGCCCAGCATGGGTCAAATTTTGTATCAAAGAGCTCCATTAAATCACTCTTCAATGAAGCAGATAGCTGGCTTCATACAGGGGAATCCCTTTCCTCGCTGGATGAGGGTGATTGATGCAGTAGATTTTTACAAGGATTTTTTTCCCGATTTTGATTTGGCTTATTGCAACAAACTATTAAGGCAATTTGATCTTAGCCCCAAAATCATGGTTTCCAAACTTTCCAGCGGAAACATCTCATCATTAAAACTAATCTTAGTTTTATGTCGAGTAGGAGCTTCGATATATCTTCTGGATGAGCCCTTGGAAGCTATGGACATCGTCACACGCAATATGTTTTTAACTGAGATCCTCAATGCATTTCACGATAATTGCGCCATGATGATTTCAACACATCATGTCGAGGAAATTGAACATATTTTAAGTGATGTGATTTTTATCAGGCAAGGCCATATTGAACTCACAGCCAACGCTGAAGATTTACGCATAGAGCGAAATATGTCCATTGTAAACCTATACTGGGAAAAATATGTTCATTCTAAGCTTGATCAAATACGAATATAGAAAGCGTATTCATAGATTAAATATAGGGCTTTCGGGTGTTCTTGTTTACAACTTACTAGTATTGCTTTTTCACTACATTCCTGCCTCTCAGCTTCTTACAAGCACTTTTGCTCGAAACGAAGGGGTGTCTCTCTTAATCAACGAGCTAAGTTTTGTTTACTTTCTTCCTTTAGCAATTTTAGCTTTTTTTGCTTTTGTTGACATTTATCATCTGCCAAGCTATGCGTTTTTTCGACAAATTCCCCATTCCAGTACTCGAATCCTTTGGGCAAAGCTGATAGGAGCTAATGCGGAGTTTTTTTTCTTTGGCACTCTTCAATACCTGATAAGTTTAGTGTTTTTTTATGCTTTCATCCTGCCTCAAAGTATATCTTATCCTGAAAGTCATGCCCTATTTAAAACATTTGTATCCTCTTCCTTGTTGTTTCATTGTCTGACCCTTTTAGCGATCAACATGATCAATGCCATCGTATTGTTTTTTTATTCCTACTTCTCTTTCAACAATCATATCAAGTCTTCATCAAAAATCGGTTTTTACCTAATTCACACGAGTATAGCCATTCTGTGTCTTCTTTTTTTTAACCATATCTTCAACAACATGGTTTCCTTCATTTCAAGTACTTTTTACAAAAACTACATTGAGAGTGTAAGCCCCATCAATGCTATTTATATCGCATTATTTTTGATTGGAGGGTCTTTGTTTTTTAGTATTCCGTTCATGGTGTTGGTCGATAAGAGACTTGACTTTATCTGATAGGGACACAAATTGAACACATCAAAACTACTAAAACATGACTTCAAACTGCGCTTGAGGCGCTCTGTCATAGTTTTTCCTTTCTTGATGATTTACAACATTCAGTTTGTTTACTTCAACCTCCTTCCCGTTTGCAAACACTTTGATATTTTCTTTCGTACTGAATTGTATATCAGCTTTCTTACTACAAAGATCGGTTTACTTTATATCCTTCCTCTGACATTTTTAGCTCTTTTTGCCAGCTACGATATTTACCGTTTGAAAAATTTTTCTTTTTTCCGTCCTTTGCCAGTGAGAAGCAAACAAGTTTTATTAGTTAAACTGATTGGTTTTAATCTCGAGCTCTTTTTTTATAGCACTTTTCAATATCTTGTTTCTCTGATTTTGTTAAAAATCTATATTTCTCCAGTTAGTCAAGACTACCCTTCAGCTCATAGCTTAATCATGACCTATGTTTCTGTTTCTTTCTATTTTCACATACTCATGATACTCAGCCTAAATTTCCTCAATGCGGTGGGCATTTTTTTCTTTACCTTCATCTCTTTGAGTCAACAAAACAAACTCAAAAAACTCCTGTCGCACTATCTCTTTTATGTCCTTGCGGCAATAGTATTTGTGTTTATCTACAACAATTTTATTGATGTGATCATGTTTATGCCCTATTTCACCATAAAAAAAGCATTTATTGATCAAACAAATATCTTGATTTTTTTTAACTCAGTGGCTCTGTTAATTGGTTGGACAACTCTCTTATGCCTACCAATGTTACTGCAAATTGATAACAAAATAGATTTTACTTAGGAGGTTCTCATGGATCTAATGAAATTCAAGAATCTGGAACGCACTACCTTTAAATGGTTTTCTTTAAGAGAAATCAAAGAGCTGGATCAGGTGGAAGATAAGCTTCAATTTATCAACTCGTTTTCTTTTGGGCCTTTTGTCCCCTACAATCTGTATCACTTTTTTCACAATCTCTGGGATTTTTATGTGATGGAACTGGCTAGTTCTTATCTTTATCTCTTTGTGTTTTACTTCATGTATATAGGTTTTCTTATCAACATGTTTACTGGAATGTTTAGCAGTCTGAACTCCATGGATACCATGGATTTTACCCCAGATTTCAGCTCTTTATTTGGTTCTTTTTTTCCTATGATCCTGATTGGTTTAGTGGTCATACTGCTAATCTTTTTTGCTGTCAAGCTATTCCAATGTTTTCACTGTCGTCGTCTTTCCTGGAACCGTTGCGAATGGAAGGATTATGAGTCGTTCGAACAGGGAGAAAGAAACTGGAACATGGTAGGCATGGTCTTTTTTATTCTCCAAGTGCTAGGTATTGTTTTTACGATTGCGCTGATAATTTTCGCCTGGAATAGCCTTATGCCTATAATAAATGAATCAATGATGTCTATCTAGGATAGCTGATACTAATCCTTTGCTCGGGTACCGACCAAAGCACTTCACAACCCAGGTTTTCTGCGATAAAGCGGATGGGCACCACGGTAGTGCCTTGGATAATCTGAGGTGCAACATCCAGACCAACAGCTTCTCCATTCACCTGAGCAGTCTTGCTTCCGATGGTGAGTACAATCAGGTCTTCTTCCAGTTGGTAGGACACTGTATGAACCAATCTGCTTGTTGGATGGAACGTAAAATCGATTCTAGCTCCCAGCTCTTCTCCGATAAATCGAAAAGGCACCAGGGTGCGTCCATTTTGAATAAAGGGAGCCAGTAGGAGTTGCTGTTTAATTCCGTTGTTGCTGGCTTCTTTGTTGCCTATTTGCATGAGAATGGTATGTCCAAACCAGAATTGAAGCTCTTTTTTCTGAATGTTACCCACCTTATCGCTTGCCATTAATGAAATTGTGTTGAGCCCTGTTGAGACAATATAAGCATGCTCAAATTGCCCATCCTCGGCTATATCAACGATCTTTCCCTGAATTAACAGCTCTGCTCCGGGGTCGTCCAAACGCCCTTTGATGAGCACTTTCTTTTCACGGTTGACTACCGTTTGCATAGCTTTTGGAGACTCTATCTGAATATCAGGAGGAGTGGTATCCAGCTCTACCTTGTATTCTCTGGTCAATCGATTGCCAGCCTCGTCTTCCGCTTCAATGAGGATCAGGTTTGCGCCTTCTTCGAGAAGGAGCTGATGCGAGAAGCTCCCATCTTTTGGGTCTCTATCCACAAGCACTCCATTAATCTTGAGAAGGTGGGTGTCGTATATTAAAACCTCTTTTCCATAGATTGAGATTTTAACTAAGGTGTCACGCCCACTGATTTCAAGCTCTTTCTCTCGAGTAAGTACGTTTTGGCTTGAAGGTTGTTCGATAACTATTTCGGGCAAAACCGTATCCACCCAGATTTCTTCAAACTTGGGTTCCTCTTCTCCATATTCGGTGTAAGCATAATACCATAGCTTGGCTTTGAATTGACCCCCATCCAACACGCGGGGCAAGGGATATTGCGTTTGATAAGAAACGTTGGTTGGCTTTGGCTTATCATCGTTCCACCAGAAAACCACTTTAGCCTCAGGATCGGATACTTCGAATGAAATCTTCGGAGGCTCAAGCCACCAATTGTTCTTACCTTTTTTCCCTCCTTCGAGAATAATACGGCTCGTAGGAATTGGATGCAATATTCGATAAGTATAGCTTGCGCTCTCTTCCAGAAGGGTAACCTTCAAAGTGTATTCCCCAGGGTCAGGATTTGGAATTTTCCTCAAAAGCAAAGAAAGCCCCTTCATATCTTTTGGATCTGAAATGGTTTTGGTGAGAAATAAACCCTGATGGCCCAAATCAATTTGAACTTGATCGCCTTCTTTGGGGGGCAAGGTATCGCTGAAACGAATTCTAATTTGATAGTCACTAATGACATGAGCATAGGGAGGGTGAGGATCAATCATAAAACTCACTATCTTTATTCTGTCTTCCTCCAATTCTCCTGTAATCGTGTAGACTTCAGACTTTGCCCAGGCATCTGCTGAGGTAGCTACTTCCACTTGATATTCCCCGGCTATGGGAGGGTTTGTTATGCCAAGAGCTTCGCTGATTTCCACCAACACCCGCTCCGAATCTTCAATATCCATGGGCACCAACAGGCTAAGGGTTTCAGAGCTCAGATTTGCTTTGGCGGATAAGGGTTTGCCGTTGATTTTGATCCACTCGGGCTTGAATTTGTCGGGAGAAACAGCCCAAAGAGTGCCTTTGGGAAAGCGTAAACGGATAAAATCACGATGAGCCTTTAACCATCCCCCTCGACCTACATTAAAATTGACCTTGTATCCTGCTTGAGCATCCACGCTCGGAGGATCGACCATCACCTGAGGCACCCCTGTCGGAACACCTATCTGGCTTTGAACAATTTCAAAGCTTGTGCTGATTTCTTTGGTCTCCCTTTGGGTGGAAACCCTATACTCATAAAACCCTTCCTTTGCGGGAGTTTTAAATCCGCATTCCTCAGGGCAAACTATGTTTATAATATTGTATCCTGGCAGACTTGGATCTATTTTAATGGGCGTATATACCTGGATGCTTTTCATGGAGCCATCGGGATAATACTCGATCTTGGGAAGAGTTGGACAAGGACCACAAGGAGAAAGTCCAATAACAATAATCTCATTGAATCTTTTTAAACGTAGCGTCCTTTCGGGCTCTTGCTCGGGGATGGGAGGATCAATGATGGTACCTTGAGGGAAGCCAAGTTTAATCCAATCCGAGCTTTCCAGAGTTTTTTCTATTTCAAAAGTGAAATTATAGCTTGCAGAGCTCCCTATTTTTCTCGGTTTGACTTCCATAGCGAATGATTGACTAATCGTAAAAGCTTTGGAAGCTACCCACTCAGGGTCTGCAGGCAGGGTGGATACTTCAATAGTATAGTCTCCCGCTTGCGCAGGGTTGATAATTCCCGCTTTAGCATCAATCTGGATCACCACTCTCTCAGAATCTTCGACTTCCACGGGAGTGTTGAAAATAAGGTTTTGCCCTCTGGGAGAGGGGCGAACAGATAAAGGGACTCCATTAACTAAAATCATTTCGCCAGGGATCTGATTGATGGAAAATGCCGTATCTTTGGGAAATCTGAGCCTTATAAGGGCTTCATTTTGTTTAAGCCATCCACCCTCACCAACATTAAAGGCTATCGTATAGCTTGCATTTTGCCCTGCGATACTTGGAACAGTGTTAACTTCAGGAATACCTTCAGGCACTCCTATACGGCTTTCCACAAACAAGACTGAGTCTGACTTTTGCCACTCGATCTCAGCAGAGGTAGAAAACTCAAAATAATAAGCTCCACTCAAATGAGGATTTTTGAAGCCATAAACATCAGGAATAGTAATACGTATCCAACCATCCTCATATTCTTTTATGAAGAGTTTTTTCATAAGGGTAAGTGTTATAATGTTGTTTTCGTAGTCGAGTTCCATGTATTCGGGAAGATGGTCTCCTGGTGGTTTGGTGCCCTCTTGAGAGGGGAAAACGCAAGCTTTGGGAAACTTTATCTTGATCCATTCACTCTTTTCCAGGTTTTTAGTGAGTCGCATGTCGATATAATAATTCGCACCTCTTTGCACCTTACGGGGTTTGGCAGTTACCACCATGTTGGCGGAAGATAATGTTGTCTTTTTTAGGCTTGGATAAGGCATGACTCTCGTCAATTGATCAAACTTACTCCATGACATTGCCCCAAAGAGGAAAGTAAAATCTCTCAGCTCTTCGTTGGTGATTGGCTTTCGAAGCAGGTAACTATAATGAAGTAGGTAGGAGAGATATATCTCGCTTAAATACATACTCATGGATGGCCATGAAGCTAAATCACTTACAAAACCACTCTTGAAACAGAGGCTACCATAACCAGTGTAAATCAGCCAGGTCTTATCGGGCAATTGAAGGGCAGAATTTGAGAAAAAAGGAAAGCTTGAATGGTTTTTAAACTTGACCGTAAGGTTAAAACTGGGCAAAAAGCGATAGCTTTGCTTAGTTTTCTGGTCGAGAAGGCGAAACGATTTGTGAAGAGTAAAATCATAGGATGCAAGCTCATTATCTTGCTTGTTAACTGAGTTTAAGAATAAATGTACTAATTGATCCAAGTCCTCTTTGGAATATTCCAGAGTGTCAGACTGAACTTCGGTATTTTCAGCAAACTGCTTTGCAAAAACTTCAGCATCAGGATACAAATGAGCGTGTTTTCCTCGGGGAACAGGAGCCATGGTTTGTTCTTCTAGCGCAAGATCAGCTGTATGCGCTGTATTCTTATAAGTATTGGCTTCATATAGCGCAATCGCATGGGACAAAACTATCATAGGAAGACAAGAAGAATCTATTTGCTGATAGAGAGCAAGTCCAAGAGTCGTAAGATAATGCACATAAGAACTATCAGAAGCAGGATAGCCAGAAAACAAGGTATGATAAAGAGATGGGGATCTCAGATAAGTCTGATCTGAAAAGTAAAAATTACCTTGAATCCAAAAATTCCACCTGCCTTGAGCATCTTTCAGTCCAGATAGAGCGGCTCCACTGGAGCCTTTACCTTGACGCGTCACTACCTGAAGCAGGGGAAGATAAACCATAGTTTCATTGGGGTGATGCACAAGATACGATCGATCAAATGTGAAAGTAGTTTGGCTAAGCTCCCGCCTATCCTGAAAAAGGATTTGAATACATTGTAGTGCTTGCAGAGAATCATCCTCGTTCCAGGAATACACGGTTTCCTCCATGAGATATTGTTCGGAGCAATAAGCCATCAAATCATCTCGCTCTTTGGGAACTCCGAGCAAGTCCCAGGTATAGGGATTGGGGTTGGAAGTCTGTATATTCTGCTCACTCAGATAAGTGCCCCACATCCAAGCAGAAAACAAAGCACTGAGCGGTTTGTTAAAGGCCTGCATACCAGAATTTGTCAAATCTGAAGCTAGCTCTTGATAGAGAGTAAAATAGGAATACGTACTTAAATTGGGTTTTTTTGACAGCTCCCACTCCTTGATCAAACTTCCATCGCTTTCACAAAGCACGCCATACAAGGGGAAATCATACATTTCCGAACGATGGATAAAGGCCAGAGCTTGCCCTTGGGAGTTTTGGATAAAAGACAAATAAAAAGGAATCCCCGATTCAATCTTATCCTTATCTTCCAAGACCAGGTAGCTTAAAATCTGTAGATGGAGGGTATAAAAATCATTACTACGCTTGTCTATCAAGGTAAAAGATTTGCTGTAATTGGCAAAATAGGAACGTTTGAGAATATATCGGTTTTCAAACAAACTCGCATGTAAAAAAAACTTTTCAAAGAGCTGGTAGTCTTCAAGGTTAAACTTGGGCTTGAAGGCTTCCATACGGTAGTTGAAAGGCAAATCAAGGTATAGGTCTGCCAGAGTGCTGCTTTGAGCTTTCACAGGCCTGGGACCGAAAGGCAGGGCTAGCCCCAACGAGAGCAAGGCTACGATAATCCAGGATAAGAGTCTGGAAACAGCTTTTCCAAAACTTTTCATTAGTCTCCTCCTATGCGCAAACGACCCTGGCTGTCTTTGTGGACTTCCTTCCAAATCATCCCTTCCTCGTTGATGGAACGAAATTCGAAAGGCTTGTTGTCTAATGCCCAGGAAATGATTTTTGTCTGTTGGTCAAAATCATCAAGATAACCTTTTTTTCGCAGAAGCGTCACTTTTAAGTCGCCATAGTTTTTACTTTCATCTTCAAAGAGAAGGGGTATGTAGAGGTAATGTCCCACAGGGATAGGAGCATCATTCAGATACTGGTAAAAATCTAACAAACTAATTTCGAGTATTGTTTGCTGATCCTCTGTTGAAATCAACAAGTGAGTAAAGAGGTTTTCTTGAAAATAATATCTACTTTTCACGTTTAACTGAATTGGATCCGTTCCAATATTGCGCAACATTAAAACCAGTTCATTCTGCTCATTGGTGGTCAACTCCACAGATCCTTTCTCCATAGGCATCTGCTTGGCAATATACTCAGAATTAAAATGATGATAGATTTCTTCATCAATTCGCTCATATTCAAACAAAAGCTCAGGTTTGGATCGATGTAGTTTGGATCGATGGAATTGCTTGGCACTGTCCAGAAAAATTAAGTCTTCCATTTTGATATGGAGCTCTCCTTTTTCTTTGGAGGGTAAGTATTCCAATTGCATAATTGTAGCCAGGGGATTTACATATAAAGGTTTTTCCGGCTTATACCAGCAAACTCCATTCACAATGCCCACCAGCTTCAACTTGGCTTCCCCCAACAGCTTATACGAATAAAAAGGACCACAGGCATTTGCAGGAGGGAAAAGCCAGGCAAGAGCTTTATCCGTCCAAGACAAGGAACTATAAAGGTAGGGGTAATATGGGTGCTTACAATCCACCAGCCAGGAAAAACTGATCTTGATATCCTCAATAAGCTTGGGCTCATTAATTTTCAAAGCAATGTATTCCAAAAGAAAACTTTCTTGAATGCTGACCTCCGTGCCCACATAGGAATAGAAATGAGAGCTCATACCAAATACTTCCTGGTATTCGTCAGGATTTTGAATAATGTTGACCAAATCCTCTTTGCCAGTGTAAACTTTTCCACTCCAAGCATCGCTGTAATGAATGGGCATGGCATAGATGGTATTGATCGAAATCTTTTCATTCACGGGGAGAGTATTGCTCGTAGTAAAATCGAGAGAAAGCTGGTCTTCTTTGTTGCTCTGAGCAATTTCTTCTTTTTCCATGGTATGGGTAGGAAAATAATAGCGAAAATGGTTGTATTTGTGGTTTTGATTGGCCTGCTCGGGAGACAAGGGTGCTTTGTGGAGACGAAATCCTTCCATGAAACCCGAAAAACCATAACTTGAACTTTCTACATAGTAGCCCCCAAAATGCAGATCTCCTAATACTGTCGGAGGGTTCCAGGAAAAAGAAGAAAGCCCAGATCTTACAGGCACTTCTTTTCCGTAAAGGTAAAGCTTTGCCTGCTTTTTTGCAAAATCCCAACTGAGCTGGAGATGATACCAATTGCCCTGGTGAATAAAAGTATTCCATATGATTCGGTTTTGACGGGATCCCAACTGGAGAAAGATGGATCGATCGGGAAGCATACCTATCATGATATGCTGACCTGTATCGGTCATAAAATGCTGGATGATGGGCTCAGTGATATAATAAGGCTTGAACCAGAATTCCACAGCACCTTTTTGGGATAGTGCTTGAAGGTTTTTTCCAGGCAACGTAAGATAAACTCCCTTGTTTCTTTCATGCTCATACCATTTTCGCCAATCATTGAAAAAGATATAGGATTCATTCTCGGAAAAGTTGTGCCCCCACCAGCCCGATTCATACGAAGAAATAATCAGTTCCGCAGGATTCATGTTTCCCGACAAATCCACCACATGCTTATCTTTTAACTCGTCTAAGACATACCAGCCGTAATAGCTTTCCTGGAGTGGGAAGCCTGGAATTTGTTTAAAACCTGGATAATCCGAAGACCTGCTATAGTAACAATAAATTTCCTTTTGCGTTGTCCATGCTGGAAGCTCAGGAATAATCAGCCATATACGGGTAGCCTCGTTTCCATAGCCATGTGCAATATGAAAGGGAAGCAGGGTGATGCCATCTTCGTCGGTAAAGTATAGGTTTTCGCTGATCATAGACAGCTTGGCCTCTTCAATCCATTGCTGGGTGTCCAGGTCGATACAAATCGGGAAATTTTTCATCGGGTTAGGGCTTCCTGTGGTTTTCAAAACAATTTTTT
Source organism: Caldisericia bacterium (assembly GCA_035363255.1). Taxonomy (GTDB): domain Bacteria; phylum Caldisericota; class Caldisericia; order UBA6126; family UBA6126; genus T3SED10-260. The sequence goes on along the minus strand of DAOSES010000006.1, from coordinate 50,374 downwards.
TGCGATACAAATGGTCGCTGATGATAAGTTGGTCGGATTTTTGACCCCTATCGGAAGGAGCATGAATCGTTGCAGGAGCTTGAGGAAAATCGTATGCTACCAATTTGGTGTTGGAAAATATTCGCTCTAACTTTGGCTGATCGTGTTCTGAGTAGACAATAGTATTGTTTTTTAAGTTCGGCTCTGCTAAAACTGGTTCCTTCTTCTTGATGACATCCTTCGGAGGCTCTGTAACAGACTTTGGCAATAAAAACCAGGACATAACAGTCATTAATGTGAAAACCAGCACACTACTGCCTATGATCCAAATAGTTCTTCTAATTTGGGGCTTCATGACTATATTGTATGCTACATCACATGCTTATCAAGGAAATAAATGTCTTACTTTACCTTGAGTCAGAGGGACGGGGGTGTTGACTCACTTTTCACTCAATCAAATATAGTCATAGTAAGGCTTTTAATCTTCTCATGGATTTAATAACTTAAAGCTAGGCAAATATTTCAGTGCACCGCAGAATTAGTTCTCAAGTGGTTTTGTTGTACTTTTTTATAATTATTTATTTTTTCTATGTTTTTTCAAAAACAGTCATATCACGTGTATTATCTTTATTCATGGAGCTTTATTAGCTATTGCTTCGAAACATGCCTATCTTAAAATTATAGATTTTCGGTGCTTGCGAGTATTTTAGCTTTTGTTCTTTATGGAGTATTCATGAGAGTTTAATGCCATTGGTATCATTGAGTCAACACCCCCGTCCCTGTGTATCAGATAAAATTTCTTACATTCATCCTTGGATTATCGTACACTCTAAAGCTTGTATCAAGTAAAAGAAGTAATAAAATAAATGCAAACAATAAGGAGGAAGGTTGGGGGTGTGGGAATGCTGGAGCTATCTAAAGATGGTAACAAAAAAATGAAAACAGTTCTTTTGTCCTTACTGGTAATCCTTCTGATACCTGTTGGATGCGCAAAAAAGATTGAATCACCAATTGACCCAAACTTGAGCATGTATGAAAAAACACCATATCTACCTTCGATTCTGTGGGTATTTTCGAAGATAGATCTTCCCATAAGACACAACAACATGCTCGTTCTTGGCAAAGACAATCTCTTTTTGTCCACTCAAGATGGTACTTTTAGCGCGATTGACAAAACAAAGGGAAGCCTTCTTTGGGACTACAAATCCGAGGGTTTTGCGATGCGCTTTTCAGGTAAGTTTGACTATATAAATGCAAGCACTGCTGTTTCGGACAAAGTTGTATATTTTGCATGCAGTGATGCTTATTTATATGCTTTAGATTCAACCTCAGGAAAACTATTATGGAAATATCCTGCCGCATCATCATCTAAGTTTACATGCGTTCCCCTGATCGATCAGAATACTCTCTATTATGCCAGTGACAATGGGGTTATTCATGCCATTGATATTAGCAATGGGTCAAAACTATGGAGTTTGGACTTAAAAAATCATATTCATACCCAGGATTTTCCTTTTTTGATTGATGGCTTAGGTTTCGATGAAGGCAACTTATACCTCAACAATGAAAGCTTTGATTCGCTTATTGCTCTTGATACTGCTACAGGTCAGAAAGTCAGGTTCCATAATGAGACACCTTCCGAACAAGAAGATCAACACATTTGGAGCCACCCCCTCATCCACAACAAAACAGCCTTTTACTCCTTTTCTCGAGCAATTAATCCGAATACGCCCCAGAATGCCTCTATCGAGGAAAAAAAAGTTGAAACTACTTTACTGGCCTTGAATCTGGCTAACCAAAAAAAGCTATGGGAATTCACAGCTACGGGAACATCGAACCACGGACCCATATTATCTGGCAATCACGTTTTGATAAGCACTTATGATATATTGAGCTCCTCGACCAAGGAGATAAAAGCTAAGCTTTTCGCAGTGGATCCACAAAATGGCAAGAAGCAATGGGAACAAACTTTTGATGAGATCATTTTTAATCTCAGCGCTAATAACGACCATGTTTTTTTCAACACTGAAGATTCCCTCTATTGTCTTGAGGCGAAATCTGGAAAAACACTATGGAAATATAATGCTCTTGGTGAAATTACTTCAATTGCTGTTGATCAAAACTTGGTTTGTTTTAGCACCGAGGATCAGATCTATGCAATCAAGTTGCTTAAATAAGTAAACTTAAATTACCGTTTCACCTTCTGAGGGGGCTTAAAGGCTCCCTCTTTTTTATTCTTTCTTCCGCTTACCGAGTCTGTCTTTGATAAATAGCTTCCAAAGTATAAACAAAGCCAGAGCTAACAAAATAGACAAAACAAGGACTCGATATGCATTAAAAAAAGCAATGATATAAATTGGGAAAGTGAATATTATCATGAAAAACCAATAACGATAATACCCAAAATCTTCTTTTCTTTGGTGTATCCTCATCTCAGGATTAGTAGAAGGATGGATGATTTTGTAGGTATCCTCAAAATACCGATCCCCCCAACTGATTTTACGGGGAACGATTTTATTGTTTAAAATCCTAATCTCAACCATTTCAAAGTAAGCTTGGTTTCCCCCATCAGCACCTTTAATCCAAAGCCTATCTCGAAAGTTTGCACTAACAAAGTATTGAAAATGGGGTTCATAGATTTGCTTGGTATCCAATACCTTGAGGGAAGTATCAACTAAGGTTAAGCTTGCATCAAATGGCTCATAATACGCCACAAGGATCATTTCTTTTCCCTCGGAGACCACTGGAAATACTCTACCTTGTTTTTTAAGCGAGTATTGATTAAACAATGGCATCAGTTGATGCATTTTTTCAAGGTAAGCGTTTACTTCCTGGGGGAACATGGGATTTGGATGCCCAGCAATATAGTTAAAATCGGGGTGTTCAATAAACATTAGATAAGATCCATAATCTGCATGGTTTTCGGCTCGAATATACCCTGTGGGAAATATGATTTCATCTGGAGAAGAATTGTTTGAGCGAGTGAAAAAAAAGAAGCTCAACAAAAAAACTAATCCTGTCAAAGCAAGGACTAGAAGCTTATGGCGAAACTTGAGTATTTTTGGCATATAGCTCTCCTTCTTTGTTTTAGTTGTCTTAAATACTCATCGTACTTGTCTTCTGATCTTTCCTCGATAGCCCATTCATGAACCACTTGATAGGAAATGGCATGATTCAGGCTAACCAAAATAGCCTGTTCTAAGGACTGTGGACACATTACCTTTTGTCGCTTTTTCTTGGGCGAGTCCTTTGTCGGTAATACTTTTCTTTATCCTCTTCTGGAAGATATTCATAGGCTTTTTTAAATAAAGCCTTCAACTCCGCTAAAAAGGGATATCGTGGATTCCAGGAAAACATCTTGGTGCGCCCTTTCATTATACCCACCAAAATCCCAGCATCTTCCAACTTTTTCAGCTGTTTATTGACAGGGTCGAAGGCAACACCAAAAAGACGGCTTATTTGTCTTGCGTATCCTTCTTCATACACCGTCATGTAGATTAAAACCTTCTCTGCTGTTTCCCCTCCAAGGAGTTTTGCCAGCATATTGACCTCCATCATAGTTCATATGATATATATTATAGGTCGTATTTAGTAATCTTCAATCATTCAGCTCATCTGCGAGGAGCTCTGCCTGTTTGATTATAAATTGAGTCAGAGGGACGGGGGTGTTGACTCACTTTTCACTCATTTAAATATAGTCATAGTAAGGTTTTTAATCTTTTCTGGGACCAAGTAAGTAAAGCAGGGATAATTGTGTAGGTAAACCACAGAATCACTTTTAATCAATCTTTATGGTGCTTTTTATAAGTTTTTATTTTTTTAAGTTTTCTCAAAAACTGTCATATCACATATAATTTCTTTATTCATAAAGCTTTACTGGCTATTGCTTCAAAACATACCTATCGTAAAATTATAGATTTTCGGTGCTTGCGAGTATCTTTGCTTTTGTTCTTTATGCTGTATTCAAGAGTGTTTAACGTCATTGGTGTCATTGAGTCAACACCCCCGTCCCTATGAATCAATGTATCTATAACAATAGTTTGTTTGTGCTTTTTTACGCTATGCTGTGCTATACTTTTGGGGTATGAATGAACGAGTGGTAAGACGAATTGGCTTTGTTGCAGATGGTGGCGATGCTGGAGGAGCTCGGACGCATATTTTGGCCCTCCTTTCACGCTTGGCGGATCAAGGCATTGCTTGCTACTTTTTTTCTTTGGGCGAAGGTGCGCTGTCCCACTCGGTCGAAAAGCTTGAAGGGGTGCATTTTACTGCTTATCCTCTGAGGTCTAAAGCCGACCCTCGCATATTCAAGGCCATCCATGCCTGGGCCGGAGAACATCGTCTCGACATTATCCACACCCATGGCTTGAAAGCCAATATGTATGGTCGTCTGGCTTTTTACCGTTCCTCTCTGCCTTTGATCACCACCTATCATAGTCATCCCTTTTATGACTATCAAAATATCCTGGTGGGGCTCCTCTTTACCCTGATCGACCAGTTGAGCCTGCACCGAAGCAATCATTTTATTGCGGTTTCGTATGAAATAGCCACCCAATTGGAACGTCGTGGCATTGATCGCGACAAAATCACTATCATCAAAAATGGGGTGGACTTTCTTGCCCCGGATGAAGCCTACGAAAAGGCTTCTCGAGAAACGATTCGCAAGGAGTGGAAGCTCCCTCAGGATGCCTTTGTGCTTGGCTCTTTGGGGCGTTTGGTCAAGGTGAAGGGCTACGACGAAATGCTACGAATTTTCTCTGCCTGCTTGAAGCAATCCAAGCAAGCTTTATACCTGCTGATTATTGGAGGAGGCCAAGAGGAAACCAGTTTGAAAAAGCTTGCTCAAGACCTTGGCATAGCCGATCACCTGCGCTGGGTGGGTTTTCAAAAAAATCCTCGCCCCTATATCTTTGCCTGCGACTTGATGCTGTTTTCGCCCAAATCGGAGGCTCTCGGAATAGCTCTGCTCGAATGTATGAATGCCAAACGGGTGGTGGTTTCAAAAAAAGTGGGAGGCATCCAGGAGCTCTTGCTGGACCGCTACAACGGACGCATTCTTTCCCAACAGGAGGAGCTGGTTAAGGCGATCATAGCTCTGAGCCAAAATCCTGATCAACGCAAAGCTCTAGCCGAAAATGGAGCGCAAATGGTGCGTCGCTTTTTTACCCAGGATCGCATGGTGGAAAAAACTGCCCTTTTGTATCGAAAACTTAAAAAAGATCGCATATTTATGAAGGGTCTTCCAGTGGATAATCTTTCCATGAAAGACCTTTTGCCCCGAATTGACCAATGGATGCAGGGTCAAAGCTGTCATCAAATCATCACTATCAATCTGGAGATGATCTCTCGTGCTCAGAAAGAAGCCTCTTTCAGGCAAAGCATCGAGGAAGCTGACTTGGTGGTGCCTGATGGAATAAGCATTTTGAAGCTTGCCCGATGGATGGGGGAATACATCAGCGAAAAGGTTGCTGGAGTAGAGCTGGGAGAAGAGCTTTTAAAGCGTGCTGAAATTCAGCAGTGGAAGATCTTTTTTCTGGGCACCAGTGAAGCCAGCCTCGACTTGCTAAGAAAAAACCTATTAGAACGCTTCCCTCGCCTGCTTATTGCCGGAACGCATCATGGTTTCTTTGATGAAGCTGAAGAATCGGGGATCATCCAAAGCATCAACGCCAGCAAAGCCGACCTCCTTCTGGTAGGCATGGGAGCTGGCAAGCAAGATTGCTTGATCCATCGCCACAAACAAAGCTTAAAAGTGAAAGTGGCTATGGGAGTGGGCGGAAGTCTCGACTTGTGGGCGGGTCAAATGAAGCGCGCCCCAGGATGGGCTTTGAAGCTCAACCTCGAATGGCTCTACCGCATTCTGAGCCAACCTCGCCTTCGCTTGCGTCGTTTTCTGAAAACAGTGCCCGACTTGCTGAGGATGAAAAAAGCTCTTCGTTCACCCCTTCGTAGGATCTTGATATCGGGCTATTATGGCTATGGAAACATCGGCGACGAAACTATCCTTCAAACCCTGATCAAAGACTTGCACTCCTTGTCCCATGCCGAAACCTTTCAAATCTCAGTGCTTTCGATCAACCCCCACATGACCACCACCCTTGCCGAAGTCTATTCCAGCCAGCGTTTTGCCCTGGGCTCTCTTTGGAAGGAGCTCTCTCGGGCAGATGGCATTATCAGTGGCGGGGGAGGTCTGATCCAGGATGTGACGAGTCTCAAAAGCCCCTGGTATTATCTTGGAATCATCGCTTTATCCCGTCTGATGGGCAAGCGTGTTTTTGTATATGCTAATGGGATTGGCCCCCTGCATTCGCCTTTAAATCGTGGTTTATCCAAACTAATCCTGGCACGAGCCAGCAAAATCAGCGTGCGAGATCAGCATTCTCAAGATCTATTACATTCCTGGGGAATTCGCAAAAGCCAACTCACGGTGGATCCTATTTTTTCATACCAGGCACAGAAAGTGCAGGATCCCTATCCCGCCTATCAGGACTTTATTGCCGTGTCGCTGGGACCCAGCCGGGAAACTTCCAGCAAAATAGAAACTTTTGCACGTTGTCTGGACGAATTGAGCCAACTGAGCGGAAAACCCTGTGTTTTTACGCCCTTTTATGGCACCTACGACAGTCGTTTTTCCCGCAAGGTCATGGAGCTGATGAAACAGCCTGCCTACCTGGTAGATACCTTCCTTTTGCCAGAAGAGATGTTTTCTCTTTTGTCTCGAGCCAGCTTTGGCGTGGGGATGCGTTTGCATTTTCTGGTTTTTCTCTCCCGCCTGAGCAAGCCGATTTTGCCCATTATTTATGACCCCAAGGTGGCTGCCCTCTGCGAGCAACTATCTTTGAGCCATGCCTGGCGAAAAGGTGCTACGGAGGATGAAATGAACACTCAGCTTCAAGCTTTTTCGACCTATGCCCAAAGCCCGGTTTCGTATCAAAGTGCATTGAAGGAGCTGGAAGAAAGAAATAGTCTCAATCAAAAGGACCTGGAGGATTTTGTTTGTTCGCTGAAATGAGCCCTCTTTGTCCGATTTGCCTCAACGAAACCTCTCGAGCCTATCAAGCTTGTCCTACTTGCTCGGACCAACTGGACAAAGCGCGTTGTATCCTTCCGCTTCGCCAAACTCCTATGGGCGATTGGGTCATGTTTGCTTTTCACTATGTAGATCTGACCCGGGATTTGATGTTGAAGTTCAAATATCGCAAGGCGTTTCATCTTTCCCGTTTTTTTGCACAGGAACTCTGGAAAACCATTCAAGCCTATTACCCCTGGCAGAAAAGCATTATTGTGCCTGTTCCCAGCTCGGTGCACCGATTGTTTCGTCGAAAATATCAACCCGTCGAACTGCTTGCTCAAAGTTTTCATGTCTGCTCGGGTTTGCCTCTATATTCAAAGCTTCTATATAAGGATTTCAGCCTGCAGGATCGAGAGCAAAAAGGCTTAAGAACTCAGGAGCGTATGAAAAATCCCTCTTTATCTTTTACTGCAAAAGCTCCCCTTTTCTCCTCCTTTCAGCCAGCATCGGTATTGTTGCTCGATGATGTCTTTACATCGGGCAGTACTCTTCATGCCTGCAAAAAAGCAATCAACAAAACTTTTCCTGAACTTCCGGTATATATGACTGCGGTGGCTCATGGCTAAGCTCATGAATGGTTGCCCTCATCCCATCAAGTTGGTCGTGATTGACCTGGATGGCACCTTTTTGCATGATAACAAAAGCATCCCCGAGGAAAACCTCCTGGCTCTAAAGCTCTTGGAAGAGCAGGATATCCCATATACCATCTCTACTGGCAGGTCCTTTGTGTCGGCCTTGCCTTTTCTGGAACATTTTAACAGCCATGCCCCCTTGATGCTTCAAAATGGAGCCTTGATGCTATGTCCAAAAAGCCGTACCATCCTCCAAAGCATTGCTTTGAACGTTGAGATAGCCCATTTTGTGTATAGGAAAGCCGAGGAACACGATCTACATTGTGTAATATCCAGGGGGTGGTTAGAAGATGCTTGTCTTTGGCTCAACAAACCCTACCAAGGGATTTATCTTCCCTACTTGGAAAAGCACGGAATCAATTTTTCTCTTCAGTGTGATAGCGAAGTTTTTGTGGAGGGAGAAATCAGCGAATTGATTCTTCTGGGTTCTGAAGAAAAAATGCATCAGCTTATCGCTGAAACCCATACTGCCTTTGGCAAAGAGTTTAGTATTATAAAAAGCTTTGAATGGCAGGGAGAGACTTTTATGGAGCTTATGGGTCCTGAGGTTTCCAAAAGCCAATCGCTTCACCACCTTTGTACCTACCTTGAAATTCCCATTCAGTCTGTGCTCTTTATTGGCGACAACTACAACGATCTTGACGCCATGAGGACTGCAGGCTATCCTGTTGCTGTTGCCAATGCGCTGGAACAAGTTAAGGCCTTGGCGTGTTTTATCAGTACGAGTAATAATGAGGGGGGCGTAGCTCATGCGATTCGGCATATGTTGGAAAAACATAGCTTTGAAAAAGGAAGGGCAGTATAAATGTCGATTTTTGATGTAATTGGCCCGGTCATGATTGGTCCTTCGAGCTCGCATACGGCTGGAGCTGCCAAAATAGGTCTTTTGGCTCGAAATGTCTATCACCAGCCATTTAACAAAGTAAGCATATGCCTGTACAATTCGTTTGCAGATACTGGCCCTGGTCATGGCACTCAGCATGCCTTGGTAGGGGGTTTGCTTGGTTTTTCCATGGATGACGAACGCATCCCTAATGCCCTTGAAATAGCTAAAAAAGAGGGCATAGAAGTTAATTTTACTTTTTTGGAAGATCCTGAAAAACATCCAAATTACGTCACCATCACGATCCAACAGCATCAGCAAAACCCTTTTACCATCAGTGGAATATCCATCGGCGGAGGGCATGCAAAAATTGTGGACATCAACCATAACAAGGTCGAGTTTTCGGGTAAGCACGACCTTCTGATATTGGAGTATCGTGACACTTGCGGAATGGTGGCTTTTGTGGGCGATTTGCTGGCTAAAAATACTATCAATATAGCTTACATGCAGATTTCGCGAGATGCTATTGAAGAACGAGCTCTGGCAGTACTCAAACTGGATACTCCTGTTCCTGAAACCCTTATGGAAATTCTGAAAAACAAAGAGGGCATTTATACTGCTGTAGCTGTCCCTCGTTGGAAAGAAGACATATAATGACTTTACCAAAACGCATCCGCATCAAAGCCTGGGCTGATGTTATCAAACAAATGAAAGATTTGGCATTGCCTGATCTTTACGACTTTTTTCTGAGCTACGAAGCCAAAAATACTGAAATATCAGAAGCAAAATTGATAGGGAAAATGCATCATCATCTAACCATTATGAGAGAATCCATCGAAAGAGGACTACAAGAGCCTAATCGGACAAAAAGCGGATTAATAAAGGGTGGAGCGTTTCACATGAAACAATTTACTCAAAAAGGTGCTTCATTGCTAAGCAAAAACTTCTCTCTCATGATAAGTCGAGTTTTAGCGGTTTCGGAGCTAAACGCATGTATGGGTCGTATCGTTGCAGCACCTACGGCTGGCGCTTGTGGAGTTATGCCTGGGGTCTTGATAACGATTGCAGAAAACCATGGCAAAACAGACGAAGAATTGGTAAAATCATTATTTGTGGCAGGAGGAATTGGAGAAATCATAGCCCTTCGAGCTTCGTTATCGGGATCTACCCATGGATGTCAAGCTGAAGTTGGTTCTGCGAGTGCTATGAGTGCTGGTGCTTTGGTATATTTGATGGGAGGCGAACCTTCCATGGTGGAAAGTGCTGCAGCTTTTGCGTTAAAAAATATCCTGGGCCTGGTATGCGACCCGGTAGCTGGAAGAGTTGAGCTACCCTGCGTTAAGCGCAATGTGATGGGGGCTAGCAATGCTCTGGCTTGTGCTGAAATGGCATTGGCTGGAATCCCCACCCTGATTCCTCTGGATGAGGTGATTGATGCTATGGCGCAAATTGGCAATTTAATGCCCTGCTCCTTGAAAGAAACCTCCATGGGCGGTTTGGCTGTCAGTCCGAGTGCCCAATACATAAAAAAAAGCATAGTGCTTTGAAAGGATAGGAAATGAACAGAAAAGAATTTGTTGAAGCTTTTCAAATCCCTGAAACTTTAGCTGCTTTGGCGATGACCAAAGAAGAAGCCCTTGAGAAAGGAGTTTTTTCTGCCTCTTCGTGGGAAAGACTCTGTGAAAACAATCCCGACCTTACTTTTCATGGAATATTACCTCTGGGTTTTTCCCCTGAGTACGTCTTGAGAAGAGAATTTTCTCACATGATTGCCATGAGAGAGTTTATACAAAATGCTCTGGATGAAACAGAACTGGTTTCTGGAAAGCCATCAGCTCAAACTCGGCAGGAAGGGAACACGCTTTGGATTGAAGATAATGGTCGAGGGATTACGCTGGACGCTTTTCGAATGGGTGGCGTCACCAAAGAAAGTTGGATGCGTGGCTATTATGGTGAAGGATTGAAACTTGCTGCTACTCATCTGGTAGCTCATCAAATCCCCGTAACACTTTTTGCTCGTAACGATGCCTACCATATAGTGCTATCACCTGAAACTCGACAAGGAACTTTTTTTGTTGTTTTAGGAAAAACCAACAGCACCATAGAAGGTACTAAAATTCGTATTAAATCTTCACCACTCAATCGAATCGATTTGCTTCCTTTAGTACGTTTTTGGAACCCCCTATTGGAAGGTACCACCATTGCAGAAGAACATTATGAAGATCAACCAGGCAGCCCGAGCAAGCCTTCTTGTATCTTTGATTATCCCAATGAATTATATGTTCGCAACATGTATGTGGGTAAAATGAGCAAGGTGGCTAAGCGCGATGCTTTGTTGAGCTACGATCTCTGGTGGTTTAGACTGGATGTTACCCGTACTTTGCAAACCGCTACTGTTCCGCTTTTGTTTGAAGAAATCAGCAAGGTTCTTTCAAGATCATTGCCTGCACGTCAGCTTTTTGTTAAAAAACTTCGGGAAGCAGGGATGTTAAAAATATCAGATCGTCTGGGAATTCCCTGTATCGAGTTTAATCCCATTTTTGCCACTGTGGAAGGTCATCTCTTTGTCTATGCCTGCCCTGCTGGCATGATTGATGCTTTTGTGGATGAGTTAGGTTTGAAAGATCAGCAAGATAAAATACGCCGCGTTAAAGATGATGATGAGGCACGTTTGGCCCATAGCAAGGGCTTTATCCCTATGCAACTCCATTATGAATTAACAGAGGAACTTCATGTTATCCCAGCCTTCACAGCCTGATACCGACACAGGATCTGAAAACTGCAGCAATTATAGTTTTTTTTCTCTTCGTCGCTGGCTGCAAATCTCATTGTTAGTGTCATTAATGATTATTGGGGCGTGGATAACTATCCCTCTGCCTTTTAGCCCTGTTCCGCTTACCTTTCAATTGCTCATTGTTTTGCTTTGCCCCTTTATTCTCGGTAGTTCTGGAGCTTTTGCCGCTATCCTTTTGTATCTTTTGATGGGATCTATAGGCTTGCCTGTGTTTTCTGGGATGCATGGAGGCTTGCATATGCTCGTTGGACCCACCGGTGGCTACCTTTTTGGTTTTTTAATAGCCATGCCCCTAATGGGAGCACTAAGCAAAAGAAACATGCTGTTTTCGCTTATCATGGGTTTGTTGATTATTTACGCTTGTGGGGTTTCCTATTTAGCCATCCTCACTCAGATTTCTTTTTCAAAAGCTTTATTGCTTGGCTTTGTGCCCTATCTCCCCTTGGATATATTGAAAATATTATTGGTTCGTTTGTTGTTGTTAAAGTATAAAAAAGTCTTAACGATGGAATGTTCCCTCGATGAAGGAGATCATGAATGAAAAAAGTTGTTAAACTATATGTCTCGATGATTTTGCTCGTTTTGCTGTCTTTCCATTTTGCCTGCTCAAATCAAAACTTAGCCTGCAACGATGAAGCTTGTGGGGGTGGTAACGGTGAAGGTGGCGGTAAGGGTGGATGTGGCAGTTTGGGTGCTTTTGCTCCCTTGGAATTTGAGTATCTTGAGCTGACTACAGAAAAAGATCAAGCAATATGCAAAATCAGACCTATGAATGCAGATCTTATATCCAGCTATTCATTTACACTGATATCACTGGATGAAACATCGAATGCAAGCCTCCTTTATCCCAGCACAGAAGAAACCTCTGATAGTGCCGGTCAAAGAGCGTTTTTGATAAAATTTCCTGTTTTGGACTCTTACCAAAAAGTAATGCTTCGCATCACTCACAAGACTTCGGGTCAGATTTGGGAAAAAGAGTTGGAAAAGGGGAAGGATTTTTAACTTTTCTTCCAATCATCCACGATAGCAAGGGTATCCGTGCCATTACTTCTTCAAGTAGAAGGCTGAAACTCAAGGTGCCAGAAAAAAGAAGTACGTAGAACAGGCTTTGCCTGGTAGTGATTCCCATCATTTTCAGAAGATGTGCTAAAGATATCAGCACTCCAGCATGAAGAAGGTAAACCCCAAAGGAGCGATCTCCTAAAAAATGGAGTATTGCGTTAAGTTTTCCTTTCGTTGGATTTGAAACTGCAAGCCTGAGACAAAGAAGTATCATGGAAAGATATACTATGGGGAAAAGGACTTTTTCTATCCATCGGTGAGATTCAGTAGTGGCATATATTGACCCATACTGGTGAATCCCCTGTAACCATTGCATGCATATCAGAAATAAACCCGTGAATACAAGCAATGCCAGAAGCCATGTTATGATCTTGGGGTAATTTCTTGGCTGATCCTGCTTCTTGTAGCTGGCTCCCATCACCATTCCACAAATAAAAAAGCCCAAATATGCTGGAAAAGAACGAGATATCAGCAGGATGATTGGCTTGCCATAGGTGCTGCCAAAAAACAGGCTTGACGCTAAGATTGGAACAAACAACTGCCATAAAGTTTGTAGGATAAAAGCGCCTGCAATCCAAGCCATACTATGCTTCAAAAGCGATGCTTTCACCTTTGCATTACATAGGAGGGGAAAAAGTAAGTAAAACTGAATAAGCAAAAGAATAAACCACAAATGACTGTAGGATGAACCAGTGAACAACAATACCAGGAAAGTTTGAAGATTTGGAAAGCTCCAAGTGTAACTCTGTGGGTCAAACGCTGAAAAAACGGTGTAAATTACAGAAAACATCAAATAGGAAGGTATGATAGTGCTGAATCTGCGACGAAAAAAAGCTTTGACATCCAGCTGTGAAAAATAACGCAACGCTAATACAAATCCTGATATCCAAACAAAGAGTGGAACTGCAACAATGAATACGAGCAAAAGATACACTAAGACTCTGATTAAGGGGTAGCTCAGTTTGGCTTCAGAAAAAAAACTGAGAGTATGGATGCCAAGCACAGATAAAAGAGCAATACCCCGGAGGCTCTGAATATACCCTACCGGGGCATTGAAGGAATCACTGCTCATGGGATCAGAATGATACTATCCGCAAGCTCCATTGCAGTTGCATTCATCGCAACATGCTTCTTCATCGTCTTCTTCGTCTTCGTCCCATTCTTCTTCGTCGTCGTCGTCATCTTCTTCGTCTTCGTCCATATCCTCGTAAACTACACAATAGCCAGAATCGGTTTGATATACTTGGAAATAGTCTTCTTCTTCGTTGGCAATATCGGATAGGTAAAGAGCAAAGTCGATGTAATCCACCCAATCGGGAGCTTGTTCGTCGATCACGTCATACACAGCATCCATATAATTTTTTAAGGTGGACGCTACAGGATTTTCGATTTGCTCGTGCACAGCTTCCATTACTGCATCCATTTCGTCGGAGCTTGACTCTTTGTCCATTTCGCTTAAAGCTTCTCTGATTTCTTCATAACTCGTCAATCGCTTCATATCGTCTCCTTTTTTGTGTCAGTTTTTTCTTTTAATCAGTATACCCCAAGTATGAAAAAAAAAGATACCTAAATTGAAAAATTTACATTTCAAAAAAATAACGAAAAAAAGTATTATTTAGTCTTGCATTTTAGGTATGAACCATCATAATATGGATTGTTATTAGCGTGCGGCTTGTTGGTGCGAGTTTTTTGGTGTCCAACATGTTCGGCCTAGTGATAATTTGATTACATGTTGGAGGAAACATGAATATTTATGTAAGCAATCTGTCTTATGACACTACCGAAGAAGAACTCAGAGACCTTTTTAGTCAGTACGGCGAAATCACCACCTTAAACATCATCAAAGACAAATTTACCAATCGTTCTCGTGGTTTTGGTTTTGTTGAAATGCCTGACAACGCTCAGGCTGAAGCTGCCATCCAAGCCACCAACGGCAAAGACTTTGGCGGACGCAATCTTAACGTTGCTGCTGCCCGTCCACGCACCGAAGGCGCAAATCGTCCACGCACCGGCGAACGCACCAATCGTAAAGTCTGGTAGTTTTTTCTTTTTGACTTCAAACCCCCACAGTGAAAGCTGAGGGGGTTTTTTATTTCCCTAACAAAAAAATCAACACTTGAGCTAAGACAATTTTGCTTATTAAAGCTATGGGGTAAATGCTTGCATAGTTCAGTAAAGGTTCGACTGAATCTGTTTTTGCTTGAGCAGAAGACAAAGCAGGTGGATTGGTCATGATTGCACTTAGTGCACCCATCGTTGCTGATATGTTGAGTTTAAACACTTTACGAGCAAGGATAAAACTGACTGAGACTACCATGATAGTCAGTAAAGCTCCAAGCAACAACAAGGATATACCTTGACTTTTCAGTATGGGCATGATCCTGGATCCTGCCATGGTACCAGCTCCAGCTAAAAAAAGTAAGAGTCCGAATTCTCTTGAAAAATGCTTAACAGCAGGGGGAACATAGAAAGGAATGGACCGTATTCTGCCAATATGCCCAAGCATTAAGCTGACCAAAAAAGCACCCCCAGCACTTCCGAGGCTCAAATGAAGTTGCGAACCCAGAGGGACTCGAATGGATCCTAATGCAATTCCAAGCAATAATCCTGCAAAATATGGAATAAGGTTGGTTTCTTCCAATTGTTTAAGATCGCCCTGGATTTCCTTGGCAAGGGGTTTTAAGTTTTGTTCCATACCGGCTATACGAAGACTATCGCCCCATTCCAGCACAAGAGATCCCTTGGGGGACCACTCAACATCACTCCTCCGGACTCGGGTTATTACAACTTCATACTTGGACCAAAGGGGGATATCCTGAATTTTTTTGCCTGTATATTTTTTGTTTAGAATCTTAACATCAATAAAATTGTAATCTTTGGACGTAAACTCTTCCATAGTGTGTTGTTGCCCTAAAAGAAGTCCCATTTTGTTAAGCTCTTCTTCTGATCCAACCACTCGCGCAATATCGCCCTCTTCAAGATGTAAGTTTGAATTAGCGGGAATGATGGTTTTTTTTCGGATAACACATGAAAAATTGGCTGAAATCATCCTGTTGGGATTGATCTCAGCAATGCTTTTCCCCCAACAAGCTGGATTGGTGATTTTATATTGTTGGATGCTTAGGGGACAACTCCATGCTTCCTCGCTTTTGTTAAAGTTTTCTTCTTCCTTTTTGAGGTTAACTCCTTTGAAGCGAGGTAGTACCTGATTCATTAATACAAGGCTTATCATAGCAAAAGGATAAGCTATTCCATAAGCGCTTGAAACGTTTGCCATTTTGTCAGGAGAGGTTCGAGTCAAGGTATCAAGAACACCTGCAAGGGCAGGGGTGTTGGTTAATGATCCAGTATAGAGGCCTGTGGCAAGATCAAACGGAAGATGAAAAAAACCTGCAAGAAGAAATACGCTCAGGGCGCCAAAACTTGGACCTGCAATCCCGAGTAATACGTATTTCCATCCTTCTTTGCGAAACGATCTGAAAAATCTTGCACCAACGCTGATGCCAACGGAATAGACAAACAAAATCAAACCAAGTTCCATGATTTCATGGGAAAGCGTAAAGCCAAAATAGCCAAACAATAAGGAGATAATTAATATTGCAGTGCTTCCGAGAGAGATACCCTTAAAAGACCACTTTCCAATACTATATCCAACAAATAAAATAGTAAACAAAAGTACAAACTCATTCATAAAATATTCCATCCTGCTAGGTTTTATAACAAAAAAAAGCTGAAACACAACGTCCGCATAGAAACGAGCCTTTGCTGATTTGCATTATTTAGCAAAATTTGTATTATCTTGAGTAACTATGGATGCAGTAACGATCTTTTTATTGGCGATGACACCTGTTGGGGAATTACGAGTTTCTATTCCCTTTGGAATAGGTCTTCATCGTATGCACTGGTTGATCGTATTTGTACTATCATTATTGGGGAATATGATACCACCCCTAATTATTTTATATGGATTTGATCGATTGCCTTTTTTACGAAAGTGGAAGCTCTTTACCTCTAAGCCCATGCAAAAAGCCTCATGGATATCTCGTTTTGGATATATGGGTTTGCTTCTATTAGTAGCCATTCCCCTTCCAGGAACAGGTGCCTGGACTGGTTCGCTTTTAGCTTGGATTTTAAGATTATCCAAAGGCACAGCCTTGCTCATGATTCTACTTGGAGTTTGTCTTGCAGGTATCATCGTTACTTTGGCAAGTCTTGGTTTTTTACACCTTATTGGCTTGCCCGAACAGTAAGCCTTATGGAAACACCATATAGGAAAGAAAAGCCAGTCCGATTCCAAGAAAAAATCCCGCAATTACCTCTAAAACAGTGTGTCCCACCAACTCCTCAAGAATTTCAAAATTGAGTGTTTCTCTCAGCTTTAACATTTCAAGAATATCATTGAGGGTTTTCGAATGTCTGCCGACTTCTTGCCTTACTCCGGTAGCATCGAAAATCACGATAGTTCCAAAAACAGCACTAATAGCAAAAAAAGGAGAACCAAAACCAAAATCTCTTCCTACTCGGGTAATTAGGGCAAGAACGGTGGCTGTGTGTGAACTCGGAAAGCCTCCATTGCTAAAAAAAAGACTGATATCCCATTCTTTTTTTCGAATATAATGAATAGGTACTTTTAGCCCTTGAGCAATAATTCCACTTGCCAAAGCCACAAGAAGCCATGGATTGCTGAAAATATCTTTCATCTTAGCTGTTTACCTTCTGAACAATCATCATCGTCATTCTTAAAAGTAGAATACTGAAAATAAGGAAAAATGAAACCACATGCCATGAAAAACCAGTATAAGGCTTTTCCTTGGATAGCTCATATTTAAGTTGTTTTCTTGCATTGACAAGGTCAAGATCGCAAGAATTGAACACCCAAACAGCATATCGCATCGTTGGATTATAAAAACTAACAAAAGTGTTGTCACTTTCCGATCTGATGCTTAATTTGTCTGGATCGATGGTGTATGGTATTTTTGCTTGGCGCAGATAAGCTATAGTTTTTTCCCTAAATACACTTTCAGAAACATGGAATACATAAAATTCTCTTCGGATTCGTGGTATTAAAAATAGGTATAAAGGAAAACCTAGCACAAACAAAAAACCTCTCCAATGAGTAAATGCATTATTCCATGAACCTGAGCTTAAAACCATGTAATCATTTAGCGACAAAATCAAGAGACCCAACATGATCATAGAGCAGTAAACTGCACTGCTCAAAACAAAGGGTTTTCTTAAAATCAAGGGGCGTAAAATTAAATACAAAAAAAACAAACAGAGCAGAAAATTACTAAAAAAATCAATCCACCAAATCATCGTCACTTAGGGTATAAGCTGGGGGCATCATGGGCACCCATTGCATTGATGGAGCTACAGGATACAGCCTTGGGTTGGCTTGACGTTTAATTTTAAGGTTTTCGATCAAATGAGGTAGCTGTTTTGAAGGCAAGGCAAAAAGAAGCTCGTGGTGTTGAGTTCCAGCAAAGCGTCTATCCCCGGCACAAGGGAAACCAATGATGGGTGCGTCCTCGCCATGTGCAAAGGCAAGACTAGCACATAGAGCTGCTTCTGCAACAGTATCTGCAGCGATTTTGTTTCCTGTGTCGTAGATGTAGGCATGCACCAATGGAAGTATTTGGGCAGGATTGGTATATATCACAACGATATCAGGGTCATCAATTGTTTTTAGGGGAGCGGTGAGAACCAAGTCATACAATTTGCCTTGATTGCCCAGCATATAGGTGTTTTCGATGAATTTTTTGCCAACTTCAGCATCGATAGTGTATTTTCCTACCACTGCTTCTCCATTGATAAATCGAGTAGGTGTTTTGATTAAACCTAAACAACAAGCACCAAGAACACATATCATTCCTTCAGCCACCTGTGCACAAGTGCTTCCCTGATAACGACTCATCGATACCATTTGACATAAATTGGTTTTGGTTTTGATGAGTGAACCCTTCCATTCGCTACGGTCTTTGAAAAGTTTAACTCCTACTGGTTCGGTATCGAGACTAAGAAACTCTTTCAGCAACTCAGCATATTCTTTCATCGTGTCCTCGCTTTACTGCATTCTTGTGAAAAAAAACTCACACTTTGCGTCCTATTTGCATATTCATTTTAGTTTATTAGCAGATAATTGTAAAATATTAGCCATAGCTTATGAGATAAATTTTTTATACAGGATGAGCCATATGTTGATAAAACAAGTGAATATATACGATCCTCTGGAAGAAAGCTTCAAGCGCTGTGATCTTCGCATAGAGCAAAGCATGATCAAGGCAATAGACTCACATCTGAACGAACAAGAAGCAGAACCTTGGATCGACCTTAGTGCTTATTTTGCTTATCCATCTTTTATCGAGTCGCATTGCCATTTGATCGGCACTGGAAGAAAGCTTATCGAGCCCTCCCTGGAGCTTGTGAGTAGCATGGAGGAGCTAAAAGAAATCTTCAAAAAACTTGATGAAGAAACGCTTTGTTTGCGCGGTTGGATCCCTGACTCGCTACCATATACGATGAATCGTTTGTGTTTGGATAAACTGGAAGCACAACGACCTGTTTTACTGATTGGAAAATGTGGACATATTGGCTATGTAAATACCAAAGCCATTGAGCTATTTAAGTTGGAAAAGTTTCATCAAGTAGATGAAAGCAATTTGGAAGAAGGAGTCATCAAAGAAAGAGTTTTAGATTTTGCAAGAGCTTGTATCAAGTATAGCAAAAAGCATTTGCAAGATTGTCTGGAGCAAGCTACAAATCTTTGTAAAAGCTATGGGATCTCATCAGTTCATACCGATGACTGGAATACATCAAGCGCACAGCACTTACTATCTCTTTTGGATGCTCAAACTGATTTGCGTATTTATGAACACCTTAATCTTTCTCCACCCTTTTCCTACCAAGAAATTATGAATCCCGATACTCTCTCATTTTATTATCGAAGTACCCCCTTTCTATCCCTTTCCTCATTCAAATTCATATTGGATGGCTCTCTGGGGGGGAGAAGTGCCTACCTAAGCTCTCCTTATGCTGATGAACCCAAGACTAAAGGAGTTTTATACTATTCCTCGAACGAATTACAAGATATCTTGCACAGATCAGAGCGCTGCGGATGGTCGACTGCTTTTCATGTAATTGGCGATGAGGCATTAGAAGTTTATCTTGAAAGTTTTAAAAACAGTAAGATCAACAACCTAAACCTGAAACATCGTTTGATCCATGTGCAAATGGCATCCTCCCAACAGCTTGATCTGATTAACAAATTGTCTTTGTATTTATCGATTCAAAGCATTTTTTATCATGCTGACAAAGAAATGGCAATCAAACGTCTTTCTGAGCAACGCTTTCACAAATTAGCATATCCCTTTAAAGCGATGATCGATCAAAATCTTAAAGTATCCCTTTCCACAGATTCGCCAATTGAAGACATTAATCCATTTAAAAACATCCAAGCATCTGAAACTTTTATGAGTCGAAAAAAGGCCTTTTATTGTTATACTCATGCTGGAGCGGAGTGTATATCAGCTCAGATGTTTCAAGGT
This sequence comes from Caldisericia bacterium, assembly GCA_035363255.1. Classification (GTDB taxonomy): domain Bacteria; phylum Caldisericota; class Caldisericia; order UBA6126; family UBA6126; genus T3SED10-260. Next base: position 30,468 of record DAOSES010000006.1, on the reverse strand, counting down.
GCGATAAAGCTTGGAAATTATGCTGATATGTTCTTTTTGAAAGAAGATTTATTTTCGATTCCTTCCTCCCGTTTACCTGCCCTTGTCCCTGAATTAATCATGTTTAATGGTAAATGGATTAAGGATATTAACCATCTTACAACAGAAAGCGAGGACACGTTTCAATGAAAATTCACAACTTAAATAAAATACTCCAAAAAATCAGACGGGTGCTAATATACCTTTTTGTTTGGATCGTTTTGTATCCAGTTGCACATTACTTTGCCTGGATAGATATCCACTTGGAGTGGGTAAATGATACCTGGGTTATTGGTTTAATTATTGGAATTGCAGTTTTATGCTCTCAACTTGTTACCTATTCCATTCATTCGCGATGGAAAATAAAAAAAGAATTTGCTAAAGCTCCCAATATGCTTATTCGAGTAAGTGACATTCTTATCTACATCCTTGCCATTAAAATGATCCTGCTTCAGCTTGATATGAATATCACTCCCATTTTGACAGCGTTTGGAGTAACAAGTCTAGCCATCGGGTTAGCAATGCAATCATCCTTGTCAGATTTTTTTGCTGGTCTTCAACTGATCAGCGATCCCATGATCCAATTGGGGGATTTTGTGGAAATCAATGAATTACAGGGGACCATCACAGACATTACCTGGCGAAGCACCCACATCAAAACCTTTAGCAACAACGTGGTTCTCATACCGAATACCACTGTGTTGAAAAGTATTGTGACAAATTTCCATCGCCCAGAAAAAGCCTTTATTTATTTTTTTTCAGCCGGAATCTCATATCATAGTAAGCTTGACCATGCTGAAAACATCATCCGAGAAATTGCCACCAATATTCAAAAACAGCAAGCATCTCCTTTCAATGAACATATTCCTTCCGTACGCTTTAAAGCTTTTGGAGATTCAAACATTGAATTTTCCATTGGCATCAAACTTTCAGACTATATGGATTCTTTTCCCGTTCGCCATGAGTTGGTAAAAACTTTAAAGCAAAGATTTGATCTTGAACAGATTGACATCTCCTTCCCCTGCAGAAATGTTTATCTCCACAAGGAAACTCCACATGTTTAAGCAATACGATATCATTGTGGTTGGAGCTGGGCATGCGGGTTGTGAAGCAGCATTAGCCTCTGCTCGTATGGGATGCAAAACTCTTCTCTTAACTATAAATCTTGATACTATTGCTTGGATGCCGTGCAATCCAGCAATTGGAGGTTCAGGTAAATCTCAGATTATTGCTGAAGTTGATGCTTTAGGAGGAGAAATAGCTGTTAACGCAGAAAAAGCTTTATCTCAAATTCAAATATTAAACACTTCTAAAGGCTTGGCTCTGCGTTCCAAAAGAGTTCAATGTGATAAGTGGATGTATAGTCAAGCTATGAAAGAAACTTTGGAAAATCAAAGCCTACTTGATTTACATCAAACCATGGTCAATTCCATCCTCATCGAAAACCACCGCTGTATCGGAGTAAAAGATATTTTTGACGAAGAATATCATGCTCGTGCAGTAATTCTTACCACTGGAACATATCTCAAAGGACGAATTCATTGTGGTTTTACAGCTTATGACGGGGGACGCAGTACGGAATTGTCAGCAAAAAGCTTATCTGAAAGCTTGGCTGAAGCAGGTCTTAGTATAAGACGATTTAATACGGGTACGACTCCCAGAATCGATAAGAGAAGCGTTGATTTTTCACAGTTGAATCGTCAAGATGGATACTTGGGTATGATTCAGTTTTCTTTTCGTTCTCCTCGCAAGATATATCATCCTCAACTACCCGCATATTTAGGCTGGACCAACGAAAAAACGATTGAAATTACCAAAAAACACCTACAATATCAACCTTCTTCCACTGGTCAAATGGTTAAAGTTGGTCCCCGTACTTGTCCATCAATCGAAGAAAAAGTGAAATGGTACCCCGATAGAATGCGTCATAATTTTTTTCTCGAACAGGAAGGTTTTCACAGCAACGAGTTGTATGCCGCAGGCTTAAATATGAGTGTTTACCCCCATTGCCAGGAAGAAATACTACATAGTTTGCCTGGTCTTGAAAATGCTCGGATCATGCGCCCTGCTTATGCAATTGCATATGATTTTGTGGATCCCTCAGAACTCGCTTTGAACTTGGAATCAAAAAAGATTAGTGCTTTATTTTGTGCAGGACAGCTCAATGGTACCACGGGCTACGATGAAGCAGCAGCTCAAGGACTACTTGCTGGAATTAACGCAGTTTTAAAAGTAAAAGAAAAGGAACCATTGATACTCCATCGATATGAATCCTATATTGGAGTAATGATCGATGATATGATTAATCGCCGACTAGATGAGCCCTATCGTATAAGTCCAGCTCATGTAGAGTATCGTTTGCTCAACAGAGCAGATAATGCGGATCAGCGTCTAAGCCCTTTAGGAAGAGAGTTGGGCTTGGTGACCGATCAACATTTTGAGCTATTTACACAAAAAATGAACGAACTACAAAAGGGAAAAGATATTCTTCAAGAAAGTACTCTGTCCCCAAGTAAAGAAAACCTTGAATTATTGTGCACCCTTGGTTTTTCAGAAATTAACAAAAATACCAGCTTGTTCCAACTTTTAAAGCGTACTGATTATTCATTGTCTCAAATTGAACAGCTTTCGACAGCTTTTTCTGAGCTATCTGAGGAAGTTAAAGAAGAGCTGGAGATTGAAGCAAAATACGAAGGATACATTTTGCGAGAACACAATGAAATGAAAACGATGCAACGTATGGCTAGCTACACTCTCAGTAAAAGTATTCCATACCATTCATTGGTTTTTTTGTCAAAAGAAGCAAGGAAAATTCTTAGTGAAGAACTACCAGATACGATACAAGAAGCCACAAGATTATCTGGAGTAACTCCCGCAGATATTTTAGCTTTGATAGGGTATATCAGGAAACCTGAGCAGGGAGAATAAGGAGATGTTTCACGTGAAACATCTCCTTATTCTCCCTCAATGAGATACTTTTTAAGTTTCTTTAGTCCAGTTTGTATCGATCTAACTACTTTACCAGTTTTTAGTCCCAACTTTTCTGCAATTTCTTCATAAGTTAAATCATACTGATATTTTAGTACTATACTTTTTCGTTCAGTGGGTTCCAGTTTTTGCAAGGCTGTATTGATGGTAATCCGCTGGATCATTGTGGCAGGATCATCACCCTGAGTAGGCACAGTATCATAAACTTTCAGCTTTTCTCCATCTTGGTTTAAAGGTTCATCCAAAGACAAAGGAAACTTGGCATGAGCAGCTTCAAGAGATTCGACAATTTCTTTTTTTTCTAGTCCTGTTTTTAGATGGATTTCTTCGAGGCTTGGTGCTTGTTTGGTTTGATTAAGTGATTCCTGTATTGTTTCTTGAATAATTTTATAATTATCAACATATTTTCGAGGAATACGCAATATATCAGCTCTGTCTCGTAGATAATGTCGTATTTCCCCTTGCACAATTAAAGTAGCATAGGTGGAAAAGCTTGTACCCATGTTGTCCTCATAATTGTCTGCTGCTTTAACTAAACCTATTCCACCTACTGACCTCAAGTCTTCTAAGGCAATATTTTTTCCATCAGAAAATTTATGTGCCAAATAATCTACAATCCAAAGATGATCTACAATAAGTTTGTTTCTTTCTTCTTTAGTTAGTTGTAGTTTAGCCATGCTTAATATTCGGATAAACAAGACTGATAGTTTGTGTTTCTGCTTGCCATTCCACTCTCATGTTGGTAGATTCACCAACAAAACGTAATGGCAACATCGTGCGACCATTTTGAATAAAGGGACTCACTTTGGGATCGGCAGAATCGATAAGTTGTGTTTTGCCATTTACTTTTGCTTCAGCGCTATCAATGATCAAGTCGATGCTATTTTGAGCTAGTTTAATGCTAACGGTGCGAGTGCTTTCTTCCCATTCAATGCTACCTCCAACACTTTCTATAACTGATCGTATGGGGAGAAAAGTCCTATTGTTTCGTATGAGGGGTGCAGTTCCTCTTCCGGGATCCACTTCTCTATCGCTATTATCCACCTTCATCATAGCTTGATTGATGCGCAAAACTATCACAGTGACAAGGTGCAATTGAAACTTTTCGCTCCATCTTCCACCCCCTGAGGCAATTTCGGATCTTACTCGCCAATAGTAGCTTCGATGTTTTTGAAGTAAGTCTCTGGGGATAATAAACTGGTCTCCAGAAATTCCTTTATGCTCATAGCGAATTTCACTAAAATTCTCTTTATCAGACACTTGGATGGTATAAAAAACAGGTTCAAGATAATAAAGAGGTTCTTTCCAAATCATGGTTGGACGAAGAGATATTGTTTCGCTGTTGTTTTTTGGTTCGAGAAGTTGAGGAGGTGGGGGCATTTGGTGCAAAAGAAAGCATCCATTCCCATAAGAGCCTGCAACGTTAATATTCTTTTTTGTATCGACGAAGACATCCCGCACAGGAACTCCTTCTAATCCATTTCCAAAAAGTTCCCATTGAGTAGAGCCTGGTAATGTTCGAAAAAGACCAGCATCAGTTGAGGCATACAAGACATCGGGACGGTTGTTTTCGACAAAGATAGAATAGACAGTTTTGTTAGTTAAGCCTTGGTTCATTTCTTGCCAAGATGTTCCGCTGTCTGTGGATCGAAAAACACCGCTTCCAAAAGTACTTGCGTATAAAGTACTGCTTTTATCGGGATGATACAAGATAGTGGTTACATGTTGATTGCTTAGTCCAAGACTTGAGCTGATCCAGGTATCTGAGCCATCGCTTGACTTATAAATTCCGCTTGCATTGGTGGCAACAAAAATCTGAGAGGGATCTTTCGGATTGATAGCGATAGAGTTTATGTTTCCCACAGGTTGATCAATTGTTCCTGGACCCATCTTGGACCAGGTTTCTCCATTGTTCACACTTCGATATACTCCTTCATGAGTGCCCAAATAGAGACGTTGATGATCTAAGGGGTCAAAAGCCATGGAATAAATATAACTTGAAAATATAGTAGGTGCAGTGATTTTATCCCAAGTTTCACCTGCATTGCGCGAAACAAAAACTCCTCCATTGAATGTTCCAGCATAGAGGGAACCGTCTCCTTTATCCTCGATACACAAAAGCAAAGGATTACTTAAACCATTGTTTATAGCAGTCCAGGATTTTCCCTGATTTGAGGATCGGAACAAACCAGAACCCCAGGTGGCAGCGTATAGATGCCTTCCATCCTTAGATGATTTTAGGACTCGAATATGTGCGTTGTGCATATTTTCGTTAAGTCGATGCCAGCTTCCTTGGGCCATATTACTATAATACACACTATCGCCATGGGTCCCAACATATACTCGTTGTTGAGCTAAATCGAAACAAAAAGTATTAAGTTGAGTGTTGAAAGGAAGTTTCGTGTAAGACTTCCAATCCATTGATTCTGGCTTTGTGTAAAACAAGCCATCATAGGTGGAGATCCATATTTCAGCATTGATTGGATTTTGGACAATCTTGGACACATAGATGTTTTCTAAGTTTTTGTTTTGGTGTAACCAGTTTTGACCCTGATCTACGCTTCTTAGAACTCCCTGTTGAGAGGTACCTGCATACCATACTTTATTGTCATTGATATCAATATGCAAGGTCTGTGCCTCTGTAATTAAAGGTTTTTCGCTTGCTTTTTTCCAGCTAAGTCCAGCGTCAGTGGACACTAAGATCCATCTTCCTTCAGCACTGGCCAAAACGTATCCTTTTTGGCTTTTGGTTTGAGCGAAGGAAGTGATTTTATAATGTTGGTTTGTAGTTGGTATTTTGGTCCAATTCAAGCCGTAATCTTCACTTCGAAACAGACCTTGATTGCTTGAGGCAAGGATAATAGCTTTGTCTTGATAATCTAGCCAGGTTAAAGCATTTACTGAAGTGTTTTTATGCTGCTCAGACAGGGCATTCCAGGTACGAGTACCTTCGTTCCAAAAATATACAAAATCTTCGGTTCCTGCAAATAGGCCCATTGGAGTGAGCAACAAACAGCGTACATATTGATTGCTCAATCCAATATTAACGCTCTCCCATGTACCATTAGAGGTTTTCTTTCTATATACTCCAGCTCGTGTGGTTGAAGCCCAAAGAAGATCTTGTCCTTCATCCAGTACAATGTCGGTGATAACTCCTGCATTCAGACCATCATTTGAAGGCATCCATACCAATTCGAAGTTGTTTTGTATGGATAAGGTGCTGCTTTGGATCAAACTTAAAATAATGCAAATCGATAGCAATAAACTTGTAACTATATGTTTAATGTTCATAGGTATCCCTTCTTTCGCATGATTCTATATAAAATACTAACTTTTTAAAGATATGGTTCAAGACATTTAAGCTGACGAAGCACATCATCATCATGACTCAACAATGGAAAGCCATAGTTTGTTTTTAGAGTGAGAGCGTCTATCAAGGCATCATTTTTAAGGATACCGTCCAAAAGAACTTTGACTTTTTTTAAGTTAACCTTCTGAGCAATTTCTTGAATGCTGGTAAAAGAACCGTTGCCAAAAAATGATCTGTGATGTGATATTGGTGCATACTCTGGGTAAAAAGAAGCGTTCATAAGAGTTGTTAAGGAGCAACCACAAGCAAAAATTGCATATTCTTGTTCTTGATATGTTTTTATGTGTTGAATAAAAGGAGTATTGGTCCAATTCCCGCAACAAGCAGGAATGATGATCCATTGATCAAAACTATCTAATTCATTCTCATTGCCCTGATCTAACAAAACTTTTCTTTCTGTTCGTGGGCTAATTGAGTCTTGTTTGTCCTTGGATTTCTTTTTACATGCTTCAAAAAAATGAAGAATTTGCTCTTCGCTTTCTGCCAAGGTAAGATCAAGCAAAGGCAATTTTCGCTGTTCGACAAGATGGAAAGAAGTATTCATCAAGCAAGGATCTTCAAATATTATCCCACAACACTGGGGGTGATTAAAGCAATACTCCTGCTCCAAAAATCCTGCTAAATATGGCCATCCATACGATAAGGAAAGCTCCAATCCTGAACATCCCATAGTGTAAATGCCAATGCCACATCGTGCTTCTTTGTGGCTTTGATGCAATTTATGGATGTGCTGATGGTAAGAGCCATAATACAATATGAAAGGCGAATTTTCAGGAATCGATGAAAGTCCTATTGAAAAGGTTCTTTGGTGTATTTGTTTTTTTATGGACAGCTCTTTGAGTGCGTACATATTGGCATCTAATATCCATTTTATGGACTTTTTCAATAATGCCTTGTTTGGAACAAAAGAGGAAGCCCCGATATAAGACAATTCTTCTGGTGGCGGAAAAGGGCTTCTGAGTTTGTTCATATGAAATCTTCTCTCAAGGGTTTGTTTGGCATCTACTATCCATTTGATAACTCGGGTATAAGCTTCTGACTGATCAAAATTTAAGAATTCTTCTTGCTTTGGTTTAGTTTTATTTTGAGTTAACTTAGCTTCCATGTTTTTTGTAAAATATGAACTAAATAAAGGTTGTTCAATGTTTTGTATTTTACAAATATCATGACAATGACAAAGACGTTGACCTTGGGAACGATCAAGAATATCACATTCAGGCAATAATTCCATTTTTTTTATACAAAGCACTTTGCCTGAGGGTTTTAGTTTGGTGACTATTTGTGATAGCTTTTCCTCTTCGTTTTGATCGAAGACATAAACATCCATCAACTCCATTTGTGCTTGGGTGTAAGAGGTTTGTTGAATAAACAAGGGCACCTCGTATTTCATTGAGGCAATACAAACTCCATCCACAGGGTAAACACATTTATCACGTAGCGTGACTGAAGTGATTAGGTTTTCAAATAAGTGTAGTTCAACAATATCCTCAGTTTTACAGTATTTTAGTTGAATATTTTGACTTAATAAATCATATGTTTGTAAATCTCCCTGTTGATCTGAAACATAGAGAATAGTTGTCTGTCGGTTTTGAGAGGGCGAATGGAGAGATCTTGTAAATTCAAAGGGGGGATAATGTACGTTTTTTACAGTGTCTCTTATTTTTATGCTGGGGCTTGATAGAGGAAAAATAATCAGAGTATCGTAGTGCAATTCGCCATCATCTTTGGTGATGAGTGTTTTATTTTTATAATCGGCATACCTAATCTTGGAAAACATTTTTGGGAGGTGAGAATGTTGATTGTTGTAAATTTTAAACTCGTGGGGCAAGAATTGATCATCTTCGATGAGCAGATTAATTTGTGCATCAGGTAATTCTTTAACGATAACTTGTAAGTAACTAATCAGCTTTTCATCGTTTCCGATAATTACTAATGTCATATTGCTCCTCTGTATTTCAGATTTATTATCCATACATTGAGCATATAAGCAAGATTTTATAGGAGCCTGTTTTTTTAAAACAGGCTCCTATAGGTTTTAGAGTGCTTTATAGGCTAAATCAAGATCCTTGGCTGCTTTAACTTCATCTGGCCTGCCAACAGGAGTGGTGTGGGGGGCCTCTAATAACAACTCGGGGTTGGTTTTGGCTTCTTCTGCGATTTTAATCATTACTTCAATGAACTGATCGAGTGTTTCTTTCGATTCACTTTCGGTGGGTTCAATCATCAAAGCTTCAGGAATGATTAAAGGGAAGTAATTGGTAGGAGGATGCATACCATAATCAATGATTCGCTTGGAAACGTCTTTTGCCTTTACTCCAAAAGGAAGTAGAGACGATGCTGAAAGAACACATTCATGCATACAGATACACTTCACACTTTCAGAATAAGCCAAACTAAGCTTTTCTCTAATATAGTTGGCATTTAAGACTGCATGTTGACTGACTTTTTTAAGACCTTCGGGACCCATGCTTAAAATCCAGGCATAGGTTTTTAACAATACAATAAAGTTGCTCCCAGAAAGGCGTATGTGACCGATGGATTTGTCGTTATGATCCACACTTATGTACTTATCACCTTGCTTGATGACGTCAGGGATAGGCAGGTAGGGTGCCAAGAAGTCTTTTACTCCCACTGGAGCAGAACCAGGACCGCCTCCCCCATGGGGCGTTGAAAAAGTTTTGTGCAGGTTGAGGTGAATAATATCAAAACCCATATCACCTGGTCTTGCCTGACCCAATAAGGCATTCATATTAGCCCCATCGTAGTAAAGAATGCTTCCATTATCGTGTAATAAACGAGCTATTTCTTTTATTTCGGATTCGAAAACACCTACAGTGTTGGGGTTGGTGAGCATGATGCCTGCTACTTCTGGATTGATTAGTGTTTTTAAGTGATCAATATCGATTTGGCCACATGATCGTGATTTAACTTCCACAGTATCAAATCCTACCATGGCTGCGGAGGCTGGGTTGGTACCATGGGCTGAATCAGGAATAATCATCTTGTTTCGTTGCTGACCCTGTCCGATATCTTGAAAATACTTTTTGGCAACTAAAAGTCCGGTGAGTTCTCCGTGTGCTCCAGCAGCGGGTAATAAGGTAATTGCATGCATCCCGGTTATTTCAGCAAGCATTTGTTTAAGCTCGTACATTATTTGCAAAGACCCCTGAACTGATTCTTCATTTTGTAGGGGGTGCGCTTGGGTAAATGCTTTTTCATTAGCAAGCACTTCGTTGATCTTGGGATTGTACTTCATGGTGCAAGAACCAAGAGGATAGAAACCTGTATCAACACCATAATTCATTGAGGCTAGTCGTGTAAAATGGCGCACTATCTCTGGCTCGGAAACTTCTGGTAAACCGAGTTTTTGTCGTTGCATTGCTGGAGGTAGCCATTGATCCAATTCTTTTTCATCACAAACTTCCTCATGGTCAAACGACCAGGCTTTTCTACCTTCTTTAGAATATTCGTATATCAACTTTTCCTTCATTTTAATGCCTCCTTAAAGGCTTCAACAAGTTTTTCTATATCTTGTTCTGAGTTGAGTTCAGTGAGGTTTAGTAGGATTGGATTTTTTAAATAGGGAAAAGTCTTGCTTAAGTCGGTTTTTGAGAGAAGTATTTTGTGTTTTATTGATGTTTCTTTGACTTTTTGAAGGTCTTGATCGATTTCAATAAGAAATTCGTTAAAGAAGGGTTTTTTGAAGGGCGCGCGTATTCCAGGGATGCCTAACAATGCTTCAAAGGCTTTGTGACTAAGCTGAAGGTTTCTTTGAGCTAACTTTTTTAAGCCAATTTCTCCTAAGGTGCTCAAATAGATGGTGGCCTGTAATGCACATAGCGCATGGTTGGTGCAGATGTTGGAGCTTGCTTTTTCTCTTCTAATGTCTTGTTCACGGGCTCTTAAAGTCATTACATAGGCAGTTCGTTGTTGATCGTCAGTAGTTTTCCCAACAATTCGACCAGGTATTTTACGAATATATTCTTTGCGAGTTGAGAAAAAGCCTAAGCCGGGACCCCCATAAGAAGGTGCAATTCCAAATGATTGAGCTTCCCCTGTAGTAACATCAACTCCACAAGCTCCAGGAGTCTTGATTATTGCTAATGAAAGTGGTTCTAAAACAGCTGCAAGGGTAGCTATTTTTCTGGCTTTTAACATTGTACAAACGGGTTCTAACTCTTCAATTATTCCGAAAACATTTGGACTTTGGATAATCAGCATAGCAGGGTCCTCTTTTGCTAAACGTTCAAGCTCAGGATACGAAATACTGCCTTCATCTGCTGATACGGGTATTAACTCGATTTGCCTCATTTCTGCGTATGTTTTAAGAACTTCTGTGAGATAGGGATGAAGAAGGGTACTGATAAGTACTTTATTTTTACGTTGGTGTTGACAAACCATGATCATTGCTTCTGCGGTAGAAGTTGCTCCGTCATACATTGAAGCATTGGTTAAATCCATCTCGGTAAGGTTGGTCATTAATGATTGAAACTCATAAATAGCTTGAAGTGTTCCTTGGCTCACTTCTGGTTGATATGGGGTATAAGCAGTGTAAAATTGGGGCAACGAAGACAGAGTTTTGACAATGGCTGGTATATAGTGACGGTAAGAGATTTCGCCAATAAAACTAGTGAAACTATCTGGATCGGTATTATGCTTTGCAAGCTGATTCATATGCTTTGTAAGGGTTTTTTCAGATAGACTATTGGGTAAATTTAACAATTCCTGAAGGCGGAACTCTTGAGGAATGACATTGAATAGAGCATCAAGAGAGGGAATCTTGACGACATCCATCATGTCCTTTAGGTCTTGATCGGTCATCGGTAAATACTGCATGATTATTCCTTGCGGTATTGTTCGTAGGCAAGATGATCCATGAGTTGGTCTAATTCTTGCATATTGCTGGCTTTAACTTTGGCAATCCAACCCTTATCATAGGGGTCCTGATTCACAATGGCAGCATCCTGCTCGAGAGCTGGATTGGTTTCAATTAACTCTCCAGTGATAGGAGAATAGATGTCAGATGCTGATTTTACTGACTCTACTACAGTCAGGACTTCTCCCTTTTTGATTGGGGTTCCAGCATCTTTCATTTCCACAAAAACAATATCTCCCATGTGCATTTGGGCGTAATCGGTAATGCCTATGATGATTTCATTGCCATCGATTTTTACCCATTCATCTGATTCTGTATATTTGTATCCTTCTTTTATCTTACTCATTTTAATCCTCCCATTTTTTAAATCACTAACGAAAAAAAGTTTATCATAGTCATTTTTTTTTAAAAGCAAGGCTTTATAAGAAAATTCATAAGGGTATAATATGAAAAAAGGAGGAGAAATGACTCATCTGTCTCTTGCTACAGCTTTTATGAGTTATGTTCTGGGTTCTTTTCCTACTGCGCTTATCATAGGAAAAAAATACCTTCGCATGGATATACGTGCTACAGGCACCAAAAACATGGGAGCATACAACGTGTATCGCTCTGTTGGATGGTTTCATGGTTTGTTGACTCTGATCATTGATGCCCTAAAAGGTTTCCTTCCTGTGATCCTTGCTCTACATTTAAATTTAAGTTATTTCTGGGTGGGAGTATGCGCTTCCATGGCACTTATCGGACACAACTGGCCCATCTTTACTCGTTTTAAAGGCGGGAAGGGCGGATCTACCAGTGCTGGTATTTTACTTGCTCTTTTCCCTGGTGAGTTTCCGTTTGTTTTTGCTGTCTTTTGTTTGTTAGTTTTTTTTTCGAAAAACTTATCTTTTGGCTTGGGATTAAGCATTTTGCTATTTCCCATGGTTGCAATCATGACTTCAAAACCCGCTTGGATGGTTATTCTTTCCCTTTTTATCGTGTTTATTGGATTAATAAGAATTTATCCCTACTATAATAAAATGTTACAACTTAGTCAGGGTAAAGTTAAGGATATGCTTTTAATTGTGTTGAAAGGATTCAAATACTATGAGGCTTCAAAATCTTTCAAAAACTGATCCATCTTACTTGATGAGACATCGCTCTTCTTTCCATAAATACTTTTTAAGCTTGCTTTGCATCATGACTCTATTTATTTCACTTCTTCTGCCCGTATTTGCTGACACTCCCTCCTTAAGTTATCGTTTTTATGGATGGGGTCCTCTGGAGGGTGAGTCAGGCATGCCAGTTGCCGCTCAATTATTAGGAGCCGATCGTATTGCAGTATTGGATCTATTAAAATCTTCCATCATTTTTTTAGACACAAAGGGCAGTTATTTGAGTTCTTTTTCCATCGATGAAAAACTTTTTGATTTAAACAAAGCATTTTCTTTTAGAACCTCTCCTGATGGTTTCTTGTTTCTCCAAGCACAAGAATCCCTCCTTGTTTTCAGCGATCAAGGCAAGCTCCTCCAAAAGCTTCCTTTGACTTCCATTCCAGGATATCAATCGGGTCTTTCCAAGATCTTGCCTATTTCATCAAAACAGGTCCTACTCTATCACCCTGTAAACATGCAATTCGTTATGATCAGTCTTCAAAACCCAAGTCAAAGCATTTCTTTCCCGTATGATGCCTCGCAACAGCATTTTCTTGATTTTACCTGTACAAGCGAATTCATCGTCATTTTAGGTCAATATTTTAATCATCTCAATCAACGTGTTCCATCGATCACTTTACTAAGTTATCAGGGTGAGTTTATCAAACGCTTTGATCTTCCTTCCTCTATCTTAACCAATCCTGCTCGAATATCTGTTAATACCGAAGCTTCGTTTTTTGTGCTGGACGAGGTTTTTAACTACTTGGTGCTTGATCCAGGCGGAGCTATGTCAGAAACAGGAAAAATAACGGTAGAAGATGAACATTATCTGAGTCGTAACTTTTGTAGTTTTGGTCGCAACACTTTGTTTCTTCCCCATATAAAAAAAGGGCTCATGGAATTTTCAAACTCCACTCTCACTCGAATATTGCTGCCTGTCAAATCTGAAGGTCAAAAACTCTTAGCTCCTATATCAGTGACCGCAAATGGAGATTTTGTGGCATCTTATGATAGCCTGGCAGAAAGATTTGTGATTTTTCAAAAAGATCAAATTCTGAGATCCTTCTTTAAAAAAGATCTACCTTTCTCGATAGACCAAAATGCACAGATTTCGCTTTATGCTGGAAGGCAATGGTTGTATATTGCCATAAGTGATTCAAGTCTGAAATTAATTAAATATGATCCCATCAATGGAAAAATAAGTCTCATTGCTTTGCCCGAGTATATATCTGCACGATCAACAGTCTATGTTCGTCCTCACGACAATCAGCTTTTCATTTATTCATGGTTTGACTCTATTCTTTACATTATGACTGAAAATTCGGAAACACCCGAAAAAATACAAGTGAGAAGACATGAGTCTTCTGCGCTTTCTCAGCAAAGCATATGCAAGGTGGACGATTCAGGTAATATCTTTATTTTGCTTCCATATTCCAACCGAATGAATGTTTTTGCTAAGGATGGAAGCTTGCTTTTCAGCTTTTCGCCAGGCAAAAAACCACAAAGCATGATGGTCGATTTTCACTTCATGGATGACTATCTGGTCTTGTTGGATCAAACCTATTCAAGCATTGAAATACTATCCAAAAGAGGAGAATGGATCCAAAGTATTGGAGAAAAAGGAGCTATTTTATATCCTGCAAAAAACACTCAATATCACCAACAAGAGGCTTTTTTTCAATACCCTTCTTCTGTTTTTTGTTACTTTGGTGATATATACGTGGCTGATACCTGTAATTCCCGTATCCAGACCATCACTTATCCTGGTTTGTCCCAAAAAACCATGATTGAGTTGCAAGTTGGTTCACCATCTGCTTATATTAATGGCAAGCGCATTCAATTAGATGCTCCTCCATTCATTGAAGCAGGTCGAACACTGGTTCCTCTACGTTTTATTGGAGAAGCCTTTGGAGCAAAAGTAGCCTGGATCGCAGAACAAAACAAAGCAGTGATAAGTTTGGGACAAAAAACCATTGAAGTTACTATAGGTAGCAAAACAGCTTTAGTTAATGGAAAAGAACACAGCCTGGATGTAGCCGCTAAGATCAGTCAGGGTCGCACTTTTGTTCCTCTTCGATTTATCGGGGAAGCCTTTGGAGCTTCTATCGTATGGGAATCGGAAAGCAAAAGAATTATACTTACTTATCCAGGCTATTAGCTTGAAAAGCCGCCTTTTCTTGTATCAGCCATCGAAACAAAAGCTTGGGTTCTTGTCTTTCCATCCATAAAAGAGCTTGATTGCGTTTTTTCATTTTTTGGAAATAAGCAAGCTGGTATTGGCGATACGAAAGCGGATACTGCTTATGCATTTGAGATGAAATCCAGGCTTCTTCTCGCATAATATCATGAAGTTCAGCGTAACGCAAAGGAGCTTTGACCTTATTTGCTTCATCCATAAGCTTTATGTAAGCTTCATCAAGTTGCTTATGTTGTTTTATGCGAACACTTTCGCTCTTTAGATGCATCGTGTGGATCTCTTGGTAGTATATGGAGCTGTAGCCTTCGAGATATCTAACCAACCAGGTCTCATAGGCTGGTTCATCGTATTCAAGAGCATTCTTTTGTATGCTTGGTGTTGAGGGAGTATCTTCCTCAAACTTGCCAAGATTTGAGTTTAGCATAAAAAAAAGCTAAGCGTCAAACCTAGAAATGCCGTTAAAACGAAGAAAACAAATGCTTTTTCGTTTGAATCCCTGTTTAAGGGAGGCATTCAAACCTATCTCCCTGGCTGGTGATCTTTTTAGGAAGAATATCAATTCTTGGATTTGGATAGGCTTCGACATAACCCATTTCAAGGTATTCTGAACCCATGCTTTCAAGCAAGGCTATGGCACGATCTTTTTCTTGCTGAGCAACCAACACAACAAAACCAACACCCATGTTGAAGTCCTTATACATTTCTGTATCAGCAATATGACCAGCAGTTTGAATTTTATCAAATATTGAGGGAGTGGGTGGAAGGCTTTGGATGATATACTTCACGTTTGCTTGAAGGCGAAGAATGTTTAGAAAACCCTCCCCTGTGATATGAGCCATTCCTTTGATGTTGATTTGATTTTTTAGCAAAGTCATAATTTCTTTCACATAAATTCGGGTTGGAATCAGAAGCTCTTCGAGTATGGATGTGTTATCTTCATCGCTTCGCAAGAGAAGCTTTCGCGCCAGGGTTAGCCCATTGCTGTGGATACCACTACTTTTTAAGCCAAAAATAATATCGCCAGGCTTGATTTCATGTCCGGTGATAATCTTGTTGGTATTGATGACACCCATGGCTGTACCCACAAGATCAATACTGCTTTCGCCGGGATGTAAGAGTTCTTTTACTTGAGCTAATTCTCCTCCTGGGATATTGACTTCAGCTTGTTTTGCTCCTTCGTAAAATCCCTTGGCAAGTTGTTCTATTTGATGTTCCTGGATTTTGCTAACAGCGATATAATCCATGAAACTCACTGGCTCTGCTCCAACACACAATAGATCGTTGACATTCATTGCAATGCAATCAATACCTAAGGTATCAAATTTTTGAAGTTTTTCAGCAATTAGAATTTTAGTGCCAACTCCATCCATCGACAAAGCCAAACCCAAACCATTACCTATATCAACAATATTGGCAAAGAAACCAATGGGTAGCAGGTTTTTACCTATATTTTTTCTAAAAGCAAAAGTAGGATTGATCCATTGAAGAAGTTTTTTCATAGCTTGTTCTTCTTGTCCCGAATCTACTCCGTGCTCTTTGTAAAAATCGTTCATATTTACCTCCATATCCCTGTTTGCTCTACTAGAATATCATAAGGGAAAAATATGTAAACGAAAAACCAGATACCATTAATACGTTTTTTTGATAGAATAACGATGACTAATATTTGGGAGTATGGATATGTCATTGTTTGATCAAATAGCGGATTCGTATGATTTGTGGTACCAGGATCAAGTAGGGAAAAGGGTGGACAAACTCGAAAATAGTTTGGTTTTTAAACACTTTAGTCCTGAAAGAGCTAGTCTTATCCTTGATGCAGGTTGTGGGACAGGAATCTATAGCCGTCGATTAGCAAAGAAAGGGCATTACGTTATTGGTTTGGATGCCTCAGAAAAAATGCTACAACTTGCCAAAAACAAACCATCCTATCAAGGTCCTGTAATTGAGTATATCAAAGGTGATATGCACTATTTACCATTCAAAAACAATCTTTTCGACAGTGTGATCTGCATCACTGCTCTTGAGTTTTGCCGAGATGCCTATCAAGTTGTTCTTGAGTTGGGAAGAGTCTTAAAACCCCAGGGGCAACTCATTTTTGGTATGCTCAACAAAGAGTCTTCGTGGATGCAAGAAATCACCAGCTATCCTCAAGCTTCCTCCATTTATTCCCATGCTCATCTCTTTTCTCCCGCCGAACTCAAAGTTCTCTTGCATGATACAAAGCTCTTTGTGTCTATTACGATGGAAAGTACTGTTTATTTTACGCCTTCTCAGGGTTCATCACGTTTTCCTTTGGTCGATATCAACGAAATAAAAGGTAAACTATTCAAACCCCTGCGGGGAGGTTTTTTTGTTTGTTCTACTCGAAAAAAAGTTTGATTTATCTTGAAGCTAAACTATACTATACAATTCGTTGTTAATGTAATTTATTGCGAAGGAGAATTTTATGGCGGTACCAAAGAAAAAAAGAACACAGCGCAGGCAGAGAAACCGCAATGCACAGATGCGCATTGCACCCGTGACGCTTACGCGTTGTTCTAATTGCCAAAAACTTATACCCTCTCATCACGTATGCAAATACTGTGGATACTACAATGAAGAGAAGATTTTGATTTTCAAAGAAAAGGAAGCTAAATAGTCGATTTGATCAAAGTTGCCTTGGATGTACCAGGCGGCGACCTGCCTGAACTAGTCAAAATCAATGGTGCATTGGATGCCCTCCAGGAAAATGAAGATCTTTCAATTATCCTGGTGGGTAACCAGTCTGTTATCTCCCCAGAAATAGCCCTTTTGCCTCAAGCCATAAGAGAACGCATTGAAATACGTCATACCGATGTCACTATTGATATGGGAGAGAGTCCTTCCCATATCTTAAAACAAAAAAAAACTTCTTCCCTAAGTATCGCTGTTGAGTTAGTCAAAAACAAAGAAGCACACGCTATTGTGAGCGCTGGCAATACAGGCGCACAAATGGCTGCATCTCTTTTTCTTCTCGGTCGATTATCCACTATTGATCGACCTGCTATAGCCATCACTGTTCCATGTATGAAAGGTTCTTTTGTCTTACTGGATGCTGGCGCCAACACTGATCTGAAGCCCCAACATTTGTTTGATTTTGCTCGCATGGGCTATGCCTATGCCAAAATATTCTACCACAAAGATCAACCTTCGATTGCTTTGCTCAACAATGGAACAGAAAAAGAAAAAGGCAATAAACTTACCAAAGAAGCCTTTCCTCTGCTTTCCCAGCTTCCTTCTTTTTCTGGCTTTATTGAAGGTAGAGAAATGATGAACGGTTTGTGCGATGTGGTAGTCTGTGATGGTTTCACAGGAAACATAGTCCTTAAAACCATTGAGGGTGTGGCTCAATCGCTTATGTCCTGGCTCAAAGAAGAGCTTAAAGGATCTTTGGCACGAAAATTAGCAGCACTTTTTTTAAAGTCTTCTTTTCGCAAGTTAAAACACAAAATGGACTATCGCGTGGTAGGGGGAGCACCCCTACTCGGTGTAAACGGTATATCTATCATTTGCCATGGCAGTTCTGATGCTTTTGCAATCAAAAATGCTATCTTGTTGGCAAAAAAACTCCATCAAGAGAGCTTAATTAGTCAAATCTCCACCCTTTAATTTTTTATACTTTTTTTCAACATTTTCCACATTCTGTGTATAATGTTTTTGATTGTACTTTGAAAAATGGGGGTGTATTTGGTTTCGACAAGCAAGATTGGTTTGTTATGGCAAGCCGAGGATGGCGATTGGCCTCGTTAATCATTCGCTAACAAAACAAACGCCAATGTAAATTACCAAGTAGCGGTAGCTTAACCGTTACGAACTAAGATCTCTACCTTTCAGGGGTTCTTAGTTCGACACTTGTGAGAGGTGGATCGGGTAGATTTCTCTAAAGGTCTTCCTGAGCCCAAAACTATCTTTAGAGAAATTTGTGTATAATGTTACTGATTCAATTACACAAATAGCACAATAAATCAGTGAAGCTTGTAATTCCATGCAAATCTTCCTTGTTTTGGACACGGGTTCGACTCCCGTCACCTCCACCATATTTTATTTTTTAAAAAACGAGGTAAGAGTTTTGGCAAAAATTATTTCAATAACAAACCAAAAGGGCGGTGTAGGAAAAACCACTACCGCTATTAATTTATCGTCATATTTAGTAAAACTTAAGAAAAAAGTTTTACTTATTGATCTTGACACTCAGGGTAATGCAACCACTGGTTTGGGTTATAAACGTTCTTCACTAACTCATTGCATATACAATGTTTTGGTTGGGCAAATCCCAGCAAAAGAAGCAATAATGCCTGTCAATCTGCCTGGCTTGTTTTTGATACCTTCTACCATTGAACTGGCTGGTGCAGAAGTTGAGTTAGTCAATATTGAGCAAAGGGAGTTTCAATTAAAACAAGCTCTCCAAGAAATAAAATCTGACTTTGATTATATTATTCTGGATTGTCCTCCTTCTTTAGGTATTATCACAGTTAATGCTTTAAGCGCTTCAGATTCTGTGATAGTGCCTCTCCAATGTGAATATTATGCGCTTGAGGGTCTAACCTCTCTTTTAAACACTCTAACCCTCGTTCAGAGAAGATACAACAAAGATTTAAAAATAGAAGGTATCCTTCTAACTATGTATGATTCACACACCTCTCTTTCTCAGCAGGTTTGTGGAGAAGTTATCAACTATTTTAAAAACCAAGTTTTTAAAACTATTATTCCAAGAAATGTAAGGTTAAGTGAAGCACCTTCATATGGAAAATCAATTCTTAACTATGACCCTTCTTGCAGGGGAGCTGATGCATACAAAGCATTAGCAGAGGAGATTATTAGCCATGAATAAAAAATTTGGATTAGGTAAGGGTTTAGATGCATTAATTCAAGATTATTCTGCCAATGCCTCCATTAATGAGATCTCATTAGATCTAATAAAAGAATCCCCTTACCAACCCAGATTTTTAATTACTGAAGAATCATTGTCTGAGCTTATATCTTCTATCCGCGAAAACGGAATTATAGAACCTTTAGTAGTTCGCAAGATTGATGACCGTTACGAACTTATTGCTGGACACAGACGTCTAAGCGCGTTGAAGTTTTTAAAAAAAGAAACTGCTCCAGTTTATATTATTGACGTTCAAGATCAAAAGGCTGCAGAACTAACCATTGTGGAAAACATTCAACGGGTGGACTTAAATCCTGTGGAATTAGCTAAAAGTATTTCACAAATGTTACAACGTTTTTCACTAACACATGAACAAGTATCGAAGGTGTTAGGAAAAAGTAGAGTTTACATCACTAATATTTTACGTTTATTAAGTTTGGATGCAGACACCATAAAAGCTCTTGAAACTCAGCAAATATCTGAGGGACACGGTAGATTACTTCTTCAAATTACTGACATTTCTCAGCGTACAAAATTGTTAAGCATTATTCTTGACAAACAATGGTCTGTAAAACAGCTTAGTGACTACATTAAAAAGCTAAGCGAAACTAAAGAAAAAAGAGAAATAAGTGTTTTTTTAACTAAAGAAACTCGAAAACAATACGAACATACCATGAGTACTTTTTTCAACACACCGGTGAAAATTAAAGGAAAAAAAATTGAAATAGTTTTCAAGGAGGAAAAAGAGTTTTTGGGGTTTTTCAACACTTTCAACTCTTTAATAACTAATTCTAAGTAATTAAATTAATAAATACTTATAGTGATAGTTATTGTTTATATCTTAGTTTTGTCATAATTTCACTTACAGCAGCTTTTAGTGGCTCTGAAAGTTCAAGTTCTTTTTTAATTTTTTCGTAAGAATGAATAATAGTAGAATGATCTCTTCCACCGAAAAATCTTCCTATCATCGGTAGGGAGTAATCTGTCAGTGTCCTGATTAGATAAATTGCTATTTGTCTTGGGGTAGAAATATCTTGAGAACGTTTTTTTGTTTCCATATCTTGTGCGGTAATATTGAAGTATTGAGAGACAACTTCTTTAATATCTTCTGCAGTAATCACCCTATTGCTTAAAGTTACCACATCTTTTAATACTTCCTTAGCTAATTCAATGGAAATCTCAATATTGTTTAAAGAAGCATAAGCAAGAAGACGTATTAAAGTGCCTTCCAACTCCCTGATGTTTGTAAAAGGCTGGTTTGCAATAAAATCTAAAACTTCATCGGGCACATCCAATTCTTCCAAGCCTGCTTTTTTTCTTAAAATTGCAACTCGTGTTTCATAATCTGGAGCTTGTACATCTACCATTAAACCCATTTGAAAACGAGTTCTAAGTCTTTCTGCTATATCTGATAAATCTTTCGGGGGTCGATCGGACGATAAAGCAATTTGTTTTTTTGCATCATATAGCGTGTTAAAAGTGTGGAAAAATTCTTCTTGAGTACGTTCTTTTCCAGCTAAAAACTGAATATCGTCAATAATTAAAAAATCTACCGAACGGTAGAAGTCATGGAATTCTCTCATTTTTCTTTCTTGAATTGAAAAAATTACTTCATTTGTAAATTTTTCTGAAGTTGTATAAATTACTTTTTTACAACCATTTACTAAAGCAGAATGAGCTACTGCCTGTAATAAATGAGTTTTGCCCAGTCCTACTCCTCCATAAATAAATAGTGGATTGTAGGTGCTCCCTGGAGAGTCAGCAATAGATTTGCATCCCGCAAAAGCCAGGCGATTGCTTTCTCCAATAATAAAATTTTCAAATATATACCTATCATTTAATTGCATGGAATAAAAAAGTTCTTTGGTTTTTGAGCTTGCGTCTTTATCTTGAGGTTTGGCCTTGGTTTTTTTTTCATCTTCTTCTATGAAATAAGAAATTTCATAGGTTTCGTTGGTTACTGATTGAAGTGCAGAAGATATTAAAGAAGCATATCTCGTCTGGAGCCAATCTTTAGTAAATTCTGAAGGGACAGAAACTAAAAGGCTTTTATTATCCCACGATTTGACTTGAGTATGTTTAAACCACATTTCGAAAGTAGGTTTGGATAGTTGGCTTCGTAGTTGTTCTAATACTTTTTTCCAGATTTCTTGCATCTTTTACCTCTTTTTTTTGTAATAATAAATGTAATTTTAAGCATTTCTGCTATAAATGTATGCATTATGCATGTTGATTGTACCTTATTTAGTACAGAATTAAAACTTAAATTACTCTCAGAATTGGCTGAAATTTTAAATGTTTCTCCAGAGGAGTTAAACTTGGATCTTTTAGTCTTTGATCTCAACAAAAATACCTTTAATTTGAACGAGTTAGAAAAGCTTACTTTGCTCCGGGTATTATCTAAAAGCTCTGGCAACATTACCAAAGCTTCAAAGCTATTAGGAGTAAGTAGGAAGACTGTGTATAGTCTAATAAAAAAATACAATATTGTTAATTTTATTACCATTAGTGACTAGTTAAAATTGATATTAGGAAATTATTTTCCCATTTAGGAAAATAATTGCTCATATAACTTAAGAAAAAAAGTAGAAGTAATCCTTATAAACAACGCTAAATTGTTTTTTTTTTAATTTGCGTTCATATAGGGTTCACTTATAATACCTTGCAGAAAGGTTTTAGCTTTGAAAAGTGGTTGATTACTGATGGGAACGGCAAGACAGAAAAGCACAGGAGGACGCTTTGTGTTCCTTGTAGACTGCTTGTGTGTTGTTTTCAGTCACCATGAAGTAAAGGAAAGGCCTTTGCGGCGACCTCACAAGAAGTGGGGCTAATTTGGCGCTATATTGCTAAATTACACTCAAGAAAGGAGAAAATGCATGAAGAAAGCGCTAAGCTGGTTAGTAGTCATCCTTATGGCTGCTAGCATATTTCAGGTTGGACTCAAAACCACTCCTGTAAAAGCAGCTGAAAACAAAAATGCGACATTCATTGCTGTCCGTTTTGTTCCAGTAGGTTTCGAAAGAGACGGAAAAGAACTGGAAGGAGGGAAAATTTTCCCTTGGCAGAAAGGCAGCAACACTGGTTGGGGTAATGACGATTTTCCGATGCCGGACGTTTACTCAGCCACACACGTAGTAAATGGATATGATATAAATGTATCTGCTGAATTTAAAACTGTATTCGATTATTTGGTGAATTTTGGATCCTTAAAAGTACCAATGGATTATAGAGAAAAACACCCAGCTCGTGCACACCCCCTGTTTTGGACTGATTTTTATCTAGAAGTGAAACCTGCTGCAGGGCGTTCCCAAGTATACGAGCATTGGTATGCCGTATACGATTCCGCTGGACAGCTCTGGTTGGATCCCGATGGGGTATTCAACGATCCTCGATATTTTGAACCTTCTGATCCCACCAATCTGAGTGGATTGTATGGGAATAACACGTTTACAATGTATAATTTGAGCGAAGATCCTGAAAAGATAAACATGGTGGACATTTTCCCAAAACACGTATCCAATTGTTCCCGCAACACCTTGTCACGCGTTGATCCCTCCAGTGCAAACAATACTCAGGGGCCCTACATCCTCGATCCTGAAAATATTCGTTTCCAATCTTTAGGTCAAACTACTGACGAAGCTGGAAATCCAGTTATTTATTTCTGGGACAGAACTCGTACTCAGCGCATATTCCGTATGGGCTGGACTGATATGAACGAATTCCCTCTGGGCTATGGCGATGGTCGTATTCCTACCGAAGTTCAAAGCCAACCCCTTCTTCACTGGGACGCTGAGAAGAGTTACCCTTTAATCGATTTTGTTTATTGGGGCAGGCCAGACTCCATAAATGGTCAAAACGAACCACAGGTAGCTACCTACCAGGAACAACCTCTCAACCAGTATTTTTGGTATTTCAGCACCCCTGGAGTAGGTCAAAATCCTCCTCCACAGACTCAATACCGTGTCAACCAGGGCGATGAACTCCATGCTGACAATATTTCAGGTGAGGGGCAACAGCCTGATTATCGCGAAAATGTAGTTGAGCAAGCACCAGTGCCTCAATCCGTTAATTTTGCCAATCGTTCCCCCTTCGATCCTGGCGAATATATTTACCGTAAAGCTGTTGATACTGTCAATCCTGGCTACAACCGTTTATACTGGATTCAAGAAAATGACATTCGTCTAACCCCGGTTTCTGTGATACTTAACGGTGAAGTTCGCAACTATCCTCCCAACTCCTTAGTCAAAACTACTGACTGGGATTGTGCTTATGATGCTGCAGGCACTTCTGCTTTCAATCCTATGGTTGACTCCGTTAACAAACAACTCTGGCGTTTTGTCATCAATTTTGACAAAGACGGATACCGCGTACCTGCTGTAAACGACGAAGTTCACGTAGACAATATCCTTCGACCCAACGAATTGGGTTATGAAGCTCATTGGTTCCATTTTAATTACGGAGAATGGATTTATCGTGAAAAAGCCAATCCTGACCCAGCTCTTGCCACAGGCACCGATCATGGAAGAGTTACCGTAGGTGACCACCGTTTAACCAATGTGAACGGCATTGTCAACGAAAAAACCCTTAAAAAGGATAAAAACCGTGGACAGATCAATTCCGTGGTTCAGATGGTACCCACCTCTTCCATGAGCAACACTCTAGTTCCTCGAGTTTTTGCAGATCTTTTCCTTCTGGCTGAAGTTCTTTGGGGCGGATGCAATCAGGCTCCCTACAATCTGTCAGTCCAGACTGACGTATGGGAAGGAAAAATCCCATCTTCCACCGCTGCAAGACTTCATTCCCCCAACGATGATATCAAGCCTATTGCTCAGAGTGTTCAGAAAAGCACCGTACTTGATCCCACTGGAGCACTTTTTAACATTCCAGCAACAACTTTCCAAAACATCAATCTCAAGTATCGTGAGTATATTGGGGTTGAAATCTGGAAAGATAATGCTTTTGACAACAATATTGGTATGAATATCGGAGAAACGCCTCCTTCCCTCGATCTTCTTTACCCCAACAACCTTTCCGACGACTATCGTGAGGGTCGTACAGGCGAAGAATTTTTAGGTGCAAGCAGTTATTTCTATTCTGAAAAGGATTTTGGCAGAACTCTTCTGCCCTTCCCAAGCAATGTTAAATTTTACGATACTGATGACAACGGTTATGGTTGCGGAGAAACTATTTATCGCGATGTTGATCAAAATAATGTCGTATCCACAGGCGATATCCGTCTTACCGACGTTACTCTCACCGTGGGAGGCAATGTTATTCGTTATAAAGCTGGCTCCACAGTATCTGCTGGTGATTCAGACGTAACTATGCCATTAAGTGTTTTTTCTGCTACCAATCTTTTCTTTGATAAAGAATGGCCAGAAAAAGACATTCCCCTCAATTGGACCTATGATCCTAACGAAGATATTTATCTCATGGGAGATATCGATTATGCTGGTCCCACGGGTCCCCAACCAGCCTACAGGTTCTATCTGGGCATAAAAGATCCTGCTACAGCAGTTGAACTATACAATACCGTACTTTATGTTGATATCGACAATTCTGGCGACCCTACTCCTGGCGACATCAGAATAGTCGATTTTTCCTCCAACCCCAGGTACCTTCCAGGCTCGGTGATATCTGGTAAAGATTTTGATGGATTCAGCGGCTGGAACTTTACCCAACAAACTAAAATTCTCGCCATATGGGACAATGTAAACAATGCCTACATTGGTGCTTACATTGATCTCAATGGTAATGATCTTCTTGATGTGGGCGACATTCGCTTGAATCGCTACGAATCCCGTTTGCCCTACAAAGCCCTGGTGGCTGGCGATCCAGATCTCGGAGCTAATCTTACTGCCAACTTAGAAGTACGGGAAATATCAAACACATTGCCTCAACACGTTAAGTTGTTTGATACCACCAATCGCAATGTGATGCTTCTCACCACCGACCAAGCCATTAACGCTGGTGATGTATGGCTTACTCCCTATCGCATCCGTACTGGCGATACCCGTCTGACCCCTGTTACCATTTCCGATGTCAGCTACACTTGTGGTTCCATTATTGGCACCAAACCCAATTTCTGGCTCTATGACAATCCTGTTCATGGCTTGACGATGGGCAAAAATTCCGACTTCCGTTATATTGACTGGGAAGTTTTCCCCTCTTCATCCCTCGGAATGAATGTTCAGCTTAGCTCAAGCTTTAAGGTGGAACAGACTTCTCAAATCGACGTAACTGTGGTTCCACCTCCTCGCGATGAATACTGGGAAAATGGCAAATATTTCCCTGCCGAAAAAGTTTACATCATGATACGCAACGTCGAAGGACCTGGTGGGCTTAAACTTCATGAAACCATGAAAGTTATCACTGCCCAAAATCCCAAGGCCACCTTCCAGTTTACTCCATATCGCGGTTCCTGCCCCTCTAATGGCAAGAGCTATGGATGGAAGACAGATTATGTCAATGGAAAATACATCCTCAAAGACTATGATCTTCGAGTTCGTATTGTTGCTATCAAAGAAGATGGCGGAGTAAAAGAACCTGCACCCAGAACTTATTTCCTCGATTCCAAGGGCAACACTAAATCCTTGCCCATCATTGATCCTTTCTGGCGCATGCACGATAATGCAAAAAAAGATTTACCTAGCGGTCAGAAAGATTTACCTAGCGGTCAGGTCAAGGGTAGTGTGGCATGGAATCCTCCAGCCTACAACGTACCCACCTTCCCCGAAGACATTATGAATAGCTTCGACTGCTTTGATCAAAAACGATATGAAGTAGCTCCCGAGGATATTCGTTTTGTTTCCAACAAAAAATGTATCGGCATTCTCGATCAACGTTTCCCCAACCTTACCCTCAAACTGATAGATGCCGACAATCCCAATGATGTCAATGATCCCAATGGCGTAGCCATTGCTGTGCCTGGCGGAGAAGAAACTGCTGCCTTCTACAACGCCACTGGAGCAGGCATTGACTATCTATTTACTGGGTATCTCATGGAATTTGATCCCACTGATACTCAAAAACGTACTATGATTCCTACTGATCAAAAAGCTATTGTTCAAGTTAATGCTGATGGAACCTATCTCTACTGGCACTGGATTGATAATGGTCATCCAGGAATGTTTGATTCCAGTGACCGTTTGGTCAGCCCCAATCCAAAATATACCCTTGGATCCTCTTTACCCATGGATATTCCTAACTACACCGAAGAAAGCCGTCGTGGATACTATGTAGATCAGGACTGCTCTGCAGCTTCTGCAACCTGCGCAATTCCTGGCGACGCCTTCAAGAAACAGGGAGCCATCAACTACGGAGATACCTTCGGTACCAATATGGATGCTGCATTCCGTATTAATGGCGAAATTCTTCCCACTTTCTTCATGGTTACCTATGGCGTTCCTGTTTATCTCATGAATTACGGTGAACGCACAGGTACCGATGATGGCGCTGAAATACAACTCGCTGTTGCTCCACAAGACGCTGCCAGCAAGCTAAAGCTCCAGATCTATACCTATAACGTTATGTATGATTACAATTCCACTATTCAGCATCCTCCTTATTTCATCATTGACGAAAATCCAGCCCAGGCAGGTCTCTTCGATGCAGATTTATTCCGCAGAGCCAATGTACCCGGCAGTGGTTTGCGTCGTTATGAAACTATGGGTATTGACTACAATGGTATGTTCGAAATGAAGGTTCTTCCTCCAGATCCTTACGTCAACTTTGTTGAATTCAACATTATCGATCATGCTCTTCAGAACTCTCTCATCAACTATACCAATGGTCCCAATGCTCTTTCTCCTCTAAATGTACCCACTCCTCAGATTCAAGCTCCCTACAATCCATTGATTCTTGATGTTGGTAAAGATTTCCGAACCTATCCTGGTGGACAAACCCACACTGGAAGAATTCAAGGTTCAGTTATTTCAAGCGGTACTACCAGAAGCAACGAGCACCACAATGGCTGGAATGCATATCCTGCTGTTTGGTTCTGGTACTGGTATGAAAACGTTGACTACAACAACTTTACCGATTTCAACAAACTCGGTACTGAATTCTTCCCTCTGACCGATTATGGTCTTTACTTTATTCTTAAAGATATGGACGGTAAGCATTTGTCTCTTGATCGATCCACTCCTGCGGAATATCGTGTACGCAGAGTTAGCGTCAAAGGACCTTTTGCACGTCCAAAAGTCTATAATGAAGACAATCAGGCCATTGTTTCAGGTTATGAATATAATGGTTTGAGAAATGTTCCCTTAAGCTATGACTACTCTGGTGAACTAATTATCGATTCCACCAACATGGAACACTATGAAAATTCCTGGGGTGCCAATTGGACCAACCGCAATCTTGACAGCAACTACAATTATGTCAACCCAATTCTTGAAGCCAATCGTCAAATGGATTATCGTGGATTGGAAAATGTCTTCCGCATCGAAGAATTGATCCCTCTCAGTCATGGAGTTATTACTATTGAGGTAACCCTCTGGGATGGAACGCTCAAGATCTTCCAGGATTGCTGTGCAGAGCCTCCTACTGATGGTATTGATGCTCATGCCCTTGAAATCAATACTGATATGCAGGAAGTTACTGTTGACATTGACAACAAAGTCACTGCTACCATCAAAGAATACTCCGCATTCCAAACTGTTCAGCCAGTTAACGACGCTTTTGTGTATATCTGGCAGGATCGCGGCGTACTCAATCCTCGCACCAAACTTTACGATGGAGCTGGCGATGGTTGGCTAACCAACCCACCCGTTTCTTCAGACTATTCTTCTCTCTCACCTCAGTTCTTCCGCGAAGATGATCTCAACAACGATGGAAAGATTTCCTTCGCTGACTTTGAAACTGAAATTATCGGTACCTACGATCTGGCCACCAACACCTGGGCAGGAGGCGTCATTGATGCCCGTACCTTCCAGCGCAACAATGGTCAGTATGTGTTTGATCTTTCAGCTTCCAATGGTGCCATGGTTACACAGGCAGGTCTTGATTTTGGTGGAAGCGAAGGCGATCCTGACCATGTTATCTCCGACTTTGAAGCATTACCCTTGATGGTTACTGCTTACAAATACGGCGACGACAACAACGATCGTTCCTTCCGACCTCTATACAATTTTGGCAACAACGTCCCTCAGTATTCTCACGAAGTTTATCTCGCTGGTCAGAAGTTTATTGAAGTTGTTCCCAAGATGGATCTTTCCGTCTCAGTTCAACCCAATCCTCTGACCGCAGGCGTTACCCCCGAACTCGTTGACCCTGTCTCTCCTCTCACTTTTGTAGTCACCAACGACGAAGGCAACCCAGTAGATCTTTCTATTGGTGTTCCCAACGAACGTGGTCTCAAGACTGTCAAAAATGAAGATATCTGGAACCATCTCTTCAAAGATCCTCATCCTGATCCTCTTCCCGAATATTACTGGCTCCGCACCGACCTTCATAACGACGATGGTACCAAGATTTCCAACCGTCGCCTCTATTCCACTCCAACTAGCCCCTTCCAACCCATTTCTATCGATTTTACTCTTGCCAAAGATGGAAAATATGCTTTCCGTGGCTTCTGCGCCAACGACGAGGGCAACTTTGATGTTTTTGTCTATACCGCCGATAGAAAACATGTTGGTAAAGCTACGGTCAATGTCGTGCTTCCCACTGTGGAATACTCTATCGTCAACACTGAAGATCAGGCAGGAACAGAATTCCAGGTTCCTGGTGCTCCTGACTTCTTATTGACTGCTGCTGACAACCGCATTTATCGTATTACTGTTTCCGTAAAGAACGCCCAGGGCATTCTCCTCAAGGGTATTACCCGTGGTGTTTCCACCTGTGGTGGCGGAATAAAGAATACGGCTCGCTTCACTCCTTACTCCACCCGTCCCGCTTCTTTTGATTTCACCGAAAGAGATCGTTATCTCTTCGCCGAACACTTCCTCCAGGATCTCTACCCCTATACTCTTCATGTTGGATTTGATTTTAACGACAACGGTGGTATCGATCATAGAAATTCTGAGCTTTACAGTCTAAGTGGTTTCAGACATACCGCCAGACCCAACACCCACCAGAGAAGTCTCGGAACCGTATATTACAACACCAAGCTCTATCGCTATGATGATGCCAGCGTAAAAGAAGGCTGGGATATCGAACCCAATCCTCTTCTTCCTCCCGAAGGCGCAGGATGGGGACTTGGAGCCATATACAACCATCCTTATCGCAATGGATACCTCTTCTCCGATATTGATGGCGATGGCAAACTTACCTTCAACGATGCTCTTGGTCTTGATGTCAATGGACAAACCACCTTCTACATCTTTGCAGAAGATTTAGCTTATGTTGGCGGAATTACCGGACAAAACGTTTACTGTAACAATATGGGCGAAGCTGATCTTGCTGGATATCCTCCATTAAATCGTCTTGATCCCATGGATATTACCAAACGTTTCCACCAACCCCAGAGCCCTGGAGACTATATCATGACTCCAGACGGCACTTTCTTCCTCGACTGGGAAGCTTTCCCAAGCAAAGAAGTTCAAATTGCTCCCCCCGACCTTAAAGTATTCAATGCAAGCAATCGCGTTGAATTGAGCAAAGAGCTTCTTAATACCAACAACTATGATTTGGTCTATGGCTTGGAAAATCATCTTATCGTTGAAGTGCGACCTGCTGATCCACGTGACATTGCCCTGAAGGAAGATGGTCGCGTATTCCTTATCGGCAATCAGCACCAGACTGCTATCTATGGTCACACTAAACAGTCCAGCGATCCAAAGGTTATGGAAACCACTCTTCATTTCACTCCTACCGGAATGAATGAAGCTATTGCCAGCCTTGGATACTACAACCTCAACAAATCTTACCTCAAAGAACCCTATCAACTCAAAAACACTTCCACCTATACTGTTCGTGAAATTTTGCTTCTTGACGCTGGCAAGGGTCTTCAGGTTGAAATTCACTCCGATGGACCTCTCTATGTCAACAAGCTCAACA
>DAOSES010000005.1:0-104095 GCA_035363255.1 Caldisericia bacterium | reverse complement strand
TTTCCTATTCATTATAGTGCTTTTTTTAAAAATTTATCACCTTAAATTCCGCTCCGACAGTATGCTCTATTTCTTAAAAGACTAAACAAGATGTGTTTACCGTATAATACAGTGAGAAAATGTCTATTTTCATATTCAGGGGAATTTTCGTAGTTAGCTAAATATTCGAAGCATTTTAGCTACCCGAAATATGTATTCTTTTGCAATTTCATGCCCTTTAGTTTTTAAAACAGCTGAAGCAATATAAAAAACTGTCCCCAAGATGAGAACAATAAAAGCAAGCTTCATCATTTGCAAGATAAAAGACGAAGAGGTCGATGCCCAAGGAAACAATAACATGCCTATTGCTGTCATGGGTAATGTTGCGATAATAAGCAGAACAAATTCAAGAAACAAATTGCTTCCAGAATTTGTTGCAACAAGTTCTTTTGTTTTAAAATAGTTTGCTAGCAATAAATAAGCAACAATAAAAGCAACAAATTGTGATAGTGAAGTTGCAAGGGCAATACCGCCAGCATAAAAGTATTTCGAAAGAACAATATTGCCAATAACATTTAATCCAACTGCAACTACTGATATGAGTAAGGGTGTGATAGTATTTTTAAATGAATAAAACACTCTCATTATAATGGGATATAAAGACATATAAAGGATGCCTACACAATACATCTGGCTAACAAAACTTGTTAAAGATGTAGCAGAAGTATCAAACGCTCCTCGTTCGTAAAACAACCTCGTAATGGGAAGTGAAAAAAGTATTAAAAAAGCAGTGGAAGGAATAAGAAAATACATCAGAGCAATAATCGTTTTATTTATGCTTTGTTTGTACTCAAAGAGCTTTAATTTATTAGAAGCTAACTCAGAAAAAGTGGGAAAAATGGTAACTGCTATGGAACCAATAAAAAGTGAAGTAGGGAGTTGCCAAATTTTCTGAGAATATTGCAGAGCTGCAATAGATCCATGGGGTAAACCAGATGCGATAGTTCGATCTACAATTGCATTGATAGTTCCCACACCTGTAGATAATAGCAATGGAAGCAAAAGGAAAAAAAACTCTCTGATCTCCGCCCACTTTATTGAAACTTTAACAAATGAAAGTAAATGGTATCTTGTCGCTAATAAAAAAACACTGACTGCCAAGCTTCCAAAGACCACTATGTAAGTGGTAAGTACCAATGTATAAATACCAAAATGATTACTGAATAGATATATCGCAAACACAACAACTATGTTAAGAATAGAAGCGGTTAATGCTGTAATGAAAAACTGCTTTTCGGCTTGTAATATACTACCAAAATAGGTATTTATAATGTTAAAAAAACCATACAATGCCAACAATCTTGTAATCTTTACTGCCAGTTCAAATCTCTCGCCATGAAAGCCATAAGCTACAAGCCTCACTAGTTGAGGAGCTAAAACAACCGTCAAGGCCGAAATTACTAGGAAAATTGATCCCCAAACAATAAGAATCTGATTGACATATCGTTTTGCGTCCTGAGGATCCTTTTGCTTGCGGGAAATATACATAGGGATGATGAGGGTGCCTAAACCCCCTGCAAAGAGTCCGAGCACCAGGGTGGGTATCTGGAGGCCGATAACATAGGCATCCATTACCCCCGTAGCACCGAAATATTTAGCAATGAGCATTTCACGCACATAGCCCACAAATTTGCTAAGAAAGTTGATGAGAGAGATGAGGATGGTAGCCTGCACGACCGTCTGTTTGTGGAGCATGGGGTGGTGGAGGATTTTATGTATCAGCTTTACCATGTCTGCAATGCGGGATTTACAGACATTATGAGATAATTAGGGTCAATTAAGCTTCCAGAAGCGTTTTTAAGCATATTAATATCATTTTTCATAAGATGATCCTTTTTTGTGTCGTTAAAAGCACAAACTCATATCATGACTACTTCGTTTAATATTTGCTGACCAATACGTGGTTTCAAGGTTTTTTTCATCACTAAATCGACTTTGAGACCTAAATACGAAGACAGCTTATTTTCAATTTCAATAAAGGTAAGCAGGCTTACAGTTTGCGAAAACTCAGCCAGCAGGTCTAAATCGCTATGGGTTTGTTGTTCTTTGCGTACAAAAGACCCAAA
Source organism: Caldisericia bacterium (assembly GCA_035363255.1). Lineage (GTDB taxonomy): Bacteria > Caldisericota > Caldisericia > UBA6126 > UBA6126 > T3SED10-260. Next base: position 101,990 of record DAOSES010000005.1, on the reverse strand, counting down.
AACCCCAATGCTTTTAATATGGTAATGTTGCTCGAGGAAGGGTTTAAGCTTGCTGATTTGCTGTATGATGTTTTCAAGTTTTTCATTCGTGTCTGTATCTTTTAACTTGGAAGTCATACGTTGTAGTTCCTTTTTATCAAGTTAAGAACTGAGAAAAACGAAGGTACTATAATTCGACTTTACCAGTTTATATGGGTAGGGGTCCAAATGCAAGTGGAAAATATTAAGGTTTTATTTGGTAGGATGTGGATAAATTAGGTTTTTTTGCTTGTAACAAAACCTTGACAGAGAGCTAGGCTACAGGGAAGATACGATGACCAGTTTTTCTAACATCTTCCAGGAAACCGCTGTAGTCATGTGATTCTACAATCAATTTTGGTTCAATTCTGTCGTCAACTTCTTCTCGAAGAGTATAAAGCATTACAGCTTCGTCAAGAAAATCATCCACTACTTTTGAGACAATAATAGCAATGTCAATATCGCTATCCTCTCTTGCTGTACCTTTAGCATAAGACCCATATAGAATGATTTCAATTGGTTTCATATTTTGTAAAACTAACTTGGCGTATGCTTCAGCAATCTTTATAACTGCGCTTTTATCCATTGAAATAGTCCTTCAGTTTGCCTTGCCTATATTATCCATCATAAAGGAACGCCTTCTTTGATCGCTGTTTTAGTAACGCTGTTGACTCTTCTGGTATATTTATTGATTTCCGATTGAGACCGAACAATAACATCGGAAGAAATAAGAAACTTTGCTAATGCTCTTCGAATTTGATATGAAATTTCATTTTTCTCATCCCGAGTAGCTTGGTTTTTTAAAATAATTAGGAGATTGTTGATTTACCTTTCATAAACCACGATACCGGATGTTAATATCTCTCTTTCAATCTGTGCTCCACTAACTAATTCTTGCTTATCAATCAAATCAACATCTTTTTTAGTTGCTTGTACAAGAGACTCCAAAACACCATAAAATGCAAAGCTTCTTAAAACACCATTACTATCAATCAGTAAATCAATATCACTTTGTGGTGTTGCATCTCCATTAGCATAGGATCCAAATAAGATAGCCTTAATAACAGGACTTTTTTCAAGTATCGGTCGTATTATTTCTTGTATTTCTTTTATTGTGTAAACTTTTTTTTTCATTTCTTTTTACTTCGATGCAAATATTATATCTAGCTTTAGCACAATAGTAAAGCTTTTTATTGCACAGGTAGAATCAATTAATTACCACATACTCTGCTGTTGCAGTGGATTCTGAAATTTGTAAATTATCCTCTTTTAATCCTTCTAGATGGATCTGTATAGCTTCAGTGATAGTCTTTTCTACTTCTTTTCGAGTTTTCCCCGTAGCAATACAACCAGGAAGATCAGGAGAATAAGCAGAGAAGTTTCTATTTGCTTTCTCAATAATAATCAAATATTTATTCATGTTTTTTTCCAAGTCTATTACGGGTTTTCTGGACACTCAAAATAAACGGACTACAACAAGAACGGAATCATGTTGTTATTAATTTAGAAAAAAAGCTTTATAAATGATTGGGTAACTAAAACAAAAATGGATCATTTTCAAACTTTTTCATCTGCAAAACAAAGTTGTTTAAGAACTCGTTTGCAATATGCAGGACCTAGAGGTATTTTATACATACGAGAGCACTTCGTGAGCTTCTAAGGATTTTTGAAGCTTTTTTTTCTTTAACCAATGAGGTTCTGTGTCCCTTAAGAATTCTATTAACTCATCCGTAGATATTGGATTAACAACTGTTGCTGGATTCTCTTTACAATCCTCTAAGTAAATTTCTATTGCGTTCTTAAGGTTTTCTTCGGTTTCATATAAATCAACACCCCTTGATGAAAGATTTAACTCCAAACAAATCGCCACATATTCGAGCTTACTCTTTCGAATAAGAGCAGTATATTGATTATTCATATTTTCTTTCTCCATATGCTTGATTGTTTTTCAAATTCAATCTTATTGAAAACAAAGGTACAATAATCTGACTTTACCAGTTTATATAGGTAGGGGTCCAAATGCAAGTGGAAAATATTAAGGTTTTATTTGGTAGGATGTGGGTAAATTAGGTTTTTTTGCTTGTAACAAAACCTTGACAGGTTACCAATGCAGCTTTAGTCTTCTCTTTCATAGACCACTATGCCTTCTTGTTTAATGATTTCGTCAATTTTAGATGACGCTACAACTTGGTCTTTGCTGATAAGATCAACTTTCTTGTCAAATATTTGGCTTAAGTCTTCAAGGAGCGCATAAAAATCAAACCCTTTCAGCTCACCTTTGCTATCCACCATTAAATCAATATCGCTCAATGAATCAGCTGTTCCCTTAGCGTAGGATCCAAAGAGCACCACGCAGTACACAGGTTGTTTTTTTACTGTTTCTGCAATCTTGTCTTTAATCTCGCTCAGAGCATACACTTTTGATTTCAAAGGACAATCCTCTTTCTTTTCAACTTATCCATATTATACCAGAATACATTAATCTTGCAGGGCTTTCAAAGAGTTTTAAGCAACAAGTAATTCCGAGTAAATAAAAGTACTATAATTCAACTTTACCAGTTGATAAGCCGAACGGTCCAAATGCAGGAAGAAATTGCTTGGGTTTTTTGGCAGGATGAGGATGATAGATGGTTAAGTTCGGGGTAGATACAATACCCGGTTTTTCTGACATCTTCCAGGAAACCGCTGTCGTCAATGAGAAAGTTTCCATATGGAATTTAATAGCAGACTTAACATCTTTTAAAGCTTCTTCATAAGTGTCACCTTCACCGATAACAACACCCTTAATGCCAATAGGGTAGGCAATGTAACCATCTGAATGTTTTTCAACAATAATTCGAATTTGTTCCATTTTTTCCCTCCAAATTCAAATTTAACAATGACTCTGCTGAGATGTCCTCATCTAATTCTTCCCAATGAATTCCTATGCCTCTACCAATCAGTCTCCACTTCTCTCTTTGTTCTGGTTTTGCATCTCTTAGCTTTGGAAACCACATTATGGGTATACTTAACTCTTTTCCATCCAATAAGCGGATACGCATCATGTCAGAATCAAAGAACACATCCAAGATTGTGGCTTGTGATTTTATTCTCATTTTCATTTGTATCCAATAACTAATTCCGAATTCACTCAACTTGTAGCAGTTTTGATGATGGATTAATCAGGAAGAAAAGCTAGCTTTCTTTGCTTGATGTATGATGGCAAGAACAAAAATCTGTTCATTGTTCAATTTGTAAATTATTCGGTAATTTTGAAACAAAATTTCTCTTATATTTTCGTTATCTGTTTCTGTGACTCTTCGGCCGATCTTGGGAAACATTACAAGATGCTCCACTTGCTCAAAAATACTCTCTACGAAACGTTGTGCAAAAAACTCAGAATCTCTCTTGATATAATCTTTGATTGCGATCAAATCAGCTATAGCTGAATCAGTCCAAGTTATCATGTGTCAAAATTCTATTTTTCACTTCTTCATGAGGTGTGATTTTGCCCTCATCAATTGATTTCAATGAAGATGCTAGTTTTTGTTTTACATAGAATTGATACATGATATCATCCCATGTTACCTGCTCAGGCAAACTATCTAACAGCTTTTTTGCCTCTTCTTTGATTAAACTTTTCATTTTTTACCTCTGTAAATTTCAAATAATTTATAATCATTTTACCAGATTACTTTTAGTTTGCAGGGCTTTTATAGAGCATTAAGAATTAAGCAGTAAGTTGTTCCAAGCAATCAAAGGTACTTTATTTCGACTTTTCCAGTTTTAAGCCGAGGGGTCCAAATACAAGTGGAAAATATTAAGGTTTTATTTGGCAGGACGAGGATAAAAAAGGGTATTGCGCCAGAAAAGATCCTTGGTCTACAATTAGATAATTAAGCATTTTTCATAATAGAACATCCAGATAGGCTTGTACCTTTTTTTCAACATGAAAAACACTGGCATATTCGGAAAGCAATGGAATATCTTTTTGCTTCTTTCTGGTATATCGCTTAAAAGCATCAGTTAAAACATGAATATCTGTGTTGTAGCGTCGATGCAAAATATCACATAACGTTCTTTCAGGATTATAAACTTGTATGGAATTTCCATTGGGTGACTTAGCTGAAACAATTCCTATAGGGTATCGCTCAGTCTTTACTCGAAAAGTAGTGACATTTTCACCTTTAAAGTTGGTAGTATTATATCCAAGAGGGAAAGTCATGGTAAATTTCAATGGAGTGCGATCTGTCAAATCATGAATAAACAGAGCAGTTTCGTGAGAGAAGATTCCCCGCTTATATCTGTATTGCAGATTGAACATCTCATCGCTAAATTGGGTGGGAAGAATGTAAACGCCTCTCCCGACGTGCTCAATCAACCCTTTTTTTACTAAAACTTGTATATGTGCACGTAATATTTTTGCATCAGTAAGCTCTTTAGAAGTAACAATACCATTATGGTTACGTGCTAACTGAAGAATTTTTTCTGAATAGCTTGCGATTACACCCTCCAATTATATCAATTTTAATACGCGAAATTGACTTTCATGCCTATTATTATGCAAATAGTATGCATGTACGTCAATTACTGAAACTATTGATGAGATGCGATAAAACTACAACAATTATCAGCATTTTGTTGGTCTAAAAATATTTCGAGAACACTGTTTGTATCAAGAAGAAGTATTTTCTTCCCATTCTTTTCTTATTGAGTGCTGTAATTCAAGTGAACTGCAAGTATATTTATTGTCCCTCAAACCACCTCTCCACTGGAATTTTATACTTTTTGGGTTTGAAGTTTTATAAAGTGAACTTGCAGCAATAAGGAATAAGAGCAAAAGAGGGTTAGGCTTCGGGGTAGATTTTGGTAAAATCTCTTTTGAAGAAATAATAGGATGCTTGCTCATAATGAAAATTCCATTTGTTGCACGCTGACAAATGTGTTCTGAAAGATATCAGAGCTTTCATCTTCCAGATATAATGCTACAGCTTCCTTGATTCTTGGAATAAGCTCTTCATAGGTTTTTGCCTGGGTAAAGCATCCTCGCAAAGCAGGAACAGATGCTACAAATAATCCATCTTCATCTTTTTCGATTATTATTGTTAAATTCACCTTTTTTTTCATAGCTTCATTATGCCCCAATTTAAAAAATTTCTAAGAATTACTTGATCTATCAGAGAAAAACACCCTCTTCCAATGCTGTTTTAGTAACGCTGTTTACGCGCTTCTTGAGGGATTCAATTTCAGATTCTGAACGAATAATAATGTCGGATGGTATATGTTTTTTCGCTAAAATTCTACGAATTTGATATGAAATATCGTGTTTCTCGTTCCGTGTAAGGTCTTGAGGAACAATAATTAAAAAATCCCAGTCGCTATCCTGGTTAAAATCATTTCTTGCTCGTGAGCCAAATAACACAATTTTTGCATTTGGAAAATTAAAAGATTGCAAAATATCACTTATGATACTTTTTATTTCATCACGAGTATTCATAGTTCACAACCTTCATTGATTGGCATCCTTTTGCTTCTTTTATTTAAGCATATTATACCAGAATGCGTTTATCTTGCAGGGGCTTCATAGAGTATTTAGCAGCAAGATATTCAGTGTTACCAATGCAGCTTTAGTCTTCTCTTTCATAGATCACTATGCCTTCTTGTTTAATGATTTCGTCAATTTTAGATGACGCTACAACTTGGTCTTTACTGATAAGATCAACTTTTTTGTCAAATATTTGGCTTAAGTCTTCCAGGAGCGCATAAAAATCAAACCCTTTCAACTCACCTTTACTATCTACCACTAAATCAATATCGCTCAATGAATCAGCTGTTCCCTTAGCGTAGGATCCAAAGAGTACCACGCAGTACACAGGGTGTTTTTTTACTGTTTCTGCAATCTTTTCTTTAATCTCGCTCAGAGCATACACTTTTGATTTCAAAGGGCTATCCTTTTTCTATTCATTTTTTGTACATTTTACCAGTATAGGTTTATCTTGATGGGGTTTCAGTCTCTCATGTAAGTAATCTGCGGTATTCAAAGCAAAACTTCCAAATAATTGTTGAGAAGCTTAGTAGTTCTGAAAATTTCTGAATATTCCATAAGAAGAGGTATATTTTTGTCTTTTCTCTTTACGTACCGTTTCAATGCATCAGTTAATATCGCAATATCCATTTTATTACGACTTCGAATTATGTCGCATATTGTTCGCTCCATGTTATAGGCTTTAATTTTTCTTCCGAAAGATGTGGCTAACTGGGTTAACCCTATTTCTACAAGTTCTTTTTTGATAGAGAAAACAATCAATCCTTCCGCTAGTAATTTTTTTGTATTGTAACCCACGGGGACGGTAATGCTATAAGTTACTGGATCTCTATCCGATAAATCATGCAAGTATAGTGCTGTGTCATGAGAAAATATAATAGCTGGTTTCCTATGTTGCAGGGTGTACATTTTATCGTTCAAAGCATCACTTTTTAAGTATGCTCCTTGAGCGATACGTTCCAGTTCACCTTTTTTTGCCAATTCTGCAAGATAACTTTTTGGGATACCCTCAGCTACGATATCTTTCGTAAAAATTAATCCATCGCTTTTATATATAAACCAAGTAAGTTTTTCTTTATAACTTCTTTTTTTTTTTACTTCCATGCTAATATTATGCCTTAGTTTAGCACATAAGTAAAGTTTTTACTTTTCTACTTCTTTTCGGGGAGCAGAGTCATTAATTTATGCTTTTTCTATCATAACTACTTCGCTTAATAATTGCTGACCAATACGTGGTTTCAAGGTTTTAGTTGGCAGGATGTGGATGAAAGAGGGTTAGGCTTCGGGGTAGATGCGATACCCAGTTTTCCTGACATCTTCCAGAAAACCACTCTTTTCAGTTGCTTCCTCAAGAAGAATGGGCTGAATGCGGTAATCGATGGATCGACGCAATTGATAAAGTTTGCTGGCTTGATCCAGATAATCTCCCGTAAGGCTCGAAACTACTATAGCTATATCAATATCGCTTTCTTCGGTGGCAGTGCCTTTTGCATAGGACCCATAAAGGATAATTTCAATGGGCGTAAAATGCAGAGTAACCAATTTTGCGTATGTTTTGGCTATGTGAATAATTGCTGTTTTATCCATTGAAATAGTCCTTCTGTTTGTTGGATGATGTTTCGCTTACCTTACAATTTCTTTCATTGATAAACTCTTACCAGTCCTTCCATTATACTTTCATAATGGCTTGGCTTGATGTATTCTTCAGCAACAAGATCCACTTTAACACCAAATAGCTCCTCAAGATAAAGCTGAAGTTCTATTTTGTTAAATAAGGTAGTACTTTCATCGTAACATACCAAAATATCCAAATCGCTTTCCATGGTTTGTTCATTTCGCGCATAAGACCCAAAAACACCAACTATTTTTATGTTAAAAGTTTTGTGTATAAATGATTTTTGCTTATACAGCAAGGCTTTGATTTGTTCAATGCTTATCTTCAACTGGCATCCCTTTTTCATTCATTCTGTACCTATTTTACCAGAATAAAGCGAACTTGCAGTAATTTAGAATGAGGATAAAAGAGGGTTACCAATAGTTGGTAAAGGTGAATTTTTATATATTGTTAATACCCTATATTATGGTATTATATATGTATGAAAAATACTTTGCTCTCTGAAAGAGATTTGCTTTTAATAGAAGATATCATAGTTAATTACGGATCTATTGTAACTTTTGACCAAATTTTTGCTTTATTTCATGGCAAAAAAGATCGACAATCTATAAGAAAAATAGTACACAAGCTAAATAATAATGGCTGGCTGGTTCGCATAAAAAAGGGATACTATTCAGTGTCCAGCATTGAATCCAGAGGCTTTCTCGAAACCCCACCTTTTAAAATTGCTCAAATTCTCGAAGAGTCCTCATACATTTCATTTGAAGGTGCACTTCAATATCATAACATGTTTGACCAGATGTTAGGCACTATTGTATCGATTTCATTGAAACAAAACATAGGAAGGCTTATCCAAAACATCCATTATCGCTTTGTCAAGGTTAACAAAAAACTCTATTTTGGATGGAATGAGCACAACATAGAATCGTATACCATCAAGATTGCTTCAAAAGAAAAGGCGATATTGGATTTCCTGGCTTTTAATCGCAATAAATACACTATCGATCTAATAAAGGAAACCCTCATGAGTCATCAAAGCGAGTTCGATTACAAGGAAATGCAACAGATGAGCTTGCAATACTCATTCGCAGTTCAGAAGATTTTGGGGCTAATCTGCGATATGTTGACAATCAATTCGAGTTTTTTATATAACAAACTTAAAAACAACAAAAATATTGCCCATATGACTGGAATAGATCAAAAAGACCATTTTAACTCAAAATGGCGAGTATATTATTAGAGGAGTGAAAACAATGACAGAAAAGTACCCCCTATTAACTCGAAAACAATTGGAAATCATTAACAGAAAATCCCTTGCCTATTCCCTGGCAATTGCAGAAAAAGACTATATGCTGGCCTTGGTTTCAAAGGTCATTTATGATTCTCCATTAAAAAGCAAAATAGTATTCAAGGGGGGAACAGCTATTCATCATTGCTATCTTCAGCAAACAAGATTTTCTGAAGATCTGGACTTTAGTTGTCTTGATCACACCATCACCTATGAGGAAGTAAAAAGAGCATTGGAAATCCCTGGTTTGCTGGAAGTAAAAGAACACTATACCTCCAAAGCAACTATCAAGATTTCAAGGCTTAAATATCAAGGTCCCCTGGGTTTGCCAAATTCTCTGAAAGTAGAAATTGATTTCCTTCAGAATATTGTCCTTGCTGCAAAAGAAGTTTTGTACCACAATGTATGGGGCATATCAACCCATGTAAAAGCAATGGATGTAAAAGAGATTATTGCAGAAAAGATAAGAGCAACAAGTGACCGAGCTCGTTACAGAGATTTTTATGATTTAACCTTATTGTTGGAAAAGTACCCTTTTAATCTAGACAGTGTATTTGAATTAATAAAACAAAAAGAAATAAGAAAGCCAATCAGTCAGAAATCTATCATGCAGAACTGGAATATCGCCTTGCTGGAAAGGAACACGGAAGCATCAAGAATATATTATGCACATGAATTGGAAGATTCCAAAATCCTTCAGTTGATCGAAAAATTACAAATATAACAAAACCTTGACAGAGAGTTAGATTTCTGGACAAGGAGTGACTCAGGCTTCGAGGAAGATACGATAGCCAGTTTTCCTGACATCTTCCAGGAAAGCTAAGGTCTGTTAAATTTTCATTTAATTCGCATATAATAAAAGTAAGGAAAGTAAGGATTACCTTATTCTCGAAAGGAGGATTGACCGATGGAGCTTGCTAAATTAACTTCGAAAGGACAGATCACAATTCCAATAGATATCCGTCGAAAGCTGGGCATAAAAGAGGGTGATAAAATATTGTTTATTGAGGAAGCAGGGAGAATATACATCCTCAATTCATCAATGGAAGCTTTAAAGGAAGCGCAAGCTGCATTTTCTGGAGAGGCAGAGCGTGTTGGTTTGAAAAATGAGGATGATGTTGTAGCTATGATGAAGGAGTTTCGAAAGAAAAGAGCAGTTAAATATTAAGGTTTTAGTTAACATCATTACTCTCCATGTTTTTTGATACTTACAGTATTTTACCAGATTACGTTTAGTTTGCAGTGCTTTGGATAAGGTATTCAATAGTGTAATTTCCAATTTTGTTTGAATCGTTACTGGAATGGGAGACTTCGTTAAGATTGAACAAAACTTCTTCGACGATTTCTTCCTCAATTGAAGGTGGAATCGGCTCAATATGCTTTTTCAAGCTTTCAAGATAACCGTATATAGCATCCTGAATGTTTTCTTTAACTTCCTCTATGGTCTTTCCCTGGCTAATACATCCAGGAAGTGAGGGACATTCAGCTGTAAAAAAACCATCTTCATCTTGAAAAATCAAAACCCTATAATTCATCATAGGACCTCTAAGCTTCATAAATTCTGATCTTTTTTTTAATGCAAAGGTAACTGTCTTTTTTCAAAGGTCCCGCAACTATATCAATTTTTTTGTGCAATATGGCTTCTAAGTCCATTTTTATGCCAATCAAATCAAACAGGGTGGCGCTTTTCTCATCAAAGCAAATTATTAAATCGATATCAGAGTTGTCATGAACTTCATTGTTGGCATAGGAACCAAAAACATCAATACTGCATATTGGATACCCCAAAGCAACAGTGCTAATTATTTTTTTAATCTCTTCTAACATGCTAAGTTCCTTACCGTTTAAGATGGTTTCCGCTTTCTTTTTTCATCCTGTACCTATTTTACCAGAATAATTTGAGCTTGCAGTAATTTGGAATGAGGATAAAAGAGGGTCAGTCCTTAGAACTGCTGTCAGCATTAGTCAGATTAACTATTTTATGGTATAGCTCATCAGTAGAGTGATCGATAGATTCAAGTTCCTCTTGCGAAATAAAATCATTGGGAAACTGAGCAAAACCAGATGGATAACGAGAGTCTTGCTTGATGGTCTTTTTCAGCATATTGGAGCCAAGCCAGAATTGAATTTGTCATTTAATGAATATTCCTGTTTTTCTTATCGTTAAAGCAAAAGGCGACATTGTAGATAATAGGTATCTCCATTCATCCAGTGTGTAAACCTTTAAATCCAAGTCAATCTTTAAGCGAACTGGGAACAGCATGGTGTAATACTTTACGGTTCGATTAAGTCTTTCGCGATAGGAGGAGGCTATTCCTTTATCCTTGAGCAAAATAACAAGGTCGATATCGCTATCAGGGTGAGGGTTTCCTGTGGCATAGCTTCCAAAAAGAATGATTTGAGCAATATTCTGCTCCTGCTTCAGGCAGGACAAAACCATCCTTCTTATTTGCGTAATGCTTAATATCGTGTTTTGCATGGTTTTATTATACAACAACTCATTTTATAATTCCCAGGACAATACGAGGGGTTTTATTCTATGGTAAAGCCTAAAAGTTGGTAAAGGTGATATTCAACCTGGAGCATAACAGGATGGTCTACCGCACCGATTTTCTTTAGTAATCTTTCTACAGAAACGGATCTTATATCTTCTGTCTTGATATAGCTCGTTGAAGGCAAAAAATCATATTGGATCTCGACATGAGAGGCAATTTTTTTATTTTTACTTGTAATGGGCAACACGATATGTAACTTAGCCATGCTCTGGTTTAAGAGATCGTCCGATATCACTAACGCGGGTCGAACACCTGATTGTTCATGTCCTATCACAGGATCCAGGTTGATAAGCCATACATCTCCTCTTTTAACGTTTTTTGTGATGTTCATTCCATGTCATCAGCGAGGGTGGCGTCCCAACATTGTCTTTCTTTTATTTCGTCAGCCCAGGCTTCTTCGTTTTCTTTCAATTCTGCAAAGGAGCGATTCAGTTCTTCGAAATATTGTAGTTTTTTATAATGTTTTATGGCAAGCTCCACAACATGCTGCATGTTGTGATGGCACTTATCAGCAAGCAGCTTAATCTCTTTATAGGTTTGTTTGTCTACCCTAACAGTAGTAGAATCAATCATATTCATACTCCTATGTTAACATTCTACAATTTAGTCTACAATATAATGCATTAATTGCAATATTCAGACTAAACCAATTTTGTCAGAATAATTTGAGCTTGCAGTAATTTGGATGAGGATAAAAGAGGGCTGCTAACTACCTCAGTATGTTGATGTTTGCTTCAAATACGGTCATAAAATACTTCATTGCATTATTTTTTGAGGGAAATTCTTCTAAATACAATTCGGTAGCTTCTTTAAGATTCATCAATGCTTCTTCAATAGTATATCCTTGACTCACAGTGTTAACTTCCGGGCATTCAGCCACATATATGTGTTCTTCCTGATGTATCACTGCTGTGAAGGTTTTAGTTAACATCATTATTCACCAGCTTATAAGCTGAGGGGTTCTCAAGCACGAATGCCTTCTCTTTGTATATTCTGAAATAACATGGATAAGGTAGCATATTTTGTTTCCCAAACAAACTTTGATTCAATGAATAAGCTAATAATCACATCTCGGTATAATTCTATGGGATATATTGCTGTTATTATTTGTTCTTTTAAGCTATAATCAACGTGACCGTCAATCAAGACCAGTAAATTCATATCAGATTCGCTTGTTTCTTGTCCACGAGCAACAGAACCGTATAGAGTTACTTCGAATGGTTGATCAATAACGGAACGAATTACCTTTTTCACCTCATTGATCACTACCCTATACTTATCATCAATTGTTTGTAAGGTTATTTTCATAAACTGTTATCCTTTTCCTCGTTCATCTAATGCATATTATACCAGAAATGAGAGCAAAAGAGGGTTAGGCTTTAGAAATGCTGTCAGCATTAATAAGGTTTAGTAACGCATGAAAAAGCTCTTCGGTAGCCTGGTCAATAGCATCAATATCTTCCTGTGTAAAGAAATTGTTTGGCAGTAGAGCTAAATCAGCAGGATACCTTGAATCGATATAAATTGAGTTTAATTCTTCCAGGTATGGTTCATATTTTGAAATTTCTTTGAACGCATCTTCTGGTAATAATTTGCACAAGCGAATCAGGTCATGAATTTTAGGTGGAACAAGCTCATGTTTTGTTAATAGGGCTTTAAGCAATTTCTCAACCGATTGTTGACAATGAAAAGCAAAAATTGTTTCCAGATCGTCGATATTTTTAAGCGCATTCTTTGCCTTAAAGTCCGTTTCTGCATATTTTACCCATGAGGATATAGCTGGAATCATCGAAATTTAATACCTTTAGCTTGGATTTCTGCAAGAAACAGAGAGCCCTGCTTTTTCATCAGTTTCCATTCATCTTCAGTAAAAACTAGAACATCCATAGATATAAAGTCTCGTACCGGATTCAATAAGCGAGAATAGTGTTTTATTCGATTAAGTCTTTCACGATAGGAGGAGGCTATTCCTTTATCATTGAGCAAAATAACAAGGTCGATATCGCTATCAGGGTGAGGGTTTCCTGTGGCATAGCTTCCAAAAAGAATGATTTGAGCAATATTCTGCTCCTGCTTCAGGCAGGACAAGACCATCCTTCTTATTTGTGCAATGCTTAATATCGTACTTTGCATGGTTTAATTATACAACAACTCATTTTATAATTCCCGGGACAATGCGTCGGGTTTCACCCCTTCTATCGGAGGAAGAAAGTCTTCAAATTTCAAGGATTGAATAGTAGCCAAAACTTCCTCATCTTCAACATTTCTTAAGCAGTATATTGCATGTAATTCGTTTTCTTTTTGCTGTTTTGCAAAATTCCAGTTGCTTAGAATGTTATGAGTAGTTATTGGTTTTCTAATTTCTTTTTTTGAAATCAAGCTTATAACTTCCTTCATGTCTGGCTTTAACTCATTGTATATTAGAGTAAAATCAAAAAAATCTCTATACCTTACGCGATTGCTCATAGCTCGTATTTTTTCAGCTGCTATTTCTCTTATGTCCATTACTTTCACAGAAGCATCAATGTTGTAGTTGTTTTTATAAACCATATCTAATGGGGGCAATAGGGTATTTTGAATAAAATCAATATCGATTTTTATCGAATTCGACTGACCTAAAGGTCCTTTAAATAAAAGCCGTTCAATTTTAAAGGAAGCTTTTGAATGATACTCTTTTTTGATTTCGAAAAAATTATACTCTCAAAAAATTTCTTTAATCTCTTCTGGGTCTATTGCTTTCGCGTTTGTTGAAAAGTCCAAATCTTCAGAAAATCGCAGCTGAGGTAAATATACATGATGTAAGGCTGTCCCACCTTTAAATATTAAAACTTTGCTCAAAGAGGAGCTATACACTATTTTTATTGCTATGGCTAAAAAATAGTCCGTTTCTGCAATCGCGAGAGGATATTTCATCTTTCGGTTGAAAATAGCTAATTCAGCTTTACTCAATAATTCGTTGATCATAATATAATCTCCATTTTGCGTTAAATATGCTTGAGTCTGAAGTGAATCTCGAATAACTCTTGTGGTCAGTTTTTAGCTGAGCATACAAGTATGAAGTGTTTACGTTCAGTTGGTCAAGAAAAAAGCCCATTTTTCTCTTGATGGTTTCAGAAGATCTTGCTGCGTATTCCTGAATTTTCTCCATATCCAAACTTTGTTGGTGCTGGGAAAGTTTTTCAAAAACCAGGCTGGCAGTAGAAAAGCTTTGATCAATGTATAAATAATCAATTAAAGCCTTCTCGGATTCAGCGATTTTTACTTGTTGCTGATCTATTGTTTTTTCTATAAACCCATAATACATGGAAGGTTTTATTTTAACAAATTTAAAAACTACTTGCTGCCATTCGTATTTTTTGCTTTGCTGAGTATTGAACGCTACCATGGTGTACGAAAGCTGATCAAACATGTTGAAGTAGTTGAGAGCATGGGCAAGGCTGATATAAGCATGCTTGTTTAAAATACTGCAGATTGCCAATAAAGAAATATCGCTCTGGTATCGCAAGCTTAAGCTTTCATTAAGCAAATACAGGCCTTGCTTTATTCTGATGAACCACCCGCTTTCAGTTAATTGTTGAATTCGATTATGCGCTGAAGTGGATTTGTAGTGCGTGTTGAAAACGGTCAAGAGATCATGTATGCTTACAATTCTACCGTACCTTACGATAATGGCTTCTATCATTCGTGCATCAATATCGGACAAAATCATTTTTTTCATTTATACCATTAAACCATATTTAATGTATTGATGCAAATAATATATACACTTTATGGTTAACAACCATGACATGAGAAGCTCATCAGTAGCTCGGTCAATAGCAGTAATGGTTAGCACGATATAAGCTCAGACATGCTCTGCTTGTTTGCTTATACTTTTTTACATAATAGAATGATATCATGTTATTAAGCGAGGAGAACTTATGAAAGATTTTATCTGTAGAATGCCAGATGATGTTCATGAAAAGCTGAGAGATCTAGTAATGTCCTGGATGATTATTGCATGAAACAACCAGAGTCTATCAAACAGAAAGCTGTTGAAAACAAGAACATTAAAAAGACACGTAAAAGCAAGCAGGATTTAAAACTTTCTTTACTCGCACTTACAGAACCTTTGCTTAAAAAAATCTGGGATAACCCCGAGGATGACGTATACAATGACTCATAGAACCTTTGCCTAGGGATGCTTGACTTTAAAAGTTCATCGCAGGCAGTATCCGTGGGTCATCGCTCCACTCATTCGATATGAGACATGATTCAAGATTCCCGTATCTGTAAATTTTTTTTTACAGATTTGTCTATATTTGTACTTTTACGTATACAAACATAAAATGCAAGAAATCAGCTATCGATGGCTTTTAAAAATTGGTAGATCTCGGTTTTGATTTGATCGGAAGGTAGCTGGCAAATTTCCCTCGTGAAGAGCTTGGAACTATGCATGTATTGCTCAATCACTCCTCCATCAATAGGACATTCCACTTTGAGTATCCAGGGATTGATTGTATTTTGAGGGATTTCCTGCTCAGACCAAAGCTCTTCGGAAAGCTTTTCATTGCCGCGGTTGCCGATGATTTCAATAAAAGCACTCTTGCCAAGCTCAAGCCCTGAAAGCTTGATGTAGCTTTTTGCAAACTCATAAATATTGACTTGATTGCCCATTTTAAGCACAAATACGTCATTTCCCTGAGCCAGCGCACCTGCCTGCAAGACCAGCTCCACGGCTTCGGGGATGAGCATAAAGAAACGCTCCATGGCCTTGTCGGTCACTTTGATGGTGCGTGTTTGTTTTAGCTGCTTTCCGAAGACCTGAATCACACTGCCATTGGATCCCAGGACGTTGCCAAAGCGAACGCTACTGCAAATCATGGTGTTTTTTTGGTTGTAAGCCGATATCATGAGCTCGATGATGCGTTTGCTGGCCCCCATCACATTGGAGGGGTGAACTGCTTTGTCGGTGCTGATATTGATAAAGCGCTTGACGTGACTTTGGCAGGCTTGCTCGAGCAGGTTGCGGGTGCCCAGGATGTTGTTGGTGATGACTTCATCGGGGTTTTTCTCCATCAGTGGAACATGCTTGTGGGCGGCGGCATGAAACACAATGCTGGGGCGATAATGTTCGAAAAGCCATTTGACTTTGTCGATATCGCGAATATCGGCAATGATGGGGATGGCATGATCAAATTTGAGCTTGTCGCGAACCTCATGTTCAATTTCAAAAATACGATTTTCACCTCGTCCAAGCATGAGTAGCAGGGCAGGTTTGAAGGGGATGATCTGGCGCACCAATTCTGAGCCAATGGACCCTCCTGCGCCTGTGACCAACACCACCTGATCCTTGAGGTAGGCTCCAATTTCTTCGATATTGGTGTGGATGGGGTCACGCTCCAGCAAGTCTTCGACTTTGACGGTACGAATGGTATCAGCACTGACGGTGCCTTCCACCATTTCCCAAATGCCAGGAAGGGTCTTGACCTTGACTCGAGTGGGAGCCAAAATCACCAAAATGCGTCGAAACACATCGCCCTTGACCGAAGGCATGGCTATAAGCACTTCCTGCACGCGGTTGCGATCGATAATCTGGGGCATGTCATAGATGCATCCCAAGACACGTTTGCGACGCAGGGTGGAGCCAAGTTTGTGTTTGTTGTCATCCACCAGACCCACTACCAGATAATTGAGCTCAGGATGTTCTTCGATTTCTCGCAATACTTTTTCAGCAGCGGCTCCTGCGCCTACGATAAGAAGACGTATTCGTTCCCGGGATTTGTAGTCACTTTGATCTTCACGCAAGCTATGGATACGTTTTTTCTTTTCCCAAAGAAGCCGGTAGCCTGCTCGAGGCATGACCAACAAGGGGAAAGCAAGTATGGAGCTGATCACAAAAATGGCAAGGGAAAACTGCCACTGTATGTGAAAGAAAAGATAGATAGGAAAGCTGAGAATCTTGGCGCTATAGATTACCATATCAATCTTGAAAGCCTCTCGAAGAGAGGTAAAACCCCAGATCTCAAATGGTATGCCAAAGCTAAATGAGAGAAGAACAAAGATCAGGTTTTCGATGAGCCAGGGAAAAGTGCCCAGGTGGAGTATGGGGCAAAGCCAATTGAAGTCATTTTTGATGAAAATAGCAGCAAAGATGGCAGTGTTGTAAAGGGCGAGATCCAATAGCAATATAAGCAATATCTTCTTCCATCCTCGACTGGCATGGACCAGAACAGGTGTATCCAAGAATCACTCCTTCAATTTAGTATAATTGCTATTTTATGGAACTAAAAATCAAAAGCAAGAACAAGTTATAAATTTTACAAAGTAAAATCGATCAGACAACGCACCAGTAAGCTGACCAATAATGAAAGCAAGCCTGCTTTGAAAGCAAAATCAAAAGGATGAGAGGTTTTACGAGTATGATAAACTCCATGAAACAAAAACTGCCCGGAAAGAAGCAAACAGAGGAGAGCTCCTGGAAACCCCAACTCAACTGCTACGTTGAGATATAAATTGTGGGCGTGAACAAAGGGCTCATTGAAATAGGTTTGATAAGCAAGGATGAAGGCTCCAAGCCCCACACCAGTGAATGGAACAAGACGAGCTATTTGCCCACTATTTTGAAATATGATGTATCGATCTTCATCGACTACGCGCTGGTAGAAGCGTTGAGCTTCGCTTTTTACCTCTGGCACCAGAAAGAACATGAGGAGCAGGATGAGGAAATTGAGATTGATCAGCCAATGGCGGGGTATCATCCATAAAGCCACTATACCAGCGAGTAAACCCAGGAAAGCTCCACGAGATAGCGAAAGAACTAGTACTACAAAAAAAGCACAGGCAAGCAAAAGGGTGATAAAAATGAGCAATAGATGGAGACAGTTGTGATACCAGGCTTGTTGTTTGCGCAAAGGAAAACCGTAAAAAGTGAAAGCTAACAAAAAGGGAATAAGTAAGCCCATCACTCCTCCAATGGTATTGGGACCCCCCATTGAACCAGTGATGCGAGACAAATCTACCGAACGGAAGAGGAGAGTTTCGGGAGTAAAAAAATCATTTTGGACGATACTCCAAAGGTCTTGCAACTCATTGGAAACACTGCCAAATGCCAAAGTCAGACCAAAAATACTGAAAGCCACCAGCAGACGTAGCTTGAAGCCCCTGCTCAGAAGGGTGGAAGAAAGGGCAATAATCAGGAGGCTGGCACCACTGACCACGATACAATAGGAGATGGTTTGCTCGGGCATAACCGACCAGAAAACACTCAGCCATGCCCAGGCATTGATAAGGAGGATGGTCGGATTCCAGGGGTAGTGAACATAGGGGAAAGAGTCGGAAACCAGCATATAGAGAAGCCAAAAAAGGAGAGTAACAGCGGGGCCAAATCCCTGATAATAAAGAGGAAGGGAAACAAAATGGAATAAAAAAAACAAGGACAAATATAAGCCCAGCTCCATGCCAGCCTTGAAGAGGCATTGCAACACCTTTCGCCCTGAAAAGCTCAGGAACGCTTTAGGCTTCTTGTTGGGTGTAATAGCGATTGTAGTATCGGTTGTAGTAGGGTCGGTAGTAATAGTTTTCGGTACCACGCTGAGTCACATTCATTACGAAACCGATAATGTTGGCATATTCGAGGGCATCCAGTGCCTTGGTAAGATCTTTTCGACGGGTGGAGCCTGCTGAAACCACCATCAAGACACCATCAGCCAGGGAAGAAACAATAGGGGTATCTGCTACGATGTTGACGGGAGGAGAATCAATAATAATGAGTTGATAACGTTTTTTGAGTTCGTCCACCATACGAAGCATGGCTTCGGAACTGAGCAATTCGGAAGAATTGGGGGGTATAGGGCCCGAGGGAAGGAGGGAAAGATTCTCCACTTGAGTGGGGACAATGCAATGATTGAGATCGCAATCTCCGTTAAGGCAATTGGAAAGACCATCGGCATTGCTAAGCCCGAACTGACGATGTAGATTGGGGATACGCAAATCTGCATCGACCAAAAGAGTTTTAAAGTTGTTGGCTGCAAAAGTTACGCCTAAATTGCTGGCGATGGTGGTCTTTCCTTCACCCTGAGAGGGGGAAGAAACCACAATAATGCGGGGTTCAGTGAGTTTGATGGTAAATTGAAGATTGGTACGAAGTATTTTAAAGGCTTCGGAAACTACAGACTTTTCATAACGAGCAGAATAAGGAATGGAAACGACAGGAGTCTCCGAATCTTGCAATTCTTTTTTAACTTTCCTTTTGGAAGCAGAAAAAAGAGCCATAGCTTAGTTGACCGTGATGATCATGCCGTAGGTCAGTTTGTAGGCTTCTCCAGGCTGAGTAAGTATCATGTGGACGTTGTTGGTACCTGTTTGCAAATTGCTTCGCATTTGGAAGGGTATGCCCGGTTTGATGTCGTAGCTGGTTTGAGCAAGGGTGGTTTTGTTGAGAAGTTCGATATACATGGGGGCGGCAGAAGTGCTATCATAGCTTAAGATACGATTGATGGGGTCGTAGCCAATGCCGTAAAGGCGATATTCGTTGGGAAAGAGATCGAAGGGGACGGAAGAATAGAAGTCAAAACTACGCATGTTGGCACCAGAACTATCGCGGTAGCTCGCTTGAAACTTGATTTCACCCAAATGAATGAAGCCAAGGGGGATGTTGACGAGATAGGCACCCGAAGAAGAAACGCTGACTGCTTTCATGGGAATGCTGTTGACTACTACGGAAACAGAGCCATTTGGAAAAGCTTCACCCTTGAATTCGAAAAGACTACCTGCCAGCTTGCGGGAAAGAATAGCTCGGAAAGGAGCTCCGGTGACAGACATGAATTGGGTGGTGGTTTTGCCTTCGGTGCGAGGACCGGGCTTGAGCATGGAGTAAAGAATTTGGGCCATTTCTGCTCTGCGTAAGACACTGCTTGGGCGAAAAGTGCGATCGGGGAAGCCGTTCATGATGCCGGCGCGGACGCAGATAGCCAGATAGGCGCGGGACCAGGTGGGAAATATGGAACGATCGATATAACGTTGGAGGGTATCGGCAATATCACGCTCGGAAATCATTTCGGAGAAAAACTTCATTCCAAGGGCACGAACACTAATGGGTACAAACTCGATACGGGTAAGATATTCGTCGGGACGAAAGCGTTGATTGAGGGTGGTGTCGTCCATCAATTTGGTGAGTTTGATGACTTCGATGTGGGGATAGGCGTAATGGGGGGTAGGAACGTCGGTGTAGGAAGGATGAGAAGGATTGACAGTATCGGTGCCAAAAACCCGGGTGAGAAGAATAGCGGTGTCGGATCGTTTGATGGGCTCATTGGGACGAAAAGTACCGTCGGGATAACCCGTGAGGATGCCTTGCTGGGAAAGCCAGGTGATAGCTTCGTAGGCCCAATGATCGGGACCTACATCGGAAAAACCACCATTGCTGGCTCTGGTGAGGGTAGGGGCGCGAAGAGGCAGAGCCAATAAGCTTGCCACAAGCAAACACAAAAACCATATTCTAAAAACTTTCATCATATCCTCCTTTACCTAAATACTGGGGACCACTCGATAGGGTTCAGTATAGGTAAAAACAAACACTATTTCATCATAATGCTATACCTAAACAGGACAAAAAGCAAGCTCTTTACACTATTTTAATAAAGCCACTAGCTCTGGAAAATCGATTCCCAATAATTGCAGAGTCTCGCGGGTGGGAACACCATTGCTATCCCAGCCTCGACGAGCATATACCACGTCTTGCAGTTTGTGGTATTGTTCTTCACGGTAGGCACGCATTTTTTGGATCTTTTCCTGAGTGCTCATGCCGGAGGGATCAATATTTAGCCAGGCTTGGAGCTGGTCGTCATAGCGTTTTTGACGAGATTCGTATTCTTCGACCGTAACAGGACCCATGGCGCGATAAGGTATGGTGTCGAAGGCACGAGTGCCAAAACCTTTGCGAAGATTGAACATGCGTTGAAAATTGTAGGTGCGACGGGATTGCTCGATCAATTTTTCAGGAGTCAGAGGCTCCCCGGTGACGCCTTCGTAAATCAGGCAATAGTTTTCGACATGCTCGGGCACCTTGGCTGCTTCAATTCCTTTGTACTTGGTGCGATTGTCTTCGGGCTCGGAATCGTTCCAGGGAAGTTTGCACAGACCCATGAGCGAAAACCAGGTGCGGAAAAGGGGGAAGTAGAACAGGGCTTCGGCCTTGTCTTCAAAGGTGGGAATCTGCTTGTTGACTTGATCCATGAAAATGAGCCAGGCTTCGTCGTGCTGAGGACCTTTGTTTGCCATCCCATAACCCCCCTGCTGAGCGAGGGATTCTTTGGTCATGTATTCGGAAAATTCCATGCCTTTGGCTTCCATCCCGATATCGTCGATGAGGGGATCCTGGATGCCGAGGGTTTCGTGGAAATATTTTTTGAGCGGACGGATACCCATGCCGGCAAGCTTGCCAAAACCCTTGCCTTCAGCAATACGATGGATGAGCTCCATGGCGGCTTCAGCGTTGCCAAAATTGAGCTCGAGACCATCGGTAAGCTCTTTGGTTAGAAAACCGCGCTCGTAGCATTCCATGATATAGGCAAGAGTAGTACCGAGAGAGATGGTGTCAAGCCCGTAATGGTCGGCATAAAAATTGCCTTCGATGATAAAGCCGGGATCAAAGATACCAATATTGGAACCCATACCACTGGCAGTTTCATATTCGGGACCATCTACTGTGACTTTTTGGCCTTTCATGGGTCCGGTTTTGAGCTCGAACTTATCGACTCCATGGGAACAGGACATGGTGCAACCTATCCAACAACCATCAAAAAGCCCCTGGGTAAAATGTTCTTTCCAGACATAGGAATTGATCTTGCCGATCTGGGGGTCGGCACCAAACTGATAGTTGCGAACAGGAAGCACATCGGCGGAATCGAGGATTTCGATCATGTTAACTGTGCCTATCTGGCGCATACGACAATGGGTATCGTCAAGTTTTTGGATTTCGGTGTTGATACGGGTGCCTGCCTTGCGAAGGAGCTCCATGTTGGCAACGTCGTTGTTGTTGGGTCCAATACCCTGATATCGAACCACTATGGCTTTGATTTTTTTGTTGCGGAGAATGGTACCAGGCCCACCTCGACCAGCCTGTTTAACACGATTCATCTTACGGCGCACATCAAACCAGCTGAAATTGAGAATGCCCATGAGGGAATGGTTGGCAGCCTGCCCTGAAGAAATAACGCTGATATTGCGTCGGTCGGCTTCGTCCTTGGCATACATTTCCACCATCTGGTCGGCAATTTCGTAGGTATTGACGCCTTCGAGCGGGGCAGTTTCGATGGAAACGGTGCCGTCATTACCATCAATGACGATGATGACGTCTTCTTTGGCTTTGCCCTGAATTTCGATGAGATCAAAACCTGAAAATTTCATGAAGGGACCAAAATAGCCTCCGACGTTGTTGTCGTTGGGGGCTCCCGTTTGGGGAGATATGCTGACTACGTGGGTTTTGCCACTGCCGGGGTATTGGGTGATACCCAAGACAGGACCACCGGTAAAGATAAGCTCATTTTCGGGATCGTCCCATTTGGTTTCTGCTTTGGTGGCTTGCCAGAGAAACCACATCCCATAGCCTTTGCCCCCGATAAAAGTTTCACGGATTTTTTTGTCGATTTCGTGCACGGTGACTTGGTTGGTGGACAAGTCGATATGCAAACGTCGGTCGGTATAGCCCCGGTGGGGTTTGACAGGCGTATAGTTGAAGGTAGTGAGTGTTTGATGAGCTTTTTTCATTTCTTCGATGCTTGCCATGGGTCATCCTCCTGCTAACTTTTTCTAAGCGTTCTTATATTACTATTTTAGAGGACAATGCAAGCAATTCAAGAGCGGAAAGCCCATGAAGCAGATAAAGAAGTTTAAAATTGTCCTTTACTTAACTCTTCCAGACGATCATGGTGACCATAATAGATGATTTGCTCGTAGGCTTCGAGCAAGTCTATCTGCAAACCTTCCAGCAGATCCTCGGGATGGCATGGAGGCTTATCTCTATAACGATAGAAATGATAGTCACGATATACTTTTTCCATTTCACGCTGAAAACGAACAGGAAAACACTGACTAATAAGCTCTCCACTGATAGGATCAACTATATCAATCCACCCTAGCCAGCCTTCATCACCCCAGGCGGTGCCCATATACTGATACCAGTAATACATTTCTATGGCAGGGCTTAGGGCATGTTTTAAAAAACTCTTGCTGGTGCTGATGTCTTCCTTTAAAGTACTAAAACCCCTTGGGCTCACTCGAATAAGCTCGTAAGACTCAGAAGCTCGGTATAAGGGCTGAATGAGCCAGAGGACGTCCTGCCCAGGAAGTGGCAGGAGGATGCTAAGCATCTCGGGACTCAAACCCTCATGACCCATCATGGAAGTGCTCATAAAAAAGCTTTCCAGGCGGGAATCGATACGACGATGGTAATCCTCGTCAAAAAGATCAAGGGAGTAGAGGTAGGCATAATGTACTTCGCTGGAAGATCTGGTGGTATAGGGATACTCAAATCCCTGCACGAGTACATAAAACAATTTTCCCTGGGTTTTGACCGGAATAAGATCAAAACAACGTTTCCAGGCTTTCTGAAAAACTTCAAAATCCAAAGGAGGGTCAGAAAACCATGATTTTAGCTTATCTTTAGGATAGGCTTCCAAAGGATTCCAGCCTTGATCGAGACGGGCTACAAAAAGCTTGAGCCCTTGTTGGCGCAGAGAATGGTATTCGGCCTCTTCCTGGCTGAGGATGGGATCGCTGGGATCGTAGAACAGGGGGAGCACCAGAGAGGGCAGGCGCTGAGATTGGAGTCTTTTTAACTCCCTGGCTCGGTGGAGGTTTTGACCTGTAAAATAAAAATCCTGATGCCGAAGTTTTTGACTTTCAGGGGCAGAAATGGACTGAATTTGAGCCTGACCCAGCAATAAACCCTTTTCTTCTTGGTATGACAAAGTAAAAACTTCTCTTTGTTCTCGTTCTATCATCCACTGGATTTTGGAAGAGGAAAGACGATGTAGCCTTCCTTTGGTGTTGGATTTGTCCTGATAGCCTGGATCGGGGAGGATCTGTATTTTTTGCTCGGTTTTGGGATGAGAAAGCCTGAGGAAAACCAAGCCATCCACCAGAGTGGTCATACCTTTATATTCTCCATGAATAAGCACTTCCTGACTTCCATCCTGATCAAAATCATGGGTAAGCACTTGCTGAAAATTGAACATTAGCTCAGGACCATAGCCTGGAGGAAGTTCTCGTTGCAATTGGTCGGACCAGAGAAGCTGGAAAGGCAGGGGGGCCATGGAATAAAGGGCAAAAAAGTAGCCATCCTTGCGACCACTGATGAATAGAAGCTCTTTCTGCCCTGCCTTGCTGAAAGAACCTTCCAAGACCTGATGGAGATTGGACCACTCCACGGGATGTAGAGACTCAGGGATCTCGCTTTGAAGGGGATAGCGGGAAAGCTTGTGGAAATAGTCTTTGCCGGGAGGAGCTATGGCTTTTATCTGTTGAAGATCTGCCAAGGGGCTTTCATAAAAACGATCGATATGTTGGAAAAGGAGTCGGCCTTCTTCTATCCAAAAACGAGCATGGTAGCCCTTG
Organism: Caldisericia bacterium; assembly: GCA_035363255.1. GTDB lineage: Bacteria > Caldisericota > Caldisericia > UBA6126 > UBA6126 > T3SED10-260. The sequence goes on along the minus strand of DAOSES010000005.1, from coordinate 77,394 downwards.
TGAATGGGAGTGAGTTTTCCCTGCCTCGTGTCCAGCGCCAGGAGGTAGTGGTCGGAAATCTTTTCTCCGTGGCTGGCTTGAAAGATGAGGTAGGGAGGAGCCCAAAGCGTACGGGAGAGGGATGGATCAGGGGGTGGAGGCTCAGGTACCGGAGACTCTGCTGCTTGAGGGGATGACTCTTCTATGGCAACTTGCTGGAGCACCGGGTCTGGTGTTGGCTCTGGAGAAACGATGTTTTCAGGCTGAATACTTGAACAAGAAACTAAAAAAAAGAGCATGAAAACAATCAAAGCAAGAGAGCAAAAAAACCTGCTCCTGGGCTTCATGGAAGTATGTACTATTTTTTAGGACCTGTAAGAGGGGGATGTTTGGGGGCTTTTGACTTGAAAGTGCGCATCGCAAAAATCACAATTCGAGCAAACATAAACATCATGAAACCTGCAAAAATCATGCCATTAGTGGCAATTTTGGTGGTATCCGTGATCTCTTTGAAACGAGCTTCTCCGTTTTTAATATGGATATAGCCCAGAGGGGTGGTGTTGATTTCGAGACCAAGCCCTATGCCTTGCCCAGTCTTGTTTTCTTCGGGGCTATCCTGAGTTTGGGGCTCTTTGTTGGGCCCCTGGGGACCTTTTCCGCCTCCTCCGCCACCTCGTACAATCACTTTAGCTACGGGAATAATAGTGATTTCGCCTTTGTCGATGGGATCACCAAACACCACACGAACATTGGCATTTTTATGAACTTGCTCAGTAATTTGTTGAATCAATTCATTTACTTTCATCTGATCTTCCTTCCTAATACCTTTGATTTCATTTTAGAGACTTGTAGGCTTAAATGCAAGAAAAACAAGCAGTTATTTTAAGCATCAAGAGCTTAGATCGAAGCTTCGGGACAAAAAGCTCCCCGGATAATCTCGGTTTCTGCTGGAGGAGTCTTGGGAGCTTTGATCATCAGACTTAGCAGGATGCCCAGAGAGCTGAGGATTGCAGATACTCCATAGCTTAAAATATAGGTGTCTGTGATATCGCGAACCATACCCCCCAATAAGGGTCCAAGCACACCTCCAATACCCCAGGCGGTAAAAACGATACCATAATTCAAGCCAAAGTTTTTCATCCCGTAAAAATCTGCAGTAATGGCAGGAAAGAGAGTGAGCATACCCCCAAAGGTGAAACCTATAAAGATAATGCCCAGTATCATGGAAAGGGGACTGGTAAGAAAGGGAAAGGCGATATAGGTGAGAAGCTGAATGGAAAAAACAATGAATAGACTGACCTTTCTGCCTATACGGTCAGAAATCACTCCCCAGGAGATGCGTCCAAAAAAGTTGAAAAAAGCGTAGGAAGCAATAAGAATGAAGGTGCTTTGCATGTTGGCTTGTTCGATGCCGATCTTTACCATCTGACCTATCGTCAGAAGCCCAGCAAAGGTGCCAAAGCAAAACATCGTCCAGAGGAGATAAAACTGGGGAGTTCGTAGCACTTGAGTAACTTCAAAGTCTTTTGGAGCACTTTTGATAGCTTGCTTTTTATTTTTTGAAGGGATGGGTTTGAAGCCAGAGGGAGGGTTGCAGATCAATTGGGCAAGGAGCATGATCGCCAGGAAGAATATGCCTCCAAGAAGATAAAAGGTGTGTTGGATGCCATAACGATGGATAAAAGCAGTGGTGAGAGGTGCAATATAGATAGGAGCCAGTCCAAAACCACTCACTACAATTCCTGATATCAAACCTCGCTTTTGAGGGCAAAACCACTTGACTGCCGCGGGAGTGGGAGCTGCATAGCCCCCTCCCATGGCCACTCCAAACACTACACCAAAAAAGATCGTCAGGCCCACCACGGTAAGGGTGGCTCCCGCCAGGAAAAAACCAAGTCCTGCCAAGAGCGCTGCTCCCATCACAATGGGACGTGGCCCAAATTTGTCTTGCAATCGTCCCCCGGGAACCATAAAGAAAGCAAAACAGGCACAAGCCATCATATAGGGGATCTGGGTCTGGGTAGCTGTCCATCCGAGTTGGTCGATCAGAGCTGCAGAAATCACGCCCCAGGCATACAAAACTCCCAGGGTCAGATTGACTCCCAGCCCAGCAAGAGTAACGATAGTGCCACGATTTTTTGGTTTCATGTGATCCCTGCCTCCTTTGTTATTGAAGTGTAATCAAACTAAAGCTTATTTTTTGAGTATGAACCTCAAAAACTACCATACATCGATGAAGCATCTGAGATCCTCCTCATTTTCATGATATCATAAAAATCATTCGACTGCTTTTCTAATGAGTATAAAGAGGATCAAAGAGGATGCAAGTATTTGCTGTTATATTTTATGTAAACATTTTTCAAGCCATTGAAGGATGACTTGATCATTGATCTTTGGCTGACTCCGGGCATAGGATACCGTAATATAGCTTTGGGTGAGTTGGCGGAATTCTTCTTGATTCTGGATTTGTTGGAGTTCGAGAGGGGTGAGATGAGCATAGTGGGGATAGTTTTTCTTGCGCAGTGTTTCGTAGCCAAGCTTGATAAGCTCTGCCCCTTGATAGGAGCTCCAGTCACTGGCTGGCGAAGGAGAGGCACTCTTTTGGGGAGTATCTTCAGGATTCGTATCGGCATCACTCAGGCTGGGAATATTCCACAGGGTACGTAGCGCTTTGAAAAGCATGAAGCAGAGTAACAAGAGAAAAAGAATCGTTATTGCATAGGAAAGAAGGTCACGAAGAAGGAAAGAGGGAGACAGAGTTTCCGAAGGCAGATCAGGAGGGATCTTTGGTAGGGGAGTGGGGGGAGATCCGGGCAAGGGGATCCTGCTTTGAGGGTTTTGAAGGAGGGGGGGCAAACTGGGATCATGAAAAGCCCGTTGAGCAAGAAGTTGATCCAGCCAGCGAAAGGAAAAGATGCTTACAAGCGCTGAAACTATAAGGAGAGAAAAAAGAAAAACTCCTTGAATCATAGGTTTTTTGTTTTTTCGCATCAGATATAGCAAACGTAGAAGCAAAACAAGCAAAAGAGCAAACATTGCAAACAAAAGGTATTGAAACAGACTTATGAGAATGCTTTCGATTCTTGAGCTTGAATTTGCCATCGAAGAAGAGGAATTTTGGCTGGGGACTGGCTCTGACTGAGCAGGGGGGGAGGAAGGAGTTATGATCGAAGCAGACTTTGGATTGACCTGACCAAGCCAGTTTTTCCAATCACTCCTACCCAGAGGAAGCACCCAAAGAAGAAGAAAAACAAGCATTGCCACAGAAGCCTTTCGAAGAGGAAGATAAAGGGCTAAAGCAAGCAAGAGCATCCAGGGAGCCAGGGGTCCCGAAAAAAAAGCCAGAAATGCAAACACCAGCGGAGCTATAAACCACAGTTGTTTTTGATTTATCCAATCTTGTCTGATCCCCAAGGGAAAGGAAAGCAAAACAGACAAAGCAAGGGACCAGGAGATTTGAGACAAATACAGGGAAGGCAATATGGCCAGCAAAATGCAAGGCAGAACACGTAAATTCCATTCCTCTTTGCTTTGAAGGAGAAACACCAGCAAACCAAAGGCTGTCCAATGCAGGTACTGATCGGGCTTCATGAAAGAGAAAAAGATCAAGTAGGGAAGTAAATGATAGCGCTTAGGGAAAAGCACTGATACCCTCCTGCAGGGTCTGTTGGCTGGAAACGAAGCGAAGGTGGATATGATGGGAAGAAAGCTCAGAAGCCATATTTAATAATTCTCTGGCATCGGGATGCACCGAAAGCAGGTCTTCGCCTGCCTGCCCCTCTTCTTTGCGAAAACCATAGGGAAACAACAAAGCCATGAATTTGGCACATTGACTTCGGAGGGCAATCAGTTGGGGTATATGCTGGGGGTCCAGATGCATGGTGAGTAGGATCAGGGTATCATGGGGTTGAAGGTTGATGGCAGCGGATTTAAAAGCTTCCAATATACACTGCTGGGGGTGATCACTCCCCTCCAGTCCTATCAGCTCTTCAAGGTAATGCACCGGATCCAGGGAAGCTAAAGGGATGTGGAGCTTCTGTTTACCCACGCAAAACAGCGACAAGGGCAGAGCCTGGGATCGGATAGACCAGACCAGGCGGGAAGCGGCTTCAATAGCATAACGTTCGTATTGTTTTCGGTAAACTGACCACACTTCCCGAGCAAAAATGGAAGCGGGACGATTGAGGTCGAGGAGGAGATAAACAGCCCCAGAAGCGGTAAACGAATACTCTTTTACCATCCATTGATCGAGTTTGGCGGATAGTTTCCAATGAATTCGATTCCAGGATTCTCTTTCATAGGGACGTACCTTTAATAGATCGCTCGTGTCTTCAAGGAGTCTGGAAGAAGTTTTTCTGCCTGGCAAGGGGACATGGAGGGCTTCCTTATAAAAATCCAACTCGGGTAAACGGGGAAAAATACGAATATCCTCCTGAAGATCGACATTTCGCCAAAGTCTGTACAAACCAGTGGGGTGTTCACAAAACATACGTACTTTACCTAGAGAGGCTTTGCCATAATGAAAAAAAGAGCCTTTCTGGCTCAGTTCGCCAGTACTTCGAGCTTTCATTTGAACGGGTACTTCGCTTTGTTCAAGTCCAATTTTGCGGTCTGAAGCTTGAAGAAGGAGTTTTAAGGTCTGAGAAGAGGGGTTTACCCACTCCACTTTCAAGCTAAACACTTCGTTTTCGAATAAGCGCTCAGGAGACAGACTGCGTTTGATTTGAACCCTTTGCAAGGCCTGATACTGCTTGAGGTAGTGATAAGAGAAAGCAAGCAAGATTCCATCAAAGAGCAAAAGGTATTCGGAAAAAGCAAGAAGATTAAGCAGAAGAGTCAGGAGCCATAAAAGCTTTAAATATCGGGTGTCAGAACTCATGCAGAAACTACAGCAACCTGGTCTAAAAGCTCCCTGAGTATGTCGATGGGTTTTTCACGTTTGATACGAGCTTCGGTGGAGAGTAGAAGTCGATGGGAGAGTGCGGGTAGGGCAAGAGCCTTGACGTCATCGGGTAAAACAAAACTTCGCCCTTGCAAAAAAGCCCAGGACATAGCCAGGCGCTGTAAGGCAAGACTACCGCGAGGACTAACTCCAAGCACTACTCTCGGATGCACTCTGCTAGCACGTGCTAAACGCACCACATAGGATTGAACTTCCGGGCTGACCGTCACGGTATCGACCATACGAAGCAGTGCGGTGAGATCTTCAGCCTTGTAAAGAGTTTGTAGTTTATGAAGGGGGTTTTGAGTTTGGTAGGCACAAAGAATAGCCTTTTCTGCCTCTTCGTCAGGATAGCCAAGGTCGAGACGAATGAGAAACCTATCCAATTGAGCTTCGGGGAGGGGAAAGGTGCCTTCATAATCGATAGGGTTTTCGGTTGCCATCACAAAGAAAAAAGGAGAAAGCTGATGGGTGCTTCCATCCACGGTAACCTGACCTTCAGCCATGGCCTCCAACATGGCTGATTGGGTGCGGGGAGTGGCTCGATTGACCTCGTCGGCCAGAATGATATCTGAAAACAAGGGGCCTGGACGGAATTGGAAGAGTTGTTGGCTTCGGTCAAAAAGGCTTAGGCCGGTGATATCGGTAGGCAAAAGGTCGGGAGTAAATTGAATGCGGGAAAAAGCAAGCCCCAGGGACTTTGCCATCGCCTTGGACAGTAAGGTTTTGCCAGTACCAGGAACATCTTCCAACAGCACATGTCCTCGAGCAAGAAAACTTGCTATAATGAGCCGAATAGGCAATTCTTTGCCGATAAGTACAGAGCTGAGAGCTTGAATCCAGGAATCTAACATATTTTTGGCTTCATCTATATTTTTCATGAGCTCCATTATAGATGGAATAACTGAGCTTTCAACGAAGTATTTGCAAGGAAATAAAAAAAGGGGGAGCATATGCTCCCCCTATAGTTTTCTTTCGAGATTCAGAATCAGGGCATCATGGTGATGGTGATTTCCTGGGTGCTGGCTTCCCATTGTACTTCAGCGCCAAAACCTTCGGCGATGAAACGAATAGGAACCACAGTACGACCCTGAGGTTTGACCACAAAGGGCTTGACTTCCATTTCGTAACGGGTGGTCTGGGCTTGGTAGGAACCAGGGGCATAGGTTTCGATGATGACAGTCTTGGAAGTGGTGTGCATTTTGATAACAATGCGAGTGCCGTTGGCCTTCATCAGAATGATTTCGATGCCTCCATCGCCTGTGCCAGAGGGGTCAGCATGCCATTTAACTTCGGCGCCAAAGGCTTCAGCAATGAAACGAAGGGGAACCATGGTGCGACCAGATTGCAAGAAGGGAGCAACATCCAAACGCATCATTTGCATCTGCCCGTCGCGGGTAACACCAGCAAAACTGGACCCTATGGCAAGCTTGATGATGGTTGAGCTGGCTTTGACTACTTGCACTGTTTTTGAGCTCTTGTTGCCCAATGTGTCTTCTGCATTAACAGTGATAGTATTGGAACCAGCATTGAGCATGACTGGTTGAGAAGCAAAAGTGTGATTGATGGGATCGTAGGTGGCTAAAACGTTGTTGACTCTGACTTCTTTGATGCCAGAGGGATCACGAACGGTTCCGCGAACGATGATATTGGAATCTGCAGTGCTTTGGTTGGGTGCGGGGTAGGTGATCTGGATGTCGGGACCTTCCATATCGCCAGGCATCTGATCGGTAACCATCACGGGCACGGAGCTTTGAACACTACCAGCGGTAGCAGTCACTTGACCGTTGCCTGGAGTGGTGGCTGTAAAGATACCGGTTTGGGTGATGATGCCGATACCTCCAGTGACAGCCCAGGTGACTGGGACGGTGATGATTTGGTTGTTGGCATCATAGACCATGGCATAAAATTGGACGGTTTCGTTGCGCTTGACTGTGGCGCTGGAAGGATTGATTTCGATTCGACCAATGTTGTCGCTGACGGTAACTGCAGCAATGGCTTGTTTGCCACCGGCAGAGGCAATGACTACGCCAGTGCCTTTGCGACCAGCGGTAAAGAGACCATTGGCACTGATAACTCCGAGATCGGCAGGAGTGATAGTCCAGTTGAAGCTGACTCCAGGGATGATTTGATTGTTTTGGTCTCGGGCAATAGCGGTAAATTGTCGGGATTGGTTGACAGCTACGGTGGCAGAAGTGGGGTCAATCTGGATGGTGGCAATTTCTTCGGTAGGACCGGAGCTGATGGTGACGACTGCAGTGCCATGGATGCCATAAGCTTCGGCATGAATCATGCCAGAACCCACTGCATCGCTGGCAGTAAAGTTGCCGTTTTGATCGATAGTGCCGAGATTGGCAGGATCGACTTTCCAATTAAAGGTGACATTGGGAACGGTGTTGCCTTGAGCATCCAGACCCGTAGCTCTGAATTGACGGGTGGAGCGAGGAATCATGATAGCAGTATCGGGAGTGATGGTAATTCTGGAAATGGGAGAAGATGAAAGACCAGTGATGGTGAATACCACGGAGCGATTGGTGCCGGCAATACGGGCTTCAACCACGTTTTCACCGGGGTTTGGGCTGGTGGTGAGCATAGCGACTGCTTTTCCGCTACTATCAGTGACAAAAGAAGTTTTGTCGAGTTTGGCAAGACCATCGGGCGATTTGATGGAGGTGTAAACCACATTGACATTGGGGACATTGTTGCCGAGTTCGTCTTGGACAGTGGTGGCCAAGGCTATGGAAGACCCAGCTTCGACTTGTTGGTCTCGGGTGAGTTTGATGAGTTGTTGGCCTTCTTCGCCAGCAATGATTTCGTAGGGATTGGATAGAATCTCGGTTTGTTCCTTGGAGGTACGCATAAAGACTTGATAGGTCCCGGCTTTTTCGGGGTTGCGAATACCTATCTGGAGAGAGAAGGTGATATTCAAATCGCGAGGACTGTCGGGAGTAACGTTGAGTTTGTTGGCTGGGTTGGGTTTGACATTGACGGGAGTGGTGAAAGTGACGACCGGACCTTTGTCGGAGTTCATCACGTTGATGACAGGAGCAGAGGAAAGGGTGCGACCCTTCATAATAATGTCAGTATGAGCGATGATGTTGCCTTCGGAGGTACGGACGGTGGTCTCGTTGCCGGTGGCAACTTTGATCATATCGCCACGAACCTGACGGCGATGGGTGTATTCGGCTCGTACAATATCGGTTTGAAGGAGTTGGATGAAGAAGGTGATTTCACCTTTTTTGAGTCCTTCGATTTTGTTGCGGTTTTCATCTTCGAATTCGTAGTCAACTCCGCGCACCAGAAGGGTAGGATCGTTTGGATTGGCGGCAGAGATACGATGAAGCTTGACAGGATAGAGTTCTTCGCCATAGATATTGGGGTCGAGAACTTCGCCATGACGGAGCTTTCCGCGACCTTGGATGGCTTGGAACATGACGCTTTCGTTGGTGACTTTGATGCCTCGATCGTAGTCTGCAACGATGGTATCGAGAGATTTGAGAGGACGGCGGAAGGTGATGTTACCGGAAGCGAGATCGAGTTTGTAGTCGGAGAGATCAAACTCCACCAGACGACGATCGGAGCTGGTGCCGGTGACGGGATCGGTACGATTGAGGGTGAGGACGGTGAAGGAAGAGGAGTAGATGGAAGGAGGCATGCCATTGAGGGCTTCGCCACCGAGGTCGATGTAGTGGGTGATGGGAGCCATAACCTGGGCTATCAGGGAGGTTTCTTCGTAGGTGCCTTGGTTGGGAGTTCGATATATGCGGTATTTGCTGGCATTGGGAACAGGAGACCATTCAATTTTGACAGCATTGGTGGTAGAACCGGAAATGAAATCCACCATGCGTTCTTCCCAGGTATCGGATTCGCCAACGATATCGCTGACGGCAGTAATAACATAATAGAATTTGCCTTTGCCACGCATATCTCCGCCAGGAATGGTGAGAGGAGTGAGACGATGGTTGACGTCGTTGGAGATAGGGACTACGGGGCGTACCACGGGTTTGTTGTTAAGTTGGAGCTGACGTTCGCCACCGTTGGCATAGGAAATGAGGACTTCGTTGGTGATATCGGTCCATCCTCGGGTTAGGGTAAGACCAGCATCGGGATAAGCCGCAGGGACAGTGATATTGGCGGATTGGATACCATTAAAATCGTATCGAACATCGCCTGCGCTAACGCGATTGTTGGCATCGACATCATCATAAATAAGTTCTCCTGGATCGAACTGAGCGTTGGGAACACCAATTTCGGTGTGTTTTATGGGTAAAACATCCAGATCGCTGAGAACGAGACCAAGATCGTATTCGCCTTTGCGAACAGTGGATCCAGCGGTATAGAGGATACGGGTGCTATCCACCCAAACGCTGAAATCGGTGAGGCGAAGGTCGCCTTCCGTGACGGTTGCGGTATTGTCTAAATCGCGGTAGATGGGATCGTCTTGGGAATAGGCTAAAGGATTGAAGCCAGCGTATTTTTCGTTGGTGTTGAACTGGAAAAGGGTTTGACCTGCATCCGGGTCGTTGGCAGCAACATTGCCTACCAAAGGATTGAATACAGCTCGTTGGGCAGGAGAAAGGCGGAGATTGCCGGGCTCAACAAGAGCAGCGGCGGCGCCAACATGGGAGTAGATGGTTTTGAAGTAGTTGAGAGGGAAGATACCGGGGTTGTAGGTGGTTTCTTGGCGGGTGGGGGCATTGTTGATGAAAGCAACGAGGGTGGTGCCTACATCTTTGTCGGCGGCGAGTACAATGCTGAGTCTGGGATATACCACGGTGTTGGAATACACCCAGGTAAAACGGGTATCGCCAGCACTGACGCGATTGTTGGCATCAGCATCGTTGTAGATATATTCGCCATCGTCGTATTGGTTGTTTTTGTTGACATTTTCGGCGTGACGGAGAGTGCCAGCCAAGGGAGCGAAGCTAGCTCCAATCTGGGCGGCAAGGTTGGTGGGATTGAAACGGTCGAGGTCGGTTTGATTGACAACCATACCGGCAACATACCAGAGGTAGCCGGTGATGACTCGGTCGCCAGCGCTGAGAAGGTCGTTGTTGTCGCGATCGTCGATAAGCCAGTCGTTTTCGGAGTAGATACCATTGTCGTCCACATCGACAAATTTCAAGTTGGAGACAGGATAGTTGGTAAGAGGACCAAGCTCGTTTCCACCGGCAGCTACGAGATCGGCATCACCGATTTGAACCAGTGAACCAGCTCGGTAAACATTACCAGGAGCTACAACCACGCAAAGGCGTCGGTCGCCCACGGCGAGTTTGTTGTTGTTGGTGCGATCTTCGTAGATCCATTCGCCTGGGTCTAAAACACCGTTTCCACGACGAATATCTCCGGGTGCGAAAGTGTGATCGTAAAATTTGACACTGCGGGGAAGCCCGGTATAGGCTACACCCGGATCGTAGCGATAGCTGGCAGTCACCCGATCGCCCTTTTGGAGGGGGGCGAGGAGGTTGATGGTGCCACGGGTATAGTCAAGTTCGAAGTCAGCTCGGTTCAATCGCTTGGGATTGACGGAAATGTTGGCACTTGAGATCATGGATTCGATACGATTTTCTTTTGGGAAGATGACTGAAATGGAATCAGTGCCGGCGTTTAATGCGGCATTGATGTTGGTGCCAACACGATAAGAAGCATTTTTGCCGGCTTCTCTGGGATAGGGTGTAACCTGGGTGTTTTGAACATCTGCACGGGCAGTGTGAAGGTTGATGCCAGCTAAAGAGCTAAACATTAAAGCGGTAGTTATGAAGATGCTTAAAAATCTCCATCTACGATTATTCATTCTTTTTCCCCCTTTTAATTTAAAGCATCGCTTGCTTCTTGCGAGGTTAAAACAATACAATTCATTCATTTATCCTCAATTTAAGCAATGTTTACAAAAAAATCAAGAAAAAACAAGCTTTTTCTTAATTTTTTTATAAAAAAAATAGAGTTTTAGCTCAATTTGGTTCAGTTTCGTTTTCTTTGAGCAGTTGAAATTCTTTCATTTTGTTGAAGAGGGATCGCCTTGAAATGCCCAATAATTCAGCGGATTTGGTCTTGCTACCGCCAGCTTGTTGGAGGGCGTCAAGGATAAGTTGTTTTTCAAATTGTTTTACTGCGGCGTGAAGACTTAAACCATGCAATAGTTTTTTTTGAGAACTGATGGTAGGATGGCGTGTTTCGCGAAGAGAAACAGGCAAATCATCTGCTGTAATCAGAGTGCCAGTTGCTACTATAACTGCATGGGCTACGGCATTTTCCAGTTCATCCATATTTCCGGGCCAGTGATGCCCTTGAAGGACTTTGAGGGCTTCGGCAGTAAAACCGTTGATAATTTTTCCGTAACGGATACAGAAGCGTTTCATAAAGTAGAGAGCAAGGTCTTCCAGATCTTCGATATGGTCTCGCAGAGGCGAGATTTGGATGGGTACCACCTTGATGAGATAATACAAGTCTTCACGAAATAGAGAAGAGGAAGCTTCTTGGGATAAATCGGTAGTACTGGACGACATAATACGCCATTTGGGTTTTTGGTTTAGAATTTCCATGAGCAAGTGTTGGGAGGAAGAGGGGAGTTTTTCGATGTTTCTAAAAAAAACGGAACACTCAGAACTCGGAATAAGTTTGAGCTCGTTGGCAAGAATGGCAGGCTCCTGACAACAATTGATCAGGACGAATGGCAAAAGCTTTCGATTGGAATTTTCGTGAATTTTACGGGCAATAAGCTCTTTGCCAGTGCCATTTTCGCCAATCAGCAAAACAGCTGCATCGTTGTCGGCAATGCGTCCGATCGACTTGTAGATTTCTTGCATTACGGGGGAATGACCATGAAGCTCATCCTGGTCGGCAGTGATATTGCTTCCACCAGAACGGAGCACCGCGACTTCGTTGGTGAGTTGACGGAGTTGGATTGCCCTGCGAATGACGATGCGTATTTCATCGATGTCAAAAGGTTTGGTGAGATAGTTGTAGGCCCCATTTTTCATTGCTTCTATCGCTAAGTCGGAGGTTCCGAAGGCAGTAATAAAAATCACGGGAACATTCATCAAACTTTCTTTGATGCGTCGAAAAGCTTCCATACCATCCATATCGGGCATGCGTATATCGAGAATAATAACATCGGGGATTTCGGATCTTGCTTTTTGAACTGCTTCAATGCCATCTTTGGCAAGCAACACCCTAAAACCTTCTTCGAGAGCTATCTCTTTGAATAGCTCTCTCACACCTTCTTCATCGTCTGCAACTAATATCGTATATTTTGCCATGCTACTATTATAACTAAATCAGGCAGAAAGTGCTTGTAAATCGTTTGATTTGCGTATTCGATATTTGAATAAACGAACACGGAAAATGGTTCCCTCACCTGCTATACTATCAAAAAGAATCTTACCTTCATGGTCGTCTATCATGCGCCTTGAGATAGCCAAACCAAGTCCTGTACCCTTATCTTTGGTGGTGTAAAAGGGGGTAAAGATTTTACCAAAATCACTTTTCTCTATACCTCGACCGTTATCTTCCACGATCAAATCGACATAATGCTCCTGTTTTTCAGCTCGGAGTTTGATGATCCCATTCTCGGAGGGAACAGCTTGAATAGCATTGAGTATGAGATTGAAGAAAACCTGATACATTTGCCGGCGATCGATAAAAAGCTCCAACTCGTCCAGTTCGAGCTGTAAAACTTCAGCTTTTTTCTGACTGATGCGAGGAGCAAGAACTTGCACGATAGTATCAAGCAAAGGGCCAGCCGGAACCCACTCAAAGTTTGGCTTGGAGGGCCTGGCATAGGTGATAAGGTCTTTGATCAGGTTTTCGAGACGTTCTATTTCTCGGAGTACCAAATGAAGCAAACGTGCATTATCAGTTTGATCCTGCATTTTTTTGTTTAAAAGTTGGATAAAACCCTTAATAGAGGTAAGTGGATTGCGGATTTCATGAGCAACTCCGGTGGTAAAAAGTCCAAGCATTTTAAGAGATTCGTTTTTCTCAGCTTCTTTGATGAGTTTGACATTTTCACTCACATCTTCAAGGGTAACCAGTACCATTTTTACATCAGAATCTCCCTGGTTGGGGATAATGGTCATATTGAAATATTTTTCTTTGGATTCGACTACCTTGCGCATACCATCGAAGGAATAGGTATTTCCACTTTCAAAGGCTTGTTGTATGGTGGTGCTTATCAGATGCCCAAGACGATCGAGCACTTCAAGATTGCCGAGAGTGTTTCCATTACATTCCAGGTACTGCTCTGCGGCTTCATTGATCATCACGATGTTTAAATCAAGATCAAAGGCAATCATACCCGTTTTTGCGCTACGTAAAATGAGCTCGGAACGAGATCGTGTGCGTATCAAAGCTTCGGCAAGGGAGCGGATCCCTTCTGAGATATGCCCGAATTCTCCGCTCAGAAAGGGGACTGGAGCATGCAAATCTTTTTGTAGCAGTGAAAGCGTAGTGAGAATTTTTTTCATTCGCACTGAAAAGGACCAGGTGAATAGGCCAGCAAGAAACAAAGTGATAAGGATGATAAGAAAAGTGATTTGGAAAGCTCTCTGATTGAGGGCTTTAAATTGAATATTGATGTTGTGATAGGACTCTTCCACCCAAACAAAGGACCCTTCAGGCTCGACAGGCACCGCATATACCAGACGATCATACTCAATAAAACGAGGATCGACTTGAAAAGCCATAATTCGCTTAAGATCGCTGAAGTAAAAGCCTGCACCCAATTCTTCGGAGTATTCCATCAAGCCACCAGTATGGTCTTTTAAGGGGCTTTCAAGCCATTCTCGGCGCTGTTGGGCATAGATGTCTTCGTAGCTACGAAAATCAGGACCAGGATTTTGGGCATTGAACTGAGTACGGGCATTGTTTTGGGTATTGTTGTCGATGATGAGATAAACCTGAGCCAGGTATCTGGCATGTTGACCAAGCTTTTCGTATTTTTCTCTGACCAGACTTTCAGTGTATTGTCGAACAATAAAGACTGCCAGAAAACCATTGCCCAAAATAACCAGCAAACTGGTAAACATGACTACCTGGAAACGGACCGAACGAATCAGTTTAAGCAACGTTTCCATCCGATCAGCTGGCTACCAGTCAGCGCTTCAAGCTCCAGCAGGAGTTGTTGACTTTTTTCCACTTGCAATGAGGTGCCTGCTCGTATCAACCAGGGGGACTTTTTCATCATGAGTTGTATGCTGTTGGTGCCAGCATATTTCTGGAGGCACTGTCTAATTTGCGACAGATGCTCAGAGCTGAGAACATCCAAATCAAGGCAGAGCTCAAGCCTCCAATGAGCACTTTGTTCGCGGATCATTTCTTCGCGTGTGATCATACGTTTGATATCTGCCAAACTGGCTCGAACCCGATCTTCCTCTTTACGTATTCGAATACTGAGCAAAACTGCGGTTTCCTGGTCTTTGCATTGGAGCAAGTTTTCGGCTGTTTTGCCAAAAGCCACAAATTCCATGGAAGAAGTCATATCAGCGACAGTGACGATTACAACGGTGTTGCCATTGCTAGTTCCATTCTTTTTTCGGGGTTGACGAATACTTTCAATCAAGCCAAACACTTCCACCAGAATTTCTTGTTCGGGAATTTCTTCTTGAAGCTCTTCGATGGGAGGGCAGGCGAAGTCTGGATAGGTCTCGAGATAGGGAGCAAAGGGATGCATGGAAAAGTAAAAACCCAGAGCTTCTTTCTCGTAGTGCATATGTTGATGATAATCTATTTTGACTGGTTTTTTTTCCAAGGGCGAAGGTGATGGCTCCAAAGCTCCGAAAAGCGATACTTCCGGCTCACAGTTTCCATCGATGTGCTGAAGAAGAAAAGTTCTATCAGCTTCAAAAACATCAAAGGCACCCGCTTTGATAAGAGATTCGATGACTTTTTTGTTGACTTTTCCACTGCTCATCCGTTTGGCAAAATCGGTGTAGTGGCGGAAAGGTCCTTGTTGTTGACGATTTTCGATGATTAGCTCTAAGGCGATTTTGCCAGCATTTTTTATTGCCAGAAGGGCAAAACGGATCTTATTGTTTTCAATGGTAAAATGGATTTGGCTCTGATTGATGTCTGGAGGGAGCACTTCTATTTTCATTTGATAGCATTCGGCAATATACTCGGAAAGCTTTTTTTCGTCGTCTTTGACGCTGTTGAGAAGAGCGGTCATATATTCGACAGGGTATCTGACCTTGAACCATGCGGTTTGGTAGGAGATAAGCCCATAAGCAGCGGCATGAGCACGGTTGAAGCCATATCCTGCAAAAAATTCCAGTTTTTCGAAGATACTTTTGGCTACCTCTGGAGTATAGCCCTGAGCTTGGGATCGCTGAAGAAAATCACCTTTCAGCTCTTCCATAATCTCTTTTTTCTTTTTTCCCATGGCTTTTCGAAGCAAGTCGGCTTCTCCGAGACTGAAACCACCCATCACCTGGGCAATGGACATTACCTGTTCCTGATAAACACATATTCCGTAGGTGTTTTTTAAAATAGGCTCAAGCACAGGGTGTTCGTAAACAATTTCTTCGGGGTGTGCCTTGTTGCGGATAAAGGTCTTGATAAACTCCATGGGACCAGGACGATAGAGCGCTATAACCGCAATCACATCTTCGATGTCGGAGGGATCGAGTTCTTTAAAGATTTGCCGCATTCCTCTGCTTTCGACCTGAAATACCCCCTTAGTAGCAGCTTTTTTGTAGAGCTGAAAGACTTCAGGGTCGTTTAGGGGGATCTTTTCGACATCGATGACTTTTTGGTGTTGCTCGTTGATGAGCTGAATACATTCTCGAATTACGGTAAGGTTGCGCAGACCAAGAAAGTCAATTTTAAGCAAACCCATCTTTTCGACGGTGTCTTTGTCGTATTGAACCACCAAATGTTTGTTTTTATCGAGCTGAAGGGGAACATAGTTCCAAAGCTCGGTGTCGCCTATCACTACTCCGGCGGCATGGACAGAAAAATTGCGGGTTTGCCCTTCAATATCCCTGGCAGTATCATATAGCCGGCGATTATCCTCGTTTTCATCTATAATTTGTTTGAACTCGGGAGAAAGGGTATAGGCTTCTTCGAGGGATCTTCCAAAAGGAATGGTTTTGCTGAGACGATTGACCCAGCTTTGATCATATTTGAAGGCTCGGGCTACATCTCGGATGACTCCCCGGGCTTCCATCTTGCCAAAGGTGGCTACCTGGGCTACTTTGTAGGCTCCATATTTTTCGCGCACATAAGCGATCACTTCATCGCGACGTTCGTCCTCAAAATCGATATCTATATCGGGCATACTGATACGAGCTGGATTGAGAAAACGTTCAAAATAGAGCTTGTATTGGAGGGGGTCAATGCCTGTGATATTGAGAAGATAACTCACTATACTGCCAGCTGCAGAACCTCTGCCAGGTCCTACATAGATATTTCGCCGCTTGGCTTCATTGACAAAATCCTGGACGACAAGGAAGTAGTCGACAAAATGCATGTCATTGATGATTTTGAGCTCGTATTCGAGACGTTCTAAGACTTCGGAAGAAGGATCAGATCCATAACGTTTGGGTAATGCGGCATAGCAGAGCTCCTGGAGATATGCCTTGCGCTCTTCTACTGTTTTTACGTTTTCGTTTTGATAGACAGGCAGATGATATTGATCGAAATCAAACTCGATGTTGCACTTTTCAGCAATTAACTCGGTATTACTCACTGCTTCGGGGTATTCTTTGAAAAGCTCCTGCATTTCAGCTTGAGATTTGATATAAAACTCGTCGTTGCTGAATCGTATTCGCTGGGGGTCGTCGTAGTCGCTGAGGGTTTGAACACAGAGCAGTAAATCGTGGGCATAGGCATCCGATCTGCAGGGATAATGGGCATCCTGAGTGGCAACCAGGGGAATGTTTAGTTCTTTTCCAAGCTCTGCCAGCAAAGGGTTTACTTTCAATTCCTCGGGAAGACCATGATTTTGAACTTCAAGGTAGTAGTCGTCGTTGAATAGAGCTTGGTATCGCATAGCCACTTGACGAGCTTCCTCGGGGCGATCTGATAAAAGAAGGTATGGCACATGACCCTTGATACATGCGGACATCGCCACCAAACCTTCATGGTGTTGTTCCAGAAGCTCCCAATCGAGTCTTGGCTTGTAATAAAAACCTTCGATATGAGCTAAAGAAACCAATTTGCAAAGGTTTTGGTAGCCTTGATAGTTTTTGGCAAGAAGAATAAGGTGATAGTTGACTGCATCTTCTCTTGATTCTTTTTGATGGCGGGATTTGTCGGTAAAATATAGTTCACAGCCGATAATGGGTTTAATCTTATGGGCTAGACAGGTTTTATAAAAATCAATCACGCCATACATGACGCCATGGTCGGTAAGGGCAAGAGAATGCTGACCCAAATCTCGTACGGCGCAAACCATGCGCTCTATACGATTGAGTCCATCCAATAAACTAAATTCGGAATGGGTATGTAAATGAACCATCGACATTGCGTAATGGGATCTGACGACTTATAAAGAGACAGCCAGATCGGCCAAATGCTGGGCTAATTGCTTAGCCAGGGCAGGATCAGGTGCTTCCGTCAGAATTCTAAATAAGGGCTCTGTGCCAGAAGGGCGAACAACGAGTCTTACCTGAGGATACTCATTTTGTATTTTTTCCAGTTCGCTTGAAAAACGCTTGGATTGAAGTACGGTTTGCTTGTCTTTGACTTTGATGTTGAGAAGAACCTGGGACAGGAGGGGAATTTGCTGAATTTCATCAAGTTTGTGAAAATCATTGGGAACTAATGCTTGGAGGGTTTCGAGGATGGAAACCAGACCATCCCCAGTAAAACCTTTGTCAATATAAATAAGGTGTCCTGATTGTTCTCCCCCCATGGGGGCTTTGAGTCGGAGCATATCTTCGAGAACGTAGCGATCTCCAACTGGAGAGCGATGCATATGAATCTGGGTTTTGCTAAGGAAGTGTTCGATGCCGGAGTTGGTCATGACGGTGCCGACGATGGTGGATGGTTGGAGATTGGACCGCTTTTGGCGAAATAGTGCGGTTAGGGCGAGCATATGATCGCCATCCACCAATTGGCCTTGATAATGTGCAAGCACTCGATCGCCATCGCCATCATGAGAAAAAGCTATATCATAGGGAAATGCCTCTTGGGTAGCTGCTTCCTGAATAAAGTCGGGGTAGGTGGATCCGCAATTGACGTTGATGCGAGAACCATCGGGAGTGTTGGCAACTGCGAAAACCTGAGCACCCAATTGCTCTAACACATGGGGAGTGGTGAACCAGGTGGCGCCATAGGCACAATCGACAGCAATTTTGATGCCATCGAGACGTAGTTTGGGGTATTGATTGAGTATGGACTGGGTATAGTCTGTGGGGGCACGGTCGTAGAGAAGATGGCTTCCAGGGTGTTTGGAAAGAGGAAGACCGAGTTTTGCTTTTTCTATCCAGTATTCGATTCGGGCTTCCTGCTCATCGTTAAGTTTGATGCCTTGACCTGCAAATACTTTCAGCCCATTGTATTCAACAGGATTGTGGGAAGCGGAAATTACTATTCCGAGATGGCAATTTTCGATGCGAAGTATTCGAGCAATGCCTGGGGTGGGTAAAATACCAAAACTCTTGACAGAAACTCCCATGGAAAGCAAACCAGCAACAAGAGCATGTTCGATGGTGTCTCCTGATAGCCGGGTGTCTTTGCCAATACCTATCCAGCACTCACTGGATTTGCAGGTTTCTAGGGCATAACGCCCTATAGCCTGCCCGATGTATAGCACCTTTTCGGGTGATAATACAGTGGAAGCTATCCCGCGAATGCCATCTGTGCCAAAGTAATTTCCCATGGAAATTCCTGGTTTAGAGGGCGTTTTTGGCAGTCTGTACTATTTGGGAGAAGGCTTCCTTGTTGTCAACAGCCATTTGAGCAAGAACTTTTCTGTCAAGATCGATGGCTGCATTTTTGAGACCATGAATAAATGTGGAATAATTCATGTCTGGATCGTTGAGTCTGACAGCAATATTGATGCGTTGAATCCAGAGGGCTCGCATATCACGCTTCAGGATCCTGCGGCTGACATATTGGTAACGTTCGGCATGAAGTACTTTTTCTTTGGCTACACAAAATTGGCGGGAGGAGGCTCCTCTAAAACCTTTTGCTCTTTTTAGTATTTTTTTTACCCTTTGTCTGCGGGTAAAGCCACCTTTTACTCTCATCTGTTTTCTCCTTGGTCTATTTTAGATAGGGTTTAAAGTTTGACGTTGATGATACGGGCTCGAACATTTTTGTAGTCAGATTTTGGAACTTCACGCTGACAACGCTGACCAGCTTTGGTGCCTGCAGATTTTTTTTCCATGAAATGACTGTGCCCGGTAGGCATATACATTATTTTTCCGGTGCCTGTTACCTTGAAGCGTTTCATCGCTCCTCGGCAAGACCTAATTTTGTTTTTCATATTCTTATCCTTTCTTTGAAATTGGAGCTATGATGGCGATAATATTTCTGCCTTCAAGCTTGGGCTTACGTTCGATATGTCCATGCTTTTGGACCGTTTCAGCGATACGTTCCAAAATCTCGAAGCCTCTCTGTTTATAAATGATTTCCCGACCCTTGAACAATATCATCATTTTGACTTTATCGCCGTCCTCCAGGAACTCTATAATTCGTGAGACCTTTACCAAAAAATCAGATTCGCCAATATTTAAACGAATTTTAATCGTTTTTAGATCGTTGGACACCTGCTTTTTTTTGGATTCGCGGGTCTTTTTGGCAGTTTCATATATGAATTTGCCGTAATCCATAATCTTGCATACGGGAGGATTACTGTGTGGAGCAATTTCCACAAGATCCAATCCAACTTCCCGGGCTCTTCGGAGAGCCTCGAGCGTGAGGGTCAGCCCAACCTGATGACCATTTTCATCAATGAGCCTAATCTCTTTAGCGGCGATGGCCTGATTAGTTCTATGTCGCTGTGTAATACATTACCTCCATCAAAAAAAATTTCCATACTTTATTACCTGAAGTTTAAAAGAATGTCAAGCTAAAGTGCTTAGCTTTTTTCGCAGATCTGTTTTTTTAAAAGCTCTGCAAAAGAACTCACATCCATTTCTCCGAGATTCTCACCATGGCGCTTTCGAATGGAAAGCGTTTTATCTTCGGCTTCTTTTTTGCCTGCCACAACAACAAAGGGGATTTTTTCGTGCTCTGCGAGACGAATTTTGGAATTCATCCGCTCATTGCGTCGATCAACTTCAACGCGAAGCCCCTCATGTCTGAGTATTTGTTCCACTTCGGACAAGTAATCAAGCTGTTCGTCGGATATTGGTACAAGACGCACCTGCTCTGGAGCGAGCCAAAGGGGGAGGTCGCCACCATAATGCTCCAACAAAACGCTGATAAATCGCTCCATGGAGCCTAATAAGGCTCTATGGATCACAAAAGGAACATGAGCCTGACCATCTTCCCCGATGTAGCTTAGTTCAAATTTGGATGGAAGGTTGAAATCTACTTGAATAGTGGTGCATTGCCACTCTCTACCCAAGGCATCTTTGATTTTAAGATCGATGGCTGGCCCGTAAAATTTGGCTTCCCCAGGATCTACCTGATAGTCCAGACCCATTCGCTGGATGATTTGTTCGTATTTTTGTTCGATCATGTCCCATTGGGAGGGATCTCCTATGTATTTGCCAGTGAGTTGTTTGGGGTCTCGAACACTGAGGTAGATTTTGTATTGAGTAAAGCCAAAATCAGATAGCATCTTTTTGGTAAGTTGCATAGCATTGCAGATTTCTTGTTCGAGCTGGTCTTCGGTGCAAAAAATGTGGGCATCGTCCTGGGTAAAGCCTCGCACTCGTAAAAGCCCGTGAAGTACGCCCGATTTTTCGTTGCGATAAACGCTGGCAAGCTCAAACAGCCGGATAGGAAGCTCGCGATAGCTGTGCATATCGTTTTTGTAAACTGTCATGTGGAAGGGGCAATTCATGGGTTTTACGATGTATTGTTGGTGATCTACATCCATTTCGGGATACATGGAATCACGATAAAAGGATAGATGACCCGAGGTGTGCCACAGACCTGCAAAACCAAGATGTGGAGTGCGAATAATGCTATATCCATGGCACTCATGAAGGTCCATTTCGTAGCGTTCGATGATGTCGCGGAGTTTGGCTCCCCGGGGCAACCAGAGGGGAAGACCACTGCCGACAGCTTCATCAAAAAAGAAAAGTTTCAGATCTTTTCCGAGTTTTCGGTGATCGCGTTTTTTTGCTTCTTCGAGTTGGAATAGATAGGCTTTGAGTTCGTCTTTGGTATAGAAGGCAGTGCCATAGATGCGTTGAAGCATGGGGTTGTGTTCGCTACCTTTCCAGTAAGCTCCAGCGATAGAAAGCAACTTAAAGAAACGGATCTGCCCGGTTTTTTCGAGATGAGGACCCTTGCAAAGATCAGCGAATTCGCCCTGTTCAAAAACGTGAATGGGTTCGTCGTGGGGAAGCTCTTTGATAAGTTCGAGCTTGTAGGGCTCTTTGCGTTGTGTAAAAAGTTGGATTGCCTGCTCTCGGAGGATGGTTTTGGGAAGGATGGGGAGATTTTCCTGAGCTATTTTTTTCATTTCTTCTTCGATAAGAGCTAAATCTTCGGGTACAAGTCGATGTTCCATATCGATGTCATAATAAAATCCGTTCTCGATAGAGGGACCGATCCCGAGACTGACCTCTCCATATAAACGTTTTAGTGCTTGCGCCATAAGATGTGCACAAGAATGCCTTAATACATCTAAATTTTTTTCTTCCATCTGTGTCACCACGACCTTTTACATTCATTTACTTTCTTTTTAATTATACATGATTTGGATACAAGAGGTATGTTTGGAGATAGAATCATTGGTCTTTGAACTGACTTGAGATACGAGTTTGGGAAGAACAGGATCGTTTTTGGTCGGGAAGGCGGGATTCGAACCCGCGACCTCTTAGTCCCGAACCAAGCGCTCTACCAAGCTGAGCCACTTCCCGAGGTTGTTTCAAAAAAAAATGGTCGGAGCGAGAAGATTCGAACTTCCGACCCCCAGCACCCCATGCTGGTGCGCTAGCCAAACTGCGCCACGCTCCGACTAAATCATCAAGTATTATACAATGCTTTTTTAAATTTACAAAAAAGAAAAAAACTTAGCTTTCGGTGCGGAGTTTGCGAGACATTAACTCCTGGAGAGACTGACGAATATCTTTTTGTTGAAAGGCAATGGCGTAAATTTCCTGGCTGATAGGAAGCTCTATCTTGAGGCTTTGGGCTAAATTGAGCAAACCTGGCAGAGAGTCAATACCTTCCACGGTAGTGCCAGTGGTGCGTTGAAGCTCTGCATAGCTGATCCCTGTAGCAAGTTGGGTGCCTGCCCACCAGTTTCTACTGAGAGGGCTGGTGCAGGTGCCAATCAGGTCGCCCAGGCCCGAGAGACCATAAAGAGTTTCTTGCTGGGCTCCCATCGCCACAAACAAACGACTCATTTCGCTGGTACCCCTGACTATAAGGGAAGATTTGGCATTGTATCCCATATGAAGACCATCTAAAAGACCCCCCGCAATGGCGATAACATTTTTCATGATCCCTCCGAGCTGGACTCCAATAAGATCGGGGTTGGTATAAACACGAAAGTTTGGGGTGGATAGATAGTTTTGAAGTTCTTGGAGATAAGCAGTGTCTGGAGCAGATATGACCGTAGCTGCTGGAAGATCAAGCGCTATTTCTTTGGCAAAGTTGGGACCCGAAAGCACCGCCATGTGGGAAGGACGAAGAATAGGAAGAAGCTCTTGAATATCTTCAAGCAGGAGACGGGGCACAGGTCGCGGAAGAATCCCTTTGACCAGTGAAAGAAAAAGTTGCTGTGAATTGAGATGTGGGAGCATTTTGGGTAAGAATTGTTCTAAAAATTTGGATGGGGTGGCAAGGATAATTAAGTCTGCAGATCTGAGGACAGATGAAAGCTCTGAGGAAAAGGTGAGTTGGGGGTTTTCAAGACAAACCCCAGGAAGATAACGAGTGTTTTCTTTTTTGCGTTGAAGCTCCTGGCACTGCTCAGGAAAATTTTCCCATAGGGTAACCTGATGACCTTTTTTGGCAAGGAGCAAAGCCATGGTAGTGCCCCAAGCTCCAGCACCTATGACGCTGACTTTCCAACTCATGCTTTTTCTCTGCGGTTGCGCACATGTATCTGGACAGGACTACCCTTGAGCCCAAGCTCCTGGGTGAGATGTTTTTTGAAGTAGTTGAGGATGGAATCGGTGAAAAACTCTTTGTGGTTGACAAAAAAGAGAATAGTGGGCGGAGCACAGGACACCTGGGTAGCATACAAGATCTTGAGACCTCCAATGGGAAGAGGATGTTCCGACATGATACGTTGAAGCACTCGGTTGATCTGGGGGGTTGGAATCTTTTTGTGGTGGGCTTCATAGACTTGTTGAAGCGTGTTGAACATTTCTTCAAAGCCTTCTCGTTTGAGGGCTGAGATATAAACCACTGGATAAACATCTAAAAAGCGAAGGCGGGTTTGCATGATATGTTGGAAGGCCTCGCGATCTTCGATAAGATCTTTTTTGTTGACAGCAACGACGCAGGCCTTTTTTTCGTCCAGCAGAGTACGGGCTATTTTTTGATCTTCTCGAGCAATATCTTGCTCAGCATCAAGCAAAAACAAGACTAATTGAGCGAGTCGAATCTCGCGAACTGTGCGCCTCATACTGAGATAGACGGTACCAAATTGGTGCATCCAGCGGGATCGGATGCCTGCGGTATCTACCAGGGTGAAGGCTTGCTCTCCACGTTTGATCATTTCTCTGACGGGATCGCGAGTGGTAAATTCTTGACTACTGACCAAAGAACGCTCTTTGCCAGACAAGGCGTTCATTAGAGTGGATTTTCCGGCATTGGGTTTGCCAACCAGGGTAATGACGCGACTTTCAGGAACATCCTGAGCTTCAGGATGCTCTCCGCTCATTTCTGCGATAGCTTCCATGAGCTCATAGACTCCGCTACCATCGGCTGCTGAAGTGGGGTATATGGCGTTAAGTCCAAGTTCATAAAATTCCTCGGGGTGAAAATGCTTGCGATCGCATTTGTTGACTGCCAGCACCGTCTTTTTGAGTAAGTGGTGTTTGCGTAAAAACTCCAGGAGCTCTCTGTCCTGAGGAACAATACCTGCGGTCCCATCCACCACCAGCACAATCACATTAGATCGTTTCATTTCCTGGATGATCATTTCCTGTTGGATACTGAGAATGGATTCGGCGGTAATGGACTCAAGACCAGCAGAATCGGAGAGGAGATAATCGTTGCCTTGAAACTCATAGGAAAACTGGATGATATCGCGAGTGGTGCCTTTGTCTTCCATGACAAGATTGCGCCTTCCAGTGATGCGATTGAAAAGGGAAGATTTGCCTACCGAATATCGACCGACTAAAAACACCTGCTTCATAGTTGCACACTTCCCCCTATATTTTATATACTAATACTAGAACTACATTATATGAGGAATTGGAGATAAGGTAAACTATGAAATTAAGTATGCTTGCTGTTCAGGATTTTGTTAATGCCCTGGCTTCAAAAACTCCCACCCCTGGAGGGGGATCTGCAGCAGCTGCCAGTGGAGCCATGGGTTGTGGTCTCTTGCTGATGGTGGCTTCTTATGCTGAATTGGAGCCAGACAATGATATGCTTCCAAGCCTTAAAGCTCTGTCAGACCACTTGATCGCCCTGATTGATGAGGATGCCGAATCATTCAATGCATATATGGAAGCTATGCGCTTAGCCAAAGAAACTGAAGATCAAAAAGCCCTTCGCAGACAAGCCATGCAAAAAGCTATTCAACATGCAGCTTCTGTGCCATTAAAAACTATGCAGTCTTGTTTCGAAGCTAGTAAGCACCTTACCCGGCTAGCTGAAGTATGCAAAAAAAGCATGATCAGCGATCTTGGCTCAGCTTCTTCCCTGCTCCGAACCGCAGTCGAGGGAGCTTATTTGAACATCTTGATCAATGCGGCTTCCATCAAAGATGAAAATATGGTTCAAAGCATGATGAATGAAGCCAATGCAATGAAACAAAGCTGTCTCGATCGATTTTCTGCATGTTTGCAGTCTGTGGAAAAAGAACTTGCTCTTCCCTGAGCCCTTCTACCTGCAATATAGCGCTTCGGAGCTAAACTTAATAGCTGAGGAGATGGCTGAGGAGTATTCCTCTTGCCGTCTTTGCCCCCATGAATGCAAAGTTAATCGAAAGCAAGGAGCGTTGGGGGTTTGCCGCGCAAGTGATCAAGTTAAACTGGGAAGCGCATCTCTTCATTGGGGAGAAGAGCCTCCCATTACTGGCACCCGTGGCTCAGGCACCCTATTTTTTTCTCATTGCACTCTCTCATGCCTTTATTGTCAAAATTACCCCTTGTCCCAACTTCATCATGGTCAGATCTTGAGCGATGAAGACCTTGCCACTCGAATGCTGAAACTGCAAAAAGAAGGAGCACACAATCTAAATTGGGTGACTGCCACCCAATTTCTACCTTCCGCCTTCCGTGCTCTTCTGATAGCCCGAGAGCAGGGCTTGCGCATCCCTGTCATCTACAATACCTCCGGATGGGAAAGCGACCGAGCTTTACGCTGGTTTTCCTATTTTGTTGATGGATATTTGGTGGATAGTCGCTATTTTAGCGATGAAACTGCAAAAGAGTTGTCTGGAGCAAGATCCTATCATGCCCGTAATGTTGCGGTGCTCCAAGCTTGTCGAAAACAACTTCCCTATGAGCTGTTTGATTCGGAAGAAATCTTGCAAAAAGGAATGATTGTCCGCATACTCATTTTACCTCACTATACCTCAGAAACTGTTGCAGTGATCCACCAACTCAAAGCTTTGTTGGGATCGGAAGTATATGTGAGTCTGATGAGTCAATACTTCCCAGCTTACCAAGCTTTTCAGCACCCCTATATGCGAAGAAAACTTTTACGAGAAGAGTATCAACAAGCGGTGGAGGCATTGGAAGCTTGCGGCTTTGAGAAAGGTTGGGTGCAGGACTATGACGAATGAGAAAAACGTTGAGCTTATGGTCTTATCTTCCCACTTGGAGCGCTTGTCCTGGATAAAAGCTCTCGAGAGCTTGCTGAACAAGGTCCCCACTACACAGATCTATATTGTAGGTGGAGCCTTGAGGAATGCTCTTTTAGGAATTCACAAAAAATGCTTTGATATGGATTTGCTGGTAGATCCCCTGTCGGATTCCAAAATCGTGGCGGAACATCTTGCCCATTCCCTGAACCATTCCTTTTTTGAACTTGACGCTGAAAGAGCCACCTACCGAATCTCCACAGATCAAGCCCAGATTGATATTAATGGGATACGAGGAGAGGAACTGATAGATGATTTGTTTTTAAGAGATTTTAGCATTGATGCTCTTTGTCTTCCTCTCGATAATTTTCTCAGGGTTTTGAGTCGAGGAGAAACTCGTATGCCTGTTCTCGACTATTTCCAGGGTATTGAAGATCTTCGAATGCGCAAGATAAGGATACACAATCCCTCCTCCTTTCAGGATGATCCACTGCGCCTCTTAAGGGCGTATCGTCTTGCAGGAGAAATCGAAGGCTTTATCGACGATTTTACCCAGGAACAAATTTACGCACACAAGGAGCTTCTGTATAAGGTTTCAGGAGAACGCATTCGAGATGAATGGCTGAAAATTCTTGCCTTTCCTGACAGTTATGACTGGCTTCAACTGATGGACAAGAGCTCCCTGCTCTCAGTGGTATTTCCATTTATTGAAAGCTTTCGCTCGATGGATGAAGCCTATACCTCCGACCTTCAAGTGCGAAGACATACCCTCGAAACTCTGCAATATCTTGAACAAATCATTCTACGCATCCGAAAACACGATTTCCCTCACAGCGAAAAACTTATTGAATTGTTGGACCAAACCCTATCCACAGAACATAGCAACGAAGTTTTGCTTAAATTGTCAAGTCTTTTGCATGACATTGGCAAACCCGACACTCTGAGCATCGAAAATGAACGTTTGCGTTTTTTTCATCACGAAGAAAACGGAGCTGAAAAAGCTCAATTTTTCCTTAAAGAATTAAAGCTTGCCAACAAAGAAATTGAGCGTATAGAACATTTAATATTGGAACACATGCGCCCTCACCAATTATCGAACTCAGAAGAAATTACTGATCGAGCCAAATATCGTTTTTTCAGAGATCTGGGCGACGAAGGTATTCTGCTCTTGCTATTGGCACTTGCGGATGCATATGCCACCAAACGTATCCCCATGGGAACCCTGTATCAATATGAAGCTTTTCTTGGTGAAATGTTGGATTACGGATTTAGAGAAGACTTAAAAAAAATCACTCCCCTGATGGATGGCAATGGAATCATGAACTTGCTTGGAATTGAACCCTCTCCCCAGGTAGGCAAAATTCTATCCTCTCTGCTTGAAGCTCAACATTTAAAACAAGTCAACAACCGAAAAGAGGCGGAGGAATTTATTCTACAATGGCTTAAAACTCCCGATGACTCTTTTAGGCTCTAAGCAAAAAAACCTGTTTTTTTAAAAAAACGCATTATAATTTTATGGTTAAGCTAAGAAATATATATGGTGGTGAAAAAATTGGATAAAGATTTAATTACAACTCAACGCGGATTAGCTCAAATGCTAAAAGGCGGAGTCATCATGGATGTTACTACTGCTGAGCAAGCGCTTATTGCTGAGTCAGCCGGAGCAGTGGCTGTTATGGCTCTGGAACGGGTACCCTCTGACATCCGAGCCATGGGTGGGGTAGCCCGTATGACTGATCCCATCAAAATTAAAGAGATTCAACAGGCAGTATCCATCCCCGTTATGGCAAAATGCCGTATCGGTCATATTGTGGAAGCTCAAGTCCTTCAAGCACTCAAAGTGGACTACATTGACGAGAGCGAAGTATTAACCCCCGCCGACGAAGAAAACCATATCGACAAAAGCAAGTTTCGCATCCCTTTTGTTTGTGGTTGCAGAGATCTGGGTGAAGCCCTCCGAAGAATTTCCGAGGGTGCTGCCATGATCCGTACCAAAGGCGAAGCTGGCACAGGCGATATCGTGGAAGCGGTTCGTCATATGCGTCGAGTACAATCGGAGATTCGTAAAGTGGTGCACATGCAAGAAGACGAGTTGTTTACCGAAGCCAAACGTCTGATGGTGCCCATTCAGCTTTTACAGGAAATCAAACTCAGCGGGAAGCTTCCTGTGGTCAATTTCGCTGCTGGTGGAGTGGCTACTCCTTCTGATGCTGCCTTAATGATGTTGCTTGGTTCGGATGGAGTCTTCGTAGGGTCGGGAGTCTTCAAGTCCTCCAATCCCGAAAAAACCGCTAAAGCCATTGTGCAGGCTGTAGCTCATTGGAATGATCCCGAACTAATTGCCAAAGTTTCTGAAGGTATGGGAGACCCCATGAAAGGTCAAAGCGTTCAAAGCCTTTCAGAACAGGAAAAAACCGCTAAACGAGGTATTTAGCGCTGTGAAACTTTTTGGTGTTCTTGGCTTTCAAGGTTCGGTCGAAGAACATGAACAAATGATGCATGATCTTGGCTGTTCCACCCTTCGCATAAAACAAGCCAGTGAACTCGACAAGATTGATGGACTCATTATTCCCGGGGGAGAAAGTACCACTTTTTTAAAACTTCTCCAAACTACGGGCTTGTATGAGCCCCTCAAAGAGAAAATCAAAGATGGTTTGCCTGTTTTGGCTACTTGTGCAGGTATTATCATATTAGCAGAAAAGGTTGATCGTGAAAATCAACTTTCGATGGGCTTATTGCGCATCAGTGTTCAACGAAATGGCTATGGGCCACAATATGATAGCTTTTGTGAGGAGGTTGCAATTGAGAGCTTTAAGGAAACGTTTCGAGCAGTTTTCATACGAGCCCCCCTTATTCAGTCGGTGGGTCAGGAAGTGAAAATTCTCGCCAGAGACAAAGCTGGCCACCCTGTATGGGTGATTGACCGCAATGTCTGGGGTTTGACTTTCCACCCCGAGCTTACCAAGGATACACGAATTCATCAAATGTTTATAAATGCTATATATAAGTAAGGAATAAGGAGGAAAAACAATATGTCAGGTCATTCCAAATGGCACAATATTAAAGGAAAAAAACAGGCAGAGGATGCCAAAAGAGGTAAAATATTTACCAAGGTAGGCAAAGAAGTTACCATTGCTGCAAGAGTTGGAGGCGGGAGCCCAGATAGTAATCCGCGTCTGCGTACTGCTATCGAAAAGGCAAAAGCTGCGGGTATGCCCAACGACAACATCAAACGAGCTTTAATGAGGGGTACGGGAGAGCTTCAGGACGGAACCGTCATTGAAGAACTCACCTACGAAGGTTATGGCCCCAATGGAGTAGCCATTTTAGTCGATGTCACTTCCGACAACAAGAACCGTACCAGCGCAGAGATTCGCAAAGTTTTCAGCAAATTTGGTGGAAACATGGGAGAACAAGGTTGCGTCGCCTGGATGTTCAATCCTGTAGGAAAGATTGTACTAAAAAACTCTATGACTGAAGACGAAGCCTATGACATCGCTGGTTTGGTAGAAGCTCAGGATGTTCAACAAGAAGGGGAGCAGTTTGCTTTGATTGTTGGACCCACCGATCTCTACAAAGCAAAAGATATCCTTGACGAAAAGAAAATAGAAACCGAGTCGGTTGACCAAGTCAAAGTACCCACCACCACCGTTAAACTTACAGGGGACGAAGCAATCAGAATGCTGAAGCTCATCTCCGACCTGGAAGACCATGATGATGTCGATGAAGTTTTTGCCAACTTCGATATCTCCGATGAAGAAATCGAAGCCTTCTACAATAGCAACTAAGTCATCGGAGTCAAAAAAACTAATCCTTGGGCTTGATCCAGGCGTTGCGCGTCTGGGTTTTGCCTGCTTGTGTGAAGACGAGGGTCAGTTGTCAGTTTTGGATGCGGGGGTGTTTACTACCACCCCCCAAGCCCTCGAATACCGTCTCAAACTTATATTTGAGTTTTTACAACAATTAAGCCAAAAATATTCTTTTCGCTGTGTCGCCATGGAAAAAGTTTTTTTTAGCAAAAACGCAAAAACTGCTCTAAGTATTGAAGCTGTCAGAGGAGTTTTGATGCTATTTGGTGCGCTTCAAGATATCCAGGTTTTTCAATATACTCCTCTGGAGATTAAGAAAACCCTCACCATGTATGGTCAAGCAAGCAAACATGAGGTTCAGTTGGTGGCAGAGGGCATGCTGGGGCACTCCCTACCTGCTTCTGATGATGCTTGTGATGCAGTGGCTGTTGCTTTGTGCTATCATCTCTCTGACGGAGGGCCGGAATATGCTTCACGCTGTTAAGGGCACCATTTATCAAAAAGGCGAAGACTATGTGATACTGGAAAGCCCTTCGGGTTTGTTTTTTAAGATTATTATGGCTGATCCTGGTCCTGCCATCCCTGGGTCTTCGGTTTTTGTGCATACTTTATTGCGCATTAAAGAAGAACAGATGGTTTTGTATGGTTTTTTTAAAGAAATTGAAAGCAAGTGTTTTGAATGGTTGACTGAAGCCCCGGGCATTGGACCCAAAACAGCCATGCAGGTCTTGCGTCAACTCACTCCAGCTGAGCTTGCTCGAGCCGTGATATCAGAGCAGATTGATGTCTTGACTTCTGTTCCTGGGATTGGGCAAAACAGTGCAAAGAAAATGATTCCCTATTTATCTTCAAAAATGAAAAAATACGAGTTGACAGAAGAAGACTTACCCCTTGAGGAAGGAGCCTCAGATAGCTGGGCGGAAACCAGAGTCTGGTTGATGGATATTGGTCTCAGCGCATCTGAAGCAGATCATGAAATACGTGAATATCAAAAAGAACATGGAGTTTTACCTGAATGCGAAATATTAGTAGCCAGCATTCTTCAAAAAAGAAAAAAGTAAAAGTTTTCAAACCAGCCATTTTCTTTATGAACATGGTTCTGCTATTTATCTCCATGCTTATCTTGAATACCGCTTTCAAATATATTCGACTTGAGTTTGTCTATCACAGAGTAGAAAAAGAAAACAATCGTTTGCTTCAAGAAATTGAAAAAATACAGGAAGAAATTAATCTAACAAAAGCTCCGGATTTCCTTGAAATCATGGCACGTCAGATGGATATGGTCAAAGACGGAGAATATGTTATAATACTTCCCGTTGAAAAATAATCATATGTCATGGCGGCATAGCTCAGTTGGTCAGAGCATACGGCTCATACCCGTAGTGTCCGGGGTTCAAATCCCTGTGCCGCCAGGTTAAAATGTCTGCTACTATCCTCAAACATTTTCAAAGCCTTTTGCTTCAGCAAGTGCATACTCAGGGGATAGGCTCCATCCTGCTTGCCGTAAGTGGGGGTCCTGATTCCATGGCTCTTCTGCATTTGTTTTATGAAAGCAGTCATGTGGTTCCCAT
This sequence comes from Caldisericia bacterium, assembly GCA_035363255.1. Taxonomy (GTDB): domain Bacteria; phylum Caldisericota; class Caldisericia; order UBA6126; family UBA6126; genus T3SED10-260. Next base: position 46,038 of record DAOSES010000005.1, on the reverse strand, counting down.
AAGTTTGCATGTGGCTCATCTCAACCACCAATTTAGAGGACCTGCCTCCGATCAGGAAGAAGCTCTAGTCAGAAAATGTTGCGCTGAACTTCAGATCCCCCTTCATTGCATCAAGGTCACGAGCAAAGAATGGGAAGAGGTTCGAGGAACTGGCTTGGAGGAAAAAGCGCGGAACAAGCGATATGAATTTTTTTTCAAGATCATGTCCACCTACCATCTCGATGCTCTTGGGGTAGGGCATACCAAGGACGATTTGCTTGAAACCATGTTGTTCAACCTGATTCGTGGCACCAGTCCGGAAAAATTAGCAAATCTCCTCCCCCCCTTCGAACCCAATCGACGTATTCTCCGGCCCTTGCTTGATTTTGACAAGGAAACCCTCCTGGACTATCTGCACACTCAAAACTACCCCTATAGCCTGGATGAAAGTAATGTGGATACCAGCTTTACCCGAAATCTCCTGCGCAACTCAGTCCTACCTCTTTTAAAAAAAATCAATCCCCAAATCAGCTCTTCCCTGCTTCGCTTTAAAGATATTTTGAGCCTGGAGCAGGATTGTTTCAAGCATTCTTTTTTTCAACTACTGAAATTGCCTCTTTGGGAAGCGACTCCTGAACCAGAACCTCTGATACGAATTCGCAGACCTCTTTATCTTGAGCTTCACAGAGCCTATCAATACCGACTTATTCGCCATGCCAGACAAGTTTGCGTAGGACATACCCGTGACTTTTACTATCATACCCTGGTCAGTATTTGCCAGGGAATTCACCAAAGCGTCCAATTTCGTTATAATGATACCTATTGGAGTATATGTACTAAGAAAAATTGGGTATATTTTAAAAAGAATGAAAAGGAAAAAACACAATGAAGAATATTAAAGATCCATGTCCAGAGGGTTTAACTCCGCTCATCAGCGAAACCCGACTGCAAGCACGAGTCAAAGATCTTGCCAAAGAAATACTTCACGACCACAAGCAAGAAACTTCCTTAATTTTAATAGGCGTCCTCAAAGGTGCTTATGTTTTCCTTGCAGACCTTGGTAGAGCTTTATCGCCTTTTCCCATCCAAATGGATTTTTTCCAAACTTCGAGCTATGGAATGAAAACCAAGACTTCAAGAAATGTTCAGATAATTCGTGACATTCAGTTTGATGTATTTGGTAAAGCAGTGATTCTGGTGGAAGATATCATGGACTCAGGCTATACCATTGCCTACTTAAAAAAAATCATGGAACAACGTGGAGCAAAATCAGTCAAAATATGCAGTATGCTTGACAAACCCTCACGAAGAGAAGTGGATATACAAGCTGATTACATCGGATTTACCGTGCCCAACCACTTTGTAGTGGGATATGGAATGGACGCCTGTGAAGATTACCGACATCTTCCAATTGTTGCCTACATCCCTGAAGAAATGGAACTAAAAGGAGAAACTGAATGAAATCAAAGCAAGGAAAAAACGCAGCAGGAAAAAAAAAGCCTTCCTTCAATATTCTTCCAATACTCTTGCCCGTGATCGTTTTGATCATGTTTGCATCCATTTACGACAGCCGAAATTCTCGAAGCCCCCTTACCCTAAAATCCCATGAGTTTCTTGCTTACATTGAAAGCAATCAAATCAAATCTGCTAAAATCGACGAAACACGCATCACTGGAGATTTACCCGATGAAAAAAGCTATACTGTAGTCATCTACCCCGATCAACGCAACAGCTTGGTGGAGAAACTACAGGAACACCAGATTCCCTTTGAAGTAGTTGCTCCTTCCTCCAACATATGGGGTCATGTGATTAGTATTGGTTCCACTATTTTAATTATTCTTTTTTTCTGGTTTTTACTCAGCCGAACCATGCAATCCTCTGCTGGCGGGCAAGTTTTCAATTTTGGAAAAAGTACCGCCAAGCTATTTATGTCAGAGGGGCCCAAAATCACTTTCAAGGATGTGGCGGGTCTTCATGAAGCCAAAGAGGAAATGCTCGAAATCGTCGAATTTTTAAAAGAACCCAAGAAATTTACCAAAATGGGAGCTAAGGTGCCCAAAGGAGTTTTATTGGTTGGCCCTCCTGGCTGTGGAAAAACCTTGATGGCAAAAGCCATTTCTGGTGAAGCCAAGGTGCCTTTTTTCAGCGTTTCGGGTTCTGAGTTTGTCGAAATGTTTGTAGGTGTAGGAGCTTCTCGCGTAAGAGATTTGTTTGCGCAAGCTAAAAAGTTTGCTCCTGCCCTTATATTTGTTGATGAAATAGATGCTGTAGGTCGTCAAAGAGGAGCTGGACTGGGTGGAGGGCATGACGAACGTGAGCAAACCCTCAACCAGCTTTTAGTGGAAATGGATGGCTTTGATCCTCACGCAGGAATCATAATCATAGCAGCAACCAACCGTCCGGATGTGCTTGATCCAGCGCTATTGAGACCTGGCCGTTTTGACCGCCAGATAGTAGTGGATATGCCCAACAGCACTGAACGAGAAGAAATCTTGAAGATACATGCCAAAAACAAACCTATGACTCCCGAAGTCAATCTAACCATTATAGCTCGTCGAACCGCAGGTTTTACCGGAGCCGACCTTGAAAACCTACTCAATGAAGCTGCCATCCTGGCTACCCGCAGATCCAAACAAAACATCGAAATGAATGATATTGAATCCTCCATCGATCGCATCATAGCTGGCCCAGAAAAAAAGAGTCGGGTGGTTAACGAAAAAGAAAAAAGAATCATCGCCATCCACGAAACCGGACATGCTGCTGTCATCCGCAACTTTACCGACCAGGAACCCGTCCATAAAATTTCTATCATTTCTCGAGGCATGGCTCTGGGCTATACCTTACAAGTGCCCTATGAAGACAAATACCTACGATCCAGCCAGGATTTGATTCACACCATATCTGCCCTCTTAGGGGGTAGAGCTGCGGAAGAAATACTACTTGGAGACGTTTCCACTGGAGCTGAAAACGACTTGCTTCGCTCCACTCGTATCGCTGCGGATATGGTATGCAAATACGGGATGAGCACAGAGTTGGGTCCTCGCACCTTTGGAAAAGACCACGGACCAGTATTTCTCGGAAGAGATTTTGCAAAAGAACGTGACTACAGCGAAGAAACAGGAAAACTCATCGATGCAGAAGTTAGCAAAATCATCTGCACTGCTTATGAAGAGGCCAAAAACCTCATCAAAGCTAAAAAAGAAGTGATAGAAGAAATCAGCCAGCTACTCATCGAAAAAGAAGTACTTGAGGGAGAAGAGCTGGAAAACTATCTCAACAAAATTCGAGCTGTTACGGATGAAGAAAAGTCGAAATGGAATTTTCATTGATTTTCAAACTGCCCAGAAGAGCTATATCACGTTGAATTTGCTGTTTTAAAGCTTCGGCAGTATTAAAAGAATAGATATCGCGAAGTCTTTTTAGAAATCTCAATTTGAGGCTTCGTTGATAGATTTGCTGGTCAAAATCCAGTATATGAGTTTCGATCGAGCTTCTCATACCCTGAAATGTAGGTTGAGGTCCTATGTGAGTAAGGGACAGGAAGGCTTGATGCTCCCAGATGCTGATAGTAGCATATATACCCTCTGCGGGTGTGCATTTTAATGAATCCAGGGCGAGAGTATTGGCAGTAGGAAAACCAAGCTGTCTGCCACGACCATAGCCTTTGACAACCAAGCCTTCCATTTCATAAGGTCTTCCCAGCATGGGGATGAGCTCTTCCACCTTGCCCTGATGAATCATGCTCCTAATCAGGGAAGAACTGATAGTTTGCTCATTCCATTGAAGCATTTCACTGGCATGCAGGCAAAAACCAAGACGTTCAGAAAAATGGCGTAAAAAATCGGTATTGCCTTTTCTGTCTTTTCCAAAACGAAAATTCTCTCCCACATAACAAGCTTGCATCCCTAACTGCTTTTTAAGCACGTGCAAAACAAAAACACGGGGAGATTGGGCAGCAATATAGCCTGGAAAGGGCAAGCTCAGTAAGACATCCACTCCCCATTTTCGAATCAAAGCCACTTTTTCGTCAAAGGAGCTCAAGAGACAAACCGTGTCTTTCCATCGTCGTGTGTTGCTCTGAAAAGTCAAAACCAAGGAAAGTAGATGCGCTTTCTGGGCGTCTTGAACCATCGAAGTGATGATGCGTTGATGCCCAGCATGAAGCCCATCAAAATTACCAATGCATATGGCACTTCGAGCTTCAGGATAAAATCTGGCAAAAGAAGCAAGATCGGTAAGGATTTTCATAAAAAAACTTAGTGCAAATCCTGAGCACTTATCAGCCTGTTTTTGAGATCTTGAAGGCTTTTGATGGAACGGGGAGGGCAAGCTTGAGAAAAATGAAAGGGACCAATGGAAGTACGACATAAATCTGCCAAATAGGCCCTGGCACCAAAACAAGCTCCAAGGTCTCGACAGAGTGAGCGGATGTAGGTGCCTGAAGAACAAGATACTTCGAAAAGCATGTGGGGTTGATAGCTTTGCTTGATGAGCGATATCAAACTTAGCGAATGAATAGTGATTTTTCTGGGTTCTATGGAGATTTCAACGCCTTTTCGGGCATATTCATGCAAACGTTTTCCTTCTTTTTTGAGGCAGGAATAGATGGGAGGAACCTGATCTATCATTCCCTGGAATTTGGTTTGAATGTGATATTGAATGAGCTCCTCGCTAATTTCATTTAGATCAAGCTTCGACCAGGTCCATTTACTGCCATGAGCATCCAGGGTATCAGAGGATGCTCCCAGGGTCATACGAAACAAGTAGGATTTGGAATAATTAAGCAAAGTGTTAAGGGCGCTTGTATCTTTGCCAAAAGCAAGTATCATCAGCCCGGTAGCCGCTTCGTCCAAAGTGCCGGAATGGCCGATTTTCTTCATGGAAGTCATTTGTTGAAAATACCTTACCACATCAAAAGACCGCCAACCCCGAGGTTTGTTGATTAATAAAAGGCCCCCTGGGACAGTGGGAAGGATTGACTTGGATGAGGGATTCATCTTAACTTGTTTTGAACCTCTTGAAGCAACTTAGTGCGAAGGTCTTCTGCCTTGAGATTTTTTATGCTGAATCCTGCTGCAAGACGATGCCCTCCGCCTTGAAATCGAAGAGCAATATCATTGATACTGAAATCATCTTTGGAACGGAGACTGGCTTTGAACTGATTGGGATTCATTTCTCGAATGAGTATGATGATTTTGGCAGATAGATCTTCTCGGAGCACCTGAACCACCCCTTCAAAATCTATTTCGGAAAGCCCTTCTTCGCGAATAGCAGAGTAGGGTATCCAGGAGAGTAGGAATTCCTTGGCGAGGGGTCGTTCCAAGTTATCCAAGGCTAGTTTAAGCGCGCGATAGCTTTTTTCTGACCAACGACTGAAAACTCTTTCGGAAATATCTGCCAATGGAGCTCCTTCAGCAACAAGTTGAGTTGCTATCTGTAGGGTTTGAGCAGTGGTGTTGGGATATCGGAAACCTCCAGTGTCAAAAAGCATTCCTGAGAGTAGGTTGGTATTGATGGAGGAATTTCGTGGGATGGCATTTTCCTGCATCATCGTGAAAAGAAGCTCACAGGTGGAAGAAGAGGTGGTGTCCACTCTATTGATATGGCCAAAATGGGGATTATCGGCATGATGATCAATGTTCCAGCAGGTTTTTGCTGAATGAAACATTTCGAGAGGCCATATTCTGCTTTCATGACCACAATCGAGAGCTATCAGAGTGAAATCCTGCTCTGAGGTGACAGGGGGAAGCGATCTTAACTCGGTATAACCGGGCAGAAAACTCATATAAACGGGACAAGCATCTAAATAAGGAGTGCTTCGTATTCCAAGGGAGGTGATGAGATTCCATAGCGCAAGAAGAGCTCCAGCGCCATCAGGATCAGGCTCTCGATGAGTGCAAAGGATATAATGCTGAGACTTGTCAAAGTTTAGCGTTGGAATCGTTTTCATCTTCTTCGCTATCCTCGGGAGGGACTACTTCCCTGATTTTTTCGATAAGAGCTATTCCTTTTTCGATAGCATCGTCATATATGAAGCGGATATAAGGAGTAAATTTAAGATTGAGCCGATGAGCCAGCATCGCTTGTATCGTTTTTGAGGCAGATTGCAAACCCTTCATGCCTTGCTCAACTGCATCCTTGCCACCGATGAAACTAACATAAACCGAAGCATAGCGAAAATCCTGACTTAGGCGAACATGAGATATGGTGCAAAAACCAATTCGGGGATCGCGAAGCTCTTTAAGAAGCATCTGCGAAATCTCGCTCTGAATCGATTGTTCAATTCGGATCTTGCGTATATTCATAAAAACTCCGTTTCGACTTGCATAAGCTGGCAGTCGGGGTTGCTTTCGATAAAAGAAAGTACATAATCGAGGGTTCGTTCCAACTCAGAGCGGGAGGTATTGATGGATACGATACCCAACTCACAACGTTGATGCAAATCCTGCGCTTCAATTTCAGCTAAAGCAACATTAAATTTGTTTTTTACACGTGTTATCATGGAGTGTAGCACCTGCCGTTTATCCTTGAGAGAGGTGGCTCCAGGGATAAACAAGGACACTCTCAACAGCCCGATGTTCATTTTTTATCGATGATCTGAAATACCTCGAGGATATCTCCAATCTTGATATCATTGAAGTTGTCGAGACCGATTCCACATTCAAAACCTTCCCTAACTTCACGCACATCTTCTTTGAATCGTTTGAGAGAAGATATGGTGGTTTCGAGAAGGATGTTTCGGTTGCGAACAATGCGAACCTTCGCATTTTTTTGGACTACTCCGCTCCGAACAATACACCCCGCTATAAGACCTTTGGGAATCTTGAATGTAGCTTTGACTTCCACCGTACCCAGTACCTGTTCAATCTTTTCGGGCTCCAGCGTGCCTTCCATACCTTTTTTAATATCGTCAATCATATCAAAAATGATGCGATAGTTGGAAAGCTCAACTTTACGATCGAGAGCTTCTTTACGAGCACCAGGAGTGGCGGTGACATTGAAACCCACGATTCTTCCCTGGCTGACACTGGCAAGCAATACGTCATTTTCGGTGATAATTCCGACACCACGATGAATAACACGAAGCTCAACGCCTTCCACCTTTATTTTGGAAAGAGCTACATCTGTAGCGCTCAAGGTACCTTCACCGTCGGCTTTTACAATTACTGAATAGATTTTTTGCTCTGTTTCATTTTGGAAAAGGGAGTCCAAATCGAAGGGGTTTTCGCTAATAGTGGCTTCGGCTGGACGCAGGAGGGAAGAAGCGCTGAAAAGGTTTTTGTCGGCTATTTTGAGGATCGCCCCAGGACGCAAAATATCAGATAGACCTTGAAGTTTGATAGGAGCGAGAGCTTTTTGAGTTTTAATTTTTTTGTCGCGGTCGTCGTACATTGCTCTGATTTTGTATTCCTGGATACCATCGGTAATGCGATCGCCCAGGCTGAGGGTTCCGGTTTGAACAATAATAGCAGCTTCAGCACCAAAAGCTTTGGTAATGCTGGATTCGATAACGGTTCCAGCAAAACTGGCTTTGGCGTTGGTGCGCAGATCCATCATTTCAGCTTTTAACAAAATGAGCTCAAGTAGTTCGTCTATACCAGTATTATTTTTAGCGGAAATCGGAACCATGATAGTATCTCCACCCCACTCTTCGGGAGTGAGATTGAATTCGGAAAGTCGGCTTTTCACCACATCTGGATTGGCTCCTTCGCGGTCTATTTTGTTGATGGCAACGATAATAGGCACCCGAGCAGCTTTAGCATGATTGATGGCTTCGATGGTTTGCTCTTTCACTCCATCATCTGCGGCAACTACTAAAATGACAATATCAGTGACTTCAGATCCACTGGCGCGCATAGCTGTGAAAGCTTCGTGACCAGGCGTATCAATAAAAACGATTTTTTTGCCTTGCACCTGAATCGAATAGGCACCCAAAGCCTGAGTGATGCCTCCAAGCTCTTTGTCAGCCACTCTGGTGGAACGAATGGTATCCAGAAGAGTGGTTTTGCCGTGGTCAACATGGCCCATGATAGTGATAACCGGAGCCCTGGGAATATAAAGGCTTTCGTCCAGATCGGGGCTTAAATCCTTGTCTGGCTCAAGCCCATACATTTCCATAATGGATAAAGCAACAAAATTGGGTACTGGCATATCGGAAGAACTTAGGACCACACCATATTTAAGGAGTTTGATCTCCATTTCTGAGGGCGTGGTTTGACATTTTCGAGAAAGTTTGATGAGATTGTAGGCATTGGAAGGAAGAGGGGTCTTGCTTGGCTCAGGGTTTTGAGTTGAGGCAGGTTTGGGAGGGCTGGCTTGAGGTTGTTCTTTGTGAGGAGCTTCTTTTTGAGGTGTTTCTTTGGCAGGAGAGGCAACTTTGCTGGAAGGCGTTTTGGGAGGACTGGTTTTGCTGCTGCTTGTTTTGGAAGAAGGAGTTTCGGGGGTTGAAGGGGGTGTTGAAGTCTTTTTTTTGCTCTCTTTTGGGCTTGAACAAATATCTTTAACGAGGGCAGCAGTATCTTCTTCTATGGTTGAAAGATAACTTTTAACGGTAACACCAAGGTCGTTCAGGATTTCAACCAATTCCTGTGAAGTTTTATTTAATTCTTTGGCTAGTTCGTAAACACGAACCTTTTGTTCGCTCATATATCCTTAACCTCCCTTTACATCCATCCCATAAGCCTCGTTATCTGACAGCCACATCCATTTTAAACCCAGTCAGACGAGCAGCCAGCTTAACGTTCAACCCATCCTTGCCGATGGCCAAAGAGAAATATTCCTGGTCAACGAAAACTTTGGCATGTTTATTTTCTAAATCCAATTCGACGCATTCTGGCAAAACTTTAGCTGGACTGAGGGAATGGGCGATATAGATTTTGATATCCTCGTTCCAGCGTATCACATCAATTTTTTCGCCATTAAGGTATTGCCCCACAGCGTTGATACGAGTGCCCTTGGTGCCAATACAGGTACCAACGGGATCAATTTTACTTTCTTTTGAAAAGACAGAAACCTTGGAGCGAACACCAGGCTCTCGAACAACATTTTTGATTTCGATGAGCTTTTGTTGGAGTTCGGGTATCTCAATATTCATAAGCTTGACTACCAGGTGGGGATGGGTTCGAGACAAACGGATATGGGGATCACGCTGGTTTCGCATGACATTTAAGATATAGCAATGCAGCTTTTCACCATTTCGATAACGTTCGTTTCGGATCTGCTCTTCTTCGGGAAGAATGCCTTCTATTCGCCCCAAATTGACAAAAACGTTTCGGTAGGTTATTTTGCTGACCTCACCAAGTATCATTTCGTGCTCTCTGGCTTTAAAATCTTCGTATATAGTGTCGATTTCTGCATCGCGCAACTTTTGCATTACAACTTGTTTGAAGGTATCGGCTGCAATGCGGTCGAGATCAGAGGGCGATTTGATAGTTTCGAGAGTGTCGCCGATGGAAAGAGATGGATTTATTTTGAGGGCTTCTTTGAGAGAAATCTCGCGATGAATAGAAGTAACTCGCGCAACTACTTTTCTGCGCTCAATGATTTTGAATTCTTTCTTTTTTTCGTCTATATAGACTTCTACGCTGTCAGAACCGGAGGATTTTCGGAATGCCAATTGTAGGCCAGACTGAATAGCTTGATAGAGAGAGTCTTTTTTCTTTATGTCTCTCAATTTGCATAGCTCGTCAATTGCCTGAAACAATTCTTCTGGACGCACTTTTTTTACACTCCTATTCCAACACTAAGCGACATTTGGCAATATCTGCCATGGCTACGACAAACTCCGTCTCGATTCCAGCTTTGCTTTGGATAAATACTGGCTGAGACGAAGCTTCATCGAGACCTTTATACATTAGTTGTAAAACTTCCCCGCTTTTTAAGGTAAGTTGTACTTTACGCATCACAAAAAGCTTATAATCGTCTAAACTCTTGAAAATACGTTCAGCACCAGGCGAAGAAACTTCCACACGAAGGTCTTCTTCGGGATGATGCATGAGAATAAAATCTCGAACAGCAAGGGTGACTCGAGCACAATCGCCAACGCTGACTCCTTCAGTTTTGAAAATAGCAAAACGAATCAGTCGTTCGGCCTTTTGTTGGGTTTCACGAAGGTCGAGAAGTGAAAATCCCATACGCATCACTAATGATCGTACTTCGTCGAGCAATGCCTCCCTGTTCACGGAAATGGTTCCGCTTTCTTTATTGAGCTTTGGTGTGTTGGTCAATAAACTTGACCAACTCATCTTTGGGTAGGGCTCCGATCATTTTGTCGGCCATTTTTCCGTTTTTGAACATCATGATAGTGGGAATGCTCATGATGGAGTATTCGTAGGCAAGATCGCTGTTTTCGTCGGTGTTTACTTTGGCAACGACAATTTTGCCTTCGTAGGTTTGGGCTAATTCTTCGAGGATGGGCCCCACCATACGACAGGGTCCACACCAGGGTGCCCAGAAATCAACCAATACAGGTAGGTTTGCTTGTAATACTTTTTCAGAAAAATCTTCCTTTGAAGTAATCTCGATATATTTACCGCTCATCGTCAACCTCCAACCTTACAAAATAAAAAAAATCAAATCAACAATAAATACAATATCTCGCTATAGCTCATATAATCGTATATAAGCTAATATATCCCCTTATTTGCAATTTATCTCTTATGTCAAAATTATACTTATTATTCTTGCATAAACAAAACTATTTTCAAAAATAATAAAAAAAACCGGGTTACTTTTAAAGGTAACCCGGTAGTAAAATTTGGGCGGATATGCTTTTTTACTCTAAGGATAGGAGACGATTGCTTCCCAAAGTTTAGCGTCCCAATCTACTTTAGCACCCAGAGCTTCGGAAACAAAACGCAAAGGTACCCAGGTACGTCCACTAAGTAACTCAGGCTCAGCTAAGAGGGTCACTGTTCTCCTTCTGCCATTTTGATCGGTCACTTCAGCAGTTTTGCTTCCTATCCATAAATCAATATGAACTCCGCGGAAATCATAAGAAACTTTTCGCGTAGCCTGCTCCCAACCTACCGTTGCACCAAGTGACTCAGCAATCAAACGGAAGGGAACCATGGTATGTTTGTTGTATTTCAGGTAAGGTTTACTGCCTAATTGGACCGGAGTTCCGTTGACATAACCTGTTTCAACTCCAATGCGCAGACGAACAGTAATACGCAGAATGTAGCTGATCATGACTCGAGTTTCATTTCCCACCTTATCCACTGCTTTGATGGTTAAAACATTGTCTCCTGCCATACTGCGAATACCCACGACTCGATCAAAATTACCCAGGGAATCCACAGGAATAGTTAATGAGAAGCCCTTGAAGGTGTCAGAAATGAGTTCCAAACCTTCTACTCCTATCTCGGTGGACCCTTTGATTCGTACATTCGCAAATAGCTCTGAACCAGCGCTGGTTGTGGCAAAATAGATGTCCTGTATCATTTGGAAGGAAGTGGGAGAGGTGATCAAGAGCATGGGAGGCTGAGACTTGAAAATGATTTTTTTATGGAGAGTGGAAACATTACCTGCTTCATCCATAGCCCTGATCACAAAATTGTTTTCACCTGTCTTAAGGTCAAGAATAGTTGAATAACTATTGTTGATGAGTTGAATAGCTTGGTCGTTAAGGGTGATGGTCACGCGAGAAATGTCTTTGATAAGGATACTAAAAGCCATGCGTTGTTCTCGAGTATAGGAAATATCTTCTCCAATATTGGTTTCGATGATTGGTGCTGTGCCATCGTATTGGAAAGTAAAGGACTTGACTTCGGATTCATTACCCAGAAGAGAGGTGCCACGATAATAGATGGTATGTTGACCGTGTTCGCTTAGTCGAATAGGCTCAAGATACTCTCTTTCAGCGCCCTGGTCAATTCTATAATAGATACGAGCTTGAACATTGGAAGTAAAGATAATGATAGGTTCGTTGATATACCAATTGTTGGCTCCATCTGGATTTGGAGGGTTGATCATGTGGGTGATTTCAAGTTGAGGCTCGATAGTGAATGGGGCGGAAGACACTGGATAGGGCTCTTTGCTGGTATGAGCCATAATGCGATAATCATTGGCGGATTTGGCAGGATTGATGATGCCTGCTTGACGATAAATTACAACGGTGATTTTTTCACTCGCAGGGATAAAAGCTGGAACAGGGAGTTGAATCGTATTGTTTTGGACAGCAATAGCTTGCTGAATTCGTATATTGTTGATAGCTACCGAAGAAGGAGGTAGGTTGAGAGGCATCATTAAATCCGGCATGCTTAAAGTGATAAAATCCTGTTGAGTTAGCGCTCCATATGGTCCTGTGTTGAAGGTAATCGTATATTCAGCCCCCTTGGATATCATCGCAGGCTGAGGTTTGATCACCAAATCTCGGATCAAGGAGTGTTGCACAATCTCAATAGGAGAAGATTTGATCATAGCCTGTTCTGCGGAGGTGAAGCCCTGGATATGGTAAGTGCCAGGATAGAGGGGATTTTTAATCCCGCATTCCTTGCTAAATACAATATTGACAAGAGTTTCAGCTGATATGGATCGAGGAGCTTTAATGACAATTGCCTTGCCACTGACACTGGGGTCAAAAGGTAGGGGAATTCCATTAAATAGAACATGTGCAGAGCTGATCACCGCAGGGAGTTCGTAGGCAAAATCAAAGATGAGTGTGATGTCCTGCTCCGCTTCCAAGGCTCCTTTTAATCCTGTTTTGAAGTTGATTCGCTGTTCTGCTATCGATCCAGCAATAGAAGGCACAGCTTCACAGCTCAAATCAGAAATCGTGGAATAATCGATGGTGTATGGCTGGGAATCGGAATAGGTAGCTTGGACACTGGTAGCTACTTTTAGGGTATATTTTCCAGTACGCTCAGGATTGGTAATGGAAGGAATCACCAAGTCCACCCGTTCAGTAGAGGATATGGAGCTGGGAACTATCATGCGAATACTTCGCAAAGAAGTGTTGATGACTGGAGTTTGTATCAAACTCTGTGAATTGATGGTTATCATTGAGGCTGGGATGCTTTGGGGAAGACGAGTGCCTTCTGGAAACACCACTTCGATGAAGTCTCGAGAAGCTTCCAGAGCACCATCAAAACCGACATGGAAAGATATCTGATAGCTGGCGGATAAACCAGAAACAGCAGGTTTGACTACAACTTCTGGAGCACTGACAGCGCCAGGAGAAGCAACATTGAATATCTGCGAAACACTGCCAAAGATTGGATTGCTTGCTGTGATGGACAGGGTGCCTTCCCGAGAGTCACGATAATACAATTCCAGGGTGTGCTGGCTTGGAGAAAGCAGGAATCTTTCGAGGGGTATCCATGGATCCATGGTCTTGGAAAATTGACCCTGGGGAGAAGAGGAGTTAAGCTGTATCATCGTGTCTTTATTGACTGCATAGGGTTGACCAAGAATATCTTGGATCTGGATGCTGATTTTTTCAGATATAACGTTTCTACGCAGGTTTTGCGGAGGAGATAAAAAGACCATCCCTTTTTTGTGTCCGCGAACAGATAATGGCATCAAGAAGGAGTTGTAGTCATCAGAAGAGGCAACAATAGTACAATCTCCTGCTTCCAAGACACACAAGTAGAAGGGCTGAGTCTTGTCAAAGTTGGTCATAATGGAGGTATGAAGTTGATTGGAGCTTGTCCAGTTGATACCATCAAGAGAGAATCTACCATGGGGAGTAGTGGAGGATAGAGTGATGGGAGTTTCAGTAAATGCAGGGATAGTTTGATTCAAAGGATTTTGGAGCTCAACTGTGAAGGGTCCAAGAATTTCTCCGGGTTGAGGGTTGCTGCCAAGCTGGGAGGGCATGATCACTAGATTATTGACACCTACTTTGATTGTCACCTGAGCTTCAGCTTCTTGGACCAAACCGCCCTGTGTTCCCCTTACCCGTATCACGCATTGCCCTTCGGTATCTGCGTGGAATTCAACTTCGTCGCTTAGAGGGACAGGTGTGATCACACCAAGCTCTGGGCTTACCGTCCACTGGTAAAGAACTCCTTCAGCAGCTTCGTTGTTGGCATCAAAAGCCTGAACCGTAAAACGAGTTTTCAAGCCCTTGGAGGTGGTAATGCCCGAGGGTGTCAATTGAATTCGAGTCATTGGCCCTGTGACTACCACGCTAACACTGGTGGAGATGGATCGATTGCCATACTCTGCTACCATTGATAAATTGGCTGAACCCATGTTGCGAGCATAAAATTCGGTGGTCTGGGTATGATTGTTTTCTAACATACCAATATTTGAGGAAAGATTCCAGCGATAAGTCACACCATAATCCATGAGTTGACCCTGGGTGTCATAAGCTCTGGCTACAAAAATTTGAGTTTTGCCTACAGGAAGACGCATACTGGAAGGTGTAATTTCCAAGCGTCCAAAATCAAGATCCGGGCAGATGTAATAAGCATAGGATTCATTCTGATTGGGAGGGATAGCTCCAACGGTAGCAATTTGTAAATTGTAGTTACCTGCGACTGGATTTTGCAGACCGGCATCACGTAGTAAATCGATTTTAACGTAGCTATTGGCATTGACATTGATAGGGGTGGTGAGGGTGATTCGATAGGCAGCTATCACAGGATTAATTTGACAGGATACGTTTTGATTGTCTTGAGTGCTGAACAATATTTTGGAAGCATCCATGCTGGAAGGGATAAAGGTTCCGGAAGGGAAATCGATGTCAAAAGCATCGACATTGGCTGTCATAGCGGTGGGAGTATAAAACTCGAGCACATAACGAGAGGGGCTGTAGGGGGTGCAGGGACTTACCGTAACTACGGGTTTCGTGATTTTAGTAGCTGAAGAAATCTCATATGCATCCGATACTAAGGGATTGCTTGAGCTACCTTCTCTCATAGTCCACATTCTGAGGGTATAAAGATCTCCTGCAGCGATAGGGTTTTTGATTTTGGCATCTTTGGTGAAAAGAATGGTGACTCGCGAATTGGAAGGCACGACCACTGGACTATATATCATCACCTGCGTGGCACTAATGACGGTGGGTGCAATAATACAAGGAACTCCATTGACCAAAACATGTTGTGCAGAGATTGTTCTTGGATTTAGAGGATTTCTGGGAGGTGTTGGATCGATATCGGTTCCAGCAGGAAATTCAAAATTGATGGTATCACCAATATTCAAACTCCCATAAGCACCAGTCATGAATTTTATAGTATATTGGGTTTTTTCTGCTCCAGCCAGCGTAGGAAGAGGAGCTACGGTAGGACGTGAAATGCTGATTCCTTCGATAGTATAATGAAGAGAAGCAACTTCTGTTGGTTCTTTGGTGCTGGATACAAAAAGTTGATAGTTTCCAGGAACAGAAGGATTAACAATGCCTCCACCCTGTTGGAAATAGATAAATACGGTAGCGTTATTTCCGATGGTAAGCCCATATGGAATTTCGAAAGCTACGGTTTTGTCAGAAATACTGGGATTCAAAACGCTTACACTGGTTGCAAAATTGTCCACAGTGTTGATTCGAATGTATTGGCCAGAAATAAAGCTGGGAATATGAGTTTCGGCTGGAAATTTCACTCGGAGCCTGTCTGAGCCAGAATTGAGAGCACCTACTATACCTGTACGCAAAGATATCTTGATATCAGTTCCCATGCGGGTGAGTTGATTGGTCAACTCCACTCCGAGAGGATCGTGACAGCCAGCCCCAATGCCTCGAATGGTTGAGATCAGGTAGTACAATCCAGAGATAACACTGGGTTCACTATCTGTAAAAACACGTAAGAAGAAAGGTTGGGGGGTGATAGACACTGGAGGATTATCAATGTTTGCAGAAGAAAGCAAATCAATTTTTACTACACTTTGAGAACTGATGCTGACGGGAGAAATAATGGAGAGCATTTTGGACCCAAGAGGATGTTGAGGGGTGGGAGCATTGTCGATGGTGGTGTTGATTTGGGTAGGTATGCCATTAACAAGAATGGTGCCTGCTGGAATAAGATTCAGGGGATGGTTGACGGTAAAAATGGGACCATATTCAGGAGAAAATACCAGCATAATACGCTGTCCGGAAGAAACGCCACCTGTTTGACCCGTGGTAAATTGGACGGTGTAATGAGCACCCTCAGCACTGGTAGTGCAATAGCCCGTTTTGTTGGGGTCAACAGTTACTTGAACTTGACCCGAAACAGTACCAATCGTATAAAACTCAGATAAAACTGGAGTATTTTCGCGTGAAGTATATACCGTGGCTCGATAAGAACCTGGATTTTCGGGATTTCGTATGCCCGAGCTTTGGAAAAAGATTACTTTTACATTGTTGATGCCAGGAGGAGGAGGAACAGGCACAAAGGTAGCTGGAAGAGTCAAGTGAATAGTGTTTCCAGCAATAATTAAAGAAGAAGGAGAAACTCCTGCATCGTTCTGAAGTCGAACATTTCCTGTGGAGATAAAAGAGGGTAAGGTAGTGCCAGCGGGAAATTCAATGCTGATACGGTCATTGGGTTTCAAACCCTCTACCACATCACCAATTTTAAAACTGACTTCATATCGACTAACCACTCCAACCCCAAGATCACCAGGAACCACATAGACTTCGGTAATGGGTGAATACAACATAAATTGGTCAGAAATAATCTTGTTGGGACCTTTTTCTTTGTCAGTTTCTATCACAAGACTATGATATTCAGGAGACTCCGCAATCTTTCGATTGATGATTCCAGCATCTTTTTTAATGATTATGGTGACGGAGGAGTTATTTTCGATCACCTGGGGAACTGGAAAAGTAATCACCTGGGCTGCAATAACTGCAGCTTCAGTGGTAGCAACTCCATTGACTGTTATCAAGCCAGCTGCAATTCCTGCAGGAAGTATAAAACCAGCAGGATATGTAATCATAATATTTTTGTTGGTTCCAGCAGTGCCAAAGGGATATAGGGCTCCATCGACTCCAGTCTGGAATTGGATAGTATATTGAGCTCTTTCGGAGGATTTCGCAGGGTCTGGAGTAACTTGGGCTCTTCCTGAAAGACGAATGGAATAACTTTGAGAAGATATTATGGAGGGATCCGAGGAAGTAGAAATCTGTAGGTGATATACTCTAGGACTTGTGGGATTTTTTATTCCGCTGGAAGCCTTGAAAACAATACAAATAAAATTGTTTGCTACTGCATCCACTGGCATCACAAAAGAGACCTTATGTCCCGAAACCAAAGGCTCAAAAGGAGGGGAATCGGGTCCATCGCAGGGAAAGGCAGGTTCTGCTACTGCAGTGTTGATGCGAATGGCAGAAGCTGGGATAGAAGCTGGCATTTGCGTGCCTTCTGGGAAAATTACATCAATCCTTCCAGAGTTTTTGAGTAAACTGCTGTTAGCTCCAAGCTTCATGGATAAATGATATTCAGCGTTCATACCAACTATTTCAGGTCTGACAAACACCTTGGGAGCAGCAACGGTGGTGCGAATGGCATAGAAATTTGAGGCCACAGGACCTTCGATAATGGTGATGCCATTACTTCGCAGGGTGGTAACTTCCACTCGTCGAGTCCAGGGAGCATCGTTTGGATTGAGAATGCCTGCGCCTGTTTCGAAAGTAATCGTTACAGCAGCACCCTGGGTAGCGCTGGAGGTGATATTTTGGGGAATGATCACTTCCACAATACCCCGACTCACCCCAGGCTCACCAGGAGTGATGGTGGGGTCAGTAGTAACTGCTGATTGATTTACTTTTAGGAACGATCGTTGGATGGTGCCGGGGACGGTGGTAACTTTGGTCAAATCCACCACATTGGCATCAAAAGCAACACGGATACGATCTCCCGTATATAGACTACGAGAAGTTCCAGTTCCAAGACGAAATTGGATGGTCATCTTGGCATTAGCCCCTGCAATATCGGGTTCCACCGTGACCGAAGCGGCACTCATATCCTGTATAATTTCAAATGAAGCAGAGGTGGCTGTACCTTCCAGTTGGGTTCCAGTGATGCCAAGAGTGGTGAGAGATACGGTGTAAGTTCCGGGGGTAGGGGGATTAATAATCCTCAGCGCATTGAGGGTGAACTCCTGAAATCCAACTCCTGAAGCAGCTCCACCAATGCCAAAGGAGATTTTTTGACCATTACGTATCACATCACTGACCGTAACTGCTGGCCCTCCTTGAAAGTTTAAAACGATATCCGCTGGAATCCAGTCTCCTCCACTACTCAGATCAAACTGTTGAGGAAAGGTGACTTCAACGCGACCACCCACGGGTATCGTGACTGCATTAATGAATCGGATTCGTTGAGAAGCGTTCGAACCCGCTGTGTTGGGAGTGGGGGTATTGATCAGATTGCTGATGGCTGCCCTGCCCAATGGTATCCAGGAATAGAGCAACACCAAGCTTAAGAACAAACTAAACCATTTTTTTAACTTCATCTGAGTCCTCCTTTATGCTTGCAAAGGAAAGATGCCCTTGTATACATCATTTTTTATTTTACTATCGTTACTTTCTTAGTGTTTGCGTCCCATTTTATCTCTGCGCCAAGTTGTTCAGAAACAAAGCGAACTGGGACAAATGTTCTGCCATTGACTATTTCAGGAGCTACATCCAGCTTATGCTGTTCGGTTTTTTCGCCACGCTTTACTGAAGCGTTAACATTGCCAATGACGAGTTCAATGACAATGTTGTCCAGTGTGTAGGAAACCTTGCGCTGTTCTGCATTCCATCCTATCGTTGCCCCAAAGGATTCTCCAATAAAACGCATGGGAAGCATGGTGCGAGAATTCTTGATATAGGGAGGAGCATCCAGACGATATTCTTTATCGTTCATGAAGGCAAGAGCATTTCCGATTTGAAGCGTAACAGTAACTTTGGAAACCACTGCCACTGAAGTGGAATAATCCTTACCCGTTGCTGTGTCGGTGACACTGAAAGTGATGCCATTGAGCCCAGCAGTAACTGGTAGATTAACAACACCATCAAAAGAACCATCAGCTGCAATAGGGATGGTCAATGCTTTTTCCATTTTTCCAAGGATGATTACATTGAGCGTATTGGCGTTTGCAGGTTGAATAGTGCCCGTTACCCTAATTGCTGCAGTGAGTTGGAAAGAGCCTGCCAGTTGAGCTGGTTTGAGCTCTGGGTAAACAAAAGACAAGGCTTTGGGAGAGGTAATATTGAATTTGATTTCTGCTGGAACCGCATAGTTGACTCGCATTCGAGGACTAATGCTTCGATTACCAGCTTCATCAGTAGCCACAATATCCAGCCAGTTTTCACCAGGATTGAGAGTGACAGTGATGCTGAATCGCTTGTCGGTAACGGTAGCAGGTCGTTCATTTACGTTCACTGTAAAGGAATGCTCTTCGTCCACTTCGCCCTCAACCACGAGGGTGGGGGTAGTGGCAACAAATCCTTCGACGGGTTTGGTGATCCTGATCATGGGGGCTTTGGTATCCACCTTGAATTGCATACTCTGCTTGGCTTCATCTTCGAAGTTTTCTGCAGTGGAGTACCAGGTTAAAAGATGGATCCCTTCAGGAGCTCGAATCGATCCACCTGTATAGAGTTGGAAATTACCCTGATCCCAGGAATAAAAGATCTGAGCAGAGCTGACTTCATTGGTAAAGAGGATGTTGGGAGCAATGGTGTACCATCCAGCAAGCCCATTGGCTTCTTCAGGATTGATAGTAATTTTGGTTTCCAGCACCATACCCACTCGATAAGGAGTTGAAACAACTGGCATAGGTTCTGCCTGAGTAGCGAGAGAAAGGGTATATTCGCCTGCTTCGGAGGGGTTGGTGATGCCACTGATGGCGAGAGTAACATTGCTTTGAGCTGATACCGCAATGGGAGTTTTGAGAACAATGATATGCCCTTCTTGGATTTCTGGGGTGATACTCAATACAACGCCATTTACACTTACTTGATATGCCTGAATTGAGGTATGTCGGTATCTTCTATCAAAATTAACTGTGATGGTATCGCCTACATTAAGGGATCCATATGCTCCTGTACGGAAACTAACCGTATAGGTTACATTGGGTGTTTCTACTACTGAGGAAGAAAGGGAAACCTTCACATCTCCAAGAAGTGAAGTTCCAATCTGATAAGCTTCCGACTCGACAGGATTGCTTTCCTTTGAGCTGGAAACTTTGAGCTTGTACATTCCATCCCGGGTAGGATTTTTCAGGTTGGCTGAAGATAGAATGTCGATGGTCACTTCCGCATCGTTTTCAATTCTTACAGGGAGAGATAGGGTGAGTTTGCGTTGAGCAATATCGATCTGAGGACGCACTTGAAGCGGTGTTCCGTTTACAGTGATGCTATTGGCAGCGATAGTAGCCGGCAAAACAGTATCAGAGGGGAAGACCAAAGTAATAGTATCTTGATTGATGTTTAAGGCTCCAGCTCCACCCACCATCAGCTTGATGTTGTAGGCAGCACTTGCTCCAGGAACAATGGGCGAAACGCTAACTTTAACATTACGCAACAAAGACACCACAATACGGAAATTGGCACTGGCTGTTGGGATGGAATCTGAGGTAGTGGAAATCATAATGCGGTAATCTTCTTTGGGAGTCTTGGGATTGATGATATTTGCTTTTTCTGAAAACTTTACAATGATGAGCGAATTGGAGGGTAAATCCTCAGGAACGCTCAAGCTAAGAGTGCTACGAAGAGGATCGACTTCAATGGCTTGTGTTACCACTTTTCCATTCACTGTGACCTGATCGGAGGGAATGGAAGAGGGTAAGGTAGTTTCGGCGGGGAAGACCAGGGTAATTTTGCCGATATCTTTGGGCAGGAAGCCACTGAGAGAGGAACGGAAGGTGATGGAGTATTCTGCGGGGGTGTTGGTCATATTGGGCTTTACTTCAACTTTTCCGTCTGCAATGCGGGTGTTGTCCACTTTGACCGAGGGATTGAGAACGATAGGTTTGAGAGTTCCACCCAAGCCTTTACTTTTCACAAGGAATGAGTAGGTATTGGGATTTTTGGGAACTTCAACATTGGTATAAAGGATGGTAAATTTTTGATTGATATCGAGTTTTTCGATGGGTAAGGTGATGACGTTTCCAGAAACTTCGAGAGAGCCAACTTCTGCTGTCATCTCACCCATTTTTATAAATCCAGGGGAGGTGGCGTTAAGAGAGGGACGTGACCAACCATCAGGAATAGTCACTGAAATGGCTCCTCCATCCATGATAGCATCAGCGATAAAAGTAATGGCAAACTGCTGACCAATAGCTCCAGCTGAAGCTTCGTTAGGCTGAATGGTAGCTCTACCAGCACCATCAGAGGCTGATACGACGGTGACTTTGGGTTGTTCGGTAACTTCTTTCATGCTTGCATCGGCTTTAGCTTTTCCATTACAAATAAAAACATATTCACCAGGACGTTCAGGAGCAGTCACGCGACTATACGACAAAGTAAAGATTTGTCCCCGAGTCATTTTGGTGACTGTGATGGTTATTGTTCGTTGATTGATGGAAATAGGGGTGGCTAATTCAACTCCCGCTCCTCCCTTGACTTCAACAAAACCTGCTGAAGAAGAGGTCAGGATTGGCGCTGGGAAAGCTTCGGGTATAGTCATGTCAAAGAGTCCATTGTCCACGTTTGCCAAAGCAGATACTGTAAAGGAGAAGTTAATCTCTGCCTGACTACTGCGAACATTGGATGGAGCTACCACCACAGTGAAAGGTTGAACATCAGCAGGGGGTGGGGGAGGAGGAGGGGGGGGAGGTGGAGCAGCTTCGGAGCTGACAGTGATAGAAGAAGTAGCTTCTTTGCTAACTCCTCCGAAAGTGGCAGAAGCTTTGATTTGTCCGGTTCCTTCGGTGCTGCTGGCAGTGAAGGTAGTGGTCTTGCCTTTGGCAGGACTCAAGGAGCCTAATGCTCCAATGAGGGTCCAATCAACGTCTATATTTAGGGTTGCGCCTAATTCATCTTTTGCAGTTGCGGTAAAAGTTTGAGTTTTACCTGTTTGGACGGTAGCAGAGCTTGGAGATATGGTAATGGATGCCAGACTGGCAGCGATAGTAATATCGGTAGATGCTGTGACGGGATCGGGGGTGCCATAAGCTCTGACTTGAACAGACAGCTTGCCTTTTCCAGCTTGGGATCCGGCAGTAAAGGTAACGGTACGGGCATTATTGGGCGAGATATTGCCTACAGTGCCTTCCAAGGTCCAATTGAATTGTAAACCCGACTTGACTTCATTGCCCTGATCGTCTTTTACAATAGCAGTAAAAGCTCGAGTGGAATTCTTTTCCAGGGTGGGATTTTGGGGAGTAATCTCTACTGATGCCAACGAAATGAGCTGGCAGATATAGTAAGGCTGAGATTCGATAAAGCGAAAATCAGGATCAGCAGTATTGGTACGGATCTTGAGCATATAGTTTCCGCTGGGAGGATTGGTGATACGGGCTTCGGGAAGGAAGACGATGTCAATCACGGATAAGCCAGGAATATTTTCGGGTACTTTAATTTCTACTGTTTGCAGATTGACTGCTACCTGAGGGAAAGTGCCCACATTGGCAGGTCTTCCATTGACCAGAACATAACTACCCTGGATCACTGAAGGCAATTTGGTGCCATGGGGAAACTCAATAATGATGGTGGAACCAGAGAGAATGGGAAGTGTGTTTTGGAAGCTAATATGATATTTCGCCATAGCGCTATCAAACAAACAGGGATCAACTTCCACGCTTGCGGCAGAAAGCCCCTCAATCACGTAAGGAGTGGAGCGAATAAACAAGGGCTCTGAAGAGCTAGCTACCTTGAGGGTATAGTTGCCAGGTTGAGTAGGATTTCTTACTCCGGCCAATTCAGTGAAAATAATTTCCACTGCGGCATTGGAAGCAATATGTACAGGAGTTTTCATGGTTATTTTGCGATGTTCAAGATCTACCACAGGGGCTTCCACGAGAGTGATGCCATTGACTCGAATGCTGCCAGGAGCAAAAGCAAGTGGCAGATAAGTATCAAAAGGAAACTCAATGCTTAGAGTGCCAATATCTTTTACCAGATTGCCTGCGGGGCCAGTATTGAAATCAATTTTAACCTGAACCTTGGCATGAGGACTGGTGCCCTTGGGTTTGGGAGGAGTAGCATCAGAAACGGAAAGAGTCACGAGAGGAGCAGTGATGGATGAAAAGAGACTAAATTCCATAGACTCGACCGGGGTGGGTTCAGAGGTGGTTTCAATTACTAATCGATAAGGCCCAACAACTCCAGGATTTTTAATACCAGTAAGACCCAAGATTTCGACTATTACTAATTCACCAGCGGCAATATCAACAGGAGTAAAAAATTGTAAGTATTGTAAACGAGTAAGAGAGTTAATCTTTTCGGGAATGCTTGATATGGGAACCCCATTAACATGAATAGAATTAGGAGGTATGGCTGTATTCAATTGTGGATATGGGTCTGGATTGTCATTAAATCCAGCTAATGTAGGATCAAAATAGATTTTAATCTTGTCGATGCCTGCACTCAGAGAGCCATTTTGCCCACTGGTAAACTCGACGGTATAAGCTGTATTTTCGTAGTTGATGACCGCAGGATCAGCACTCACTTTGGGAATTCCGCTGGTGGAGAGAATAGTATAGTAATTGGAATGAGCATCAATCGGCTGAGAAGAAGTGCGAACCTTAAGCCGATAAGAACCTGGTGTTGTTGGGTTACTGATTTTTGCTCCTTTGGCGAAGAGTACAGTTACGGAAGAACCAGCAGCTATAGAATTTGGAACAACAAACTGGATGGAACGGTCACTTATGACTACTGGGGGAAGTGATGAAGCAAAAGGATTTACTCCCTGTCGAATTTTAATATCTGCAGGATTGATGGAGCTTGGAAGAATAGTACCTTCAGGGAAGGTAACAGTAACTGTGCTTACATTGGCATTAAGAGCACTTACCGGAGATGCTCCAAGATTGAATTCAATTTGATATTCAGCAATGCTGCCTGCAGTACGAGGATTGGGATGAGAAACCGGAACCGTAACATTTTTGATTGCATCACCCAGGATGTATTCAAAAGACCCTATCGCCACTGGCTCTTTATTGGTCCAAGCGACCAGCATATGATTGCCTGCATTGATGGGGTTGATTAGTCCTGCAGATTCTAAAATCTGAATGGTAACTTCCTGGCTTGCATCTAAAGCCATGGGGCTTTGAATTTCTATCCAGCGATATTCTGTCCAGCCAGGGGCATTGTCCACATTGGGGGGAAGCACAGGCCCAGTTTGGACAATATTGAAGGCAGTGGTAAAGACGCCGTTGACACGAATAGTGGAGGGAGCAAGGTTGCCTGCAGGGGGGGTAGTATAATCGTTCACATTAAGGGGATCCTTCTTGAAAGCAAGGAATATCTTGTCAACATTGGGAGTCAATGCTCCTTGGGCACCGAGTTTGAAGCGAATCGTATATTCCGCCAGTTCAGCAGTGACGGCAGGAATAGGAGTAACGACTGGTTTTTCGATGGTGGAACGAATGAGATAAGATCTGGATATACCATAATTGGGTTGAGAACTTGTTTTGATCTGTAAATGGTATAAGCCAGGATCGGGTGGATTTTCGATGTTGGCAGACAAACAGAAGAGCACATAGACTGTTTCACCGCCAAAAATATCCATAGGCGTACGGAAGGTAACCTCTTGCCCGGATACTATCACGGGTTGGGTGACTACCGTCCCGGAGGGAGGATTGCAAACTACGTTGTCGGGGGTCCCGGGTGCCCATATAGGGGTAGGAGTCTTGGAAACATAGATCGAGCCAGCGGATATGGTGCCTGGGACTTTGGTGCCTGCAGGGAAAACTACTGATACCGTGCCAATGTTGGCTTGCAGGGTTGGCTTGCCTATGGTGGTACGGAAAGATAGTAAATATTGGGCAGGAAGCTTAATAGCATTAGGTTTTGGAAGCACTGATCTTAAGTCACCAGGAGGGATAAAGCCAGGGAAAGTAACAGAATCTACAATTCCGTAGAGCTCCGACTCGATGGGGATATCTTCGAGAGAAGTGGCGACATACCCTTTATAGATGCCTTCTGCAAGAGGATTTGCTAAAGCACAGGAGCTGAGGAAAACTACTTTTGCGGTAGAGTTTTGTTTGACTTCCGCGGGTACGGTGATCATAAATTTTTGGTAGTTTACGGCATTGATGGTGTCGAGCACATGGGTAGTGCTTAAGCTGGTGTAAACACCATTGACCAGGATTGTGGCGGGAGACAAAGGAGAAGGACCAACGCCAGAAATGGGGAGCCAGACGAAAATCTGGTCAAGATTAGCTCTGAGATTTACTGCTCCAGTTTTGAACTCCACATGATATTCAACGTTTTGCTCTGCCATGGTATTGGGCATGGGAGTAATTTTGACTGCAGAAACCGAAGAACCGATGGTGTACATGGGGGATTCTCGGAAATAGGGCTGAGCAGAGGTCATCATTTGAAGGGTATAAAGACCTGGCTTGGTGGGGTTTTTGATGCCTGCACTTTTTTGGAAAACCAGGGTAATAGGCCATAAAGGGTTGGCTATTAAATTCATTGGAACGGTGATAATTACACGAGTGCCAGAAACCTGGGGATTGACGGTAAGGTTTTGGGTGATGGCGTTTTGGGTGATTTGGACAGCACTCGTGGGAATAGTGGTGGGAATAGTGGTGCCTGTTGGGAAGGAAGCAGTGATGGTTCCAGTGTTTTGGTTTAAATTAGTGCCTATATCGAATGTAATCGTATATTGAGCTTCGACCGAAACTGAGGGAGGGTTTACATTTACTGCTGTGATGTCGATGGCATCAGCTATTAGGTAGTAATCAGATTCGACGACGATAGGCTCTTGAGAAGTACGCGCATAGGCACGCCAATTTCCTGCATTGGGGTTTTGAAGGCTTGCTGAGGGCAGGAAGGTGATTTTTACATTTTGACCTGAAGCTATATCTTTGGGAGGAGTGACGATAATTCTTACATATTCAACTCCAGGAAGTGCGTCGGTAGGAGCTGTCGTATTTTCCACTGCTATAGCTATGGTGCAAAGATCATTGCCTACCATCACCGATGAGCCAGGAATGGTGGAGGGCATGAGGGGGGAAGTGAGAGGCAGTAAAAGAACAATTTTGTCGGTGTTTCCTCGCAAAGCTCCATTAGCACCCAAACGAAATTCAACCACATACTGAACATCAGTTGAAAGTTTTGTCTGGGGGCTGGGGGTAATTTTCAAGCCTGATACCGATGTTCCAATGCCATAAGGGGGAGAAACTCGGTAGTTGGGTTGCATGGAAGTCATGACCTGCAATTCATAGAGCCCTGCAGTGGTGGGGTTTTTAATCTTTGCAGATTTGGTAAATACGATATTAAGTACAGTTCCGGCAATATAGTTGTCTGGAACACGGAAAGTTACGGTGCGGGAAGAAATCGTGGGGGCAAAATTGAGAGGTAAGCCATTGACGGTGATGCTTCCGGGGGTAATGTTGGTGGGAATGGTGTTGCTTTGAGGAAAAGCTACCGTGACAGTGTCGATATCTTTGACCATAGCTCTGCCAATGGTGATGGGGAAAGTATAGGAAGCCTCAGAACTGGTGGAGGGAGGATCTACCACAACATTTCCAACCAGGACAGCATCAACGATTAAATAATAAGCTGAATCCATCACAATGGGTTCTTTGTTGGTGCGCACAAAAGCTCTCAAGCTTCCTGGAAGAGGGTTTTGAAGCCCTGCTGAAGCCAGAAAGGTCACTTTAACGTTTTGATTGGCGGCGATATCTTTGGGAGGAGTGACCACAAGGCGAATATAACCTGCAGGTAAAGTATCTGCAGGAAGAGTAGTATTTTCGATTTCAGTTGAGATGACCGTACGATCATTTCCTACCAGCACTGAAGCGGGAGAGAGAGTGGATGGCATCACTGGAGCATCCAGTTTGAGCATGATATATATTTTATCGGTGTTTCCACTGAGGGCACCGTTGGCACCTAGTTTGAATTCTACCACATAAACAGCATTGGTGGTGCTGGCAGTATCTGGGCTTGGAGTCACTTTTACGTTGGTTACCGAAGAGCCAATGCCGTAGGGGGGAGAAACTCGGTAGTTGGGTTGCATGGAAGTCATAACCTGGAGGGTATAAAGACCTGGAGTGGTGGGGTTTTTGATTTTGACTGCTTTGGTAAACTCTATGGTTAATAGAGTGGTGGCTGGATAATTGGCAGGAACTCGGAAAGTGATATTTCTACCTGAAACTGTTGGAGCAAAATTAAGTCCAAGACCATTGACCGTGATACTGCCAGGAGCAATAGAGGTTGGAATAGTGGTGGCCATCGGGAAAGCAATGGTGATGGTGTCTGTATCTTTTGCCAAAGCCTGACCTATGGTGACTGGTATGGTATAGCCTGCTTCCACTCCGGAGGAAGGAGGATCTACGACAATATTTCCAACTTCTGCGGCATCCACTATCAAATAAAAGGGAGAGTCGCTAAGAATGGGTTCCTTGTTGGTGCGTACATAGCCTCTGAGACTTTCTGGAGTGGGGTTTTTGAGGCCTGCCGAAGAAAGAAAAGTAACTTTAACTGTTTGATTGGCAGCAATATCCTTGGGAGGAGTGACAATAAAGCGCTGATATCCAGCAAGCAGGGGGTCAGCTGGCAGGGTGGTATTTTCAACTTCGGTGGCTACCAGAGTACGATCATTGCCTACCAAAACCGAGGCTGGGGTGAGGGTGGAAGGCATCACAGGAGCTGCCACCTTGAGCATGATATATATTTTGTCGGTGTTGGCGGTAAGGGCACCATTGGCACCGAGTTTGAATTCAACCAGGTATTGAACGTTTTCTGTGTTGGAAGTATCGGGAGAAGGGGTCACCTTGATACCAGTGACTGCTGTGCCGATAGCATAAGGTGTGGAAACCCGATAATGGGGTTGGGAAGAGGTCATGACCTGAAGGTGATATATATTGGCAGTAGTGGGATTTTTGACTTTTAAGGACCGCTGGAAAGTTATGGTGATATCAGAATTGGCTGGAATATTTACGGGAACAGTAATAGTCACATTGTTGCCCGAACGAGCAGGAGTAAAGACCAAATCGGTGACAACGCCACCCACATCAAAAATAACTGCAGAAGAGGGGATGGAAGTGGGAAGCATGGTGCTGGTAGGGAAGGCGATAGTGATGGTGCCAACATTCACAGAAAGGGGAATATTGTTTTGAAAGGCGATGACATATTCGGCTTCCGCACTGACTACTGGGGGATCAACCACCACGCCTTGTATGCCTGGTTTGACTGGATCAAGGTCGATGTTAAATTTGACGGCATTGACGATCGCAAAAGACTCTGATTGGATGTCAGTGTTTTCTTTGGATGTTTTGACCTGGATAGTGTAGTCTCCAGCGATGGGATTTTTCATACCCACTTGATTGGTCAAAAGAACTGTAACGGTTGCGTTGTTGGCTAAATCGACAGGAGTGGTAAAAGTAATAACGAGAGGATCCGCAGGAAGAGCTTTGGTGCAAGTGGCAGAAGCATTTAGACGGGTATTGTTGACCATGATATAGGTACCAGGAATTGCGTTTAGATAAGCGCCATCAGGCATATCAAAAGCAGGAGGAAAGGTGAGGGTGATGGTGCCGGAGTTTTTGCTAAGAGCGCCTTCATTGCCAAGCTTCCAAACCACTTTGTATTCCACAAAAGTGCTGAGATCGGTGTTGACAGCAGGAGTAACCGTGGCGGGAGAACCGATGAAATAGGGGTTGGAATCAACTGCTGATTCGATGACTGTTTGAGTAGTGCCTACCAGGTATCCTGTCTCAACTTTGAGCTTGAGATTTCCTGTGGTGGTAGTGGGATTTTTAATGCCGGCATTGAGCGCAAAAAGAAGAGTAACAGGAGAGCTGGGTGTGATGGAAGATGGAACCATGACACGCACCGAACTACCTGAGACCGTGGGATTGGAAGGGGTGGCCACTGCATTAACCGTAACATCAGCCGCGGTGATGGTGGTGGGGATGGTGGTGCCTGAGGGGAAGGTGATGCGGATATAGCCGGTGCTTGCAGGTATTTCATGGGCTGGCAGGGCTCCGGTAGTGAAAGCGATGGAATAGGAAGCCTCTTTGCCAGCGATGGGGGGAGTAACGGTAACATTTGCTGCGGAAAGAGCAGCTGCAGGTTGCACAAAAACGAACTGAGAAAGAACGAGAAATAGCACAATACTTAGACTAATTCCTTTTCTCATTATATTTCTCCTTTGCATTAAAAATCGATTATCCATAAACTTTGTAATATAGTCGTTATTTTTTTTATTCATCATAAACTAAATACCATCCTTTTTTTAGCAGGTTCATCGCTTGGTTCATTTAGACCATAAAGGCGTACTCCACCGCTTCGAGCTCGGAATAATGCTTGGAAACAAGAGCAAACTCAGTTAATTCGAGCTCACTCGCCAGTCTTTTAAGCCGACTTAGATCGGATTTGTTTGGATGGAGAGTGACTTGGAAAGCTTGCTTTTCGTTGAGGATAAAATGGATACCTGCTCCACTTTTTCGTTCGTAGTATTGGAGAGTGCCTTTGGTTTGAAGGTTTTGGAAAACGCTGTTTTGGAAAAGGTATTCTTCAGGGACTCGGGTGAACTGATTGACAAGCCCACTGTCGCAGATATAAACTCGGGCTGATTTTCGAATCTCTAAGGAATTTTCGCTAAGATAGGGGCGAACAATGCGAATAAAATAGGAATCCTCTAAAAAGCGTAGGTATTCGTAGGTGGTTGCGCGAGATATTCCAAGTTCGTGGGATATTTTTTGGATGTCCAGACGATGACAGGTGCGCTTCATGAGTAAGAGCATGAGATCGCGAATGACCTCACTTTTTCGATAGGAACTCAATTGGACTACCTCAAATTTAAAAAAAGAAGCAAAGATATCATCAAGAATACGGTTTTTTTCTTCGATCGTTTTTTTGAGTACTACTTCAGGAAAACCACCAAACAAAATATATTCTTCGTACATGGTGGATAAGACGTCAAAAATGGCTTTGGATATGCCTCCATTGTTGTTGATGGGGGGGTTGAGTTTTTTGCCTTTAAAGCGTAAAAACTCCCTAAATGTAAGGGGAAAGAGATCAAAAACTACTTTTCTTCCAGCAAGAGATTCGTCAAATAGTTTTTGTGAATAATAATGAATAGATCCGGTTAAAAAGAATTTTACCCGGTAGGTATCAATGAAGTATTTGACAATCGATGGGAGTGTTTGAAAGTATTGGATTTCATCAAGGAAAATAGCAATTTTTGGAGTGGTAAAGTCGAGTCCGAGAATCTCGAGAGAAGATTTTATTTTTTCGTAGTTGTCAGATTCAAAGTACTTTCGATTGATGGGATTTTCGAGATCCAGGAATAATTTGTTTTTGGTATCAAATTTTGTATAAAGGTATTTTAATATGGAGGTTTTGCCCGTACGGCGCATGCCTGTTATGAATACGGCCTCTGGACTATATAAAAAAGGTTGTAGAGATGTTAAAATCTCACGTTCTTTAAACATACCTTGACTTTACAAATAGTATTCTTATTTGTCAAGAATAAAATACAGTTTTTTTAAAAAATAATCAAAATTGATTAATAAGTTTTAAATAAAGCTTGAGAAAATAGCTGTTTTAAATGAAGATTCTAAGACAGTTTATTCAGCTGTTCTTGCGGTTTTAACCCATATTAAGGGTTTTTTTCGAAAAAAATGCAGAGCTATGGCATAGGTGTAAGGTAATGGCAAAAGAAAAACCAAGAGAGAAGAGCTTATGATTCTGATTAAATCAAAACCTGGAAACATATGCGTGAGATGCTTATCACGGTCGTAGGTGAAAGCATAGCGACGAAAGCAGTAATAAGAAAAAAGAAAATAAGGAATATTAAGAAAACCAAAAACATACTCCATACTAAGAGGAAAATGGATCATAGTGGCTGGGACCCATCCAAAGCGGGTGGAAAGCAGTAAGAGATTGAGCCCTATCACTGTAAATGCTGATCCCTGATACAAGAGCCATTCAAAAGGTCCTTTGAAAAAAAGATGCCAAAAGATGGGATCGCGCTTGCTGAGAGCTGACATCACTTGTAGATGTCCAGAGGCCCATCGCAAACGTTGTTGAAAATATTGCCTGAAACGTGGGGGAGTTTGTTCGGTGGAGACCAAAGGCAGAAATTCAACTTTTTGCTGTTTGTGTTGATAAGCTCGAATACCAAAATCTAAATCTTCGGTCAAAGCAGAGAGATTAAAACCCCTGACCTGTTCCACCAGGCTCCGTATTGCATAAAAATGAGTACCCCCCACAAAGGGAAGGGTTTTAAAAATCACAGGGAGGTACCAATCATGAGATATGGCTTTAAACAAACCCCCCAGGCGAGACACTGGACCCAGGCGATAGAAATTTCTCACTTGAAATAGTGGTCCTTGCAATATCGCCATTCCTTCTTTTTTAATAAGGTATTCATGAGCGACGTAGAGAAAAGTTTTATGATCCGGGCGACTTTCTGCATCATAAAAACCAAGAACCGTGGATCGACCATCAAGATAAGACAGGGCATAGTTAAGGGCTCTGCCTTTGGTAGATGGAAACTGGACGGAAGAAACCTTTCCCTGATATTGACCATCAAAACCCAGGGGGACAGTAAGCACTTTGATGCGTGGGCCTTGCTGAAAGCATTTTACTTGCCAATCACGGGCTATGCTTGCAGTTGTTGGAAGGTTGGACCTGGCTTTTTTAAGAAATGCGATTTCTTCTCTTTCGTCGGTGATGATTATAATCTCATAATGGCTGGGAGAATACTCCATCTGGCAAAGGTTGGAGATGGTTTTTTCAATCACCAGGGCTTCATCTCGAGCAGGAACAAGAATGCTCAGAAATGGTAAATCACTTTTTTGATGACGAGCAAGATAGCTTAAATCAAGAGAGGAGATGAAGGGTCGCTTTTTCCAATAAAAATACTCACTATATCTTTTCCAGACAAACAATCGCAAAAAGAAAAAAGCAGTGAGAGTATAGAAAAATAGGGCAGAATAAAATAAAAAACTACTCAGTAGGTTCATGGTATGTTAATAATACGCTGTGACTTTCCTTTCGATAAGATACTTCAAAACCAAATTCTTCCGCAAAGAAACGCAAAGGTACAAAGGTTCTGCCATTGCGAATCATAGGAGCAACAGCTAAGGTTTTCTTTTGATCGTTCACTGTAAAAATGGTGTTGCCTACCTGGGCACGAATAGTTTTTCCTCCAAACTCACTCATGGTGATGATTTGAAAAACTGGCTCAAATTCAATCTGATAGCCTAAAAGTTCAGCAAAAACTCTCAGAGGAACCATGGTATATGACTTTTCAATAAAGGGCGGAGCATCAAAATGAATTTCCCCAAAACTGCTTTGAGCTTTGGTTTTGTCGATAAAAATCTCAGCTTGGAATTTTTCAGCATACTGGACGGGAAGAGTATATTTTTTTTCATTTCCTGCACGATCCACGGCAAGAAAATTTAAAGCGTTCAGGCCAGGAAGAAGAGGAATAAAACCTTCGAAGCTACCCTCGATGTGTCGCAAGGGTTTGTCATTACAGAAAATTTCAGCATCGGGATCCGTGGTTCCACTTATCCAGATTCTGCTTCGAATCGATTTCGACCAGGGTAGAGGTTGTGAGATTTCAAGCTTGGGAGCCTGGGTGTCCAATACCAGGGTTAGATGCTCTTCACTCCGATGTCCCGCAAGATCATACACTAGTATGATGAGCTTGTTTTCACCTTCCTGAAGAGATACATTTGCAATCAATCTACCTTCAATCAGGGAATCGATTCTCTGCTCTCCTACCATTGCATAATCAAACCAGGACTCGATAATGGCAAGAGAAAGCTTGTAATTGCCTTTATTGGTATAGACGGTTTTTTCGCTAAGCTGAATAATGGGAGCTTTGGTGTCCACTTTGATCGAAATGCTCTGTTTTTGTTCTTTTGCAGAATCGCTATGTTGACTGTAGAACTCAATCAAGTATTCTCCAGAAGCAAAAGATATAGGCTCAGTGTATTTGCTCCATTCGGATCCATTGATGGAAACATAGCTTTCAGCTCGTTCTTTGTCTTCTGTGTCTATATTCAGGGTCAAGCTTGGTTCAGAAATGTACCATTCATTTTGACCATCAGGGATCATTGGATCCAGAGCATATTCTGTGCTGGGTAAGGGAATGATGCGAAATTCGGGAGAAGCTATGGTTCGGGTTTCACTGCTACTTGAAATGCCTATCTGATGCATTCCTGCCTGGGCTGGATTTCTGATTCCGGCGCTTTCCTGGATTTCAAGACTCATCAAACTACCTTCAGGGTATTCCTCGTTCAAGCGTATTTCAATCATATCTCTTGAGGCATCCACTATGATATCAGAAGGATCTAATGGTACGCTATTCAATATGATTCCTTTGTCTATGCTGTCTGGAAAAACAAATCCTGCATCAAAAAAACAACGAATACGATCGTTCTTCTCGAGCTTTCCAGCATCCCCCAGTTGGAAAGAGATACTCATACGACTGAGCTCTTTGAT
Source organism: Caldisericia bacterium (assembly GCA_035363255.1). Taxonomy (GTDB): domain Bacteria; phylum Caldisericota; class Caldisericia; order UBA6126; family UBA6126; genus T3SED10-260. Next base: position 12,572 of record DAOSES010000005.1, on the reverse strand, counting down.
CGTATTGTGAAGTACTTTTACTTGGACAAAACGCACAGTGGATTCTGTGATTTCAATGGGAGGGGATTGTATGTAGGAGACTTCCCTGGATGTAGCCACTTGATATCGATAAAAACCTGTCTGAGACGGATTGAGCAGACCTGCGCTTTCTTCAAATCGCACGACTACCTTGCTCTGGGCTGGAATGTCAACAGGGACATGGAGCATGATTTCTCCGATGTCTTTCTTTATAAATGGGGTAACGGGTATGCTTTGCCCCTGGATGGTGATAGCGCTTTTTTGGATTGCATTGGGGATGTGAGTGCCTTTGGGGAAAACAATGAAAATTCTATCTTTCTCAGCAGTCATTTTACCGCCACCACCAGAAACAAAAGACAACTCAACAGCGCTTGCAACTCCAATATAGGGCATGCTCAGACGAACTGAAACCTCTCCAACCACGCTTGGACCAATCACAAACTCATTTGATTTAACCAATGTACCTTCTTTTGCTGTCTGCACTTCAAGAAAATAACGTCTTGGATCGGGAGGATTAATGAGACCAAACTCTTCACTGATGACAATTTCGACTTGGCTACGTGCTTCGATCTCAACGGGAGTGGGAATACGCAATATGGTTTTTCCGTCAAAGATGGGATTTTTGATGGTGGGAACCCCATTGATCTTGATACTTCCTGGTCTGACTGGACTTGGCATCGTCATGGAAGAGGGGAAATAGATGGTTATCAAAGCACCGATACCCAATCGCCCTACCAGTCCTGTCTTGAAGCGAATAGTATAGGCTGAAGGAGTTTGAATAAATGGCTTATCCACCTCGACTTGCAAATCTTCGATAGTAGATGCCCTGATTTTATACGAACGTGAAAGAACTCGTATGGTGTCAGAAGAAGTCCATACCGCCAACTGATAATCGTCGGGTTTTTCGGGATTGCCAAAGCCTGCTTCGAGGGTAAATTCAATCTCGACATCGGAGTCTTCAATAACTACCATCTGAGGGAAAATTTTAACAGTACGTCCATTGATTTCCGGTTTGATATGAGGACAGCTTGGCACCCGGTTGACCATAATGTGTTCGGGTAATATCTCACGAGGCATCCTGGTTCCGACTGGAAATTCCACCATAATGAAACTACCATAACACCCTGACAAACGACCTGAATTAGAAGTTTTAAAAGTGATCTTATAAACAGCTGTTTCTCCCGCAATATCAGGCTTAACTTCCACCATGGGAGGACTAATGATAGATCCACGGATGGAATAGGGTGAAGAAAGCACCCACTGAGTTTGTCTGCTGGTAGCAACCGCCAGGACGTAACAACTGCCACCACGGGGATTAATTACTTTGCATACTCGTATATAAATGGATGAAGAAGGACGAAAATTGTTGGGGATGGTGATGATAAGAATAGGACTTTTAGATCGATCGCTGGATTCTCGTACCTCATAGGAGGCTATCATTCCGTTGACGGTCACCGTACTACAATGATAATAATTGGGAAGAATCGTGCCTATAGGAAAAGCCACATATATTTGATCGCCTGCTTCCAGGATGCCACAATCATCTGTTTCAAAAAAAATGTAGTATTCAGCCACTGCACCAGCAGTATCTGGATCGACTCGAGCCTGGACATTGCTGACTTTTCCACTGCCCACAGAAAAACGAATACTCGCGCTTACCGTTCCAGAGCGAACCGTTATCACTACCTGCCCATCACGATTGGCTTGATAGGTGACGGTCGATCCACTGCTGGAAGACAAGCTCCCTGGCCCTTGCAAGGACCAATCAAAAGCAGCCCCTGGTATCAATGCTCCACTTGCATCATAAGCTTGGGCCGTAAGAGTGACTTGTTCACCCAATTGCAGGCATTGAACATTCGGAGAAATGACTATTCTTGCAGGTTCCTGGGCATTCACAGGTGATGTGCCCATCAGCAAGATGACAAGTAACAGTAAAGATAGAACTTTTTTCATGCTACACCTCATTTCCTTATTTCTGAAGAAGGTGTTTTTTCACAAAAATGAAGGATGGTTTTTTTGGCAGTGGTATCAAAAATCACATCACCCCCAAGGATACGTTTGATAAATTCTGCTGGGATCATGGTGGATCCTTGATATACCGTAGGAACATATTGTAAACGCACATCTTCAACCTGTTCTGAGTTTCTTATTTGAACCAAAGGATCTAATGGCCTAAGCCGTATTTCCCAAGTGTTTTTTTTCATGGAAACATAAGAGCCCTGAGCCACCCAAAGGAGTTCGTAGGACAAGGTTTCGGCAATGAAACGAAGCGGAAAATAAACTTCATTGCTCATACGGTCGATGAAGGGAGCGGGATTGATTTCTTTATCTTTTCCATTGACTTTTGCCTGATTTTGACCGATCCAGGCTTCGATAGCCATCCCTGGAAACACCATAAACTGCAAGTCTCGCCTGCTTTCATTTCCTGCCTTATCCAAAGCTCTCACCAGGAGTTGGTTGATGCCCTCTTTTGGGGTCCATTGAAGGGAAAAATTGCCATAGGAGTCAAGTTTGACGGGAATATCCCCAATCCATACCTGACTGTCAAGCTCTGCTTTGCCAGTGATATCGACTTTTGAGGTACATATGACTTCATCGCGTTGAGGGGAAAGAATAACAAGATAGGGAGGAGTTACATCAAGAAAAAGGGTAAGGGTGGATTCGAACAGATGATTTGCAGAATCAATCACTTTGTAATTTATCGTGTTGCGCCCAGGTTTTAGCTCGTATTTGATACCAAGTCGTCCCTCTTTCGGTACCAGGTATTCTCCAGTTTGATTGATGATTAGTCGAGTAGGGGACAGGTCTTGAATCTCAAACAATACCTCAAGCTGAGATTTGTTGCTAAGATGATTGTTTTGGGGCGAAAGCACTTTCACCTGTGGAGGGCTGATGTCAATGTAAAAAGTTTCTATTTTCAAGCTTTCTTTGGCTCCGCTTGTTCGAACTCCATAATAAGTCAACTCATGAACACCCTCGGAAAGCTTTAGCGATTCGTGATAGACATATTCTTTGCCTTGATTCAAGGAATATCTGATTTCGGGGCTTGTTGTTGAGCTCAAGGTAAGTTCAATAGACTGCTTGAGCCAGATTTCACCCTTGGAAGGTTGTGCTGATGGAGATACAACGATAGTGTTATTGGGGGCTCGGAGCGGAACTGCTGATGATAACACGACAAAGTTGTTGTTTAAAAATTGTAGAGCAAAAACAGATGATTTGTTCCATTCTAATGGATTGGTGATACCTGCACTTTGCAAGATCTTAAAATCCAGTGCTTGGGTAGGATTAAAAACAGCTTTCAACTCAAGGCTATTGGAATTTAAGAGAGTAAGTGAAAGTAATTCTACGCCTTCACCCAGGAGGAGATCTTTGCTCTGAATATCGATCTGAAATTGATAGTTGGAAGGGAAGCTAATGATAATGGTTTCTGTTTCAAGCTGAAAGGGTAACGAATCCATTAAAAAACGAAAGGCAGAGGCCTCCCCAAAAAAAGGCTTTTCAATAAAAACACTTAGGCGAGATTCTTGTTTGGCTCTCGTCATCGTGTTTGCTGAAAAGAGAAATACGATCACAAGAAATAAACTTTGAATTTTTTTCATGTGTTTGCTCCTTTGTCCGACACATGGTCCTTGGCGTCGAGGATCTCTACAGCAATAAAGCTGGAGGCTTCTCTTCGCGCTCTGATAAGCACCGCAGAACCCACTTTAAGCGAAGATCTGGGGAAAGAAAAAACGGTCTTGTCGTTGATGAAGATGCTCGCACCAGAATCGAGATGTATCAGACCTTGATCGTGGTCGATAGATACGATTAAGCCAGTAAAAATAAGCTCTTCACTTTCCACTTCAACAATAAAAGCTTTAAAAACCTGATCAATCATAGTGCCTTTGACGACAACAGTGCTTCCGTGCCATATGGGACCATGAATAATCTGACTTAACTCATCGATCACAAACATGGTTCCATTATCAAGAAGAAAACTGCTTTCTTTGTTCATGGTTTGCACTACAGTTCCTCGAACACTCAATACGTGAGAAAGAGTAAAGCTTCTGCTTTCAACTGCAATGAGGAGATGTTCGTGTTCTACGACTTTTGCCTGCAAAATTCCTTCATCGGGAATCTTCTCGGAGGTATAGATATAGAGGGGTTTGCTGTCCTCTTTTAAACGTAGCACAAGAACTCCATTGTCGAATCGGTTGATCAAACGATACGAAGATTGCAGGGTTTTCCATCGACCAAGCGCAATCTCTGGGCTGGATAAAATTTCAGAAACAGATCCTTCCCATTGAATTTTGGAGCCAGGAGCAAGGTAAGATGATTTGTAGGTGATATTCTTTCCTGAAGCGAGATGAAGAGTGTGGCCCGTTGTCCCTATGATGTAATCCAAGTTTAAACTGTTTGATTCTTTGGATGAAGAAGCAAGAGGGGATCTCAATGAACCACCCTGTCGTTTTTCGATAGGACCTTGAGCAGGAGAGGAAAGAAGGGGTTTTTCCGAATTAGCTGAAGCCAGGAGGTAGTCTTGATCGGGAAAGGGATCCAGGGGGTTTTCAAGTACTTGTATCTTTGTTAGACGAACCTGATCCTCATATTGGATGCCATCCACCGTAATCCAAAAACTACGATTAGCAATTTCGTTAAGGGAATAAGTGGAGGGAAAAATAAGTGGAGGAGAGGTAAAATAAAAATGTAGAGGGTAGTCTTTTAGCGTAAAACCGTAGGAACTCATGCGATCGATAGTACCACTCAGGGTCTGTTGGAAGGGATGTCCTCGTCGGTTTAAGCTTAAAACATGGGCTGTATCATCAGTAAACAAGACTCGTAACCAGTAAATATCTTCAGTGTTGGCTTTTAGTTCTGCTTGACTAATATTGTTGAAAAAAGTTTTTTCATTCAGTTCCAGAGGATTGGAAAAACTACTACTGATAATTTGTTGTTGGTTTACACTGCTGATTGCTCCTTCAATAAGACTGGAAGAAAGCAAAGGCTCAGAAAGCGCAAGCACATAGTATAAAGAATTTTCTTTCTTGATGGTAAGTCGAAGCATTTTTCCAGGATACATCTGATTGAGAAGCACTGGATCAAGGTGCAGTGGTTCGTCTAATGCATCCACTCGAATCAAGGCTTGTTTAAGATTAACGGATAAAACCAAGACATCTGCCTCGAAGGCTTCATCTTTGGGTCCAAGACGGAAGGGTTTGAGGTATTTCTCAAATTCCTTAACTGTTTTGCGTAGGGGTAATTTGAGCATTCGCACTGCTTTAGTGTCGCCATGAGTATCAAGCAATTGCTGGACTTTGAGGTAGGATTGCTGACTTTTTTCGGAAAGAAAGCGAATCCATATCCAATAAAAACGTTGCGCCATCTCTTGATCGGAAGTCCAAAATGCTTTTTGACTTTCAGCGCCTGGAAGAGCCCAGCTAGCAAATCTTAACAATTGATCTGTGTCCTTTTCTGCATCAACAGCTCGCATGGAAACAGCTCTATCAGCTTCTGGGGATGCTACACTCAAGGTTTCATCGTTCAAAAGCTGTGTGATTTTTTCTTGCACTTGATAGTCCCATATAGGGTAATTGCTCAGTATGGGCCAAGTGCCCCAAAACAGACCAAGAAGCAAAACAAAAGACACTAATGATATCGCTGGTTTTTTCCACCATACATGGCTGGATTTGGTATTTTGCAAACGTAGAGCAGTGGCTACGATTGTATTGCGAACCTCAAAATCATGGGCGGGATCAAGCTTGAGAGATCGAGTCTTAAGCTCAGTTTTAAAAGCTTGTAGAAGTTCTTCGCCTTGCAAGAATTCCTGACATTCTCTGCAAGAGAGTAGATGCTGAGACAAGCGAGGAGATAAGGACTGCTTGCCATGCAATAGAAGAGTTTCTTGCAGTTTATGGCAAAGTTTGTCGTGGTTTTTCATAGTTGTTTTTGCATTAGAGCTTGTATTTTTTTGGCTAAAGAAGCACGGGCATTAAATAACCTGCTTTTTACTGTTCCTTCAGGTATTTCAAGACTTATGGCAAGATCTTTGATGCTCAATTCCTGAAAATAATATGCCTGAAGTATCCACCGTTCTTCTTCCTTCAATTGCTCCATTGCCTCCTTTAAATATCTAGTCTCCTCTGCAGTAAATACTTCTTCCTCCCCATTTGGTTCAGAACTATTTAAATTTATTTTTATATCTTCTTCGGATGCAAATCCTCGACTTCGTTTCTGAAAAAGAGTCATAGCTTCATTTTTCAATATTCGATGCAACCAGGGTCGAAGGGGGTAGTCGGTATTAAACCGATCGATCGATTTAAAGAATAAGATAAAAGCCTGGGACACCATATCCTGTGCATCGTCCAAGTTTTTACACAATAGAATAGCAGAGCGTAGGAGCTCTTCGCTAAAGGACTCATAGATGATCGTCATGGCTTCAGCATCACCCTTTTTACACCTTTGGATGAGCTTTGTTTCCTGCGATCGATGAAGGGAGGTCATGGGGATTTGGATGACTATCTAAAAAATCAGAGATAGCACAGAAAAAAGCAGTCGAGGTTCAGCTTGTTCAGGGAACATAATTCCCGGAAAAAATATGTAAATCCAAAAGATTAATGAGTTCATCTTTATTAAAATCGGCAGATGTCTGGTAGTTTGGATCTCCCTTTCGGCTGCCATAAGCTCTTCGAAAAACGGCCCAATCCTGGTCGTCCACCTTGTTGTCTCCATTGAGATCGCCATATTTTCGAATTACTTCAACTTCAATGCTGACTTTACGTTTGCCTCCATTGGAGTTGATATCAATGGTACCCTGGTTGAAACCAAGGGTCATGTTGGAAGTGTCCACTGTGACCTGAAGCTCCGCTTCATTTCCAAAAACCAGGGATTCAGAAAGCTTGATCCAATTGTAATCAGTGGTGATTTCGGATCGCAGGGTGCTTGTGCCCTTGTTTTGGAGTTGAAATGAACGAGCAAGTTTTTTGCCTTTTTCGATTTCTCCAAAGCTGAGTTTTGATGGATTAACTTCCAGCCAGGGCTCTTCATAAACTAAATCGATTTTGAAGCTCATGCTGGGACCCGAGGAGCTGATCTCGGTAATGAAGATGCTGGGTTTTGACTTGTCTGCATAATCTCGACTATTTGGCGTGGTATAAGGGGTGAAGGTATCTTGAGCATCCTCCGATGAAAAAGCTGCATCGATTTTGCCAGTGATGTTTCCTGCGTCCTCTACCCAAACTGCAAAGTTTTTGTACCGTGGGGGTCCATCGTTGAAACGATGAGCGATAGGTATGCTACCGTCGATGTGATACACGACCAAGCCCTTGTCTGGGATCCCCTTCCACCATGCATCCACCCCAGTAGGAAAACGATTTTCAATAATAAAATATTCCTTGGTTCCAGGAAGTTGAACACGATACAAACGATTGGACTCCTGGGAACAAAGAGCATTGATAGTGTAAGTGCCCGATTCGGTAATATCGATGGGTTCAAGCCAATTCAAATAAAAACGGGTAAAACCGGAAAGCCCAAAATTGGAACGATTGTCTGCCATGATATCCCAGGGACCAACCGCATACTGACTGTCGTAGTCATAGTCATAAAGGTCCCAGGCTCCCAGGTCGTGACAAAACTCGTGGCAGATGCCGTGGAGAGGAGCCAGCTTATCGGCTTGAAAAACTTCCGCAGATAAAGTGTAGTCTTTGATTTTTATACCATCATAGCCAATAGAGCTTCGCACGGTCCATTTGTGAAGCCAGAAGATAGTATTCGCCATTCGAATGGGATCGCCTGATTGTATGAGGAGTAGATGATCGATATAGCCATCATCATTTTGATCATATTCTTTAAGAGATACTCCCTGAGCTTGTAAAATGCTCATCATATCGGTCATGAGTTCTTCCAGAGTTTCTGCTTTGGCATAGTCCTGCTTTCGTTTGGGCATACGCATCCAGGAGCCTACTTCATAGGATCCGGGGGCAAATTCGTATCGGCCTTCGGTTACTTCAAGGAAGTAGTTTCTCAAACTGGGAGCTCCTGCGTCGGAAGCAAAAAACATATCCCACATCTCCTGTTCGGTGCGCATTCGGGGAAAATCGCTGAAATCGAGGAGTATGGGCAATATTTTAATGGTTTTAAGAGTGTTGGAATCCATGGAATGAACCGAGAAAGCAGAAAATACAGAGGGAAAAAGGATCAAAGCAAGCAACAACAAGGATAAAACCAATTTTCTCACTAGATTCACCGCCTTAAAACAGAAGCTATAAAATATTTTTATTGTTTGCGTATGTTGGGAAAAGCATCAATCATCATAGCAACAGTTTGTTCCATTAAATATCGTTCTTCGTCAGAGAAAGCATCGCGGTGGTTGCTGTCTATGTCGAGAACGCCTAATACCTCGTTGTTTCGGATGATGGGAACGACCAATTCAGATTTGACAGCAATATCACAGGAGATATATCGATCGTCTTTGTTGACGTCCTGGATAACAAGCGTTTTTTTCTGACTGGCAGAGGCTCCGCAAATACCCTTGTCGAGGGGTATTCGAGTATGGGAGGTAGCTTTGCCGAGAAAGGTTTCGAGGATGAGCATATCGTCCTCAAGGAGATATATTCCTACCCAGCCATACTTTGGAAACGCTTGCTTTATTTCATATACTACATCAGAAAGCATATACCTCCAGATGTTGCCACCACAAATGCACCCTTTAATTCTTTCCAAAAACTGCATATTCTTTTTTGAAACATTCATGAGACTTATTATAACAAGATTCCAAAACTTGAGAAGAACCCGAAAGCTATTTTGCCAGAGAATGAATGCGATAAAAGCTGATGAAGTGGTCTGAAGCAGCGCAAAGTACAAGCCCTCCCTGTGGATGCACCGCAACAGGATGATAAACTTGAGCTTGGGGAAGATCCCAGATTTGGTATTGATGATGGATAGTATCCAAACAAAGCACTTGTTTTGATCCTGACCAGAGATATAAAACTCCCTGATGGTCGATTCCTATCAAATCCCCCCCTGGGGAAAGATAATCTTTCAAGCTCCATTGCTTATCCACGACCCATTGTTTATTGAGTAAACTTTCATGTTGAATAATCAACGACTGGTCTTGCTTATTTAAAATGCTCCAGGAATCCAAACCATAAACCATGGGTAGATAAGACATATCAGAAATATGGTATTCACCATCACAAACATTAAGCCAAAGACCCTGTTGTTGGTAGTTTAAGACAGGAATCTGATTCATTCCAGTCTTGATAGATTCATCCTTTGCGGATAAGGTGACTTGCAGGAAATAAAGATCTTTCCCGGCAACTTGCAATACTGGATGGACATCATGAACAAGAAATCGATCCTTTAGAAAGTGATCAATGGAATGACTTTTAATCCATTGTCCGTTTTGGTCATAGTAATGAATTTGATGTTTTTCAGTGTCTAAAATATGCCAGCGACCCATAAAGTCCACTGCCCATCGATAACCACAAAGAGCTCGAGAAGAGGAAAAATGCAAAGGTCGGAGAAAATCCCATTCAAGCACCTTTTGTAAACGCCCTGTGTTGGAAAACTGCAACATCCTTGGGCCATATCCATCGCCTAAATATAGGTCACCTTTCTTGTCAATCCTAAGCTCTAAAGGCATAGCTCCTCCAGAAATCCCATTCCCAGAACCAGGATCATAGCCCCTTCCACCCACTGCGGGAGCTTCTTCCCCCCAGGGAACTTGAAACATTTGACTCCAACTTAGTTTATCGGAGGCTTTGGGGAGAGCTTCATATGATCTTATTTTGAGAGAAGTAGTGGTTTTTGAGTTCAAAGAAAGAGAAGTGGAAGCTCCATTTGGAGTGAAACCTGGATAGCTCGTTTTTAAAAGGACTACAATGGAAATGCTGGCAAGAGCGGAACCGATGAGGTAAAAAAATAACTTGAACCAGGGAAAAGGTTTGGGACGCAAAAACCTATCTCGCATGATATCGTCGTATTTCCCAGGTATAAAAACTACGAAATTCGCCCAGGGAAGTTTCGGCTACTTTTAGCAGAGCATTGGTGTTATAACGGAAGGATGTAAACCAAGCACTGTGGATAATGGAAGTGCTTGATACGGTAGGACCCTTACGGGAGATTATTCCGAAATGAACTACAATCCCATCCCTTTTAAGAATAAAGATATCTCCGGTTCGAATATGGGCGAAGTTTGCAGAGCCTCGATAATCCCCAGTAGCAATCAAACTTGCCTCCCGCCAATTATAAACCAAGCCCGAAAGCTCACAGGCAATTTCAAGCAAACCGGAACAATCCACACCAGCCCAGTACTGAGGGTTCTCAGGGCCAGGTATGTAATCGAAACATGATTCGAAAGCATCGAGGTTGACAGGATGCATCGTAGTTTTACGTTGATAATACTCACTCCACCAAGCCACTGCTCCGTTGCGACGAAGTTTTTGATGTATCGTAGTGAGACCTTGCTTTCCTCCCCAGGAATAGGGCGCACCAAGTCTTACGAGATAGGACTCCTGGTAGGCTGAATCGGGGTATTTTCGCTGATTACGTTCAATGGGAGTAATGTAGTAGTCCAAATAAAAACGTCTTTGCCAGGGATAGCTGTATTGAGCATACATTCGAGCAAAAGATAGAAATGCCTGGTGGGGATCCAGGTACTTGACCTTTATTGGAGTATTTTCAGAGGAGCCTTCGAGCCAAAACTGGAGATAATGATCTTCGGGAGGGGAGTAGCGTATTATCAATTGATTACCTTCGCGTTTTTGCTCCAAACCCTCAGATACGTTCGCATGAAACAGCACTGAGGGAGAAAGGGAAGAAAAAAATATCTCAATAGTTTGATTTGCAAAACACCAAAGCTGGTAGTTTTTTTCAGCCTGCGCCTGGCTTTGGCTAATTTTAATAATAGAGTTGCCAGGGTAGATGTTTTCAGGGCTTGCTGAAGATTGAACTGGCTTTTGACCAGGGGATACCAGAAAAAAGGCAAGGATGAAGAGATACAAAAGGGGGGTTTTATACATTTGCTGCTTGTTCCATGTCTAGAAGCCATTTTTTGATGTTTGGATCGGGAGTAAAGCCCCCTAAGGAGCCATCAGATCGTATCACACGATGGCAGGGAAAGATCAGAGGAAAAGGATTTTGCGAAAGCACCCAGCCAGCATTTCGAGGATTTTTAAGTCCTATACGCTGGGAATAGTTTTTGTAGGACACGGTTTGCCCGTAAGGGATCTCTTGCAAAGCTTCCCAGGCTTTTTGCCATTTCATTTTGTTGGGTAGAAATTGATAGGGCGTGGAAAAAGAAACTGTTTCACCATTGAGATAGGCTTTTAATTCAGAGATGAATGAGTTGAGCCAAGGGGGATAATCCCTTTGCTCCACAGGCAAAGCTGATGTAGAACATGTGACAAGTTCTTCGTTGAATGATAGATGCAAGGAAGCAAGAAAGGAGGGAGTAAAAATAAACCTTAAAAAGAGCGGATGTACAAAGTTATCCGCATGATAAAATTTCAATTTGTCGCAAACCGGATTCGGTAATTTTAACATATGCCTTCGCATCCACAGCAGCGCTCAATAAACGCACCCATTTCAAATCACTTAAAAGACGAAGGTTGGACGCAAGAGCATACTCATCAATTTGCAGGCTTTCCATGAGCTCGTTGCCTCTTACAATCCTTGTGGGACTTTGTTTTTCGGCATCCCACAAGAATTGCAGAATCTGAATACGCGTTTCCTTGCTTAAGCCGCTCATCGCCTGTATTTGTTGGATTTAGCTTAAGCAGCTAATTGTACTTTGCTGGCTTTCAGGCATTTAGTGCAAATGCGCATATAGCACACCTGCCCTTTGGCTGTCAGCACTTTTACGCGCTGTAAATTGGGCAGAAGTCTTCTTTTGGTGTGGACATTGGAATGGCTGACATTGCATCCTACCAATGGCCCTTTTCCACATACTTCACATCGTTTGGACATGATTTACATACCTCTTTTTTTCATTTCTACCTAAAGCATACAAACAGAAATAGTATATGTTTATGCCTTGAGCTGTCAAATTGGAATGCTTGTTCCAGGGAAGTTTGAATTCCAGACTTACCCTAAGGTTGTGTTAGGGAATTTTTATGTTTTTCTATTTCCTTCTCTAGTCGCTCTGTAATTTCCCTGAGTTCTTCCTCTCTGCGATTATGTTCTTCCAAGAGCTTCTCAAGATCATCTTCCCGCATTTCCCACACCCCAAATCTTTTTTCTTCCTCTTCAGTGCTTTCGGGTGGGGGGTCTTTACTTTCCTTTCCCTGACTTTCTTCGTTTATCGAAGCACCTTGAAGTGAAGGGTTTGGCTGACTTTGCGCAAGCTGTTGGCGAATATTAAGCACAAGAAACACGAGAAGCAGCGAAGCAACAAAAACTCCCAAGGTAATTACTATAATCACATTCAATTTCGTTTGATGGTTATCTTTCATAGTCTAACTCCAATACTTGTTACCAACCTACAAATTTGATGCCATTATAATCAAACACAAAAACCTATCAACTTGAGTCAGATACTATGGTTCATGTCAAGCCTAAAAAGGATTAAGTTAAAACCA